>JAFUAL010000001.1 GCA_017460745.1 Bacilli bacterium | reverse complement strand
TTTTCAATCTCATACATTTGATTTCCTCCTTTCTTTTTCTATGTTACCCATTTAATTTTAAAGTGGGTTCATTTGGAAACACATATAATATATCATGCTAATTACATCATTGTCAACACTTTTACTCAAAAAATTAAAAAATGTTGACATTTTTACCCAATAGGTGTATTATTATGGTGTGAGGTGAATTTCTATGCTAGAAAAAAATATCGGTGAAGTAATTACCGAAGCTAGAGAAAAAGCTAATCTTTCGCAAAGACAACTTGCAAAATTGGCTAATATAAATAACTCTGAACTTTCTAAAATAGAATCAGGTGTTAGAAAAGAACCAAGTCCTAAAATACTTCGTAAGATAAGTAATGTATTAGATGTTAATTATAGTGATCTAATGTATATGATTGGACTAGGTATAGAAGTCAGTCCATTAAATCCTTTTATAAAAGATTATTATTCTAAATTAAAAGGAGATGAACTAAACGAGGCTGAAGTTAATGTTTTAGGAAATAAACAAAATCTAGAAAAGTTAGTTTTATCTTGTGAAGAAAAGTTAAATGATAAAAGCATAATAGAAAGTGAAAGAGAGTTATTACAAAATACTATTGAAGATACAAAGTATCAAATCAATACACAAAATGAAATTATTAATTTAATTCAAAGTTTAAAAGTAAAGGAGAGAAATAAAAATGCAAAATAGTAAGATATTAAAAATAGCAGTAATATTATTATCAATATTCTTTGTAGTAAGTTTTGGATTATCACAAATAATTGGAAGTGATTATTTTAAAAATATGTTCTGGGCTTCAACAGCATTACTTGCAGTTGGTCTTATATTAGATCTAAATGCATGGAGTAAATTAGGATTAGATGTTGATAAGAATAAATCAAAAACTATTAAAAGAAGTTTTGATGATAGCACAACATTGTTAGTTGTATTTTTCGGAACATTATTATGCTTAGTTGTATTATTTGATACATTGAATCATAATGTTATGAAAAATAATCTTGTCATAATAGGTGCATTTATTATGACATTAGAATTTGAATTATTTATGTATCTATCAGTATGGAATGCTAAAAAAGATACAGCAAATTTATTAAAGAATAATAAATAATTCAAATAAAAAAATAACCTTTTACCTTTTCGTTAGATTAGGTATTAGGTTATTTTTATTTAAAGAATACGGGGCACGTTTTGTGAGTTTACTCATGAAAGTGGCGATAGTATTCTTTCTTTTTTATGAAGTCGTAAGACAAAATAAAAAAGAGCAACATTCACTTACGATAGTTTGTGAAATGTTGCTTATTGGGTTTCAAAAGGGTGTCCCTTTGCACACTATTCCTAGTTGGCATTATGCCGACTTGGTAGTGTGTTACTATCTTGTCTTAAAGATAGTTTTTAGTAGAAAATATTTATATTTATGTTTTTTTTAGTCAATAACAATTGTATTTAAAATATTTTGAATATAATCATTATTAAAATATTCATTATTTTTGTTCAAAAATAAGAATGTATAAACTTTATCATTAAATAATATTCTAGCTTCTCTGATACTACTAATATTATCATTTTCGGATTTCATATTGAATATATAACCTTGATAATCTCCATCAATCAAAGTAATGTTTTCAATTTGTGGAATGGCAACTGATACCATAAATTGTAATAAATAATTTTCTTTCATTTCTTTTACAGAAGTAAAAATATTATTTTTTACATTTTTGTTTTTTTCTAAATATTTAAATAAATCAATATCGTTTTTTATATTATTTTTATCTAAAAAATTTGTTAAATTCGTATTGTTAATTCTTTTATCTTCTGTTCCAAAAAGTGTGGCATCAGTTTTGAATAAATTTACATAACTATCAGTAATTCCCATCCAAAATGAAGCCTTAAGATTATTGTTTTCATCATATAATGCATATTTAATATTATTGTCAGAAACTTGATTCTCTAATAGTTTAAAGTTTGAAAATTCATTTTTAACTTTTATATTTCTAAATGTCAAGTAATCATCACTTTCTAACTTTTTTGTGTTAATTGTTATAGTATCTTTTATAGTTAAATTATTAACAATTGAATCATAATTTTCAGTTGTTAAATTATTTATATTATAGTAAAACAGATTAAATCCCTTATATCCAAAATAAACACATATAACTAATAATAATCCGATAATAATAAATACCTTTTTTTTCCTTTTCATACACGACCTCCTATTATAATTATATATTAAAAAAATTGTATTGTAAATATAGTTTAGTAATCCACCATATCACATAAATGACTATAATCAAACTCTAAAATTTCATTCTTCTTTTTAACAATAATATAGCCGACACATTGATCTTGATCTTTTGTTAAAGGAACAACTCCAAAATAAGTTGTATCTTTTCCATTTGTTATAGGTTTTAGCAAATCATTCATTTCTACCTTAGCAATTCCGTTACTATCAAATTTAAATAGATTTGGATTGATAATATATATTTCATTCATAAAACTATCATAACTAGAAAAATCATATTCTGTTTTTTTATTAATTTGATATGCATTATATAATTTAACACCTATAAAAGTTATTAAGAAAAATAAAAAGATAGCCAATAAATCATAGAAAAAATATTTATGCAAATGTAATTTAAAATTATTCATGATTACCACCTCCAACAATTACATTAAAACTAATATGTGTTTTAACAGAGGTTAATAAGCCATCTTTTCTAATAGAATAAATATGTATATAATATCTTCCTTTTTCATTAATAATGCTGCTTAAATCACTAATATAATCGCCATCATATAATACATTGTTTTTTCTCTTAATTACTAGTTTTAGTTTTGAATTTTTGACTAAGGAATAATTTAAATTATCTTCTCTTAACCAACCATTAGTATCTGCTTTACGATAACCATTTTTATAATAAACTTCATACTCATTAACATTCAGTTTTATAGGATAATTTAATTGAATTTCGTTTATTCTGTTTTCTACTGAATTGTATCCACTAGTTCCTGCATTAATAAGTATTCCATTAGTATATTCCTCTGAATAGTAACAATTCATAAGAGTATTATTTAATTTTATTTCAAAAAGATTTTTATCATAACCACTATATAAAGCTGTAAAAAAAATTATAACAAATAAAAACTCAATTATTAAAAATATAAACAATACTTTAAATGGTTTAATTATTTCACTTAATTCTCCATCCACCTAGACTCAACTCACTTTCAATCTGCTGTTTATCTTGCATAATAATTATACCATATTTTTTTATTTTTTAATCTAATTGGAATAATTGTAATTTTTTATTTATATTATAGAATACAATTTTTCAATTAATTCAAATTCTTGTCCTAATTGAGTATATAATTCAGATATTTTATTTTCATATTCTTCTTTCTTATTGTTATACTCAATAAGTTTCTTTTTTTGAAAGAAGAAAGGTTTATTATCTTCTAAATGACTTATTAAATTTTGATAAAATTTAATTCTATTATCTATCATTTTCATATTTATATTTGAATCTTCAATAGCATATTTAATATTTAATTCTAATAATTTATCAAATAACTCATCACTATCTTTTTTCTTACTCATCTTGCACCTCCAATACTTAAAGATTTACTACATAATTAATTATATCACTTTTTCAACGAATAATCTTCGGTTTTATAGTTAAAACTAATTTTAATGGGACAATGGTATCGGTGATAGTTATGTTTGATAATAATTTACGATATGCTAGAGAAGAATTAGAAATGACACAAGCTGAATTAGGTTATATATTTGGTGTATCTGATTCAGCAGTTAGATCATGGGAAACAGCACACGATTCTATACCTTTACCTAAACTAATTAAATTTTGTGATATGTATGATTTCTCATTAGATTTTATTTGTGGTCTAATTAGAAAAAATATAAAGTATGGTCATTTCAAAACAGATAAAGTTAAAATTAGTAAAAAATTAAAAGAATTAAGAAAGAGTTTAAATATATCTCAACAAAAGTTATCTGATGATTGTAAAATATCTCAAACAACATATAGTGGTTATGAAACAGGTCATTATCTAATTAATACAACTAATCTTTATTATATTTGTAAA
>JAFUAL010000008.1 GCA_017460745.1 Bacilli bacterium | reverse complement strand
TATCAATAGAAAGGTGTGATAATTTATGAAGAATAGTAATTTTTATAAACTATTACACATAGAATTCATTGTGGAGGAATAATCATGTATGACACATTAGAATTTTATGATAGTAATGGTTGTGATTTAAAAGAAGTTTTAAAAAGCTGTATATATAAATACTATATGGCTAATAAAAATTCATTAAAAGTATTTAAAACGGACGAAAAAAATAGTATAATTGATTCAACTAATAAAGTGAATGTGTTGTCTACTGAAAGGAGTTAAAAGTGTATAATAGATATGCAATAGACAATACGATTTTTAATATAGCCATTTATATAAGACTATCTCGTGAAGATGGTGACGATATGGAATCAGAAAGTGTCACTAATCAAAGAAGTCTATTAACTGGTTATTTAAAAGCACAGAATTTAGTTGCAGTTGATATTTATGTTGATGATGGTTATACAGGAACAAATTTTGAGCGTCCAGAGTTTAAAAGAATGTTAAATGACATTGAAAATGGAAAAATAAATATGGTTATAACAAAAGATTTATCAAGATTAGGTCGTGACCATGTTATGACAGGTTTCTATGTTGAAACATTTTTCCCACAAAATGATGTCAGATATATTGCCGTAAATGACGATATAGATACTTTTTATGAAACTAGTGGCTCAGACATGATGCCATTTAAATTAAGTATGAATGATATGTATGCAAAAGATATTTCTAAAAAAGTTCGTTCAAACTTACTTCAAATGAAAAAAGATGGTAAATTTTGTGGTAGTGCTCCATCTTATGGTTATATGAGAGATCCCGAAGATAAGCACAAATTAGTGCCAGATCCAGAAACTGCTCCTGTAGTAAAGAAGATATTTGATTTATATGTTGCTGGTTATGGTAGTTCACAAATTGCTGAAATCTTAACAAGAGAAGAATTGCCAACACCTATTATGTATAAATACTCTGGTGCTAAATTAAATAACTTTGACCATCCTGAAATATGGAAACACACATCAGTTAGTAATATCATCAAAAATAGAGTTTATGTTGGAGATTTAATTCAACACAGAGTTCAAAAAGTAAATTATAAGATTAAGAAGATGAAAAATGTTCCTGAAAGTGAATGGTGCATTAAAGAGAATGCTCATGAACCACTTATTGACAGAAAAACATTTGAAATAGCACAATCTATTAAAGATTCTTCTAATAATTATAATCCTGAACGAAGAAATGTTGATTATGTCCTATCTGATTTAGTTTATTGTAAAGACTGTGGTGCTAGAATGAGTATTAGTTATGATAAAAAAAGAGATAGAGTTACAATGAATTGTAATAACTATCGTAAGTTTAGTAAGTATGATATATGTTTTTCCCATTATATTAACTATACTAAATTAGAAAATACTGTCTATAATAAGTTAAGCACTATGGCTAATCAATATATTAATGATAAAGATGAATTTGAAAATATCATCAAAAATCAATATGTTGATCCTAAACAAGATAAACTAAAAAAGATTGATGAACTTAATTTAAAGATAGCTGAATTAAAAAGAAAACAAGACTCTTTATATGATGATAAGTTTAATAATATTATAAGTGTAGAAACTTATCAAAGATTATTTAAAACTACTGAAGAAGATATTAAAACTGCAAACGAAAAATTAGAAAAATTAAAAGAAGAAATTTCTAGTATAAAT
>JAFUAL010000007.1 GCA_017460745.1 Bacilli bacterium | reverse complement strand
TGTTAAAGTATAATCTCCAGGTTCTAATCCCTCAATATATTTAGGCTCTGTCGTTGATACCCAAGTATCTATAACATTACCTGATTTATCTTTTATTACTAGAGTTGCTCCTGGTAACTCTTTTTTAGTAGTTATATCTTGCTTACTAATTTTTACTTTAGTGATTTCTTTCTCATTATACATAACAACGCTTTGAATTGTTCCATCTGCTTTAAGCGTAAAGTTAATCGTCTCACTTGACAATTTATAACCATTTGGTGCAACCTTCTCTGTTAATGTATAGTTTCCTTCTTTTAATCCTTCAATATAATGTGGTTCTTCTGTTGAAACCCATTTATCTACTATATTTCCATCTTTATCTTTAACAACAAGAGTTGCTCCTGCTAATTCTTTCTTGGTAGTTATATCTTGTTTACTAATTTTAATTCTTGTTACTTCTTTTACATTATAAAATGTTATTAATTTAACCTCGCCATCACGTTTTAAATTAAAATTAACTGTTTCAGTTGATAGTTTATATCCATTTGGAGCTTTTTCCTCTGATAATATATACTCCCCTGGTTCTAATCCTTCGATGTATTTTGGAGTATTTTCAGTTACAAATCTTGTTACAACTTTTCCAGTTTTATCCTTAATAACTAGAGTTGCTCCTGCTAATTCTGTTTTAGTACCCATATCCTGTTTACTAATTCTTAGTCTTGTTATATCTTTAGTATTATACATAACAACTTCTTGAACATTTCCATCATTTGCTAATCTAAATGATATTTTTTCAGTCGATAATTTGTACCCACTTGGTGCTTTTTCTTCTTCTAAAGTATAACTTCCAACAGCTAGTCCTTCTACATAATGTGGTTCACCAGTCGATGTAAATCTATCTACTACTTTACCTGTAGAATCTTTAACAACAAGGGTTGCTCCTACTAATTCTTCTTTTGTAGAAATATCCTTTTTACTAATTCTTAATTTCGTTACTTCTCTTGCATTTAACATTGTAACACTTTGAATTTTGCCATCTGCTTTTAATTCAAAACTAATTGTTTCACTTGATAATTTATATCCACTTGGGGCACTTATTTCTGTTAAAGTATATTTTCCTTCTGCTAATCCCTCTATATAATGTGGCTTATCTGTTGAAACCCATCTTGCAACTTCTTTACCATTTGCATCTTTTACTATCAATGTTGCACCTGGTAATTCTTTACCATTGGCCATATCTTGTTTACTGATACTAACTTTAGTAACTTCACGTTCATTTAACATTGTGACACCTTGAACTGTTCCATCTGCTTTTAATTCAAAACTAATTGTTTCACTTGATAATTTATATCCACTTGGGGCACTTATTTCTGTTAATGTATATTTTCCTTCTGCTAATCCCTCTATATAATGTGGCTTGTCTGTTGAAACCCATCTTGCAACTTCTTTACCATTTGCATCTTTTACTATCAATGTTGCTCCTGGTAATTCTTTACCATTAGCCATATCTTGTTTACTAATGCTAACTTTAGTAATTTCCTTTTCATTAAACATTACTACACTTTGAACTGTTCCGTCTGTTTTAACAGTAAACTTAACCGTTTCACTTGATAATTTATATCCATTTGGTGCACTTATTTCTGTTAATGTATAATCTCCTGGTAAAATATTTTCAATATAGTGTAATTTTCCATTTGAAACCCACTTATCTATTTCTTTACCATTTATATCCTTAACTATTAATGTTGCTCCTGCTAGTTCTTTTTTAGTTGTTATATCTTGTTTACTTATACTAACTTTAGTATTAAGATTAAAGTTTAATTTTAATGTTGTTGACACATCTTTTGTTGTTTCATATTCAGTTACTACTATTATATCTTGATAATATGAATTACCTGTTGAATATTCATATACTTTACTATCAACACCAGTTGCTGATATTTTAATTTTTATGCTTCCACTAATATTACTAATTGGCGTTGTTACAACAAATTTTTCGCCTTTATTAAATGTTGTTTTTTCTTTTCCATTAACATCCAAAATTTTTGTTTTAGCTGGTGCATTCTCTAAACTTACAGTATATGTTGAAAGTGTATTAGTCAAACTAACACTAATTTGTTTACTTACAAACTCATTTCCACTAATTGTCATAGTATCACTACTTATAGTAGCACTTACACTACTGGTAATTGATGTACTACTATTTGCCTTTTTAGCTTGTTGAACTAAGTCATAAACATATTTACGCATACCAGTTGAAGTTGATTTAAATGCAGATGAACTCCAGTTTTTACTACCACGAGTTTCATCGTAATATCTCCATACTGCAGCTTGCGTTATGTAATAATCTTTCTTTGCATCTCCTGTAAAACTCTTATGTGGATAACCATTTTTAATAATATAGGCTAATCCTTTATCAGTTACCTCTCCTTTTAACTTAAGCGTTTTTCCGGCTGGCACATGACTTGTTATATTACTAGAACAATATGCAAGTGTACCATCATCTAACTCCTTACGATAAAAGTTATATCCATCAATATAATCTGTTTTCTTTTTCTCTGTAAAATAATATAATAATGATTTTGATTTCATTTTAACACTTGTTGGAACTGTGGCTGCATTAACATTAATAACACTCATACCTAATACTATTCCCACTAATAATAAAATGAACACTTTTATATTATTTGCTATTTTCATATACTTTACCCCCTTAATAACAATAATGGCTACTATTTTAGCACATAATGATACAAAATGCAAGTTTTTTTTATTATATCTCTTTTTTGTAAAATTAAAAAATGTACTCCAATTTTGAAATACATTTTGTATATTTATATATCCTATATCGTCTCAACTGCATCATCATCGATTGGCAAACCAACATAATTTTCAATCTGATTCAGTATTTCCTCTCTACCTGTTTTATTTACACTTGAAAATACTATTACATTATCACCTATTGCAATATTTAAAGTATCTTTTATAATTTTTAAATTTCTTTCTTTTTTAGACGGAGAAACCTTATCATCTTTAGTTACCACAAGTGTTACAGGAATATTATAATATTTTAAAAACTGATACATTAAAACATCATTTTCAGTAGGTTTGATACGATAATCAACAAGCATAAAAACTCTTTTCATTTCCTCTCGATGTTCTAAATATTCTTCAATCATTAATCCCATTTTCTTTTGTTGTTCATGATTAACTGAAGCATATCCATACCCTGGAACATCAATTAAATAGAATAAATCATTTACTAAATAAAAATTTAGAGTTTGAGTTTTTCCAGGTCGACTTGAAGTTCTAGCTAAGTTCTTTTGATTTAGTAATGTATTAATAAAACTACTTTTTCCAACATTACTACGGCCAACTAGTAAAAATTCAGCCTTTTTATTAGTTGGATATTGACTTCTTCGAACAGCAACTAAATCAAGTTTTGCATTATTTATTTTCAATTTTATCACCCTCATTTTTATTCTTAAAAGCACGTGATACAGCGTTCAAATCATTAATAATTAAATCCGTTTCAGAGAATGTTTTAACACGAGCACCACTTGCATACTTATGACCACCACCATTATAATGTGATAATACTTCATTAATTACAGGACCACGAGATCGAGCTGATACTCTTATATTTTCATTTTTTACATCTTCAGTAAAAAATACCCATACTAATACTTCATCAATAAAATTAAAATTATTTATCATGTTACCTGGACTTGCTGCATCAACCCCAAATTCTTCAAGTAAATTATTAGGTAACTTAATATAAGCAACACCATCTGCTGTTATTTTTAAATTAAGGCCAATGTAACCTTCAAATTTTACTTCATTAAATGGTCTTAAATAAAGAGGTTCATATAATTCGTTTATATTTAACTGATATTCATCTATTAGTGATGATACGTTTTTGAAAGTTCTACTTGTTGAATTATTAAACATAAAACGATTTGTATCACTTACAATTCCTAAATATAATTTAGAAGCAACTCCTTTATCCATTACAAGAGGAGTGTTATTAATAAGTTCTAACACTAATTCTGCTGCACTTGATGCTGTATCATCAATAAGTTCTAGTTCACCAAATTTATCAACAAATGGATGGTGATCTATTTTAATTACTTCTTCAAAGTCACTTAAATTAGCACCATCTATTCTTCTAATGTCTGGTGTATCCAAAACAATTAACAATGCATCACTTACATCATCTATTTTATCAAGATGACCAAAATAGGTAAATCTCTGACTACCACTGCCAATTGCATAAACATGCTTTTCAGGAAAAGTTAACCTAATCGAGTCTCTTAAAGCCATTGTACTTGACATAGCATCAGGATCTGGTCCTACGTGACGTGCTAGAACAATCTTATCAAATTTTTTGATAGTTTCATATATTTGACTAAACATTATATTACCTTTCTAATTACATAAATTATAAGTATCTCTTGCAATCATAATTTCTTCATCAGTTGGAACTATATAAACTGGAACCTTAGAATCACTTGTCGTAATAAGTTTTTCTTCTCCACGAACATTATTAGCTTCATAATCTGGTACTATTCCTAAAACTTTAAGACCTTCCATAATATCAATTCTTGTACGAATAGAATTTTCTCCAACACCAGCTGAAAAAGCAATAGCATCTACTCCTCCAAGTTCAAAATAATACATTGCTATATAATCAATTATTTTTTGAACATACATCTTTTGAGCAAGAACGCATCTTTCGTTACCTTTACTAATTCCTTCTTCTATATCTCTTGAATCATTTGATACTCCTGAAATTCCAAGTAAACCACTTTGTTTATTTAAAATTGTATCCATATCATCTGCACTTATATTTTTCTTTCTCATCATATAAGTAACAACTGATGTATCTATATCACCACAGCGTGTTCCCATAATTAAACCAGCATTAGGTGTAAGTCCCATTGATGTATCAATACAAATTCCATCTCTTATTGCTGAAACACTAGCTCCACTTCCTATATGACAAGTAATTAGTTTTGTATTAGTACGTCCAAGTATTGCATTAAGACGAGATGCAATATATTTATGACTTGTTCCATGTGCTCCATATTTTCTTACTTTATAATCTGTATACCATTCATATGGCACTGCATATAAAAAGTTAACTGGCTCAATAGTTTGATGAAAAGCTGTATCAAAAACAACTGTTTCCACTGCCTTTGGAATAACCTCTTTAGCTGCATTTATACCGGTTATTGCTGCTTTGTTATGAAGAGGGGCAAGTGTTGCAAGTTCATCTATTTTTGCAACTACATCATCTGTTGCAACAACTGTCTTATCAAAATAATCTCCACCTTGAACTATTCTATGACCTACGCCTTTAATTTCAGACAAATTTTTAATAATTGCATTTTTCTTTAATTCTTCAACTAATATCTCAAATGCTACTTTATGATTTTTTAAATCAACTTCTTTACTATATTTTAAATCATCTATTTTAATTGTATATTCTGACCCTTTTTCTCCTATTCTTTCAAATAAACCTGATATTAATACTTTTTCTTCTGGCATTTCATACATCTTAAATTTAAGAGATGAACTACCACAATTAACTGATAATATTTTCATATACTTCTTCTCCTTTTCTTTTGTTATTATACAACAAATTTAAAAAAAATAAAACTATTATTTCTAATAGTTTATAACATAATGGCGGAGCAGGAGGGATTTGAACCCTCGCACCAGTTTAACCCGATCTACTCCCTTAGCAGGGGAGCCTCTTCAGCCTCTTGAGTACTGCTCCAAAGACATAATTTATAATATCAAATGAAATAACACTTGTCAATTATTTTTTGTAAATTTAGCAAAAAACAAATGAGTATAAGTAGTCTTACTCATTTGTATTCTTTGCTATGTTTAATTCTTATGTTGCCTCATTAAGTTTTAATTCTTTTATATCTTTATTTTTTTGTGAAGATATAAAAGTTATACTCTCAGCAATAACATCTGTGAATTTTTTCTTTTTTCCTTCATTTTCTACATATTCTACTTGTAATCTTCCACGAATTCCAATTAAATCTCCTTTGGAACAATATTCATTTACATTAATAGCATAATTATTCCACAAAATACAATCAATAAAATCTGCATGATAAACCCCATCTGGTCCTTTAAACCTACGATTAACTGCAATAGTCACTTTTGACATTTTTAAACCATTTTCTTTTTCTACTACTTCAGGATTTTTAACAAGTCTACCAACAAGCATTACTGTATTAACCATAAACTCCTCCTTTCATTAGCAATATAAATAAATAGATATAGACTTGTCAAAAATCCAAATTAAGTCTATTTGCTACAATTTTACAAAAAAATTCATAACAAAAGAAAAAATTGCATAAAGCAATTTTTATGATTAAATTAACAATAACTTTAAATTTATAAATTAATTTTCTAAAAGTTTTACATAATTTTACACCAATATTTTTCTACTATAAGATTTTCTTTAATAATTGATTAAGTTCAACTGCATATTCGACTGGTAATTCTTTTTTAAAATCGTCAATAAAACCTAGTATTATTAGTTCCATCGCTTTTTCTCTGGATATTCCCCTACTCATCAAATAATTTAAATTATCCTCACTTATTTTAGATACAGTTGCTTCATGATAAATATTACTTGTTTTATTTTGATTAATATTAACAGGATATGTATCACTTTTACTTAAATCATCAAGTATTAAAGTATCACATTTTAAAGAGCCTTCACTATTATGTGCATTTTTCTTTATATCTATTTTCCCTCTATATGTTGCATTTCCTCCATTTAAAGCAATACTTTTTGATATTATTTTGCTATGTGTATTCTTTCCTAAATGAATCATTCTACTTCCCGTATCTTGAAATTGATTATTAGTTGCAATACTTATAGTAATACATGTACCACTTGAATTATCACCTTTTAAAATACAAGCTGGATATTTCATGGTGTTTAAACTTCCAATGTTACCATCAATCCATTCCATTTGACCATTTTCTTCAACTAATGCTCTTTTAGTAACTAAATTATTAACATTTACAGCCCAGTTTTGAATAGTTGAATAACGACATTTACTATTTTTTCCAACAAATATTTCAACCACTGCCGCATGTAAACTAGAATCACTATAAGTTGGAGCAGTACATCCTTCTATATAATGTAAACTACTATTATCATCAACTATTATTAAAGTTCTTTCAAATTGACCCATTAATCTACTATTAATTCTAAAATAACTTTGAAGAGGTCTGTCAAGTACTGTATTCTTAGGTACATATATAAAACTTCCTCCCGAAAAAACACATGAATTTAAAGCACTAAATTTATTATCTTTATTACTTACTAATTTACCAAAATATTTTTTTACCAAATCTGGATATTTTTTAATTGCATCATCAATTGACGTGAATATAACGTTTTTTTCTTCTAGTTCTTTAATCATATTATGATATATTACTTCACTTTCGTATTGAATACCTATACCATCTAAATTCTTTTCACTTTCAATGACACCTAAATCTTTAAATTCACATTTAATATTCTCTGATACCAAATCCCAATTTTTTTTAATTCCATCATCATTACTTTTATAATAAATTATTTTATCGTAATCAATATCATATTTAGGACCAAACTCTGGATCTTTTATTTTTAAAAAATTATTATAACTTTCTATTCTGTAATTAAGAAAATAATCTTCTTCATTTTTTATCTTAGATATTTTTTTTATGTTTTCTAAGTTTAACCCTGTAATTTCTATTTTAATCATCTCTTTCTTTTTCTAATTCTTAAGGTAATTTCTGTTACAATATAATCAATTATATAACTACCTAAAAAAATTATTAACATGGTGAGTGTTGTCGTCAATACAATATTCCATACACTATTATCAAATATATGAAACATATCTATTTTTTGAATTCTATAAAATCCAATAAAATCTACTAAAGTAAATACTATCATAAATATTAAAGCTTCTTTTAAATAATATGTCTTTCTAATTTTTCGATCTGCTTTTAAAAATGTACTAGGTACAACTCTTCCTGTTAAACTTCTAACTGGCTTTTTTGTACTTACTTTCTCTTTATCTGGTTTAGTTTTTTTCCAAACTATTGCTTTCATTGGAACTATGTCTTCTTCTAAAAGTTTATCTTTTTTCTTTTTAGTATCTTCATCTACTATTTTCTTTTTTGCTTTTTTCTTTGGTTCAATATCTTTGTGTTTAAATAATAAACTAAATTTTCTCTTTATAAATAAATATATCTTTTTAAATAGTAAAGGAATTTTTTTAATAATATTTATTAAATAAATAATAAACATTTTTATAATAGCAAATAATTTTAGAAAGAAATTTTTGATTTTTATTAAACAACTTAGTATAACAAGAAATATTCTTCTTCTTAATGTTTTTTCTTTTTCAAGTTTTTCTTTCTTAATACTTCTAGCAACTTGTTTGTTTTGTTTAACTTGTTTTTTATTTTTAACTTGTTCTTTTTTCTTCTTTTTTTCTTCTAAAACTTTTCCTTGAACTTTTGTATAATTACTTTTTTTAGAAGCAGTATTTTTTGAAGATTTACTTGTCTTTTTAGAATTTTTTTTAATAAGCTCTTCTGAATTTGAAGAAATTGTTTTTTTCTTTTTGCTAGTTGTTTTAGAAATTGTTTTCAAATTGTTTTTTTTCTTGCTATTTTTACTATTATTTTTTTTATTACCATTTTTATTAGTATTCTTTTTTTTAATATCCGACATTTTATCACTTCCAACACGTATATTATATAAGAAAAAAATTAAATTGACAAGTAATATAAATAATGTTACAATTATTGTTGTTTAAGGGCTTGATGCTCTTTATACTTATAGGGAATTAGTTAAATGGTATAATAATGGTCTCCAAAACACGTGTCATGGGTTTAAATATTTATTAACGAAATCCTTATTTTACTTGATGTTTATAGAAAATAACTTGTTAAAACCTTAAAAATGTACAAAAAAATATACCAACTCTGTACAAAATAGTTTAATTATTTTTAACAAAATTTAATCAATTTTAATCAATTTTTATTAAAAATAATTCTTGTACACATGAGTAAAAATTGGTATAATTATATTGTTATTTAGGGGATTAGTTCAGTTGGTAGAACGTCGGACTCCAAATCCGAATGTCGTGAGTTCAAGTCTTGCATCCCCTGCCAAGAAAATAATGCTTATTTGAAGCATTTAAATATACTTTCTAGTCATAATTGACTAGATTTTTTTATTAAAATATTACATGTTTTTTTTGCAAACAAAAACAGGATTGCTCCTGCTATAATGTTTTACTTAATACTTTTTGTTTAGTTGTTCCGCTTTTTAAACGATAATCTGTCCCATCATCCATAGTAAAATTAAAACCTCTTTCTAAAGTTCTATCTATTTTTTCAATTTTATATTTTTCAGTTTCAAATGAATAAGGTAGTTCAAAAATATATAGTTTAAAACTATTTATTCTTTTAGCTTCATCATCCGAAATAAATTCCATTGGTAATTCAATTGGTTCTTCTTTATGTAATTCCCAAACATCTCTAAATTTCTTACCATCATGGTTGTCCCATAAATTTAAAATACCAACTGGTTCTCCATTTACCATTGCAAATTGAAGAGGTACTTGTCCTCTACTATATCCATTATTAGGTTTCTTTAAAGACCCATACGCCATCATCCTAGCTTGATAAAAATTATAAGTACCTTCAAGTTTAATATCCATTCTTAAAACACTACGAACGTAACATTCACTTGAAGAATCTTTGCATTTATAACGATAATCATAAATATAACCTACTTTATCAACTAAAACCGTGTTATCAAGTAATCTTGGATCACCCATACCATATACTGTATAATTAGATATACCCTTTGCTTGTTCATCATTATAACTACTAAAATAATATTCTTTTTCATTTAATGATGTACCATATTCATGAACATTATAACAAAAATATCCATCTTCTTTTGTACAATCAGGATTAGGAATACCAATAAAAGCAACTGGACCTATTTCTTTACAAAATCCAAAACTTGCATTATAACCCGTCAAATTATTTAACTCAATAACTTGATTATAATTATACGTACCCTTTAATAAATAATCATTACGCCTTCCTAGACTATCTTTAAAAGTTGTAAAAAATTGATTTCCCATTTTTACAATATTAACATCACGATTTGGATAAATCATTCCCGCTAATTTTCTAATAATATTCTCTCTTTGTTTATCAAACATAAACGCCCTCCATAACGAGTTATTATTATACATAAAAAAAATTATAAATGCAATCATATTTGACAGTTTACAATATTACTATTCTACGAACTTTTATAATTACAAAAATAGACTTTTCCTTAGGATCCTATTTAATTTTTTTTCAAAATAACTTGATTAAATATTCAACCAGAGTTAACATCACAACGATTGGAGGAATATTTTATGGTTGTAGAAAAAACTTATAAAGAAAATTTATTTTTACATATTCTATATTTTACATTAGAAACATTTTATCATTCTGTTTATCCTAATTATCCAAAAGATGTAGAGAGAGAAATATTAAAATTTTTAGATTTACTTGATAAGTATATTGATCATCATTATAAGGATTATGATATTTATAATGAAGAATTTATTAGAAAAATAACTTTTAAGAAAACAAGATAATGTAACATCACTTTACATTATCTTGTTTAACATTTAACTATAATTTTTATAATTTAGCTAAATAAATATTAATTAATATTAAAAAAACTAATTAATATCAAATTTATCTTGTTTTGGTTCTCTTAAAACTTTATTAACTATATTATCTGTTTCCATATTATCATATTTTTCTTTTAAATAGTCTCTTAAAGAAAACATTCTTTTGTGAGCTGTAGATACTAAATTTCTATAAGTTGTTGCATAAATAGAAATATTATCTTTATCACTTTCAATAGTATCTGACATTTTTGGTTCGATTGTATTACCTACAACGTAAGCTGTAATTTTTACATCAGCAGGAAACGATCCTGAATATTTTAGTGCATTAACATAAGAAAACGCTTGCATCATTTCCTTTTCTTTTATTGAATACCCTCCTTTCTTAAGTTCAATGATTAAAATTCTTTTAGTCTCTTGTAAATTTTTAGAACTATTCCAATCATTAAATGATGATGGAATAATAGTAGATTGATCAAAAAAAATTAGGTCTGGTCTTCTATTGCCTTCATTTAATTCATTATAGCCTCTTCCTTTTAAAATTTCTTTAACAATTTTTCTTAATGTTCTATTCGATATATACATTTCAGAATCATATTCAGGTCCAAATAGCCACCTAGCCTGTGTAATAAGTGGATGTAACGTATGTAATTCATCAGTATCTTTTTGATCACACAGTCTGTCTATTGCCTCAATAATTAAAATTCTATGATCAATTTCATCCATTGTTTTTAAAATATCATTTACATTCCAATTTTCTAATAATTTATTTAATGAATCTATATCATCTGGCGAAAATTTTGATAATTTATCTAATAAACTTTTTCCACTTTTCGATTTTTCTATGCTTATTAATGCAGTGACAGCATTACTTAAATTATCTTGTGATATTTCAGGTTGAGACTCTACCAAATTATCCACAAAATTTGCGATTTCGTATTGAGAATATGGTGAGAGATTCTCTATTTCGTTTATTTTCGATCTTACAACTTCTGATTTAGTTTCTTCAATTTTTGAACTCAATATTTTTCTAATGACATTATTAATATACTCTGCTATTTTATCATAAACTTTTTCTATCAATTCACTTTCATAAAATCCAGTCCAATCCGGTCTTACTTCATCAATTAACTCATCACTTTTAACAATAATTGTATGAGTTTTAGCAAGTCTTGTTCGACCGTCTCTAATCATTCTATTTCCTAATTCCCACGTTGGATTTCCAACTAACCTGTTTCCTACCCAAAATGCAATTCCATGATAAGTTGATTTAGAACCACTAACACTTGAATCAATCATATAAATTTCTAAATTAATATTATCAACCTTTAAGTTTTCTTTATTAATAAGACCTTTGTGGTTATCTAATTGTACAATTTCTCCATTTATACATATTTCAAATTCAGGATCATATAAATATCTAGCAGATAAGATATGTTTACTAGATTCAATATCTGGCAAGTTTTGTTTAACAAAAACACTTAATTTAGTTCCATGCCCTTCTTTGCTATCATTTTCTACATTTATAAGTTTAAATGCACTATCACCATTTGACATAATTACATCACATTTTGTGTATTGATTATCTTTCCAAGTTTCTATTTTATAAGTGTTATTAAAACAAAACATACTATGTCTACCAATACCATTGTGTCCATAAGCAATTCTTTTTTTATCTTTTATATCATCTGGAAATATAACATCAATACCTTGATGTTTAATTCTATTATAACCCAAAGTCAACCAACGATGGCTTAGTTCACTAAATGTCATTCCTGTACCATTATCTTCTATTGTTAGAGGTTCATGATAGTTATTTGGAATATTAATGTTAACTCTTGTAGCACCTGCATCCCATGCATTTGCAATTAATTCCGTCAACGCTATATCATATCTTGTAGTTATATTTCTATTGTTCCTATATAAAAAATCTTCTTCAAATTGAATTTCCATTTGTTGCTCAATCATAAAATCACCTCTTTGACATAATATTTTACCATATTTTTACAGAAAAATCTTAAAATTACTAGGATTTTTACTAGAAGATATAATATAACCAAATTAATAAAAAATAAAATAATAATATAATTCAAGCGATTATTTTAAACAAAGTGTACTTTTTAAACACTATTTAAACACTAAAAAAAACTTTTTTGTTTATTGCAATTAATTTGTCAAGTGGTATAATATAGTAAAATGAGTTAAGTCTGTCGGCAAAAACTCATTTTTTTTATACAATAAGGAGGGATATTTATGATAACTTAATTAAATGAGTATTAATTTATTTAGTACATTATCTAGTCTATATTTTATTTATTGCTTTAAAAAAAATATTTAAAATTTGTACAAATAGCCATTTTTTTAGGGTTAGAAATTAAGGAATTTGTAATACATCTGTCAGACAAATGCCTTTTTTTATGCATTTTTGATTCATTTTCTGTCATACAATTGTCATACAAAAAAAGATTTGTCATACAAAAGCAATCTTTGTAAACCCTTGTAAAATGGGCGAAACTCCCCACTGGGAAGTTGTTTGTCATACACTCTTATCCCGCTTAAACTGGACACACAACTTGGTACATCTTATCAAGAAAAAAATATAAATAATTTTAATCAATTTAAGTGCATTTCTTTGTACACAATATGGAGGTGATATCTATGAATAATGATAGTTGTGTTCTTAAAGGTCGAATTGATTCTACCCTATTTGAAGTTTTAAAACAAATTCTTAACAAAAAGAAAATGACTCAACAAGATTTAATAGAAGATTATGTTAAAGACTTTGTACTTAAAAATTTAAACTTAATAATTTCAAAAGATAATAAGGGATCTATATAGGAAAAGATTATATAGTAAACTTTCGTGTTAGTCCTGATGAAAAAAGTGAGATAAGTTTATATGCTGAAAAAAATAATATGAATACTTCAGAGTTTGTTCATCAAGCAGTTATAGAAAAAATGCAAACTGATAAATTAAGTGATAGTCAAAGTAAGTTAGTTAATATATTAGAAATTGGATTAAAAAAAAGTTTTGATACCTATTTTAAACAATTAATGTTGGTACTAAATAAAATTGATTTCAATACTAGATGGCTCTTAAAACAACAAGATATTTTTATGCAGCAATTGAAAGTTCCACAAACAATGGAAGAACTTAGTTTTTCTACTATCGACCACCCTATTACTGAAAAAGCCCAAGAATTAGTCCTTAAAGATATTAGAAAAATGTCTGCAAGAAAAAAAGAGTTAGAAGATGAGCAAGAGTAATATCGTATTCAAATTGGAGTACCAAAATCCTAAAAATAAAACTAAAGGAATTTCCGGTTGGATTAAATATGCGACTCAAAAAAATAAAGCCGATCCATCTAGCATTGATCAATACAATCTTTTAAATGATTTTATTATTTATTCAAAAAAGGATGCATTTATAACCGAAAGTGATGAGGCTTTTCTATGGAATTCTAATGGTGATGTTGCTGTAAAAGACGTTCTTGATAAAATCAAAGTTCTTGATAATAATGGTATGTATTGGAGAGGCTTTTTATCGTTTCCGTCTGAATTTGCTCTTAATCATGGATTAATTACAAAAATTGATTATTATAGCCTAACTAACAATGTTATGCCATCATTAATTCTTGATATGGGACTTGATTTAAATAATACTGAATGGATGTGTGCCTTACATTTAGATACCCCTAAACATCCACACATCCATTTGTGTATTTATGAAAAAGTTCCAATGAAAACTAACCCTCGTTATCCCAAATCAGTAATTTATAAATTTAAAAGTAATGTTGTTAGTTATTTAATTGATAATATACAATTTTATGAACTACGAGATAAAACTTTTGCATATATTACTGAAAAAATAAATCTTAAGGAATTCAATAAAATTAAATCTCAAAGATTATTTAGTGATAGTTATAGAAAAGAATTAAATAAGAAATTATTAAGTTTATATGAGCACCTACCAAAGAAAGGTAGACTTCAATATAATTCAAAAAATATGATACCTTATAAAGAAGAATTAAATTCGATTATTGAATATATACTTCTTCATGATTCTGTTAAATATGATTATGCTAAATATTTAAGATTACTAGATGAGCATCAAAAAGAATTAAATAATCTATATGGTAATTCTCAATATAATAAAAAAAGAAAATATTATAATGATCAGCTTAATAGGTTATATTCTAAAATAGGAAATGAAATTTTGGCAAATTTTAAAAGATATCAGTCTACTGAAAGTATGGAACGTGAAAAACAATTTCTTCAAAAGCATATTTTGGAGTTAAATTTTAAAAGTAGAAATGATTATTCAAAAGAGGAAACGAAAAAAAATATTGCCAAAGATTTATATAAACTTTGTATGATTTCAGGATTAAATGATACTCAAATAAAAAAAATATTTTATAGATGGATTCAAAATTCTCATTATGATTTTGATGTCGAAACATTGATATCTTCTGTTGCTACGTCAAATATTGATATGTCTACTACTGAATTCTATAATTCTTTAAAAAAATTAGGATATGATTTTGAAAGGTATAATAAATTTAAAAATAAATATTTTTATAGAGAATTAAATTATAAAAGTTTTATAAATCAAGCAATCAACCATCTAATGTATGAATTAGAACAAGAAGAAAAACAAATTATTGAAGAGATTCAATATAATTTAGAAGTGGAGGATTATAAAGTATAATGTTTGCTATTGACATAACTAGAAACGAAGAAGATGTTATTTCAGATATGATTATTGGAAAAGATTCAATGGATGCTAAAAGAAAAATAATGAATTATATAACAGAATATTGTTTTGCAAATTATGGTCTTTTCTTTAAAGAAGATATTTTAGATCAGTATCTTGATATTAACTCTTTTTCTTTAAAAAAATTTTTAAATGTAATTTATTCTATTACTATTGATAAAGATTTACTAATTCAATCAATTGCTACTGATAAAGACAACTGTCTATTTGTAAAATCTTATACACCTGATAAGCAAGAATTTCCCTCTTTGCATACTTTTAACAAAAACGATTTATCAACTGCTAGAAGTTTAATAAATTTTTTAATTAATGATGCTTTAATTTTAGAGTATAGGGATGACTTATCTTCATACGAAAAATTAAAAAATGAATTAAAAGATAAAAATATTAATCAGTTTTTTCATAAAAATATGAAATTTGAAATTGTTTCGTTATATAAAAATGGTTTGTTTTTAGAAGAATTGATTACTAACTCGCTTTCTTTAAGACAACTTGAGGGTGAAGATTTTGGAGGGATAGAGATATAAAAAAAATAAGTAAATATATTTTAATTATAATAATGGGATTTATTTTATCAGCTAATCTATGTTTTAATATAGTGTCTATTATAAGAAATAACATAAAATTGACTTGGAATTTTAATTTAATTACCTCTTTGTCAGCCCTTAAAGATTCTAATTTATTATTTGGAACTATTTTGTTTACTTCTTTAATTCCTCTTTTTCTTTTAAAATATGATAAGGATTTAAAATTAATAGTAAAGAAAAATAAAGAATTTCCAAAAGAAGATGGTAGTTTCGAATATGGTTCTGCACGTTGGATGACTAAAAAAGAAATAAAAAAAGAATTTAAGGTGTGGAATATTGGTTCACAACTTTCTAGTGGTGGTGTTCCTGTTACTTTTCTTGATGGCAAACATTACTATTCCGATTCCTTTGATCATACCCTTATTATAGGAAACACAGGAAGTGGAAAAACTCAATGTGAAATTTTACCTACTATTTTTAATCTAGGTTATGCAGGTGAATCAATGGTCATAAATGATAGCAAAGGTGAACTTTATAACTATTCAGCAGATTTTTTAAAGAAACAAGATTATAATATCTATGTAATTAATTTAAGAAATGCTTTTGCGAGTGATGGTTGGAATCCACTTCATCTTGCTTATAAGTATTATAAAAATGGAAATATTGATCTTGCAGGTGATGTTATAGAAAATTTTTCTAAATCCTTATGTAAAAACCTTTCTAGTAAAGACATGTATTGGGAAAAATCTGCTACTGCTGTTCTTACTGCCCTTTGCTATGCTATTATTGAAGATGCTGAAACTGAATCCGAAGTTAATTTATTTTCTATTTATAATTTATTGGTGGAACATGGTTCTAAAATGATTGATAGATTTAATTCATTGGATTTATACTTTCAACAAAAGCCAATGGGTTCTTTGTCCAAGATGGCATATGCTACCGGATCTTTTGCTAAAGGTGAAACAAGAGCTACTCTTTTTTCTGTACTTGCTACCACCATTAAAATGTTTAGTGATACAGGTATTGCAAATCTTACAAGTAGAACTGATTTTGAGTTAGATAATATTGGGAAAAATAAATCTGTCGTTTTCCTTATCATTCCAGATGAAAAGGAATCAAGACATGAACTTGCTTGTTTATTTATAGACCAATGTTATCAAGCTCTTGTCAATACAGCACAGTCACTGCCTAATGGAAAAATTCCTGTTAGAGTCAATTTCATTCTTGACGAGTTTTCTAATATGCCACCTATTAATTCTATGTCCAACAAAATTACTGTTTCTCGTTCTCGTAATATTAGATTTTTTCTTGTGATTCAAGATTTCGACCAATTAAAAGAAAAATATAAGGAGTCTGCCGGTACTATCAAATCCAATACTTCTTGGATTTATTTGCTTACTTCTGATAATGAATCAGCAAAAGAGATAAGTTCACGTTTAGGTAAATATACAATATCTAGTTCGAGAGTTTCTACCTCTACTAGATTAGAGCATTTTGATTATAATATATCAAATGATAAATCCTTAATGGGAAGAGAATTACTTACTCCTGACGAATTAATGAAATTAAAATTTGGTGAGGCAATTTTCATGAAATCTAGGATGCCTCCTGTTAAAGCAAGTGTTATCCCAATTGGTAACTACCCTATTAAATTCAAAATGACTAATTTGCCTACTACTAAAAAAGAATTTAAAATTAGTTGTTTTAATTTAGATAATTTTAGAAAAGAAAAATCTATGGGAAAAATAAAAGATAAAGTTGAACTTGTTTAACTAAAATGTAATTAATGATTACTAATATTATGAATTATAAATTTATGGTATAATATCATTATAAGGATTTTTATTGCTATACATTTACTATTATAGTATAATGAATATAGAAAAACCTACTTAATATAAATCTTTTATTGGTTCATATAATAAATAATAAAAAAATAAATGAAGATGCATAGTTTGATGCGATAGTTAATATTTTAGACAAACTAAAATAGAAAAGTATAATAATATTTAATTTATAGGTTATGGGAGCAGTTTATGGGAAAAAAAGTAAAAAAATATGTTATTCTTTCAATAATTAAGACAATCATACTTTATACTATTTCTATTTTATATTTAACTATAGGTATGATTCAATATAATGGTTCAATATTTTTTCTTGGACTAGATATCATATGTATAATAATGTTTATTAAAAGAATTAGTAATCATATTTTTAACATAAAAAATACCAAAAAAAGTGATTTCAAGAAAATTGAAAAGGAATTGCTTGATCCTATTTTAATTGTTCCATTTCATTTTATTTTAACTGATACATATATTGTTAATCTAAGAAATAGTCATTTATTCAAATATAAAGATATTGAATTTATGTATAAAACGTTGGAATTTAAGCCATTAATTAGAAGTGATTTTAGTTTAGTTAGATTTTTATATACCATAACAAAAGATCAAAAAAAAGATAAATTTATGATAGGTAATTTGTATTTTACGGATTATAGAGATTTTAGTGATATAATAATGAAAAAGAATATATGGGTTAATTTTAATAAAGATAGGAAGTAATAGTTTATGAATTTTTCGTTTAGTAATTATTTAAAAAAATTTATAATAAAAAATTGTATTGCTATGATTGCTTGGATATTATTTTTTACTTTTTTTATAAAAAAGGATATGTCGAGTTTAACAATATTAATAATAGGAATTATCTTGATGTTATATAGTCTAGTAAAACAAATTTATCAAATAAAAAACTTACAAAATAAAAAAATAATAGAAAAAGAATTAAATAATTGTTTATTTAATATAGGCAAAGTTTATTTTACTGATAAATATATATTTAATTTAGATACTTTATCAAAGGTATATTATGAAGATATTTTAATATTGGTTCCATCTTTTGGAATGCCAATAAAAAAACATTCAGGTATTTATTTGTATATAACGCTTTATTTAAAAAATGGAATGAAAGAAAAATTTACATTAGATGGAGATCAAGATAAAGATTTTTTAAAATTTGGAGAA
The DNA here is from genome assembly GCA_017460745.1 of Bacilli bacterium. GTDB lineage: Bacteria > Bacillota_I > Bacilli_A > RF39 > UBA660 > RUG591. Next base: position 36,478 of record JAFUAL010000007.1, on the reverse strand, counting down.
ATAGTTTTAGAAAAAAATCCTAAAGTATTTGTTGGAACATTAAAAGAATATGAAAAAGAAATGAATAATAAGGATGGTGATAAAAATGCCAAAGAAAGATAAATGTTTATTTAAAGCAACAACAAAATTAACTGATGAAGAATTTACTAAAATCAATAAAGTTTTTCCTAATTTATATTTGAATTTAGTAATAACAGGAACTATTATTAATTTAGTTATATCATGTATATTATTTCTAATATTTAGAAAAATTTTTCTTGTTATTCTATTTTTCATAAACTATCAGATTGCTATAACTTTATTATATAAAACGAAGTTAGAAGATTATTCTAAGAAGGTATTTTCAAATTTGACAAGGAAAAATAAAATTGCTGATAATATTTCACTTGAATTTTATGATAAATATATAATTAGAATTACAGATAGAAATATAAAAATAAATTATGATGAAATTGAAAAATGTATAGAAACAAATACCAATATTTATTTAAAAAATAAAAAAAATGTCTTAATTATAGATAAAGATATATCAAACATAAAACTTGTACAATTTATAAAAAGTAAAATAGATGTGGAAATAATAAATAAAGACGAAAGTAAAAATTATAAATCAATGAATTTTGTAATGGTATTTTTTATGATTTTATCAGGTGTTGTTTTAACTATTATGATATTATTCTCTTTATTAAATATAAATAGAGAAGAATATAAAAATTCTGAATATGGTATTGATATAGAAATTTTTAATATAAGTTTTTTTGCTAAAAATAAATTAAAAAATGTATATTATGATAATACTACTTGGGATTATTACGAATGTGTTAGAGAAAATTACAAATTAAATAAATTAGAAGAATGCAATTATTTAGATGATAATAATGAAATTGATAAACATTTTGAAGAATTTTATAAAGAGATAATTGCTAAGGATTATAAAATAATTATTTATAATGGTAATTATTTTATTGGTAATAAAGATAAAAATTACATTTATTTAAAAGATATAAGTTTTAATGTAAAAGAGAAGTATTTATTTGAAATTGAAAAAAATAATAATGTCAAAATGATTAAATACAATGGCAATGATTTAAGTGAGAGTATTGAATCATATGATGAATTGAAACTTCAAAGTATAAAAAATACAAATAAAATAATTAGCAAAATAAAGTATTTTTTTAAAAACAACGAGGCAGTTGATGCTTATTTAATAGATGAATATAAAGATTTAGATTATATAAATACATTTGATTTAGTAGATACTAATTTAGAAAGTGTTAATGATTTCTATTTTAAAGATGAAATTAAAGTTGGTAATAAAAAGGTATATAAATGGAGCAATGATTTCTTTAAAGAAAAAGGAATGGGAGAATCAAAAAATAAACTAATTAATTTGTATACGAGTAGTAGTAATAAAATGTTTTATAAAGTTGTTTGGTAGGTGATTTTGTGAAAAAGAAGAAAATAATTATTGTTGTAATTGTGATTTTTGTCTTATTATTAATTCCAATTCCTATACGATTAAAAGATGGAGGTTCTATAGAATATAAAGCAATATTATACAAATATACAAAAATACATAGATTAAATGAAAAATCATCTACAGGATATGAAGATGGATGGGAATTTAATATTTTAGGAATTTATGTTGGTGGAAAAATAAACGTTTATGATGAAAATAAGCAAAATAGCAGTGATAGTGTATCTTTATCTTTAAAAGCAAATACTTTGACTTCTAAAGGAGCAACTATTGTATTAAAAAATAATACAAATAAAGATTACGTTTATGGACCTGACTATTATATTGAAATTCAAGAAAATGGAGAGTGGAGAGAAATAGATACTATTACAGGCAATCCATTGGTTTGGAATGCTATTGCCTATATTTTAAAATCAAACGAAAAAAAAGAAATTAATATTGATTGGTCTTTAGTATATAGTGAATTATCAGAAGGACAATATAGATTAGTAAAAAAAGTATTTAAGGAAGAAGATAGACCAATAGATAATTCAAAGATTTTATATTTATATTTAGAATTTTATATTGATACAAATAATTCTGCAAAATTAGAAATTACTAAAGCAAATGCTCAAAATGCCAATAAATTTAATATTTATTTAGAAAAAGATGAAAAAATAATATATTTATCTAGTGTTTTAGAAGAAGTATATTATGTTAATGGTAATAGTAAAATTTCTCTAAAAGATTTTATATCCAAATCATATCAAACTACTAATGATAGTATAAAACATATAACAAATTTATTAGATTATGTAGATACATATAAAGATGGTGGTTCAATACTATATAAATCAAAAAAATATGATATTGCATTACTAAAATGTAATACGTTAGATGGAAATAAAGATATATATATTGGAGATAGTAATATGTCATATGATAATGATATGTGTAGAAGATAATGGAGTTTTTTAATGTACGTAGATATAAAAGAAAAAGATAAAAGAAAAGAATTACTTTGTCTATTAGAAAAGAAAAGTTATAAATATAAAAATTTTAAAAGAGATGACATTTTAAAGAGTGATCTTCCTATACATATTTATCTAGAAACTAAAGAAATCGGAATGCTCGGAAATAGGAATTATGTTAAAGTCTCAAATATTAAATATACAAGTTATGAAGATGTTTTGGATTTTTTTAAATAAATATTGAAAAGACTACACATTTCTATGAATAAATGCTAACATTACAAATATATGGAGGATTGTATTTATGATTAGAGATGTAAACGAAATAAGTGATGAAGAATATAATAAAATCGTTATTCCTTTTGATAAGTCAGTAAAAAAATATGTTAGAGAAAACTTTTTAAATGAATTTATTGCTTATTATATTTCCGAATGTTATAAACAAGAAGTATTATGGACACAAGAATATCATATGCTTGTAAATTCTGCATTAGAAGAACTTGGACAATTTAGATATAAGGATTCTAATTTTAAAAAAATTAAAAATATTTTGGAGAAAAAACATCATTTGAAAATAGTTAATAATAGTCCAAAGGAGTTAATAGAAATTGAAGAAATTAATTGACACAAATTAATTGACTCAAAGTTAATTACTGTGTTACTATTAAAATGGTTATTTATACGTGTTTTTTGTATTATTCTTATTGCTTTCAATTTTTGGAGTAGACATTGCCTACTCTTTTTTATATTAAGGAGGGATTTTTATAAATAAAAGTGATATTGAAAATAAAATTATAGAACTAAAAAAAATTAAAAATGATTTGGATCATAAAGAAGACGATATTTTTTCATTATTTGTAACAGGATTAAAAGATAAAGAAACACTCGTAGCATCTTTTCTTCAAAATGAAGACAAAATTAAAATATATGATGCCGATGTCGATACACACCATATCTATGATAAAATTTTAGATTATGAAACATTTGTAAAAGCATATGAATATAAGGTTATGAATAATTTATTTGCATTTTTAGATTTAGATAATGATTCGCCTGTAAATATAGAATATATTAATTTTGAAGATGTCGTAGATTTAAATGATACTCAATATAAATATTTTATAATTCAGGGATGTAATGATGATTTATCAAAATGGGTTAATTCAATACTTGCTCTATTTAAAGAAGCAGATGTTGTGAATAACTCTTTTTCTTTTGAAAAAATTTATTCTTTTGAAAACAATGATGTTATGAATCTTGCTATTGGGATCAAGAAGAATTATGTAAAAAAAATAGAAGTAATTTTAAAGTTATTGCATTTAAAAGATAATTTTGGAGTTATTTGGCTTTCAGATTACATTAAAAAGAATTTAAAAATTAGTATTTAAGGAGTAAATTTATGTTTAAAAAATATTATGATGAATATTCTGATAACCTTAATAAAGGATTAGAAAAAACAGGAGTTTTTTGGGCTTTTAATAAAGAACAATTTAATGAGAATAAAACTCATAAAAACGCACCTGATGATGAATACCTTTCTATTGGTGATGGTGGTTATATCCATAAATCCAACAAGAAAAATTTTGACAATTTCTTTAAAAAAATTGTTCCTAAGTTAAAAGAAGATTTAAAAAGCAAAATAAACATTGATGATTTAATAGAATACGAACTTGAAAATCATGAGTGCTATTACATTAATGATTATACAGAAGTTGTTATTATTGTTCATGATTTTTATAAAGAATTACCAATACCAGACATTGTTAACAAAGTTAAAAATGTTTTTAATTCTACAAAAGATAAGCATTTATCAAATTATGATTTAGAGGAAACAAATATTGGTATTTAGGAGGTAAAAATGGCAAGATACATTGACGTAGAAGTTAGTTTAAAAAAAACAATAAAAGTTGAAAATGATAATTTAAATGTAGCTATAGAAATAGCACAAGAAAACTTTCCAAAATTAGAATCGACATCCGAATGGTTAGATGCTAGAAAAATTACTTATAAGGAAAATGTCTTAATTACTCCATCTGCTGAAACACTTGCAAAACTATTTTACCAAGATTTTAATATGGAAAAATTAATAGAATTCGTAGAAATAACATTTCGGGATGACAATGTAAAAAAATTTATATTTGATGAAACAATAGAAATATTAAAATACAAATATAATTTAGAAATTAATAAAATAAATATTTAGGAGGAAATTATGTTTAGAAAATTAATAGAAGTTAATTACATAATAGTGAGGTTTTAATTTATATGGGAACAAGATCGAGAATTGGAATTTTAAAAAGAGATGGCTCAGTTACGAGTATTTATTGCATGAAAGATGGTTATATTGATGGTGTTGGTTTACGTTTATATAAATATTATAATAATCTAAATTCAATTAACAAATTAATATCACTTGGTGATATAGACTCTTTACATACCTATCCAGATTTAGAGACAGCTAAACTTCAAGAATTTGGAAATGGTGATATTACAAAATTCTTTTATAGAGATGAAAAAGAAAAATGGAAAGATTGCAAACCAATTGATGATAAAAATTTAGATGATTTTTTTGATACTTTAATATCCACTACTGGAGAATATGCATATTTATATGATGAACTTCAACAAAAATGGATGATGTATAAAGATAGTTTTGGAAGTTCTGAAATTGAATTAATACCGTTGGAAGAAGAATTAAATAGAGAACTTGATATGGTTAAAGAAATGAAAATTTAAGGAGGATTTATGGTAAAAATTAAAAAAATTGAATTAGATGATTTAAAAAAATTAAATGATAAAGAAGAAGATTATGTTATCTTTTATGGCAATGGAAATAACTTTTCCAGATGGATAAAAAGTATTACAAACGTATTTCAAAATTATGGAATTATTAGTATGAATTTTCAATTTAAAAATATGAATTCATTTGAAAACGAAAATAAAACTTATTTAATCTTTGCCTTAAATGATAAAGAATTTAATATTAAAAAACTTTTAGAACATGAAGTGGAATTTAATCAGCTTTATGGATTAATGCTATTATCCCATTATTCAAAAATTGGATATAAATCATACCATATTGATAATGAGGAAATTAGTTTAGATAAAATAAAAATATAGGAGTAAAATATGTGTAATGTAAAAGAATTAAATACTGAAGAAATTAAAGAATTAAGATATAAAGGCTATGAATTTTTAATACTGCAGGGATGTGGTGGTAGTCTTAACGAATGGGTAGATGGAATAACTAATCTTTTTAAAGAGCAAAAGATTGTTCCCCTATCCTTTTCATTTAATGAAATATATTCTTTCAAAAACGGAAATTTAATAAATCTTGCTTTTTCTCTTAAATCTAATGATGTTGATATGAGCAAACTAGCAATTTTTAAATTAAAAATGAGAGAAAGTTTTGGAGCAATGTGGTTATCCGACTACATTGATAATGGATATATTAAAGATATTCAAATTTAGAGGATTGTATGTTTAAGAAAAATAAAAGTTTACAAGTTAGTGAAAGATTTTTTAATCTTTTAGAAGAAAAACTAAAAATATATAATACTAAATTAGATTACGAATTAGAGACATTTAATAATTATAAAGAACAGGGTTTAATACTTAAAATATATAATATTAATGATCTTGAGTTATGCATTTGGTCATGTAAGGCTCGTTCATCAGATAATATCATGGTTATTGCAGCACTACCTGAATGTAAAGACGACAATAACCTATTTGATAATATAGCATATTATAATGCTGAATATTTTCATCACGATGATTTTGAAAATGCAACTAATTGGGCATTAAACATAATTAAAAAGCATTTCTCTAGAGATTTTATTGTGTCTAGCTCGTTTAAATTTGATACTTATTATAGTATTACAGAAATTGAGAGAATTAGTTATGATGCTGAAAATCTTGATTATGAAGATTATCATGATCTTGCAACTTTTGATAACTCTGGTTATTTTTGCGATTTAATTATTTTAGATGGGAAAATGGGTTTAAGATATTCTAAATATCTTAATGCTGAAAAAGATGAATTTGATAATATTTCATTTGAACCATACCAACCTGATTTAACTAGCGAAGTAACTTTAATGCTTGGCATGAAACAAAGATTAGAAAATTTTATTGATAAAGATATAGAATTAGAAAATAAAAAAACTTTTAAAATTTAAGGGAGGAATAATTATAGAATTTGAAAGTAAAAGTTTAGGAAAATGTGTTATATTAAAACAAAGTGAAAACAACATTTCACTTATTTATAATATACCTAGTAAACAATATATTGTTGCAAATAATGTTAATGTTGAGAAAGGCGAATGGGATTCCGGAAATTATTTTGATGATAATTTAGATCTAGCATTAAAAATATTTAATTCATATTTAAAAAAATATGATAACAATTCAATAGGTTTAAAAACTATAGGACGTCACTACTCTGCAGGTATTACCGAAAAATATTATAGAAGACCGAAAAATACAGTTGCATTAAAATCCGGTTTATACTTTATGATATTTAATAAGGATGAAGTACCATTTCTTAATGAATTAGAAAAATCTAATATTAAAGTCAAACTTGATAGAGAATATTATTTGTATACAGCTCCTACATGGGAAATTGCTGAAAAAATTGACGATCTAATGAATAGTAAAGACATTGGTATAGGATATGCAATAGATGACTATATAATTGAAAAAGATATTAAAATTTAGGAGGATAAATGTTGATAGATTTTTTAGATAATTATTATGTTACCAAAAATAAAGAATTGTTTCAAAAAACGAGTGGTATAAAAGATTATGATTCAAAAGTAAAAAAAATAGCCAAAAAATTAAGTGATACTAATACCGATGAAGTTACTTTAACTTTTTTATTTACAGATAAAATGCCAGATTATATATTTATTGAAAAAAAAGTATCTTCCTCTCCTACTCTTGAATATTATCAAAATCAAATTAATAGTGATTTAATTGAAGATGCTAATATTGTTTGTGATTCGGAATCATATCATATTATTGATATTTGTCGTATTTCAAATAGAAAATACATTTATGAAACTAGAGAACAAAAATTTCGAGAAAATATACCAAGCATTTTAAAATTATTAGGTAATAATAAAAAGCAAATTGAAAAAAGATTAAAAGAAATTGATAAAGGTTTTTATTACAGAAATCAAATAATCAACGAACTAAAAGATAAATATTCACTTTCAAAATATAAAGAAGAGTTATTTAGTAAAACTTATGTCATAAACAATAATGATGATAAAATTTTTGTTAAAGTTGATTTTAGTCATATAATAAAAATTTATAAAAATGATGATTTAGATTATGTTTCTTTTGAACCCGTCGGAGAAAATTCTGTAAAAGAAGTTATAGAATATGTTGATAATTTAATAAAAAATATAAAAATATGAGGAGATGATTACTATAAATTATAAAGAAACTTTTAAAGAATTTAACAAACAGGCACCAACACTATTAAAAAAGTTAGGTTATACTGATGAAGAAATTAATAATTGCATTAATGAAGTTGAAAAAGAAAATAAAATTAGAGATAAAATTATAGATAAATTAAAAGAAAAATATCATATTTCTAAATACAGAGAAGACTTTCCTGTAATGGTTTATTCTATAAATTTAGACGATGGTGATAAAGTATTTATTCGACATGATTGCAGCAAGGGAATAGATGTTTATAAAAACGATAGATTTGATTATACTTATTTTGATCCATTAGAAGATAATTGTTTAGAAAAAATAACCGAGCATATTGATGGATTAATTAACAACATAAAAATATAGGGAGTGATACTTATAAATAATTTAGATTTTTCAAAAAATATTGCTTTAACCTTATTACAAGTACCACCTGAATACAATAAGGAATATCCTTTTATTGTCTACCACCCATTTATTGAAAATAATCCTGTCCCTACCCTAGATAAAAATGGCAAATTAAAAGTTATAGATATATTTAATGATAAAGATGGATTTAAAAAAGTTCAAAAGAAAATTGAAAATGACATAAACAAAGCAAATAATTTCTCAAAATTATTATATCTTATAAATAAACCGTATAGAATGCTTTTTCTGTTGGAAAATTATCTTCTTTTGAATTCTTCAGAATTTACTAAACATTTAAGGAATGTATGGATTGATACTGAATTTCCAAATGCTGATAAAAATGTTAGTATAAATAAAATTATAAAAATGTTTCAAACAGCTAATAAAATAGATTTGATGGATGATGAAGAATTAGATTTATATAATAAATTACCGGAGGAAGTTACGATTTATCGTGGTACTCATGATTCGGCGAATTCAAATGCTCTTTCTTGGACACTAGATTATGATATAGCACATTGGTTCGCCACAAGATTTGATAATGATGGTTACGTATTAAAAGCAAAGATAAATAAAAAAGATATCTTTGCTTTTTTTAACTCTCGTAGAGAAAATGAAATTGTCATAAATTACAAGAAAATTAAGGATTTAACTTTTGAAAAAGTTATAAAAATAAATATTTAGGAGGTATGGATTATTAACATTGAAGAAGATATTTTGTCTTTAAAATACAGGTCAAATCAAATATACAAATTAATAAATAATAAAAAGGTTAAAGAATATTTAGAAGAACATAATTTATATCACTATATTCGAGACGATTATAAATATGCTGAAAGTGGTATATTTGATAATAAAATTTATTTTCTATTAATGATATTAGGAATTCCAATTGGTGCTTGGAAACCTGTTGATTCACATGGAAATGATGTTTTTGAGTGGACAGAACTTCCGGATGGTGAAGTTGTAAGAGATTTTTATACACCATTAAACAATTTTGATGATGTTAAAGAATATGCTAAAAAAAATAGATATATTCATTTGATCATTAATCCAATATATTTTACAGAGGAACAGTCAAGACATCTTTGTTACTTGCTCGAATTTGCAAACGATGAGAATTTTTTTGATCAATTAACCATGAATAAAATGCAAAATGAATTAATTGACTCTGCACCAATTAATTATGAAATTGCTATGAAAATATTTAAAAAATATTATACAAAAGAGATTCAAGATAAATTTCTTTCTTATCCTAAACTAGATAAAGAAAGACTTTTTTATTTGTCAGGACTAAAATACGAGGAGGATGATATTATAATTAATGACAAATTACAAAAACTTAATGAATTAGGTTTTAAGTTTAGAACAACAAAGGATGAAAATGAAAAAGAAAATTTAGAAAATGAAGTAAAAGAACTTTTAGTTGATTTAAAAAAAACAGCTATTGCTAAATTTAAGGATGAAAGTGATATTAAAAAGTTTTTAGATAATATTACGTTTTTTAATAATTACTCTTTTAATAATCACTTACTGATTTGGGCACAGGATCCAGATGCAAAATATGTTGCAGCTAGAAAAACTTATCAAGATATGGGATATTCAGTTAATAAGAGTAATGATGATGGAATAAAAATTTTTATTCCTAAATTTTATAATATTGCTAAAATTATAGATTCGGATAATAAAATATCTTACAAACCCTACTTTATTCTAACAGAAGAAGAAAAAAAGAAATATAAAGATAAAAGCGATGACAGTATTACCTTTTATAGACAAAAATTAAGTGGTTTTACTCTAGGTAATGTTTTTAGTGCAAATGATACTAATATGCCAATGGATATTATAGATAAAGAACTTAATCCTGTATTACATGATAATAAAGCAAATGACATAATGAATTGTTTTATTAAAACCATTTATAATGATGGTTATAAAGTAAATTTTAAGGAATTAGATTCTGATACCAAAGGTTATTGTGACCATGCTAATAAAACAATTGTTGTAAGAAAGGGACTTGGCAATATAGTTCAATTAAAAGTTTTAATTCATGAATATGCCCATGCTCTTGCCCATAAGCATTTAGAAAACAATAATATAGAATATCAAAATAATAGGAATAAATACGAAACTGAAGCCGAATCTATTTCTTATGTAGTATCCAATTATTTAGGATTAAATACGAACGACTTCTCTCTTTCCTACTTATATGCTTGGAGTAAAGAAAAAAACTTTGAGGAAATAGATGATTCTTTTAATACTATTGTTAATTTTTCTAAAAGAATAATTAAGAATTTTCAAAAATTTTATGATCGAGAATTTAATTTAAATCCCGAAGTTGCAAATATTTAAAGGAGGAATAAATATAGAAGAGAAAAAAGATTATATTAAGAATATTGTTCATTATTTATCTATTACTGGTCATCACATAGATAGCGACGACTTATATAGACTTTGCCTTCATTTAATAGATTCGAATTTTGAAGTAGAATTTTCTAGTGATGATATAAAAGAGATTAATGATTTTATTTTTTTCAATGATTATAATTCAGTATTTAATATATTGTCTAATAAAAAAGAAATTCTAATGGAAGTTAAGAAAGATTTTATCCACAGCAATGTGGATAATTTATTTTACTTTGTGATGAATAATGCATTTGAAACTAAATGGAATGAAAATATAAGTTGGGAAGAGTTTTTGGCAAAATTAACTGACTATGAAAAAATTGCAGTTTTATTTTGGAAATTAGATAGTCAAATTAAAAATAAAGGAATAGAACAATGGGATTCAATTGGTTATAGCGAAAATATGGGATATTTAGTAGATTTTATTAATGAAAGTACTTATAGTAAAAAAGAAGAATTTCTAGAAATATTTGGAAATTTTGCTATTATTAAGGATTCAATCGATGCATTAGATAAACGGGATAGTTGGTATATTCAAGACAAGAAAACACGTTTAGATACATTAAAAGACTGTGATAAACAGTACTACCAAATAAGAGATAGTTGGATTAGTTATTTAGAAGATTATTTAATTGCTAATATTCCGGCAGATTATTTGGATTTAGTAAAAAAATATAATGTATCAAATGTAAATATATAAGGTGGTGATAAGATGATTGTTTGGAATGAAAAAGTAAGAAGAAGCCAAGATGTTATAAATGCAGTAATTAATCAGTTATATAAAGAGAACATAAATACTGATGGTGTTGCCGAAATTTTTAATAATGGAAAAGAACAAGGCTGTGTTTTAAAAATATTTGACAGATATAATCCTAGATTAGATTTATGCTTTTGGATTTATATGGCTAGTGATAGAATCTTAAACAATGAAATAACTGTTGTTGTAGGTAAACATATTAATTGTAATGAATTAAATATGTGGGATGGAGAGATTATCGATTCCTGTATTTTTCAAGATAAATTTGTTCGTGAGATGCATAAAAAAGTTAGAGATTATATTTTAGATTCAATTAAGCAAAATATGAATAAAACTCGAGATATATTAAGTTTATAGGGAGGAATCATGTATAAATCATAAAAATTTGTCACTAGGTGATTTGATATTTGAAATTGGAAAACTTATTAAAGAATATGAAACTGGTAGTTCTCCTGATAATGATTCTAAAGATAACGATTTATATAATATAAACGAAATAATAGAATTATATCCACTACTATCAAAACATATTATAACTAATGGTATTAATGATGGAATTTTAAAAGTAACATGGATTGGAAATAAAAGATACTTTAAGCTCGAAGACGTAGAAAAATTTATAAGTGAAAAGCAAGAAAAATCTAATAATATGATTTCCTCAACTATTGCAAGTTGGAGAAATAAATAATGTCAAAAAAATTAAGCCGATCTTTAATTAAAAAATTTTCTATCTCATATAGTGAGGCAGAAAGATTAGGTATTACTGATGAAGATTTAAAACATATAAGTGAAATCTCCCCTAATACATTTAGAGTGTCAGTTCCTAATCCGTATGGAAAAAGAAAAACCAAAGTTGAACACGACCTTCTAACAGCTATACATACAAAATATGAATTTGTTAAACAGGTACAAGAAGAAGGTAAAATGTTAGAAGAAAAAAATAAAACCTTAAAAGATGCCAAAGGTCAACTAACAAAATATGATTCTGTTTATGAGGGAATCGAAGTTTATATGAGAGAAAGAAAACAAGATTTGGAAAGAGGTTTTATTCAAGATGGAACTTACGATCAGGATTTTCTTGATATAAACAGAAGTAAATATTTAAAAAATTCTAAACTTTTCGATGAAATTATTAAGGATGTAGATGATGAAAGAGCACAAAAATTTGTAAATTATTTATATGATATTAAAAAGAAAAATGGCAAGAGGTTATCTGAAAATACCCTTTATAAGCCATTTTCTTTTGTTCATAAATTATTCAATTATTTTAAAGATGATTTAAAAATAATTGATTATAATCCTTTTGATAGAGTTAAAAATAAACCACATGCTGTTGCTAAAGATAAAGAATATTTTTCAGAAGAGGAAATGCATTATATTCATGATAAGGTAGAACTTGAAAATATAAGATTTAGAACTCTCATAATCTTAATGCTAGATAGTGGTTTACGTAAAGAGGAAGCTCTTGCTATTAAATTTAGTGACATCAATAAAATTAGAAAAACTTTAACCATCACTCGAGCTTATATTAAATCAAAAGTAGATGGAAGAGAAATAGTTAAAGATACCAAAACAACTGCAAGTGTAAGAGAAATTGTTTTAACTAATCATTGTTTAGATTTAATAGAAAAATATAGACAATTTAAAGAAGCTTGTGGTTTTATAGTTAATGATGATGATTATGTTTTCACTGCTTGGGATAGTTTAGATTTAGTTGATCCAAGTAGATTTACTCAGGAATTTCAAAAATTCTTAAAAAAAATAAATATGAATAAAATAATTCCTTTAAAAAATTTAAGAACTACCAATACAACCTTTTTTGTTGCAAAAGGTCAAAACATAAAAGCCATACAAAAGCACGAAGGACATTCTTCTTTTGATACCACGATGACATATTATGCACAGTCAAATTTAAATGAAGAAAGAAAACTTGCAAAAATTTATGAAGAAGAATTTTATAATAAACTTGGCTTATCAGTTGCTGAATTATACAAAATAGTAAGTAATAGATTTAATAATAATAAAAAACTTATTGAAGTTTTAGAAAAAATATGTAATGAATATATAGATGATTCTAACTTTGATATTCAATTAGAAAGATGTCAAAATTATTTTAAGGAATTATTTCCTGTTTTTGATAAGATTCTTAAAATTGATTCATTATTAGATGATGGAGAAATTGATGCTCTATTCGTTGGATATACATCTTATTATTTAAGTATTAAAATTGAACCATTAGAACAGATTATCAAAATATAGCATCTTTTTTTAATCAATTTATTAATTTTTTACAATTCATAATTGTAGCATTCACTCCATATAAAATCAATATTTTAGTTAGGTACATCTTTTACTAAAATACCACACAAGACGATCTTGTGTGGTAAATTACTTAAATTTAATTCAGTATTTGATAATGATATAATTGATGCTTAATTTGTTGGATAAATACTATTGCATAAGTATCATAATAGAACCATTAGAATACCCTATCAAAATCGAACCCCCTTTACATGTTTAGGTAATTTTTGTACACGAATTTTTGATACACAAAAAAAATGTACAAAACGTGTACAAAATTGCTTAATTAATATTGATTTTTTTTAATTATTTTTAATTTTTGAACAATTAAAATTAATTAAAAACAATTAATGAAACCCTTATAGTATATGGGATTTACGAGATAAAACGAATTAATCACGACTAACCCCCAAAAAAACTCCAAAACCACTGTTGGGAGTTCGATTCTCTCATTCCCTGCCATTATGTGATTATGCGAACATTGTTTACTTTGTAGGCGGGTTTGCTGTAAATATAAAATTAAAGTAAAGTAATAAAAAGGGTTATATAAACTATAAATGATAATTGGTTTATATTGCCCTTTTTTACTAATATGGGAGGTATAAAAATGGTAGATGATAAAGAAAATTATAAAACGTTTGTTAAAAGTGCCGAAAAAATGAGTGATAAGAGAGGAAATTTCAATAATATATATTTGACATTTTCATTAGGATTATTTTCTTTTATATCGGTGGCTACAATAGAAAAGGTGCCATTTTACATTTTAAATGGTTTAGGAATTCTTATTTCTGTTATTTGGTTTTTGACAATAGATAATTATTCAAAACGAAATAAGGTAAAGTATGCTATTATTAACGAATATGAAAAAGCGAATAATTTAAAATGGTTTAGTGAAGAGGAAAAAAGAACATCTGTATTAACTAATTTAACAATTCTAGAAAAATTATTACCAATATCATTTTTAATTATTTATATAATTATGATGTTTATAAAATAGAAAGGAGAACTATATGCCAGCATTAAAAACTTATGATGTATTTATTAGCCACGCTTGGAAATATAACGACCAATATTATAATTTAATTAATATGTTAAATGAATATGCATATTTCAAGTATAGGGATTATAGTGTACCAGAACACGACCCCATTATATTTGATACAACTAGTGAACTATATAGACAACTTGATGAACAAATAAGACAAGCAAGCGTAGTATTATTAATTGCAGGAAAATATGTAAAATATAGGAAATGGATACAAGAAGAAATTAAAATTGCTAAAAAGTATAATAAACCTATAATTGCTATTAGACCTTGGGGAGCCAATATTGTACCTAGTGAGGCAGAGGAAAAAGCAGATATTATTGTTAATTGGCAAGCATCATCAATTATCAATGCAATAAGAGAATATTCAAATTAGAGTATAATAACAGCATTTTAAAACAAATGAAAATAGTATCGTTTAATTTGATACTATTTTTTATTCTTCTTTTCCTTTTTTATATTCTTAAATTCTAAATTGTTAATAGCATAGTCAAGGCATTGATTAATAAGTTCATTACGACTAATATCTATTTTAGATGCAATTTTATCTATTTCTTCTAATTTGTAATCTTCAATTCTAATTGATATAACTACTTTCTCACTTTTTGAGGGCTGAAACTTAATCATACAATACCTCCTTTTCTCTATTATTATTGTATTCTTTTTACAATATTATTTATATATTCAATTTTTGAATACAAAATTATTGACATTTATATATTTGTGTAATACAATTATATTGTCGGTAGATAATGTAGTATGAAGTTTATTGTCAACCGATTGAAGTATCGGGACATAGCGGTATTGTGTCCCTTTTTAATTTAATGTGAGGTGTTTATGAAAAAAGTAGGTTTTTGGTTAATCAATATTGTTTTAGTAATAATATTTATATTTACTTTTGCCGGAATGATTGCTGAAAAAAGTATTGGTTATGGAATTGCAACAATTATTGTTGTAGCATTATTTATTTTTAATATTATAAGTTTTAAAAATAAAAAAGATTTAGAATTTGAAAAGAATTTCAATAGTGATGAATGGAAAAAGATAGGAACAATTAAGCCAGATACTGGAAGTTTAAAAATGACATACTTTTATGTAAATGAAAATAAAAAATTATTTAATGTAAATGGTAAAGAATATAACTTTAAAGATTTAATATCGGCACAAGTTGTTGAAGATAATAAAGAATATACTATATCAACGTATAGAGAAAATTTAATTGGTAATAGAGTTATAGGACAATCTGGTACTGCTAAATATGTTAAAAAGTTAGAAATTAAATTAGTATTAAATTCAATAAGTGAGCCACAAGTCTTTATTACATTGTTAAAAGGAAATAATATTACAACTGGATTAAGATATAAAAGTGCAAAAGAAATGGCTGAAAAGTTTTTATCTACTTTTGAAGTTATAATAAATAATAACAAAAATAATGACTAAATCATAATGTTTAATCATTATTTTTTTTAATTTAATTGATACTAGTTATATCAAATGAAATAAATACATATTTCTTACAATCATAGTTATTACAAATATAATTTTCTAAATTTTGCATATTTAAAAAATCTTTTTGTATTATATCTTTATTTAATATTCTATGAATATTATTTTTGATAAGTATTATGATTGCTCCTTGAAAATCATATTTATATTTTACTTTTTTTTCCAATTTTTTTAGTTTTTTCTCTAAATTATTCATCATTTAACCTTTCTTCCAAAGCATCTATTCTTTTCAATATATCTAATTGCTGACATTGTAAAATTTTATCTAATATAAACATAGATGCTTTTAACTTATTATTTTCGTTAGTTGCATTATTCATTAAATCATATAGTACATTAAGTGCATCTATACTAATTATGCCTAATTTGGAAGTAATTTCATCAAAAATAGTATCTTGTTTAACTTTTAATGCTTGTTTAAACTTTTGGCTCTTTTTCCACCTATAAATAGTGTTTATATTAAGATTTAATTCTTTGGCAACTTCTTCTACTGATTTGCCTAGAACAAGCATATTAATTGTGTTTTCTTGTTTTTCATTTAATTTTTCAATTTCTTCTACATTTTCATACATTTTTATACCTCCAACACCTTAACATAAAAATTTAAAAAATTTATTTATTATATTATTTATATTGATATATATTTTTTTTATTTTTAATCTAGAATTAAAAAAATATATTGTTATTTTGTTATATAATATCTTTTCCTATTTGGTAATTGTTTAGGTTTATATATATCTTTAATTTTTCTACCAAACGAATTATAACTTTCTACTTCATAACCTTTTTCATTACACCATTTAACATAATTAAGATATGTATCTTCACAATAAATATTTGGATTATTAAATGATGCAGTATTTTCTTGTATAAATTCATCTATTGGCTTTAAAAAATTTAAATACTTTTTCTTTTCAACTTCTAACAACTTTGATTTAGTAAAACTACCTCTTTTTAATAATTCATTTAATGCCATTATTCCCTTATAAATTAAATATTCTATTGTACTTTCATCTTCTAGTAATCTTTTAACTTTATTATTAGGGTCAACTTTAAACTTATTGAAGAAAGGTATTAGTATAATTCTTCTGCTTATTTGATTACCACTTTCGCCAATTTTAGGCAAGGTATTAAAACTAAATATAAGTTTTATATAACTTTTATAACTGAATTTATTTTTTCCTTTAAATTCGATCTCGATTGTACTATCGCCAGTGATTTGTTTAATAATTGCTAAATCATCAATAAATGCTTTTTTACAATCATCGCCAATATTAACTAATTTACCAATTAAAACTGATTTACCAAACTTTTCTCCTAAATCACTAATTATTGAATAGGAACAATTCTCTTTACCAACAATTTGAATAAGTGTGTTCAAATAAGTTGTTTTCCCACTAGCACCATTTCCATAAATAAAGAATAACGAATTAAAAGGATTATCATTATATAGACAATAGCCTATTATTTCATAAAGTATAGGTTTACTTTCTACATCGCCATTTATAAAATCCAACATAATTTTTTCAATTTCTTTGTTATCTTCTTTATATTCTACATAATTATGCGGTATAATATTTCTAATTAATAAATCTGCTGTATAAGGCATTTTTTCCATTGTTTCTATATTTAAAACGCAATTTTTGAATGCAATATACTTGCTGGGTGCTAAATCCTTATGAGGTGCTATTCTTTGAATGTAAGAGTACACCTCTTTTCTTTGATGCAATGTTATCTCATCGTATTCTTCAATCATAATTTGTTCTAAAATACTATCATCTATTCTTTCTAATTGATAACAATTATTGTAATAGATATATAAGCAATTATCATTTTTAACAATATGATAATTATCAATTAATAAACTACCAAAATCATTATGTTTAAACTTTTTGGAACTTTCATTTATTATATTATAGTTATTATTTAATAAATTTCTTGCTACACTTTTTTTAACTTTTTTACTATGGCAAATAAAATCAACAATATTTCCACCTATTTGTTTACCATTAATATAATCTTTTTCACCAAAAGCACAAAAAGTGTTATCTTCATAAATCATAAAATCATCATTATGTCCGCATAAAGGACAAGGATTAATTGTTGTAGTTTTTCCACTTTTTTTTATTTTAGAATTTGGGTATTGCTCTAAAATATAATCTAATAGTGATATATCACTTATATTATTGAAATTTTTATTAGATGTTTGCCTATAATCTTTTAGTATTACATCACTATTTACAATGCTATTAAAATTATTATATAAAAGTTTTTTTCCACCATAAAACACACGACTACAATCAATACAACTACTATCTGCAAAATCATTAAATAAATTAATAAGATATTTTTGTATATAATCTCTATCATTTTTAGAAGTTATTTCTCTGTCTAAAACAAATACTATTCTATATTTAGGTAAACTGCTTTTATAATTAAAGGTAGCATATATAAATGCTGGATTTATATTTTTACATAATTTAAGTGCATCATCTATTGCTAATACTTTTTCTTTATTGTCTATATCAATCATAAATACTTGCTGTGAAACAAAATTATTATCACTTGCACCACCTTGCAATATTGCTGGAATAATTGCATACCCATTTATTAACTTGTTTGCTAAATCCTCTATGGTTAAGTATTGTTCTTTAATTTTCCCTTTTTTAAGTCTATTTTTTATTTTTGATACGTGTCCTAAATCATTGGTACTAGGCTTATGATGACTTTGGTAGGTATCTATTATACTATGTACTTTCATTTTTGCTATTTCCTTTCTTAATTGTATTTTTATTTTTTTCTTTTTCCATTTCCACTTTTAAAAATTGTTCGTACTCTTCTTTGTGATTGTCAATATATGAAATGACATCACTAATTAATATACTTGAACTAAACAAAGATATTTGCTTGTCGCTCATATATTGACAATACCTTTCTTAAATTATTTATTATTTAGTTTTTCAACTTGTTTTTTCCAAAATTTTTCATTATATTTCTTAACTTTATCTTTGTTATTCTTTCGCCAATTTTTAAAATATTCCCTTTTAGCAGTTAATTCGGGTGTTAATTTTTCATCTTTTTTCATTTTTTCTTCCTTTCTTTTATCTTTTGCTTGCAAAAATAAAATAAATGATATATCATATATATGAAAGTTAATTTCTTTCTTTCACATTTATAATGTTAGCATAAATAAAATAAAAGAAGTCTAATATTCATAATAAAAAAAGTTAATTGTTAAAAAGAAAAAACTTTCACGTTTAGGAGGTATAAAAATGGCAAAAAAAAGAATTGTAAATACTACAAGCAAAGATATTAATGATATTGAAGAAAATATTAATGATGCAAAATATAATGATGATGTTAAAGGATTATTAAGATTGCAAACACAAAGATTAAATGAATTATTAGAGCAAAAACAAATACCACAAGATGAATTTGCAAAAAAAGTTGGCATTGCTAGTGGAACTTTATCAAATTATTGTAGTGGTAAAGTTCTTATTAAAAGTGAATTTTTACCTAAAATTGCAAAAGCATTAAATGTTTCTACTGATTATCTACTTGGTGTTAGTGAAGTAAAAAATTATAGTTATAATGAATTAAATAAAAGATTTGGTTTAAATGATAATGCTATTGAAGTGTTAGAAGTATCTTTTCCAAAAGAAAGTATAAACGAAATATTTGATAGACAAATTGATAGTGTTAATTATTTATTTGAAGAAATTAAGAACTATAAAGATTTAAAAAAAGAATTAAAAGAATTGGAAAAAAGAAATGATAAAAACAATCAATTAAAAATTACAGCAAAAAGATATGATTTAAGAAGAACTAAAATTGATTTAGAATTTGCATTTTTAGATTTAATAGATGAAAAAATAGATAAATAAAGGAGGTGCAATATGAACGTAGTCATTTATACTAGATATAGTTCGCACAATCAAACCGAACAATCAACAATAGGACAAATGGAAGAGTGTAAAAAGTTTTGTGAAAGAAATAACTTTAATATTATTGGTAAATATAGCGATGAGGCAAAAAGCGGTACAAAAGATGATAGAGAACAATTTTTAAAAATGATTAAAGATAGTGAAAAAAGAACTTTTCAAGGTATTGTAGTTTATCAATTAGATAGATTTGCAAGAAATAGATATGATAGTGCTATATATAAAGCAAAATTGAAAAAAAACAATGTTAGAGTTATGTCTGCACGTGAAAATATAAACGATGATGCAAGTGGTATTATAACAGAAAGTGTTTTAGAGGGTATGGCTGAATACTTTTCTGTTGAATTAAGTCAAAAAGTAAAACGTGGTATGAAAATAAATGCTGACAATCATTATTATAATGGTGGTACTATTCCATTAGGCTACACTTTAAAAGAAATTGAAAGTGATATTAAAGATGCACAAGGTAGAAAAATAAAAAAGAAAATTTTTATAATTGATGAAGAAACTGCTCCTATTATAAAAAAAATATATGAAATGTATTTAAATGGGTCAACAATGGCAAAAATAATTGAATACCTAAATAATAACAATATTAAAACTTCTTATGGCAATGAATTTAATAAAAATAGTATAAGACCAATTTTAACAAATAAAAAATATAATGGTATTTATACCTATAATGGAAACGAAATAAAAGGTGGTATTCCACAAATAATTGATGATTTAACTTTTGAAATGGTACAAGAAAAAATGGGAACAAATAAAAAAGCACCAGCAAGAGCAAGGGCTAAAACTGATTATCTACTGACAACAAAACTATTTTGCGGTCATTGTAAACAAATGATGACTGGTACATCTGGTACTTCTAAAAGTGGAAAATTACATACATATTATGGTTGTGTTGGTACTAGAAAAAAAATATGTAATAAAAAGAACGTACAAAAAGACTTTATTGAAAATTTAGTTATAGAAAAAGCACGTGAATTATTAACAAGTGAAAGAATAGATAAAATTGCAGATTGTGTATTTGAATTAGTAAAAAAAGAAAAAAATAATTCCAATATTAAAAGATTAAATAGAATTATTAAAGATACCAACAAACAAAAAGATAATTTATTTAATAGTTTAAAACTATGCAATATAGATAGTGTTAAAAAATCAATATTTGAAGAAATGGCAAAAATGGAAGAAAAAATTAATCAACTTAAAACTGATTTACTTATAGAAGAAAGTCAATGTGTAAATGTTAGTAAAACACAAATTAAATTTTTCTTAAATCATATAAAAAATGGTAATATAGATGATATAAGATATAAAAAGGCTATTATAAATACATTAATTAATAAGGTGTTCTTATACGATGACAATATAATCATTATTTTTAACACACAAGACAAGAAATATGAGGGCAAAATCCCTAAAATAAACGAATTAGAGTGTTCGCTTTTGGGTATAGATGCTCTGCCAAGAAAATAATGCTTATTTGAAGTATTTTAAATATACTTTCTAGTCAATCTTGACTAGATTTTTTTATAAAAAAAATTGGAATTAATTCCGATCTCAATATCAAAATATTCCAAATCAAACAAAACAGAATTTATTCATGCTATAATAGTTTTACTATATATTGTAAGCATATTCCTTATAAAAATTTATTTAATATATTTCTTTAAATTATCATATTTTGCTAAAACTTCTTCCTTTTTGCTTGGATCATATTCAAAATCATCTAACAAATCTGCTATTACATCTTCATCATTAGAATGTACATAATTATAATCTTTTGGCTTAAAATACAAATCATTCATTGGTATGCTAATTTTTATTAAATCATCTGAATTTAAATCCGTAAATATAATTTTATCAGTCTTTTTCCAATATTTTTCTAGTTCTTCACTCGAAATTTCGCGATGTATAACAGGATTATTTGAATAAACATCAAAACACAATCCAATATATATTACATTCTTATAATTTTCAAAAACAATTCTATATTGACATATTCTTGCCAAAATATCAGAATCCCCCTTAAACTCAATAGTTGTTCCAATTCTGTAAGGAAATTCTATATTTATTTTTTCACTTGGATTTAAGTTTGTATAAGAATCTCTATCATTGATCATTATATTACTACCTCCATATCATTTTTTATTATTTTCACTTACTTTAATATTAATTAAATCATAATAGAGTTTAATTTTATTTTTTCAATAAATTTCATAATTTATCTTTCTCGTCGTCAATTATCATAACATTATTTTATAAGATTTCAATAATTTTACTTTATTAATTCTCTTTCTCAATTATCTAATTTTGATGAAATTAATAGTTGATATTAGTCTTTTTAAATTCTATTAATTAGTCTTTTTACATCACTTTGATCATTGTTAGATGGAACATATTCAAGAATATATTTTCTCATATTTTTTAATTTAATATATTCTTCTTTGTTTATTGGTAAACCCAAGTATAACCTATCATAAAAAGTCATATTCTCATCAGACTCAATGTTTACCTTATCACAAGAATTTTCTTTCATAATAGAATTATAAGTATCTAATGCAGATATTAATATAGAATTTTCATTGATTGGTGGATTCGACGAAATTAGTTCAATATTTCCTTGATTGTCTACTTTATACCCAAATTTTAAACAAGCCAGAATCATCATTCTAAAAGGAGCAATATAATTTAAAGGATAAATATATGATAAAACTTTATATGCAATAATATATCCTCTCAAATCAGCGTATCTTTCTATTAGAATTTCATCATGATGTTTTGAATATTCTTGATAATTCTCATCTATAAAATTATCACACGATTCATAAATAATATTATTTAAATGTTTACTCACATAATCCTGTCTTGCATGAGTAAATTCATGAATTATATTGCATATTGATTCATAATAAGCCATTACTTTTTTATCAACTTTCAAACCTAATGGAGCAAACCAATGTTTTTTATACCATTGAGAAATATTAAGAATTTTTGTAATATCATACTCACACGTCAAAGTATCACTATACCATACGGCCTGCCAATCATATTCATCAATATCATTAAAAATCAATTCATTAAAATCAATTTCACTATTTCTTAATGTTATATTTATTATGTCGATAAAAAATTTCTTATTAATTGGAAATCCCTTATCTCTGTGATTTTTAATATATAAACTTAATTCTTTAATAAGTTGTTTATCATTACGTGATTCATCGTTTAAAATTCTATTTATCTCTTCCATAATAATCCCCCATAAAACTAATACATATAATACCATGCCCATAAATAAAAATCAATTATTTGTAATTATTACAAAATTATAAACCTAAACAACTCTAAACCTTCAAGTAAAAAGTGCAATTATTTCATTCTATGCCATTTTAATTTTATAATAATTTATAGCTTTTTATTAAATTTAAAAAGGCTTACTTGCCTTTTTTCTTCATTTCTAATTCGTTTAAATATTTAAAAATACAACTAAATACAAAAGGAATTAATCCCCAAAGATATGATATTACATTAAAAAGTGCAAATGACTCTAAAACTACAACCAGAAAACTAAAAATAATAATTAAATATCTAAACAATTTTCTTTTTTTATAACTTTTTACTTTATCTTCATTTGTCACTTGTAATCACCGTACCAATTTTTTCTCCATTTAGTACTTTGATTAAGTTTTCTTTATCATTAAAATTAATTACTAAAATATCTTTATGTTCTCTCTTGCAATCTTCAATACAAGCAAGATCCATTACTTTTATTTCAGGATTATTAAGTACTTCATCATGAGTTAATTTATCATAAAACTTTGCATCTTCATATTTATTTGGATCTTTATCATATACTCCATTAACATTTGTTAGTTTAATAATTACATCAGCTCCAACTAAAATTGCTTTCATTGATGCAGCTGTATCAGTTGAACATCCAATATGACCAGTTCCACCACTAAAAGTTATAACTGTTCCATCTCTATAAAGATTTTTCAATTCTTCTTCTGTATGATGTTCAATTAATTCATGAAAATCAAATGGTGAAAAAATAGTATTTGGAAGACCAACTTTAGTAAATGCATCACGAAGTGCAAGAGCATTCATTGTTGTTCCAAGCATTCCCATTGAATCAGCATTAATGGCCTCCATGTCTTGATGACTTCTTCCACGAAAAAAGTTTCCTCCACCAACTACAATACCAATATTTACACCCATATCATGTACTCTTTTAATTAAATTAGCTATTTCTATAGTTCTTTCTTTATTGATATTTTCAGAATCACTCATAAGTGACTCACCACTTAATTTCAACAATATATTTTTATACATAACTCCTCCTACAAGTATTCACTTAAACAAGAAATAATTTCTTTATTTATATCTTCAATTGTTCTAATATTATCATTTTCTATACAATTAATATGTTTCCAATTATACATTTCAGATAATTCTATATAAGCAACTTCCGAATTTTTTAAATGTTCTTCATTCATTTCATGTTCATCAAGAGAGACCCTATTCTTTTTTAATTCAAGAGCATAGGTATATGGAACATGTAAAAAAATGGTTTTATCTGGCTTTGGTAAATTCAAAAGCCAAAATTCTAATTTATCAATCCATTCATACATATGAAATCTTTCCTCATCATTTTTAATTTTACTACCTTGATGAGCCATATTACTACTTACATATCTATCACATATTACAAAATAATCATCATCTAAATATTTTTTTATTTCATTTTCGTTATATTTTCTATCAGCTGCATAATATAAAGATGCCACTTTTGGATCCAAATTTACTGCCCCTTCTGGAAACCAACAGTCACAGATTTCTTTTTTACCAAGATATGGTCCACCGACTATCTTTCCTGTTGGTGAATCATATTTTGGAAAAGTCAAACGTATTGCTTTATAACCCATATCAGTTAACTTTTCAACTAACAATTTACTTTGAGTTTCTTTTCCACTACAATCAGTTCCTTCAATGACAATAAATTTTCCCATTATTTCCTCCTATATACTACAAAATCATATTTAAGAGTTTTAGACTCTCCACTATCTACAACTTCTCTATTATATAAACTTTTATCAAATTCAGGAAAATAAACATCGGCATCTCGCTCTTCATTTACTTCCGTTAGGTATATTTTATCACAATATTCTAAAAATTGTCTATAAATACTTGCTCCACCTATTACAAATATCTCATCATCATAGTTTTTATAATGTTCCATAAATTCTTCTATTGAAGAATATACTTCTATATCATTTGAAATATCAATATTTCTATTCCTTGTTATAACAACATTTTTTCTATCTTTTAATAAACCAGGAAGGGATTCAAAAGTACGTCTTCCCATAACAACAACATGATTTAAAGTAACATTTTTAAAATATTTCATATCATCTTTTATATGGAAAATTAAATCATTATTTTTACCAAGTTCTAAATTTTTCCCAACACATGCTATAAGTGATATTTTCATAACTCTCCTACTGTGAAATTGGAAAATTAATTTTTCCATGATGTTGATATTTTAAAACTTTAATATCTTTCAAATCTTTTGAATTATCAAAATCATAAAAATCTTTTATTTCTGGATTAATCCATAACTCTGGGGCTGGTAAATCAGGTAGTTCCTCTCCACGTCTTATCTGTTCTTTAATTCCATCTATTTGATTTACATAAATATGAGCATCTTTTATAGACCAATAAAGTTTACCTGGTTTAAGTCCAGTAACATGAGCAAGTAAATATAACAAAACTGAATACTGTGTTATATTAAATGGTAATCCCAGTGGTACATCACATGATCTTTGATGAACCCAAGCATTTAACTTACCATCAGTCACATCCCATTCACTTGACCATACACATGAAGGAAGAACTGCCGTTTTTAACCATTCATTTTGCCAAAGTGACATAACCATACGTCTATCAGTTGGATTATTTTTAATAGTATCAAGTAAATTATCAATTAATTTATAACGATTAACTATCCAACCATATGCTGTTCCTATTGTATGCGCATATTCACTTCCAAAATCCTTTACTACTTCTTTTTTAACTAAATTTCCGTTTTCATCCGGTAACATTTGATTAGCATACCATTTTCCATCTTCTTGAACTTCCCATTCATCCCATATATGATTATTTCTTTCTTGTAACCACCTTACATCATTGCTTTGAGCTTGATAAATCCATAACATTTCTGTAATTGCATTTTTAAAAAATAATTGTTTAGTAGTTAAAATTGGAAATTCCTCTCCTAAATCAAATTCAAATTCATATCCTGGTATTTTAATAGTATTTGTACCTGTTCTATTTTCGACTTCAACTCCATCTTCTAATATCTTTTTACATAATTTTAAATATTCTTTATCAAATTTTGACATATTACCTCCAACTATATTTCATTATAGCAAAGTTATTTTTCATATTCAATAAATTTACAAATAAAAAACTAATAGTAAAATTTTATTATTAGTTTATTTTCATTATAATTACTTATCAAATTTCTCATCAATTATTTCAGCATCTATTACTTTATCTTTAATCCCCTTTTTGTTATCTTTTACTTTATTTTTAGTTTCCATATAAATTCTATAAACATAATATAAAACAATTAATACTATTATTATAGGAAGTAAAAAAATAAATAATCTAGCAACCACATAAATAATAAAACTAACTATTAAAACATTTAAAATTATTCTTAAAATATATTTTATATCATAATTATTCATATTATTCTCCTTTTTTATATATAAGAGTATATCATATAATTAATATTTTTACACATATTTTAATTCATTTTGTCGATTAGAAAAAATAATGATTTATTATCACAATTATGATTATTTATTTGTCATTCATTTACAAAACAACCAATTTTTATTTGACATATATATTTACACAGCATATTCAAGTTTTATTTTATTAAAAAAGAAGTATATTCACTTATTTCGACATACTTCTTTACACTTTTTCATTAATTTTAATTGTATATTTTTACAATTAATCAAATTTAAATTTATATTTATCTTCCAATTTTTTCTAAAAATTCCTTTGGAATATCACTTTCTAACTCAACTACTTCTCCTGTAATTGGGTGATTAAATTTTAAATAATAAGCATGTAAATATAATCTACTTTCTTTATCTTTTATTCCATACTTTTTATCACCAAGTATTTTAGTTCCAAGATCATTCATGTGAACTCTTATTTGATTTTTTCGACCTGTTTTTAAATTAATCTCCAAAAGAGTTAAATTATTATACTCTAGTATTTTTCTATATTCAGTAATTGCTTCAATGCCATTTTTAGAATCTTTAGTTGAATAAACTAAATTAGTTTTTGTTTCTTTTAAATATGATTTAACTATCCCTTTATCATGTTCTAATTTACCATTTACAATAGCAACATATTTACGAATTACCTTATTCCAATTATCTTGAAGTATTGTTTTCGTTTTAACGTCCTTAGCAAATATAATAAATCCTGATGTATCATAATCTAATCTATGAACAATAAATACTCGATTATTTTTATTTTTTCTTTTCAGATATAAGGATACCTCATGATATAAGGTATGTTCTTTTTCTTTTTCGTTTGCAATCGTGAGTAAATGATATGGTTTTGAAACAACAATAAGATATTTATCTTCATAGTAAATTTTTAATTTATTCGTTTTCATTCAATAACTTCCTAACAGCATTTATAACAGCAAGGCGACCATATTTATAAGTAAGTCCTCCTTGAAGATATGCAATATATGGAGGACGAAGAGGTCCATCACATGATATCTCAATGCTACTTCCTTGAGTAAAACTACCACTTGCCATTATTATTTTGTCAGAGTACCCTGGCATATCACTTGGAATTGGTTTAATATAATTATCAATTGCACTATATTCTTGAATACCCTCTACAAATTTAATCAATTTATCGGGATTATTAAAAGTAATTCCTAAAACAATATCGCATCTTGCATCTTTATAACTTGGATTAGTTGAAAATCCTAACTTTTCAAGCATTAAACTAGCAAATATATTAGTTTTTACACTACTTGCAACAACTGATGGTGCCAAATAAAGTCCCATTAAAATTTGCTTGTTCATATCCCCACTTGGGCCAACTTCAGCACCTTGTCCAGGAACAGTTAATCTTTCAGAAACAAGTTCTACTAAATTACTTCTTCCAGCAACATAAGCACCATTAGAAGCAATACCACCACCTAAATTTTTAATTAAAGAACCAACCATTATATCACATCCAACACTAGGTGATGTTGGATTAATTATATCTGTCATCTCACAATAACAATTATCAACCATAATTATTACATCTTTATCAATTGTTCGGATAAATTCTACAACTTTTTGTAATTTAGATATACTAATTGCTTTCCTATCAGCATATCCTCTACTTCTTTGAATATCAATAACTTTTACTTTATGAGTCTTTAAATATTTTTCAATACTATCAAAATCAAATTCATCTTTTATTAAATCAATATAATCAAAATTTATTCCAAACGCTTTTAAAGAACTAGGATTTTCCTTTATACCAATTACTTCATCCATTGTATCATATGGTTTACCCGTAATTGACAAAAGTATATCAGATGGTCTTAAAAGGCCAAATAAAGTTACTGTTAAAGCATGCGTTCCTGATATAAATTGACTACGTACAAGTGCACTTTCTGAATCTAATACATTAGCAAATATTCTATCTATCTTATCACGTCCTACATCTCCATAGCCATATCCTGTAGTTCCATTCAAATCACTCATTGATAATTGTTCTTCTTTAAATGCCTTAATAATTTTTTCACTATAATAATCTTCTACTTCATCAATTAATTTAAATCTTTCATCTTTTAATATTTCATTATCTACTTCTTCTATTATTTTTTTTAGATCTTTATTCATTTTCTTCACCATCTATTCTAATTATTGTTCCACTTGCAATAGAATTATCCACAATTATGTTGATAATTTTTTTTACAACTGTTTCTACTTTAATTAATTTATCTTGACCAATTCGATTAAGTTCACTTTGTAAATAGTCTTGATTCATAAGAAGAGTTGACTCTGTATCGACCCAATTAGGAGCAATCGATACAACTCTAATACCATCTAATATTAAACTTAAACTTTTAGTTAAAGCTATAATACCAGCCTTACTAACTGCATAATCAATATTATATATACTATAAGTATCTATTCCATCAGTGGATGACATATTGATAATTAAACTATCTTTATTCATTATTCTACTTCCATATTTACACATTAAGAATGTTCCAACTAAATTAACATCAAGAACATCCATAAATTCTTCTTTTGTTTTATCCTCTATTAAGTTATCACATGAAAAAGATGCATTATTTACTAAAATATCTAAATTCCCTAATTCATTTTTAAATTCATCTATAATATTTTTTATATTATCCTCATCTCTTAAATCTAATTTCTTAACCACACATTTTACATCATAATTATTTATAATATAATCCTTTAAATTCAAACATAAATTTTCATTGTTACAATAAGTTAACATTAAATTATAATTCATACCTGCAAGTTTTAAAGCCAAACTCTGACCTATTCCAATACTAGCACCGGTTATTAAACAGTTCATACAACCAACTCCTTTAATTTTGGATAACAAACCAAAATATAGATATATTATAACTTAAAAGTATATATTTGTCACTTAATTTATTTTTTTACAAAAATAAAACCATAACTATAAAAGTTAAAGTTTTATTAATTAAATTACTATATCTTATTTACTATCCGGTAATAATAAATTAAGAATTATACCAACAATAGCTGCTAAACTCATACCAGAAATTGATAAATTAATATTTTTAGTTGTAATAGATATAACTGCTCCACCTAGTCCTATAACAAGCATAGCAGATGTAACTATAACATTTTTTAAATTATCAAAATCTATTTTATTTTGAACAATAACTTTTAAACCATTAACAGCTATAAATCCATATAATAGAAGTGATACACCACCTAAAACGGGATTTGGTATAGTAGCCAGTATTCCTGTAATCTTACCAAAGAAACTAATCACAATTGCAATAATAGCTGCTAAGAATATTACTTTTGTTGATGCTACTTTAGTAATTCCAACAACTGAAGTATTTTCTCCATAAGTTGTATTTGCTGGTCCTCCAAGAAGTCCTGCAACAGCCGTTGCTAAACCATCACCAAGTAATGTTTTTTCAAGTCCTGGATCTTTTACTAAATCTTTCTTTATAATTGAACCAAGTGCTATATGATCACCAATATGTTCAGCAATTGTAACTAAAGCAATTGGTACAATAGTTAATATTCCAGTAAAACTTACTGAATAGTCTTTAAAAGGTAAAATAAACTTTGGAATACTAAAGAAAGATGCATCATTTAATGTTGTAAAATCTACAAGTCCTAAAATAATAGATAAAATATATCCAACTAGTATTCCTATTAAAAATGGAATAACTTTTAAAATTCCTTTTGCTCTAGTTGAAATAAGAGCAGTTGTTAAAAATGATACTACTGCAACGATTACGCCTTTTATTTCTATCGCATCACCTGATAAACCAATTTGAGATACAGCACTTGGAGCAAGACCTAACCCTATAATCATTATCATTGGTCCAATAACAAGAGGTGGTAAAATTTTATCAATCCAATTTTTTCCAAATATTTTAATTAAAATTGCAAATACAATATATACAAGTCCTGTTACAAATATTCCCATACCAACTGCAGACGATCCACTCGCAAGATAGGCATAAGCAATTGGTGAGATAAATGCAAATGAACTTCCTA
This sequence comes from Bacilli bacterium, assembly GCA_017460745.1. GTDB lineage: Bacteria > Bacillota_I > Bacilli_A > RF39 > UBA660 > RUG591. The sequence goes on along the minus strand of JAFUAL010000007.1, from coordinate 5,395 downwards.
AATAAACTGGTGACTTTCCTTTTGTACAAATTAAATAAATAATAGTTCCAAGTCCACTAGTAAAAAGTGCAACTGGTATTGTTAAAACTTCTGTTCCTGCCATACTATTAACAAGAATCGGAACTAAAATTGTCGCTCCAAACATTGCAAGTATATGTTGAAGTGCAAATATAACCATCTTTCCCACTGGTGGTGTTTCATTAACATCATAAAGTAAATAATTGTCCTTTTTCATTTTTCCTCCTTTAAACAACTATTTTTAATACAAAATAAAACATCAATTCCAATTAAGAAATCAATGTTTACTTTGTAATAAATAAAATAAAGAAAACGAAAAACAAAATAGAAACTAAATCCATTAATATTATCTAGTATATTTTCTAAACATCTTTTCATTTTCTTCACCATTTACAATATTATCAAATTTAATATCATATTGCAATATATTTTTTATAATTTATTTTTTAGTTTGAGCTATCATCCATTTATAAACACTTCCATCTTTTAAAACTAAATCAACTACATTATGAGGTTTGTTGTTATATACTACCCACTCTGTATTACTATTAATTTTCTTAACTGCTTGATAAAAAGCTTTTGTATTTGATGAATTTCCTAAACTTGTATCTTTAGAACCTGTATAAAATCTTACAGGAATATTTTTAAAATATGGTGCATAACTTTTTTTATCTCCACCACAGGCAATTAATACGACTGAAGAAAAATAATTTTGATTTTGTTTCATCAAAGTTGGTATAGCAATTGCACCCAAACTAAATCCCGATAAACTTATCTTAGATTCATCAATATTATAATCATTTACAATTTTTTTAATTAAGGCCATAGTTGTTGAAGTTTCATTAGCCCAATATTTTCCCTTAGGAAGTTGAGGTATTAAAATAAATGCATCATATGTTTGACCACTTTTTATATATTTTGAAAAACCATAGGCATCCAAACTTTTTAAATTATTGCCCCTCTCTCCACTTCCATGCAAGAATACTATTAAAGGTTTTTTCTCATTTTGACGAACATTACTTGGTACATATAAATAATAATCCCAAGTGTTATATTTAAGTTCTTTTAAACCACTATCAAAATATGGAACATCAACAGTTACATCACAATTTACTTTACTACTATTATTATTTGAGTTAATAGCCTCTACACTTACATTAGTATAGTTACCAGAAATAGTATAATTTGTTTTAGTACTTTCATATTTTTGATTGTTAAAATAATAATTATACTTTGTTATATTAGTAGAATTCGTTGATACAGTAACAATAGTATTCTTTGTACCAGCTGTTGCTGAACATGTTATAACCGGTTTTATAAAATTTACTTTTTCTTCTTTTGAATAATTATATTTATCAAGAATAATTAAAGTATATTCTTTATTATCGTCAACTATAAAATTATTTTTTCCTTTAGAAATATTTTTTACTTCTCCATTTATATTTACGTATTTAATATAATCGTCATTAACAGTAAAAACAATATTAACCTTATTATTAGATTTTTCATATGCTATATTATAATCTAAATCATATACTATAACTTTTCTATTTACTTGTTTTGTTTCATTTGATTTATTAGTTACACTATATGTAATTGTATACTCACCCGTAATAGAAGTATCAACTTTACCATTTATCAATATACTAGAAGATATATCACCTGTTTTAGAATCAATGGCCGATGCACCTAATTCTTTATATTTATTATCTTTTAATACGTAAATTATTTCATCTCCATTTAGTTTTAAAGTTATATTTTCTCCTTCATCAACTTCTACTTCTTGTGTCGATGTATTTTTCACAATAATATTTCTTGTTAATGTTTTCTTTATATTCTCATATTCTAAATAATACTTTATTTTATACTGACCATTTTCTATTACATTATCATCTTTTATAGTTACAAATTCTTTTAAATCACTTCCATTTTTAATATATGCAACATATCCTGGTTCCTTATATTCTTCATTACTATTTAACTCATAATTTACATCTCCAAGTAATTTAAATACAACATCATTTATATTAACAAGCAAAACATCATCATCCCCATTTGAATAATCAGGATTTTCATCTTTTTTTGGAATCAAAAGTACTACCAATAAAATAGTTGCAAGAACTGATAAAATAATAATTCCAATCGTTTTATAATCATATTTCATTTCTAATCACCTTTAATATCTAATATAATTATAAATCAAATTAATAAAATAAAAAATAAAAATATTTAATTATCTTTATTTTTTATTTTCATTTACGTATAATTTTACTTTAATTCAACACTTGAAATAGGATTAAGAGTTAAATCACTAAAACGATTATCAAGATAAGCATAATATCCACTTGATGCTATCATAGCTGCATTATCAGTTGAATACTTAATGCTTGGAAATGTATAATTAATGTTATTCTCTTCACATAATTCTTTAAACTTTTCTCTGATACCATGATTTGCAGCAACTCCACCTGCTAGTATTAAATTATTAACATTATATTCTTTTAAGGCTCTCATCGTTTTTTTAGTTAAAACTTTAATTACAACATCTTGAAATGAACAAGCAAGATTTTCTTTGTTTATTTTATTTCCTCTTTGCTCTTCATTATGAGCTAAATTAATAACTGCACTTTTTAAACCACTGAAACTAAAATTATAACTATCATCATCAAGTGGTATTGGTAAATCGTATGTATGTTTTCCAAGAGAAGCAAGTTTATCAATTACAGGACCACCTGGATATTCAACACCAATTACACGACCTACTTTATCATAACATTCCCCAACCGCATCATCAAGGGTTCCACCTAGTTTTTTAAATGAATAATCTTTATCCATTAAAATTAACTCTGTATGCCCTCCACTTATAACTAAAGCTATTAAAGGAAATTCTAATCTTTTTACTAAATTATTGGCATATATATGTCCTGAAATATGATGCACAGGAATAAGAGGTTTATTGTAAAGAAATGCAAGTGTCTTTGCACATTCAACTCCAACTAGTAAACTTCCAATTAAACCTGGTCCATAGGTAACAGCAATTGCTGTTATATCATCCATTTTCATATTTGCTTTTTTTAAACATTCATCTAATACATAAGTAATATTTTTTATATGAGCTCGACTTGCAATCTCCGGAACAACTCCTCCAAATTTTTTATGAATATCAATTTGACTAGAAATAACTGTACTAATTTCAATAGTTCCATTTTTTACAATTGAAAAACTTGTTTCATCACAACTTGATTCTATTCCAAGTATATATATATCATCCATTTTAATCATCTCGCATTCCATTAAGATACCATCAATTCCATTATAATAATTTTTTCTAATTCCAACTTCAACAAAATCGTATTTTTTATATAAATAAATTGCCTTCTCATTATCAATCCTTACCTCTAAAGTTATATTTTTTATTTTCTTTGAAGTTGCAATTTTCATTAATTCGTCAAGTAAATATGAACCAATATGTTTATTTTGAAATTGATCCAAAACATTAAAATTAACTATTTCCATTCTTTCATATATCTCATAGTAATTTAAAAATCCTACTACTTTATCATTCAATAAATAAATTAAATAATTAGTATATGGATTATTTTCAAAATCATTTTTAATACTATAAGATAAAAAAACATTTGGAAATTTTTCGGTTAATTCCTTGATTAAATCTAAATCATTCTTATTTAAATTAATTATCATTATTAGTTCCCAAATTTTCTTCTGCTTCTGTTAATTTTAAATATGTTGGTTCAATCAAGTGAGGATTAATAGATTTTTTTGAAGCATATGATAAAACTATATTTAAAATATCTGGATTATATCTTATAACATTTTCTATTTTAATTTGTTTATCATTTGTTATAAAGATATATTCCTCATTTAAATTATTTAATTTATCTATTAAATCTTCAAGTTTCATGTATTGAGGTTCAATAATAGTTTTATCATTCTTTATTGCCTCTGCATATACATATCCACGTCTAGCATCAATAAGTGGAACAATTATTTTTTTAGAATTGATACTTTTAGCCATTGCATCTAAACTTGTTATCTCAGTTATTTCTTTGTTCATAGAATAAGCAAATATTTTAGCAAATGTCATTCCTATTCTAATTCCAGTAAAAGATCCAGGTCCAGAAACAACAATTATTTTATCAATATCCTTTGGACTAATATTTGCATCTTTAAATAATTTTTGAATTTCACTAACAGTATATTTAGACAATTCACTACCAAAATTAATTTTTACTTCTGATATTAATTTATTATTAGATATAATTCCAGAATATAGATAACTTGAAGATGTATCTATATAAAAATAATTCACGCAACAGCCTCACATATTTCTACATATTCTTTTCCATATGGAATTAAAACTATTACTCTTGTATTTTCATCAATTATTTTGATTTTTATATCTAATCTTTCCTCAGGAAGTTTTTCTTTAATCATATCAGCCCATTCAATAATGGTAACCCCACCTTTATCAAAATAATCTTCAATGCCAAGGTCTTCTTTAACATCATCCAATCTATAAACATCCATATGATATAGAGGAAGTTCTCCATTTTGATATTCTTTTATAATATTAAAAGTTGGAGATGTAATTGCCTCATCTATTCCAAGGGCATTGGCAAAAGATTTAACAAAAACAGTTTTACCACTTCCAAGGTCCCCTATTAAACATATAACCATATTTGGAAATTTTTCTGATTCAATATTTTCTGCAAGCATCGATGTTTCTTGCTCATTATAAGTTGTAATTTTATATTCCATTTCTAATCACCTAATTCATTATACAAAAAAAAAATATGTTAGACAACATATTTTAGTTCTTTTATATTAAAATTTATTATTAATTTACAATAAAAAAAATCTTTGCAATTTCCTATTTTAGCGTATACCACTATCGTCGGCGTTGAAGAGCTTAACTTCTGTGTTCGGGATGGGAACAGGTGTACCCTCTTCGCTATAATCACAAAGAAAATATATTGAATAGTTCTTTCAAAACTTAGATAATGTGTTCATCAAATTAATCAACATTTATGATTAAATCCTCGATCTATTAGTACTGGTCAACTCAACATGTCACCATGCTTCCATCTCCAGCCTATCAACGTTGTAGTCTTCAACGAATCTTACTATATAAAATATGGGAAAACTCATCTTAAGGTTGGCTTCCCGCTTAGATGCTTTCAGCGGTTATCCATTCCCTACATAGCTACACTGCACTGCAACTGGCGTTACAACAGTTAGACCAGAGGTAGGTCCATCCCGGTCCTCTCGTACTAAGGATAGCTCCCTTCAATTTTCCTACGCCCATGACGGATAGGGACCGAACTGTCACCCGACGTTCTGAACCCAGCTCGGGTGC
>JAFUAL010000006.1 GCA_017460745.1 Bacilli bacterium | reverse complement strand
TTTTTATGTTTATCTAAGTTTTGTCAAATTAAATTTTTTATGATATTATAAACACGACAAAAAGAACTGAGTTACCTCAATTTTTAAAAAATTAGGATAAATTAGTCTATTTGTTTTTGTATAGACAATCTGAAACACATAACTTGTATATAATTTTGCATAATTTGGTTTCGCAGGCAATTATACACTTGTAATGATGTTTACCTTCAGATTGTTTTTTTCTGAAAAACAAATAAATAGGATTTTCTATATTAAAATGAGCACTTACTTGAATGATTGATGTTACAGTATTAAATAATAAAGTTCTGGCAAATTTACAACCAGTTTTAGATATAGGGCCATGATGTTCAGACTTTCCTGATTGAGAAGTAACAGAATCAATTCCAATAAAAGAAATAAATTGATATTTATTATCAAATCTAGTGATATCACCAACTTCAGCTAAAAATAAAGCAGTAGAAAAATCACCAAATCCGGGAATAGAATTAATAATTTTAAATTGATTAGTATCTTTTAATGAACTAATTAATTGTTCCTTTAATTTATTTATTTCTTGTTTATGATATTGAATCATTTCAATAGTTTGAACTAAATTTTGAACCTGTAAAGAATCAAAACCAACATAACATAAAGAATTTGAAGCAATTTCTTTCATTTTAGAAACTTTATTTTTAAGTCCATAAGGTCTTTTAGTACTATTTTTTTGTTTTAAATAATTCATTAAGTAATCAGTTCTTCTATTAACAAATAAAGCAGGATGAGGAAAATCATGAATAAAACTCAAAGCTAAATCACTGTATAAATCATTAAATATTAGATTAAATTCAGGAAAAACGATTTCAATCAATTGTTTATATCTATTTTTTAATCTGGTTTGTCCTTCAATTAATGACCAATATTGTCTAGCAAGAGGATTAAACATAAAGTATTGATCATTTTTTTGATATAAATTATCAATAGTACCTAAGTAACATCTAGCAATCTTAAAACAATCAATTTTATCAGTTTTAGATTTATTTAAAGTATCTTTATATTGTTTAACTAATTTAGGATTCATAACAATAGTATCAATACCTTTAGATCTAAAATAATTTTCTACAGGTAAATGATAAACAGAAGTAGATTCCATAACAACAGTTAAATTATTATATTTATGAACAATATTAAATAAATTATCAAATTCATTTTTATTATGATTTATTGAAGTAGGTTCAATAATGATATTCTTTTTTTCATTAATAAAACAATAAACACTTTTACCTTTAGCTATATCAAAGCTTAAAATATGTTCCATATATTTTCTCCTTTCTTTAGATTTCGGTTACACCATATTGAATTACCTATATTCCTACACGCTTATCATCCGAACTATTATTGTTCCATTATCTTCAACCGAATTAATAAATAATTATATGGCAGACATACATAAAATCGAACTCTTTCGTTCTTGTTATAATCCGTCTTTACCGATGTTTGTTATAATAACAAAAAACATAAAAATTTCAAATTATCAAATTCAAAATCTTTATGTTTTACATTATACGTGTTATAATATTTA
>JAFUAL010000065.1 GCA_017460745.1 Bacilli bacterium | reverse complement strand
TATTTTTACTCTAGTTACACCTTGTCTTGCATTATACATGACAACTGATTTAACACTTCCATCAGCTTTTAATGTAAAGCTTATAGTTTCACTTGATAATACATATCCATTTGGTGCTGTTGTTTCAGTTAATGTATAATCCCCTGGTTCAAGACCTTCTATATATTTAGGTTCATTTGTTGATACCCAAGTTTCTATCACTTTTCCAGTTTTATCTTTAATAACTAATGTTGCTCCTGGAAGTTCTTCTTTACTTGTTATATCTTGTTTACTTATTCTTAATTTAGTAATTTCTTCTTTGGCATTATACATAACAACTGATTTAACACTTCCATCAGCTTTTAATGTAAAGCTTATAGTTTCACTTGATAATACATATCCATTTGGTGCAATTGTTTCAGTTAATGTATAGTCCCCTGGTTCAAGACCTTCTATATATTTAGGTTCATTTGTTGATACCCAAGTTGCAACAACTTTTCCAGTTTTATCTTTAATAACTAATGTTGCTCCTGGTAATTCTTCTTTACTTGTAATATCTTGTTTACTTATTTTTAATTTTGTTTTAACAACTATTTCATAAGTTAATGTAACACTTGTAGATACTGATGTATCTTGTGATACAACTAAACCTATATTTTGTAATCCACTTTTTCCTGATGAATACTCATATGATCTGACAGTAGTTGATTTACTACTTACTTTTACTTTTAATGAACCACTTTCAGTTATCTTACTTGCTGGAACATAAACATAAAAGTCTTCTCCATTTTTATATGTTGTTTTAGTCTCTCCTGATGCACTTTTAACTATAGTACCACTTGGAGCCCCACTTAAAGTAACTGTTGCCTCTCCACTTGTTGCCTCAGTTGTTACTCTAATTGGTGAAGATACATAATAATTTCCATCACTTGATAAATTCATTTTTTTATCAATAACAATTAAACTAACTGATGAACTTGCAACCTCTGATGTACGTGCAGATTTTGCAGCTGTAACTAACTGATATACATAACCTTTCATTCCAGTATCACTAGCTGTGAATTTTGTTGATTTCCAGTTATTACTTCCTCTTGTTTCATCAAAATATTCCCAAATTGCTGATTGAGTTATGTAGTAATCTTTCTTATCATTTCCTGTAAAACTCTTATATGGATATCCATTTTGTAAAATATAAGAAAGTCCTGCATCTGTTATTTCTCCCTTAAGAGATAATGTTTTTCCAGCTGGAACTGATGTATTAATGTTACTTACACAATAAACATATGTTCCATCTGTTAATTCTTTACGATAAAAGTTATAACCACTAATGTAGTCAGTTCCTTTAGTCTCAGTAAAGTAATATAAATTTGATTTAGATTTTAATGTAACGGTATTTGGTACAGTAGCAGCTGTAACGTCTAAAACGCTTAACATACTAGAACTTAATATACCAATTAACGTTAATATCATAGTTATTATCTTATTATTTTTCATAATTTTCCCCCCTTAACACTTATGATGGTTCATATTATACCATAAAGTATCTAACTTGTCAACTTTTTTATTTTTCTTATCATTTTTCTCTACCATAATTACGTTCCTTTTGAATTTATTTATATCTTTTATACATAATATTTTATTACATTAAATGTAATTATAACACTTCATCGTTATTAACTTTTTTTTCTAATTTATTATAGCTATCTTTCGAATTTTCTAAATCATTTTCTAATAATTCTTTATAATTATCTGGATTTAACTTTTTAAGAGTCCTATATCTATCTTCACCAGCAACAAATTCATAATACTTTGTAAAATCAGCTTTCGAATCTAAACTAAATCCATTCAAAGGATGATATTTAAAAAGTGGAAAATATCCTGATTCAACTGCTAATTTTTCCTCTTCCATCGTATTACTCATTCCTTTTAATATTCCATGAGAAATACATGGTGAATATGCAATTATCAAGCTTGGTCCATCATATAAGACAGCATCACGTAACGTTTTAATCGTATGATTCATATTAGCCCCCATACTAATTGTTCCAACAAATGCATTTTTATAAGTCATAGCAATACTTGCTAAATCTTTTTTATTAGTTGTTTTACCACTAGCAGCAAATTTAGCAACTGCTCCCATATGACTTGATTTACTTGCCTGACCACCTGTATTCGAATATACCTCAGTATCTAGTACTAATATATTAACATTCAAGCCACTGGCAAGCACATGATCAATTCCTGAGAACCCTATATCATATGCCCATCCGTCTCCACCTATAATAAAGAATGTTTTATTCTTAATAAAATTTTTATAAGGCATTAAATCTTTATCCTTACTTTCGTAAACATATTCATATAACTTTTTATCTGCCCCATCAATTCCTGCTAAATAATTATCAAACAATTCACTTATCTCATCTTCAGACTTTTTTATTTTTTCCTTAAGTAGAGATTTTAAATTATCCTTCATAGTCATATCAGCAATTTTCATTCCCATTCCAAATTCAGCATTATCTTCGAATAAAGAATTTGCCCAAGGAGTATTATAAGTTGTTACTGGATATGATGCGCTATAAATTGATGAACATCCAGTTGCATTAGCAACTACCATATTAGAACCAAACAATTGACTAATAAGTTTCAAATAACTAGTTTCTCCACATCCAGCACAAGCACCAGGATAAGAGAACTTTGGTTTAATCAATTGACTACCTTTAATTGTATATTTATCTAATACATCTTTTTCTTTAATATTCTTCTCTAGATACTCAAATCTCTTTTGTTCTTTATCACTTATTAATATTTTAGATTCTTTAAAATCAAGTGCCTTATTTCCTTTTTTACCAGGACATGTATTTATACATAAACCACATCCTGTACAATTAGCAACATTAACTGCAACTGTAAATTTGTATAACTTACTTTTAATTGATGTTTCAATGCATCTTTCTCTTACATAATTTGGAGCACTTTCATATTCTTCATCACTTAATAAGTATGGCCTAATTACACCATGAGGACAAACAAATGAACACATATTACAACTTATACAATTTTCTTTTATATAAACAGGTGCAACATTTGATGTGTATCGTCTTTCAAAACTAGACGTTGCAGGTGGTGTCATACCATCAATTGATGATAAAAATGAACTAACAGGAATACGATTTCCCATACGACTTTCAAGTACATCAAATAAAGTCATTTCTTCATTTTCAATTTCTATTTCACCAATATCTTTTTTTGTAATTTTAACTTCTTTAAAATTTTCAGAAGTTAATGAAATTGCTTTTAAATTCTTTTCTAAAATATCATTTCCTTTATTCTTAAACTTTTTTTCTAAACTATCTTTAATTTCATTTATAGCATAATTATAATCTAAAATATGACAAAGTTTAAAAATAAGTATTTCCATAATAGAACTAATCTTACCACCTAGTCCAACACTACTTGCTAAACTTTCAGCATCTATTACATACATTTTGATAGAATGTTTACGAATATATTCCTTATCACGATTAGTTAGTAATTCAAGTGGTGAACGACTAGTATTTAATATAAATATTCCATTCTCTTTTAATTTAGATACTATATCATATTTCTTTAAATAACTATCCTTAGTTACTACTAAAGTATTACAATCATTTACATAGTAACTAGATCCAATCGGATTCTTACCAAATCTTAAATGTGATATAGTAACTCCACCTGATTTTTTAGAATCATATTCAAAATATCCTTGAACATATGCATTAGTACCATTACCAGTTATCTTAATAATATCTTTTGATGCCGATACCATACCATCTGATGCAAAACCATATATCAACATTTCATAATTTTTACTTGGAATATTAAACTTTTTAATTTTAAGACTTAAATTTGTAACATCATCATATATACCAATCGTAAAATTATTAAATATTTTATTACTACTTAAATTATCAAATACTGCCTTAATAGCTGAAGGAGCAGTATCTTTTCCAGATAAACCATATCTTCCACCATATACCTCTATATTTAAATTATTTTCTTTTATAATACTTAACACATCTAAATATAAAGGTGCATTACTACCAGGTTCTTTAGTTCTATCAAGAACAGCTATTTTTTTAACAGTACTTGGTAAAACTTTTAAGAAATATTTACTAGAAAATGGTCTATACAAATGAACTTCTATAAGTCCATATTTTAATCCTTGACTATTTAAATAATCTATTGTTTCTTTAACCGTTTCACAAACACTTCCCATGGCTACAATGATATTCTCAGCCTCGCAACTTCCATAATAATTAAATGGTTTATAATCTCTTTTTGTAATCGAATTAATACTTTCCATATAATTATTTACAACATCAGGAAGCGATTCATATTTTTTATTTTTAGCCTCAGCAACTTGAAAATACACATCATCCATTTGACAAGTTCCAAAAGTTGCTGGTTTATCTATATTAAGTGCTCGATTACGAAATTTATCAAGTTCTTTAAAATCAATTAATTTATATACTTCATCTAAATCTATAACTTCTACTTTTGAAAGTTCATGACTTGTTCTAAAACCATCGAAGAAATGCATGAAAGGAACATGAGCCTTAATGGCTGCAAGATGCGCAACACTTGTTAAATCCATAACCTGTTGAGGACTAGAACTTGCAAGCATAGCAAAACCAGTACTTCTTGCTGCATAAATATCTTGATGATCGCCCATAATTGATAAAGCATGAGTGGCTAAAGAGCGAGACGCAACATGAATAACTAAAGGTAAACCCTCACCTGCTATTTTGTACATATTAGGTATCATAAGAAGTAAACCTTGAGATGCCGTATAAGTTGTCGTTAAAGCACCAGATAATAAACTACCATGTACCATACCTGCTGCTCCTGCCTCACTTTGCATTTCAACAACTCGAACAGGATTTCCAAAAAAGTTTTTACGAGTACTACTTTCTTTATCAACCATCTCAGCCATAGGACTAGCAGGTGTTATAGGATAAATTCCAGCAACCTCTGTAAATTTATATGAAACATAACTACAAGCCTCGTTTCCATCTATTATTTTATACATGAACATTCCTCCAAATCTCTAATTAAATTATACCATATCATAAGAAAAAATAATACGTAAATTCGTATTATCTTTATTATTTAATCTTATTTTGCTTCTTCTTGAGCTCTTATTTCACGAATAACAGTTACTTTTATAGTTCCTGGATATTGCATCTCACGCTCAATCTTTTCTTTTACTTCTCTTGCAATTTTATAACTTGTTAAATCGTCAACCTCATCAGGTTTAACAATAACACGAAGTTCACGTCCCGCTTGAACCGCAAATGTTTTCTCAATACCTTCAATATCTTCAGTTACATGTTCAAGTTGTTCAAGACGTTTTAAATAATTTTCAAGCGAATCATTTCTTGCCCCAGGACGACTTGCAGATAATGCATCACATATAGCAACAATTACTGAAATAACACTTGTTGGCTCAGTGTCACCATGATGAGATGCTATAGCATTTACAACAACACTTGGTTCGTGATACTTACGAGCTAAGTCAACTCCTATTTCAACATGGCTTCCTTCAACCTCATGATCAATTGCTTTTCCAATGTCGTGAAGAAGTCCTGCACGTTTAGCAAGAGCAACATTTTCTCCAAGTTCAGAGGCAAGTATTCCAGATAGTTCTGCTACTTCCATCGAATGCTTTAAAGCATTTTGACCATAACTTGTTCTAAAATGAAGTTTACCAATTGTTTCAACTAGTTTTGGTTCCATCTTAGTTATGCCAAGTTCAATAATGGTATTATTACCATATTCCATTATCTTTTGATTCATTTCCTTACATGTTTTATCATACAATTCTTCAATTCTAGTTGGATGAATTCTTCCATCTTTTATTAAAGTTTCAAGTGTAATTCTTGCAATCTCACGACGTAAAGGATCAAAACTTGATAAAACAACTGCTTCTGGAGTATCATCAATAATTAAATCAACACCAGTAATAGCTTCAATTGTTCGAATATTTCGACCTTCTCGACCAATTATTCTTCCTTTCATTTCATCATTTGGAAGATTTACAACTGTAACTGTTTGTTCCTCAGCCACATCACTAGCATATCTTTGCATAGCACGAACTAGCATTTCTCTGGCTTTTTTATCACATTCAAGTTTAGCTTCATCTTCTTTTTCTTTAATATAATTAGCAATTTCCAAATTCATTAATTCACGAACTTTTTCCATAACTTCACGACGTGCTTCTTCCTTGCTAATTCCAGATAAATCTTGTAATACTTTAATTTGTTCATTTTTAATTTCTTCTATTTTAGCTTGTTCTTCATTTAAACTTGCAAGACGATTTTGTAATTTCATTTCTCTTTCATCAAGTGATTCTTCTCTCTTTTGAAATAATAAATCTCTTTTTTCCATGTTGCTTTCTCTTTGATTAAGTCTCTCTTCAGATTCCTTTATTTCTAATTTCTTTTCTTTAATTTCTTTATCAGCTTCAAGTTTTAACTTATGCAATTCTTCTTTTGTTTCTAAGATTGAATCTCTTTTTATTTTTTCTGATTCTTTTCTTGTTTTTTCAAGCATTTCTTCACTTTTCTTACTAAGCGAATTTCCACGTACTGAATTATAAACAAGTACAAGAATTCCTCCTACAACGATTCCAACGAAGACAAGTAAAATGAATAGCAAAATATTATTCATTTTCCCTTCTTTCTAGTATTATTCATATCTTATGCAATCCCCGTAATACTTCGGTTAAGACTATGTCTTAAAATAAATATAAAAAAATATAATCTATATAAATAAAATAAAAACATAACTCTAAATCAATTTTAAGATTTTTTTAAAGTTATGTCAATAATTTTTTCACATTTAGACACTTGTATTCTCTTTTAATCAGTCAATATACTTATATTATTGATTTTAAAACAAAAAATAAGTAAAGATATTTTCTCTACTTATCTAAAACATCACTATGACTACCTGTGTTAACTAACAATAACACTATTTCGTTCTCTAAATATTTATATATAAGAACCCAGTCCGATTCAATATGACAATCTCTACAATCTTTAAACCTTTTATCATTATATAAAACATGGTCTTTATATTTTGAATCTAATTGTTGTTTCTGTGAAAGAATATCTACCACATCTAACAATTTATCAATATTTTTTCCTTGTTTTATTACTTTTTTAAGGGATTTTTTAAATTCCTTGGAATACTTTACTTTATAATTAATCATCAGATAATAATGCCTCTTTTAAATCTTTTCTATTGTCATAACTTTTATATGCCTTTGGATGTTCTTCAATATACATAAGTTCTTTTGCAGTAGCATCTAATTCTTCGTCGGAAAAATATTGATATAACTCGTGTTCTTCTTTTGGTATAGATATCTCAAATGGAATTTTTTCTCTCATTATAAGTTGTTTTATAGTCATGTTAATTAAACCACTCATACTTACACCTAATTTTTGAAGAATTTCAGTTGCACGTTCTTTATCTTCTTTGTCAATTTGAACACTTATACTTATAGGCCTTGTTAAACTTGCCATAACATCATCTCCTTTTCTATGCATAATAATATCACATTTTTATAAAAAATCAAGTGTTTTTATATAATTTTTATATAAAAATGCCGATTATTTCATTTTTATTATATGTATGGGTATTCAATATTATGTATATAAAAAAATAAAATTTCTAATGAATTAGGAGTATACTCATATTATATTGTTAATATTTCTTGACTATAATTTATATCTCATTGTATAATTTACTCAGTTAAAATACTTATTTGTATTTTTAGTAGTTAAATTTATTCCGCAGACTTATGTTTTAGAAAAACATATTTATAAGGGCGTACCTCTCGGTAATGTATTTAAATACATTATTAATTAACAAAGGGAGGAACGCCCTTTTTGCGTATTTAGGAGGAATTAAAAATGAATGAATTTGAAGACAATATCTATGGAGAAATAAAAAAAGAATTAGTGCAAAATGTTATTGATAAAAAAGTCGATACTTATTTTGTTAATAAAAATGAACTTAACCACTATTATAATGTTGGTAAAAAAATAATTGATGCACAAGGTGGCGAAGAACGTTCTAAATATGGTGATGGGTTAATTAAAAAATATTCCGAAAGATTATCTAAAGAGTTAGGAAAAGGATACTCTGTTCAAAACTTAAAAAATATGAGACGCTTTTATCTAATTTTTTCAAAAAGACAGGCACTGCCTGTCCAAATTAGTTGGTCACATTGTGTAGAACTATTGAAATTAGATAATATTAATGAAATTAATTATTACATAAACATATGCGTAAATCAAAAAATAGGCTATAGAAAATTACGCAAAATAATCAAAAATAAAGAATATCAAAGATTAAATGATAAAACTAAAAATAAATTAATTAATAAAGAAGAACTTAATATTTATGATAGTATTAAAAATCCTATTTACATTAATACTTACAATAATAATTTAGATAAAGAAAATATTGAAGAAAAAGCATTGAAATCATTTATATTACGAGATATGAACAATTTTCTTAAACAATTGGGTGATGGATTTGCATATATGGATAATGAATATAAAATTATGATTGGTAATAAGCCTAATTATATTGATTTACTACTATGTAATCTTAATTATAATTGTTACGTTGTTGTAGAATTAAAAGTTACAAACTCTAAAAAAGACCATCTAGGACAAATTCAACTTTATATGAATTATATAGATAAGCACGTTAAAGGCATTAATCAAAATAAAACCATTGGTATTATAGTTTGCAAAAGGGATGATAAATATTTAATTGAATATTCTTCTGATGAGAGAATAAGGATAACTACCTATGAATTAGTTTGACATCTTTAAAATAGACAAGTTGAGTATTATTAAAAAAATAAGTAAAGATTTTTTCTTTACTTATAATATTATATTTTAATTATCCTCTAATCTAACACTTACAAGTTTTGATACACCAGATTCTTGCATCGTGATACCATACAAATTTTTAGCATATTCCATCGTTCTTTTTTTATGAGTAATAAGTAAGAACTGAGTTTTAGATTTATAATGTTCTAAATATGTTCCAAAATTATCAACATTTGCCTCATCAAGGGCTGCCTCTACTTCATCAAAAACACAGAAAGGCACCTGTCTAATATTTAAAATAGCAAATAATAAACTAATTGCTGTAAGAGTTTTTTCACCACCACTCATAAGAGTTACTGTTTTTAATTTCTTTCCAGGGGGACTTGCTATTATATCAACCCCTGTTTCAAGTAAATTATCTGGAGTTGTTAATTTTAAACTTGCATCTCCTCCATGAAACATTTCTCTAAATACTTTTTTAAACTCTACTTCAAGTTCATTAAAGGTATTTAGAAAATCATTTTTCATGACAATATCCATATCGTCTATAATGGAATACAACATATCTTTTGCTTTTAGTAAATCATTATATTCAGAGCTTAAATATTCATATCTTGCTTCTACTTCCTTGCATTCATCAATAGAATCTAAATTAACCATACCAATATTTTTAATAGTATTTTTATACTCACCTACTAATCTTCTTGCATCATTCTCTTCCAAATCCAAAGAATACTCTGCAACTGCTCTTTCATAAGTTAAATTATATTCACTATTTAAAATATTTAAATTATTATCTAACTTCATATCTAGTTTAGATGCATTAATTGACAATTCATTTATTTCATGTTCTAAATTATTACTAAGCATTCTATTTTCTTTAGTAATTCCATCTAGTTCATTTATTTTACTATCTAATCCATCATGCTCTCTTGTTAGATCTTTAATACTGTTTTCAAGCAATTCACATTCAAGTTCCATATTGTAA
Organism: Bacilli bacterium; assembly: GCA_017460745.1. Classification (GTDB taxonomy): domain Bacteria; phylum Bacillota_I; class Bacilli_A; order RF39; family UBA660; genus RUG591. The sequence continues at coordinate 878 of JAFUAL010000065.1, read as the reverse complement.
TATGAAGAATCAAAATCATCTAAAGTATTTCCATTTAAACTACTAAGTTCAACTTTAATTCTTTCTAATTCTTCAGATGCACTACTTAAATCACTCTTAATTTTATTTAATTCATCAATTATCTTAATTAATTCACTTCTTTTTGTATAAATATTTCTATCTATATCATTAATTAAATTATTTAAAGTAATACCTTCTGTTTCTAATTTTTCTAAATCATTATTATTACTTTGAATTTTTAATTCTAATTCATTTAAATTATTTTTTATAGTTAAACTATTTTTAATGTCAGAATTACTTCCACCTGTAACACTTCCTCCTATATGGATTACATCACCATTAAGTGTTACCAAACGATATCTATTATTAATTAACTTTGATATGGTATTAGCATTAATTAAATTATCAACAACTATAATATTACCAAATTGATTTAAAACGATATTAGAAAATTTCTTATCATATTCTAAAAAGTCAGACATTATACCAAGATATCCCGAAGCATTCTTTATAATATTTAAAGTATTATCATCAATATATTTTGGTTTGATAACATCAATTGGTAAAAAAGTTGCTCTTCCTAAATTTTCACTTTTTAAATAATTAATAGCATCATTTATATCTTTATTACTATTTGCAATTAAAAAGTTTTTATTACTTAAACTAACTACATTAAAAGCATCTTGATAAACATCATTAACACTTATAATATTAATTAAAGCATCTATTATTCCTGTAAGTCTTGGATTATCAAGTATTTTTTTTACATTATTATTTAAATAAACATTATTTTGTAAATTACTATTTAATATTTCAAGTTTGTTATTAAGTTCTAAATTTTCACGTTTTTTAATATTATAATTTTTATTATTGTTTTC
>JAFUAL010000064.1 GCA_017460745.1 Bacilli bacterium | reverse complement strand
TTAAACCTTTAAATATAATATTTGTAGCTTAAAGTTACTAAAATTTTCAATTTTTACTCACTCTAATAACTTTTCTACACTTCGTTTTAGCATTGTATAAATAAAATATACTTGCAAGGATTAAATCTGTTTCACTAAAAAGTGGTTTTGTTAAACTTCACCATAACAATTGTTATAAGTTTAACCAATAAATTGTGAAAATAGAGGCGCACACCGCCGCTGGTATTATTGACATTATTGTTGTTCAATGTACCGGTTGTACTCACATTGCCAGCGTTAGCGTTATAGCCAGAATTGAAGTTAGCAGGCGACAAAAGCCGTAGGCAAACTCTTTAACGATTTAAACCCAAATTTTTCTTTTTGTGAAAATAGAGACGCACACCGCCGCTAGTATTATTGACATTATTGTTGTTCAACTCACCAGTCTCGTGAACACGACCAGCGTTCGCGTTAGCCCAATTACCATCAAAATTAGCAGGCGACAAAAGCCATAGGCAAACCCTTTTACGATTTAAACCTATAAATTAATTAAATAGTAGCTTAAAGTTACTAAAACTTTCGTCCTTCTACTAACTCTAGTAACCTATCTACAATAATTTTAGCATTGTATATAAAATACATCTTGCAAGGATTAAATCTGTTTCACTAAAAAGTGTTTTTGTTAAACTTCACCATAACTATTGTTATAAGTTTAACATATAAAATGTGAAAATAGAGGCGCACACCGCCGCTTGTATTATGAACGTTATTGTTGTTCAACTCACCGGTTGTAGTCACATTACCTGCACGTGCGTTAGCATCATTGCCATTAAAGTTCGCAGGCGACAAAAGCCGTAGGCGATTCCTTTACGATTTAAACCTATAAATTTGTTTGACACTTGAAAGGTGAAATTGATAGCGCACACCGCCGCTGTTATAAACACGATTGTCGTTCGCCTCACCTGTACTATTTACGTTGCCCGCGTTCGCTGACTCAACAGTACTATTGAAATTAGCAGGCGACAAAAGCCATAGGCGGACACTTTTACGATTTAAACCTATAAATTAATTAAATAGTAGCTTAAAGTTACCAAAACTTTCGTCTTTCTACTAACTCTAGTAACCTATCTACAATAGTTTTAGCATTATATACAAATATACACCGCAAGGATTAAATCAGTTTCACTAAAAAAAGTGTTTTTGTTAAACTTCACCATAACAAAAAGTTATAAGTTTAACCATGTAATTAAATGTGAAAATAGAGGCGCACACCGCCGGTAGTAGCATTGACATTAGCATCGTTCAACTCACCATTCTCGTGAACACGACCAGCGTTCGCGTTAGCATTGTTACCATTGAAGTTAGAAGGCGACAAAAGCCATAGGCGTATCCCTTTTACGATTTAAACCTATAATTAATTTATACTTAATTAAGTTCACATGTTATAATTTGTGAAATTGATGGGCGCACACCGCCGCTATTATTGACCCAATTGTTGTTCAAATCACCATACTCGCGCACGTTACCAGAGTTTGCATGACCATTGTTACCATTAAAGTTCGCAGGCGACAAAAGCCATAGGCGACCCTTTACGATTTAAACCCATTAATTTGATTTATTGTAGTTAAAAATTACTAAAATTTTCGAACACTCTACTAACTCCAGTAATTCACCTACTTCAATCTTTTAGCATCATATATTAAATATACTTGCAAGGATTAAATCTGTTTCACTAAAAAAGTGTTTTTGTTAAACTTCACCATAGCAATTGTTATAAGTTTAACAAGATGCTTAAAAAGTATTTTTATTAATACACTATAAAAATTTGTGAAATTGATGGCGCACACCGCCGCTGTTATTGACCCACGTATTGTTCAACTCACCAGTCGTGTTAACGTTACCTGCTTGAGCATGGCCATCATTGCCGTTGAAGTTCGCAGGCGACAAAAGCCGTAGGTCTTACCTTTTACGATTTAAACCTATATTTTCAAACTATTTTATACAGTGAAACTCTAGGGCGCACACCGCCGCCGGTATTATGAACACTATTGTTACCTAACTCACCTGGTACCTCGACATCTGCAGCGTTCGCGTTGTTGATGTTAAAGTTAGAAGGCGACAAAAGCCATAGGCATGCCCATTTACGAGCTAAACCAATTTTTATAAGTAATTACATATAGCTTAAAGTTATTAAAATATTCGTAAAAATCTATTAACTCTAATAACTTGTCTATAAACTTTTTAGCCACATATATTCATTTAATATCAATAAGAATATAATAGCAAGGATTAAATCTGTTTCACTAAAAAGTGGTTTTGTTAAACTTCACCATAGCAATCGTTATAAGTTTAACACGATGATTATAATTAAATTTTTAGAATCTGCTTTTTATATTATGTGAAATTAGAGGCGCACACCGCCGCCATTATTGACACCAGTGTTGTTAGTCTCACCAGTCGTATCGACATTACCTGCATTTGCATTGCCCCAGTTGCCTGAAAAAAGCGCAGGCGACAAAAGCTGTAGGCTGACCATTTAACGATTTAAACCAATATATTTTTATTCTTTAAAAATTATCGATATAGAAATAATTTATAAAACATCCAAATAAATCCATTAAGCATAATAAATAATTACAAGTCTAACCATGTGATTGTGGTGGTATTCTTATTTATTTCGTTTTATTGAAATGTGAAATTCAAGGCGCACACCGCCGCCACCTGTCACACCATTGTTGTTCAACTCACCATTCTCGTTAACGCGACCTGCGTTAGCTGTGTTGTTGTTGAAGTTAGCAGGCGACAAAAGCCGTAGGCAGACTATTTTACGATTTAAACCAATTCTTATTTTGCTATTTTATTTACTCAAAAATTTCTTATAGTTGAAAGCTATTAAAATATTCGAAAAACTATTAACTCTAATAACTTATCTATAATTTTTTTTAGCATCGTATACAAAATATACTTGCATGGATTAAATCTGTTTCACTAAAAAGTGGTTTTGTTAAACTTCACCATAACAATTGTTATAAGTTTAACAATAATTAATAAAAAGAAATTTAAATTTTAATTAATAGTGAAATTGGAGCGCACACCGCCGCTATTACTAACGCCGTTGTTGTTCAACTCACCATTCGTATTCACGTTACCCGCAATTGCTGTATTGTTATTAGAGTTAGCAGGCGACAAAAGCCATAGGCGGACACTTTTACGATTTAAACCAATACATACTTTGTAATTAAAAAGGAAGTATTGCAGATTTAAGTTATCAAAATATTCGAATAAATCTATTAACTCTAATAACTTATCTACAAATTAAATTTTAGCATCATATATTCATTATGCTTCTCTAAACAAGAATATACATGCAAGGATTAAATCTGTTTCACTAAAAAAGTGTTTTTGTTAAACTTCACCATAACAAGTGCTATAAGTTCAACAATGTGGTTGCGGTGGTATTTTTATTTATTACACTTTGTAAGCATAGTGAAATTAGGGCGCACACCGCCGCCGGTATTACTAACGCTGTTGTTGTTCAACTCGCCGGTCTCATTAGCAACACCAGCACGCGCGTTAGCATTGTTGCCATTAAAGTTAGCAGGCGACAAAAGCCGTAGGCAAACCCTTAACGATTTAAACCTATAAATATTAATTAAAACAAATTAAAGTTACTAAATAATTAACATCAAAATTATATCTAGTAACTCCACACATCATTTTTACTTTATTCTTATTCATAAATAAAGGATTAAATCTATTTTAGCAAAAGCAATTATAAAAATTTAATTAAATTTCACTTTTGCTTAACTTGTGAAATTGGGGCGCACACCGCCGCTAGTGTTATTGACGTTCTCATTGTTCAGCTCGCCAGTCGACCAAACACGACCAGCGTTAGCGTTACCATTGTTGCCGTTGAAGTTAGCAGGCGACAAAAGCCGCAGGTGTTTCCTTATACGATTTAAACCTATTTCAAAATATATTTCTATAGCTTAAGATTATTAAAATATTCGCAAAAATCTATTAACTCTAATAACCTATCTTATATTCATTTTATTTTTCATGGCTTATATAAATATTATAAAAGTAAGGGATGAATCTATTTTACAAAAAAAGTGGTTTTGTTAAACTTAAACATAGTAATAGTTATAAGTTTAACAAAGTGGTCTAATAAATTTAACGACAATTGATATGTGGTAGAGTTTATCACTATTGTTCTTTGTAAAATATTGTACATGTTACCTACCATAGTATACTTTTAATATTGTTGCCAATTACGCTGGTCGTATTCATACTAATCGCAATTGCGTAATAATATGAATTGAAGTTAGCAGACAACAACAAACCATAGGCAAAATCATTTATGATTCATCCCTTATTATCATTATACAACTTTTTTTAATTTTTTTATATTTACCTATATTTTTTACAAATTTTTACGAAATAGCTATCATTTGATAGCTATTTCGTAATATTTCTTTTTCTCAAATTTACAATTAAGAACGCCAAAGGGTTTTGGCGTTCCTTATCAGATGTTTTTAGTGTGGAACATTTACACTTTTTTATGACTCAGTTACTATATAAGGATCAGTTGCTGTTCCAGTTCCACCATATATTTGTGTTCCATGATTTAGTGAAACCACTGGGCGCACACCGCCGCCAAGATTGACACCGCCGTCGTGCAAACCACCATACTCACGCACGACGCCAGCAGTCGAAACATAACCAGAGTAGAAATAAGCAGGCGACAAAAGCCAGTACCAATATCCTGTATACAAGTAGTTATGCGTATATGTTGTTCCAGTATAATATTTCATTCCAGCTAACTTTACTTCATCGTAAGTAAGCAGTGCCGCTTTACTTCCGATATTTCCACTTCCATATCCATAATATAATTGATCTACACTTTCATCTCTATTTGTATAATAATCTGTATAACTCTTACTTCCATATGTTAACGTACCATCACATGATAGCTTTATTGCATTATGATTTCCATTTGCTCTCGTTAAAGCTGATGACCAAAGGTCTGTTGTTAACGCTCCTCCATTTGGATACCAACCATCATTTCTTGATACCCTATTTCTTTCCATACACCATACTGTATCTTCTATATATGCATCATAATTTCCTTCTAAATTATTTCTATACCAATTATTTATTTTTACTTGTACATTTGAATATGTATCTGTCTCATGATTTAACATACTATCTATTGCATTTTCTACGTTGTCTCCTCCTTCTAGTTCTATATAGTAATGCCTATCATTTGCTCCTGTTGTATTATCATAGTAGTAGTATCTTACTTTTGCACATGTATCTGTTCTTACTGTTGAATTACATGTATAATGTCTTGTTGTTGCAATTCCCACATCCGTATTTACTAACGTATATACTCCGTTATTGTATGTTACATCTCCTCCAAATATTACACTTGCATCATCTGTTGTATCACCTGCTGTTCCTGCATCTGGTGCTGCGTTTGCTACCCATTCATAGGCTGTTCTTTCTTTTCCGTTTTGCATTGTTATATATTTCGTATATGAGTATCCCATATAGGCTACACTTTTATAACTTGGGTTGAATGCAAATGTTGTTGTGTTTCCTTCTTTTATACTTGTTGTTCCTGCTGCATTTGTATTATTACATTTTGTACTTGCATTATATACTCCATTATAGATCATCTTTATTCCGCCGGTATCCGTTGTTCTTACTATTTTCCAACAGAATCCTCCAAATGACACATTATTATTTGCTATATCTCCTCTATAATAATATATTCTTGCCAAATCATCTGCATTATCACCTGTTCCTGCCATGTAGAACTTTCCATTTCCATTATCCTGTGTTGTTTCATCGGCTGTATCCTTATAATTTCTTGCTCCAAAATTTATTGGTGATCCACTTACTGCTGTTGCATCACTTACTGCTCCACTTTTTATCTTATCATACAAATAAGATATTGTTTTTTGAGTGAAACTTGCATTTACTCCAACTTTAATTGATGCATATACATTATCCCACTTTGGATATTGTTCAATTGTGTAATAATCACATCCTGCTGCCTTTGCTCCACATAATTTTACATCATTATTTATCCATACGTATAATTTATAATATGATGGAGTATCCGTACTTGTTCCTGCTGCAATACTTCCTGTTCCAACTATTGTACTTTTTAGTGCTCCAAAATCTTTATTGTCAAAAATTTCTGTTTCATTTGTTCCGTTAGTATAATCTGTTTCTGTTGGATATGATACTAATCTAAACTTTAATAAATCATCTCTTATTCTTACTGCTCCACTTGTTCCTGATGCAGTTCCTTCACTTACTGTTATGTAGTAATACAATGGATTTGCTGATGTATTTCTTCCTATTATAGAAAAGCCTACGTAAGCTCCTGAATCATATGAAGTTCTTTGAGAAGTTTTTGTTAAATTTCCAAGAGAATGTAGTTCTTCATAATCAACTGACACTTTACCTACTGCAAGTGAACCACTTTGTCCTTCTTCTTCATAACTAAAAAACGCATATGATCTTACTGAAATCATTTCAACTACTACACATAAAACAAGTACTACTAATATACCCTTATATTTATTTAATTTTTCTTTCATATTACTTCCCTTCTTTACTAATGTATCGTAATCTTTCATATTGCTCCTATTCTTAATTTATTATAGCATTCGTTTGAATGCTTGTAAATATTTTTTTTTATTTTTTTTAAAATTATGTCAAATTATCTGTAATCTTTCTAATAACTAATTTGTTAAATGGATGAACATAAGTACTATAGTTATTTACATAACTAATATTGGGAGTAGTAATAGAAATCGCATATTTAGGAGAGTTACTTGGCAAATAAGAAACGAATGATGTTGAAATACTTGGAGTTTCATAAATACCATCATTATTGGTATCAACAAAAGTTTCACTAGTACCGGTTTTTCCTGATGCATTCTTTGATTCATCTATATAGCCTCTTCCTGTTCCGTTAGCTATTACTAAACCAAGAGCAAGTTTTACTCTATCTATATACTTTTTATCTATTGTATCTAAATTATTTAAAATAGTTGGAACATATTCTTTAATTATTTCATCTTGATTTTTTATCTCTTTTAAAAAATGTAAACTATAACGATTATTTCCATTTGCAAGAGTTGCAATATACTGATTAAGTTCAATATTTGTATAACTATCATATTGACCAATTGCAAGGTTCATAAGAAGTCCCGCATTTTCTAATTTTCCTTTAATTCCAGTTGGTTCACCTTCTATATCAATGCCAGTTTTTTCGCCAAGTCCAAATAAAGAAAAATATTTTCTATATATTTCAAAAGGTTTACTATCAACGAATGCTGGGGCATCATAACTATAGGTTACTCCGGCAACACGAAGTGCTGTTTTAAACTGATAAATATTACTACTTCGTCTAATTGCATCTAGATCATTTACATAACCCATTGTAATAATTGAACACTTTTGTTTCGTTCCTTTTAACTTCATACAACTATCAATCATATATTCCCCTATTTTTATTTTTCCTTCATTGTATCCTACTAATATACTTGCACCCTTTACCGCACTTCCTGCAACCATAGAATCCATGATAGCTCCCAAACTATTATCACTTACTTTACCATCACTATAAACTTTACCACTCATGGCAAGTATGTCTCCATTGTTTGGATCTGATATAGTTACATAACTTTTATCAAAATATTTAGTATTTACTACATTATTTTTTTTTACATTTAATATTTCACTCTCTAAGATATTATCAACCATTTTTTGAATATTAATATCAATAGTTAAATATAAATCATTTCCTACCTTACCATCTTTAATTTTAATTAAATTATTACCATCTAATTTAAATACATCTTTTTCTCCTTTTAAATAATCATCATACATATATTCTAAATATGATAACCCAACTTTATCATTTAAACTATATCCTCGACTTAAATAGTATTCCTTATTTTCACTTGTTATATACCCAACACTTCCAATTACACTTTTTAAAGTATCACCATATATATAATTTCTTTCATAAGTATATTTAGTATTAAATCCTTTTAATTTATAATTACTTTCAGAAAAATATGCAAATTCAGAGTCACTTGCATCAGTTTTAATTACTTTATCATTATATGAGTATCCATTTGTCATTAAATAAAATAAGTAAATTGCTTTTTTATCATCATCCGTATATTTATTTAAATCAGAATCAGTTATTAAATCTTTTTTTATATTATAAAATTCTGTACTGCTTAATTTATGACTTTTAAATTTTTTATAATCAGAATCACTTACTCTATCTAAAATAATATTTTCATTTTCTATTAAATAAAAATCTTTTAGAAAAGAATCTGTTAATTTATTATAATCAAGTTCTATATAATCTTTTACTAAATAAGCAAGTTGAATTAACTCTTTATTATTTAATTTATTTTCATTTTTAAAATAAATAGTTTTAACTAATTTATTATCAACAATTACATGACCATTTCGATCATATATTTTTCCTCTTGGCATAGTATCTCCATACACTTCTTTTTCATTTAAATTTTTTAATAATTCTTCGTAGTAATCATGTTTAATAATTTGTAAATAAAATAATCTAACTCCTATTATTAAAAAACAAATATATAATAATATTTCTAAAAACTTTATTTTTTTTCGAAACATGCACGTCACCTCTAATATTATTTGTATTTTTTAAAGTTTTATGAATAAACTTTTATTAGGTGATTTATGTTTAATAAAATAATAGATAATTATATAAAAAATTTAAATAAAAATGATATTTTATTATTTGGACAAAATAATAATATAGAATTATCTAATTCTGAACTTAATTATATTTATAATGAAATAAAAAATAATTATAAAATACTACTTAGTAATAATTATATGGAAGTATTTAATAAAGCAAAGGATTATATAGATAATGAAAAATTAAAAAAAATCTATAATCTTTTTATTAATTATAGATTAAAATATAATAATTTTTTAAATGAATAACATATTAGGTGAATAAAATCCACCTTTTTTTAATTATAAACACTTGTAAGTAAAGGAAATTAAATTATTTTATTAAGGAGGAAATATGAATTTTTATAATGAAATAAAAAGAGAATTAGTAAACAATGAAATAAATAAAAAAATTAAAAATTATTCAATTAACAAAAGCGATTTAATCACTTATTATAATGTTGGTAAATTACTACTGGAAGCTGGTAATAAATATGGTGAAGGTATAATTAAAAAATATTCAAATAAACTAACAAAAGAATTAAACAAAAAATATAGTATGAGATATTTATTTGATATTAGAAGATTATATTTATTTTCAAAAATGCACCCACTGGATGCACAATTAACAATATCACATTATAGATTACTTTTTCCATTAGATGATAATAATAAAATTAAATGAATATGAAAGATTACCTGATGAAACAAAAAATAAATTAATTAAGAAAGAAAAATCAGATATAATAGATTTTGTAAAAAATCCTATAATTATAAAAGGTAATAATAATTATAAAGAAATATCCGAAAAAATACTTCAAAAATTAATTCTTGAAGATATAGAATCATTTATGAATGAATTAGGTAATGCCTTTTGTTTTATTGGAAGTGAATATAAAATTAAAATAGGAAATAGATATAATTATATTGATTTACTTTTGTTTAATATTGAATTATATAAATAAAAATATAAAAAAATAAATCAAGATAAAACAATATGAATAATCATTTGTAAGAGAGAAAATAAATTTGTAATGGAATATTGTTCTGATAATAGAATTGCAGTAAGGGAATATGAATTAGTTTAATTTTTTTATAAAAATATCTATAATCTTAAATGATTATAGATATTAAATTAACTAAGTACTTCAACAGTTGCTTGTTGCATTCCAAAGTTTAATACTTCAGGACTTCTTTCACTTGTATAAAGTAAATCAAGAATTATTCCTTTTGGTTTATTAAATCCAATATCTCCTCCAGTATCACGAACGATTGCAATAACTGGTTCACTTGAAACATTAAGTCCTATAATACGTACAACTTTATTTAAAATACTCTTGTCGCCTGCAACTATTCTAATTGTTCCATAAGTTGGATGGTTATAATAGATATTTCCTTCACCAACGTAGTCTCCCATAGCAGTCTTTGCTCCATAACAACCTGCACAATCAGGCCCATATGCTGTAACTAGTCCTGTATATGTTGCAAGTACTCCACTATTTCCAGCTGCATCATTATTTGGTGTATAAGTTGTGCTAGGCGCAGGAACACTTGGTGTACTTTGAACTGGTTCTTTTTTTTCTTCTTGAACAACCACTGGTTCAGGTTTTACTTCTACAACTTCTTCCTTTTTTTCAAGTTCTTTTTCTTCTTTTATTTCTACTGGTTCAATTTTTTCTTCTTTTACTTCTTCAACTTCTTTAGTATCTTCTACTATCTCTGTATTCTCTTCTAAAATATCTAGTTCAGGAATAGAAACTACTTCTACATTTTTTTCTTCAGTTTTAATTGAATTAACCAAACTAGATGATACTAATACCATCGAAGTATTAGGAGACACTTTCATATTTAATGAAATCACTCCTGTTGTAACTACTAGTACTAAAGCCACTAATAGACCTTTAAATATATTGCTTAAAATTTTATTCATAAATTCTCCTTGCCTATAAATTATACCATATTTAATAGATTAAAGCAAATTTACAACTCTTTTGACATGTAAAACTATATGCAAATTAACTAGAAATTATACTTAAATTAGGCATTTATCTTATTACAAATTACCATAATTAAATACATTATAAAGAGGAGGAAATTATGAATTATGATATGTTTGATGAAATGAATTACTTTACAAATTTAAATGAAAATAACTTTCAAAATAACAACAATAATATGAATATATCACCTACTACTCTATTTAATCCATACGAAGGTTATGTTAAAGGTAATTTATTTAAAAATTTATATGAAACTTATAAAAATTTTAAACCAAAGGGAATAAGTATTACAAATGAACGTGATGAAATGTTACTTAATGTTAATCAATTATCTTTTGCACGTCATGAGCTTAATTTATTGCTTGATGTTTATCCAAACAACACTGAAGCATTAAATCTATTTAATAGATATTTAGAAATGGAAAAAACTGAAACAAAAAATTATGAAAGGAGATATGGTCCATTAACTATTACTGGTGAAATAGATACAAATACACCTTTTGCTTGGGAAAATGATAAATGGCCATGGGAGATTTAGTATGTGGAAGTATGAAAAAAGATTACAATATCCTATAAATATTAAAACTAAAGATTTACGTCTTGCTAAAATTTTAGTTACTCAATATGGTGGTTCTAATGGAGAACTTGCAGCTGCTTTTAGATATTTAAATCAAAGATATACAATGCCAGATAATCGTGGCAAAGCCCTTCTTACTGATATTGGAACTGAAGAACTTGCTCATGTTGAAATGATTTCAACAATGATTTATCAATTAATAAAAGATGCGAGTTTAGAAGAAATTAAAGAAGCAGGACTTGATTCGCATTATGCAGAACATGGTAAGGCATTATATCCAACTGATGCAAACGGTGTTCCTTTTACAGTAATGTATTTTGCAACTACAGGAGATCCAAAAGCTGATTTGATGGAAGACATGGCTGCCGAACAAAAAGCCAGAGCCGTATATGAGAATTTGATTGATTTAACCAATGATCCAGATGTATTAGGACCACTACTATGGCTTCGTCAAAGAGAAATTGTTCACTTTCAAAGATTCAAAGAACTATACGAAATGTATAAACAAGAAGGATTATAGAAACCTATTTGGTTTCTTTTTTTATGTAAATATATTGCTTATTTTATACAATTAAATTATAATATTTTGTAGAATTAATGCAACAATAAATACTTTTGTGTTGTATAAAAGTTGGAGGAATTTATGGAAAAAGAAAATAATTGGTTTGATTACCCGCAAAAAATAAAAAGTTGGAATCATGATATAGACTATGTAATGTTTATCGATGAAAATAATAGTGTTGATAAACAGCAACTTGTCTATAAAAAAATCATTAATAATCAATCTATTAATAACGATGAAAAATATTTTACAATTACCGGGTGTATTTTTAATAAAAGCGGTTATTCTAAAATGAGAAACGAAATAAGAAAATTAAAAAGTAAATTTTGGCCTTCTAATGGATTTTATTATGATACAAAATTTAAAGAAACGAGATATGTCTGCTTTCATTCACGTGATATTAGAAGACATGATGGTGCTTTTAATGATAAAGTTATAAATCATGTAGATTTTACAAATGAATTAAGCTTGATTTTAAATAATGTTGATTGTAAGATTATCTCTGTAACAATTGATATAGAAAATTTTATAAAACAGAATTATAATAATAATATATATGAAATTGCCTTTGATTTTCTTTTAGAAAGATATATATATTCAACAAATAAAAATAAAAAGGGTATTATAATACTCGAATCACGTGGTAAAAAAGATGATAAAATATTATTAAATCACATATCTAATGTTATTTTAAAAAAAGGTAGAGATAAAATATCAACATCTGAATTTCAAAAAAAAGTGGCTGGAGTTTATTTTAATCCTAAGTGGTATGGTGGTCATTCATCAACATACGCTGGGTTAGAAATTGCTGATTTATTTTCTTATCCCATACATCAGTTAGTTAAATATAAAAAAGATAATCCAGCATTTAATATTATAAAAAATAAAATAGTTGGTTATCCAAATATAAGCGGTAAAGGATTAAAAGTTTTTCCAAAAGAAAAGAACGACTGGTGCCGTTCCTAACCGCACGCTATACAACGTGCCCCGAAGCGTACTGCTTCCATGACTAAATAATATCATAATTTGTATTATTTGTCAAACATATTATATTCCAAAATACTAAAATTATACCTATGTTAATTTATAACGTATAGGTACAGAAACACTCACTCATGTTAAAATAATTTCAACAATGTTTTATCTAAAGATACATCAATTGATAAAGAACTTTATGAAATATATATAAAAGAGGGTTTATAAAAAGTTTAGAGGATAAAATATATTATTCTCTAAACTTTTTAATATTTTATATCTTTTAAATCATCAATTTTTATTATTTCATTATCCATAGTTATAATATGATTATTAACAATACCTGCTATATTACAAACTCTTTCTCCTGATTCAAAAATTAAAGTAACTTTAGTATTAAAAATGTAATTATTTTTATTAATTAATTCTTTTATTTTTTCCTTCACTGTAAGTATTTTTTTATCCTTATCTTTGCTTGTTTTTTTATTTTCTATAACTACATCAAATTTATCATTTAAACTATCATATACTTTTTTATTATTTTTAACATTATTTGTTAATTCATTTTGAAATATTTTTGGTAATTTCTTCATAAATCACTCCTATTTTATCATATGACTTATAGTATAAAACTATGAATATTCATTCATAATATAAATATGAAAACAGATAAAATTAATTTAAAAATCATTATATCTTTATTCATTATTATGATAATTAGTATATTATCTATATATGCTACTCATAATTTTTTAAAAATAGAATTACATAATTTGTATTTAAAACAATTATTATTTTATATACTAGGAAGTGTTATAATTCTTTTTACAACATTTAAAGGTTTTAATTATTTAAAAAAATATCATTTATTAATTTATATTGGAATTAATATTTTACTTTTGTTTTTATTAATCTTTGGCATAGAAATAAATGGTAGTAAATGTTGGATATATTTAGGTAGTATAAGTTTTCAACCATCTGAACTTATGAAAATAAGTTTAATTATATCTCTTGCATGTATTATATCTGAATATAATAAAAATAAAGAAAAAAATACTAAAAATGAATTCATATTATTACTTAAATTATTAATATTAACTCTTATTCCTAGTATTTTAACTTTTTTAGAACCAGATACTGGTGTTGTTATTATTTATCTTTTAATTTTTATTACTTTTTTATTTTTTATTAAATTAAATAAAGTTTGGTATATAACTTTTTTAAGTGTTTTTCTAATTATTTTTGGAAGTATTATAACTTTATATTTTTTTAAACAAGATTTATTTATATCAATTGTTGGATACGATATATTCTACCGAATTGATAGAGTTTTAAATTGGTTTAATATGAGTGGTTATCAACTAGAAAACAGCTTAATTGCAATAGGTGCAAGTGGTACTTTAGGATTTGGATATCTACAAAATACAGTTTATTTTCCAGAACCTCAAACTGATTTTATTTTTACAACTTATACTTCTAATTTTGGACTCATCGGGGCTTATTTTTTACTATTTATTTTAGTTATTTTTGATACTAGTATATTAAAACTTGCAAATAAAAAAATTAAATTAGTTGATAAATATATAATACTAGGTATCTTTATAATGATTTTGTATGGTCAAATTCAAAATATAGGAATGACCATAGGACTTCTTCCTATTACTGGTATTCCCTTACCATTTATTAGCTATGGAGGTACTAGTCTACTTGTTTTCTTATTTATAATTGGTATTATTTTAAATATTAATCGAGAATCAAAAAAATACAGAAATTAAAATTTACTATAAATTTTCTTCTATCATATGCTATATTCCATCAAAAACACATTATACTTGAGTTCCAATTATCCATTGAATCCAACCACGTATTGTACTTGCTCTTCTATTAACAGTTTCTTCAGCCATATTAGGTATATATTTCCTAATAATATTTTTAATAAATTCTTTTGATGGCAATTTTTCATTTGCAACATAATATTCATAAACTTCATAAAATGGTTTATGTTTTAAAATCAATTCAAATATCTTTTTATTTCTATTCTTCATATCTAGATTCACTAGTTTAAATCCCAGAGTAGATAACTTATATTTTCCAAATTTGTTTCCTTTTTCGACTAATTCTAAATATCTTAATGCATCAATATAATATTTTCCTTGTCTACTATCAAATTCTAATTCCGTTGCTATACCATTTGCAGTATTAATATCATTATTAATTAATTCTAATGCACCAATAACCTTAGAAAATGAATCAGCTTGTGGTAGTGGAACTTCTTCCTGTGACAATTCATCTATTAATTTAATATTTTCATATACTTCTTTCTTAATTGTATCAGAAGACTTACTTGATACCATATATCTTTTAATATCAATTAATTTTAAAGAATTGTAATTATATAAATCTTCAAAAGAATAGATAAACATATTGTAAATACCATTATCATAAACAAAAAAAACTGGAATTATCTCTTTTAATATCTTATCTTTCCAATGTCTATAAGGATAATATAATTGCCTTATTACAAAATCTTTTGGCATTGAATTTTTAGCTTCAACTAAAACAACCTTTGATCTACCTTCATATCCACCATCTATTTCAATTGCCGCCCCATTAACTTCTACACTATTTACAATATTATTAGAAGATATTGTAAATTTAAAAGTATTAGTTCGCATTTTTCCTTGAATAGTTTCATATAATTCTTCATTAAAAGCATCATTAAACATTCCTGATAAACATGCAACATTTAATGCATTACTTTCTGAATAAATATTATCAGGATCAATTGTTTCAATAAAACTGGGTAATTCAACTTTCTTAAAATCTATTTCATCATATTTTGTATTTTCAATATTTTCAAATAAATTAAATTTACCTATAATATATTCTCCATTTTTTATAGGCAAAATACCTAATTCATTTTCCTTAAATACTTTAGGTAATTGTTTAGAAAAATCAAATTTAGCCATCAAACGAGGTTCTTTATATTTTCTAATTTGATCAGCAGTTATTCTAAAACAACCTTGTTCTGCTATTTCATTTACTATATTATAATCACTAAAAATTTCTTCCCAAAGTTGAGCAATAGTTTTTTTCAAAACCTACACCTCCCTATCATTAAAAGTTCTATCATTTTCGTAATTTGTAATAATTACTTCTTCAACTTTACCTCTTTTTTTTCCATTTGCATTTATATTTCTTTTAGCTTCTATTACATGAAAATTATAATCTCTATACAATTCTTGTACTAATGAAGTATTATGATTAGAAAGCATTACATAGCACCCTCTATCAGAAAGTTCTTTATAAACTCTTGCTAATCTTTTTTGTTCTTCTTTATTGAAGCCTTCTTCTGTATAACTATTGAATGTTGAAGTATCAGAATCATATGGTGGATCGAAATAAATAAAATCTCCTTTTTTGGCATCTTTTACTGCTTCTTCAAAGTCAACACTTAATATTTTTATATTATTCATTGTTAAATAATTACTTACTGTTATTAAATTACCACCATCATAAGTATTTACTTTTAACTTTTTACCAAATGGAACATTGAATTCATTTTTACTATTTACTCTATATAATCCATTAAAACAAGCTTTATTCAAATATATTGTTCTAGCCGCTCTCGTATAATCAGACATTCTTTTAAAAGATGTTTTATTTCTATCTTTATTTCTTATTTCATAAAAAAAGTCTTCACTATGATTTGTTTCATAACTATTTAAAACACGACACATTTTTTTAAATTTAACTTCGTTGCATAAAACATTATAAACATTCATTAATTCCTTATTTGAATCATTTATTACTGCTAAATTAGGTGATAGTTCAAACAATAAAGCTCCACCACCTATAAATGGTTCGTAATATGTATTAAATTCATCAGGAACATATTTTAATAATTTATCAATTATTTGTCTTTTTCCACCAGCCCATTTTACAAATGGTTTTCCTTTTATCATTTTAATTCACGCATAATCAATTATATTAATTGATTAACTCCTTTCAGTAATATTTTGTTAATACATTTATAATTATATATTTATTTTTATTTTATTTCAAGAAACGACGTAAATTGCAAACATTTTATGTAATAATATCATTATTTCTTTTACTATCGCCTAATTCATCTTAAAATCATCTATAAAATAATAAAAAACCTTGATATTATTAATCTTTATAAAAAAAGTGAGAGCTTTCGCTCTCTTCAGGGGGTTTTGGTTTTATGCACTCATTAAAATCATAAGTGCATGTATGGTTTAACCATACATTTAAATCTTATTACAATTTTATAATTTAGTCAATAAAATTTTTTAAACTTTACATTTATTTTTCTTATTTGACATTTGGTATTTAAATACTTAATAATTTACCTACTTGATATAAATTAAAATTAATAGTAAAATATATTTGGTGTTAATATGAAAAAGAAAATATGTTTATTTATAATGTTAAGTTTAGTAATACTTACAGTTACCGGTTGTTCTCTTTTTAAAAGAGATAATATGGAAAATATAAGTATTATAACAACCAACTATTCTTTAGAATATGCAGTAAAAAGTTTATATGGTGAAAATGCTTTAATTACTTCAATTTACCCTGATGGAGTTAATATTGATAATTATTCATTTACTGAAAAACAAATTAAAGATTATAGTGCTAAAGATATGTTTATTTATATGGGACTTACCAAAGACTCTAATCAAGCTGTAACTTTTTTAAATAAGAATAATAAAATTAAAATAATTGATGCAACATTTGGAATGCAATTTAAAAATAAAGAAGACGAATTATGGCTTAATCCATCAAATTTATTAATGATATCTCAAAACATAAAAAATGGACTTTCAGAATATATATCAAGTACTTACCTTTTAAAAAATATAGATAAGTTATACGAGCAATTAAAAGTAGAGTTATCATCACTTGATGCTGAATATAAAACTTCAATTGAAAATGCCAATTTCAAAACAATATTTGTAAATGATGATGCTTTATTATATTTAACAAAATATGATTTAGAAGTTATATCTCTTGATAAAGAAAACTTAAGCTATGACAAAAATATTCAATTATTTAAAAGTTATTTAAAACAAGGAACGATAAAATACTTATACGTTTATGAAAATTCAGTAACTCAAGAAGATGTTGATGCCATAGTAAACGAAAATAATGTTGAAAAAATCACTTTCAAAAATTTAAAAAATATAACTGATGAAGAAAGAGAAAGCGAACAAACTTATGTTTCTCTTATGTATGATAATTTAGAAAACCTAAAAAAAGAGTTATATAAAAACGGTTAATAAATTAACCGTTCTTTTTTATTAATTCAACATCTTCGTATACCACTGATTCTATATCTGGTTCTTTCTTTTCCACTGGACCAATTCTTGGTAAATCTTCATCATCTATATCAATATCATCTAATTCATCTATTTTATTATTACTTTCATATATAGCATCAAATTCTTCAGCATCTAACAACTCTTTTCTTTTTAAATTCTTGAAGAATACTCTTATAACAAATATTAAAAAGCCAAACGGAATAATTGGTAAAATAACTAACAAAGTTGCAAGTGGAACATAATTTTCAATTATTCTATTAATCATCAATGCTCTAATTGTTGAAATACTATATCCAAGTATTAAACTAAATAGTAACGCACAAAAAACTATTCCAAGCGTACTAAAAACATAATCAACAACATAATCGTAATAACGAGTTCCTTTTTTTCTTCTATAAACTAAACTAAACACCAAATATATAACTAAAATAGCTACAATTGGTACTATCACATAATATCGCACCTCTTTTGGTATCCAAAATAAATTAATCCCTACTCCATTCATTCTTTCCATCTCCTATTATATAGGATAACACATATTTCATTTTTTTTCCACTATATTTTTAAATTTATTTAACTAATTTTTTAACGTGTAATTCCTGCACTCTCCAATATTTTTTCTTGAAGATTAAACATAACTTCTTCATCACTTTTATTCATATGGTCGTATCCAAGTAAATGAAGCATTCCATGAACTGCTAAAAAAGCAAATTCTCTTAAAACAGAATGACCATAATCATTTGCTTGACTGTAAACTCTATCAATTGATATATAAATATCTCCAAGTACTCTACTTTCTAAATTAAATGTCTTATCATCTTCTAAAGCAAAACTAATCACGTCAGTTTCTCGATCTATTCCCCGGTACGTTTTATTAAGTTCATGAATATAGTTATTACCTACAACTATAATATTAAATTCACATTCCTTTATATCAAGCATATCAAGTCCACGCTCTAAAACTTTCTTTATTTCTTTAAAATAATCATCTATATTTTCTTCTGTTTCATTAAATAATCCTATTTTCATAACTACCTCACATCATCATATATAAAAGTACTACAATTAAAATTATTATCATTGATGTTAAAATTGTACTAATTGTTGTTTTACTCATTTTATCTGTTACTTTTTCAAGTATTCTATAAATACTATAACCTGCCATTCCACCTAATAAATTAAGTAATATATCATCAACATCAAAACATCTTCCAATTAATAATTGAACACATTCAATTGATAAAGATACAACTAAAATCAGTCCAAGAGCAAGTTTTGAATCTTTTTTTTCTAATCTCAAGTAATATCCTATAAAAAAACCATATGGCATAAAAAGTAAAATGTTACCAACTATATTTTTATAAAACAAACTTGTTCCTATCTGATATCTTGTTAGTTCTTTAAATGGAATAAAATTATTTCCATAAGAGATAACATCCTGATAAGTTACTATTTGGAAAAACATCAATATATAAATAATTGATATTAATTTTAATAATTCTTCATAGACAATAAATTTCTTTTTATTTTTTATAATGTATGTAATTCTTAATGATATTAAAGCAATTGTTGTAACTGCAATAATTGGCCAAGTTGTTTCCATTACAAACATTATATCTCGAAATAACTTAGTATTATTCATGACTTTCCTCAATTCTTTTTACTTCTGTAATATTTTCATAAACTTTAAAGAAAATATCTACATCTATTGTACTATTATTTATAATTAATTTCAATTTTTTTTGATTTAAAATTTCAGAGTCATCTGGCAAGTTACTGAGCAATTTTTCTCTTGCTAGTTTTAAAGCCTCTTCATATGCTTCATCTACTGTATATAAATCATCTATTAAAATAACTTCTTCTGCTGTTTCAAAACTAAGTTTAATTGGTGTAAATTTATTAAATAAAATTTTTGTTTCTTTTACATCTTCATTTTTATACTTACCACCGATTATAAAATCTTTGTTAAAAAGTTTTAAATGGAACCTTTTAGTAATATTACCAGTTTTTGTTTTATCATAATAACTAACAGGATATGAAACATGAACATTATACCAAGTTTCACCATATATAGTACCACTTGCTTTTACTTTATCAACAATATTTTCTTTATGTATAATTTCACCACTTATTATTACTTCACCTTGCTTTACATAATCATTTAACTTTTTTACTATACTTCCACTTCTTGCATCAATTGATAAAATAATAGCATTCTTTTTAGCAACAATATTACTTGGACTCTTATCTTCATTCATATCTTTTTTAATTCTTTCTAAAACATTAATATTATAACTACTACCATGTCTTGTAATTTCTAACCATTCGAGTTTACTTTTATTATCATTTAATATTTTATTTTTTATTTTTTCTTTTTCTTCAAAACTTTTAACAAATTTATATAAACTAATATTATTTTTACTTAATTCACTTCTTACTAATTCTTCTATTTCTAAGTTACTTGTATTTATATTAATACTAAATATAATATTAGATAAAAATACTATATAAATTATCATAAATAAAAACATTACAAAAAAAACAATATTATTTTTTAAAATATTTTTATATTTTATATAT
>JAFUAL010000063.1 GCA_017460745.1 Bacilli bacterium | reverse complement strand
TGCTTTTTTCATTATTTTTTATTATACTATTCATGTGATTCAAGTCCTTTCGTTAATATTTGTTTTTGAACGACTCAATATTATACGACTTGAATCACTTTTTTTCTATATAAATGTTTCACATCAATTGTAACACTACACAAAGGAAAATGTACAAATTAACAATTATATTGAAAAAGTTAATTTTTTTTGATATAATGAAAATAGTAGAGGTGTGTATGAAAAAAATATTTATTTTTCTATTAATGATTGGGGTATTAACTTTGAATATAAATACGTTTAATATTATGGATGTAAAAGCAGAGAATGATGAAACTAATGCAACTACTGGCAGTGAAAATACAGATAATGATGACGAAACAGGAAGTGACAATCAAGGTGAAAATAGTGATGATACAGAGGATGACACACTAAAAGCTGATGCAACCTTAAAAAATATAACAATTGATGGTGAAAATAAAGTTTGTACTAAAAATACAACTGGATATGTTTGCGAACACATTGTTAGAGATAATGATACTAAATCAGTTAAAATCACTTATGAACCTACTAATAGTAAAGCAACTGTAACTCCAGAAAAAGCAAAGACATTAGAAATTAAAGAAGGAGAGAATAAGTTTGAAGTTACAGTAAAAAGCGAAGATGGAAATAAATCTAATACTTATACATTTAAAATTACTAAAAGTGTTATGTCAACTGATGGTACTTTGAAAAAAATAAGTGTTAACGGGACAGAAGTTGCTTTAAAAGATGATACAACTAAATATACAACAAGTGTTAGTTATGGAACTAAAAAACTTGAAATAGAAGCTATTCCAAATGATGAAAAAGCAACGATTATAGATTTTAAAAATAATAAAGCAAGTTTTGATTTCTTTGAAGCAAGTAAAGAAATTAAAATAAAAGTTCAATCAGAAGCAGGAGATATGTTAACTTATACACTTACAGTTACTAAAAGAAGTGAGGCTGATGTTACTTTAAAAAGTTTAACTATCAAAAATCATAAAATAGACTTTGATAAAGAAGTAACTGATTATTCAATTAAAGTATTAAAAAGTGTTGATAAACTTGATATAGAAGCTAAAGCAACTGATTCTAAAGCCGAAGTAAAAATTACTAATCCAAAATTATCAGTTGGTGAAAATGAAGTTAAAATAGAAGTAAACAATGATGGAAATACTAATACATATATTATTAAAGTAACAAAATTAGATGAAGATGATAAAACACTTGCTAATCTTAAATCTCTTACTATTGATAATTATGAAATAGATTTTAAGCCAGATAAGTATGAATATGATTTAGAAATTGAAAATGAAAATTATTTAGTTATTAAAGCAATTGCTAAATTAAGTGAAGCTGATGTTGAAATAACGGGTAATTTGGATTTGGAAAATGGAAGTATTATTAAAATAAAAGTCACTTATGATGATGAATTCTATAATACTTATAAGATTAATATTATAAAAGAGGGAAGTGGAGTAATAGCAAAAAATAAAGTCTCTAAAAAGGGAGTCGTTGCTGTTATGGCCTTTGACGTTTTATCAATTGTTATTATAGGAATAGTACAATTTGTAAATCGAAATAAAAAGAAAAAAGAAAATAGAACTGAAGATAAAAATAAAGATGCAGATTTAATTAGAAAGACACCAAAGAAATCAATAGAAAAAATAAATGATGACATCGATATAATTTAAATTAATTAAAGGAATGATTTTATGTTTAAGAAACTTGATAAATGGTTAGTTGTTAGTGTTATAATTTTGCTAGTTATTGGACTTGTTATGATTTTTTCAGCATCAAATGTTACTAGTTATATGAAATATGCTAAAAGTCCTTACTATTACTTTTTAAGACAACTTATTTTTCTAGTACCAAGTTTAATCATTTCTTTTTTTATATTAAAAATTGATACAAAAGTTTATCACTATTTTAGTTTTTTATTTATGCTTATAATAATTGGACTTTTAGGTGTTGTTCTTGTTTATGGAAAGATAACCAATCAAGCAAGGAGTTGGTTTAGTTTACTTGGGCTTGTAACTATCCAACCATCTGAATTTGCTAAAATAATTACCATTATATGGTTTAGTTGTTATTATAGTATTAAGAAAAACTGTATGGATTTAAAAAAAGTAATATTCCCTTTAATAATGAGTGCCGGAACAGCTCTTTTAATTGCTATTCAACCTGATTTAGGTACAACTATACTTTATGTTGGAATAGTATTTATGATATTTTTAATATTACCAATTAAGAAAAAAATAAAGAAAAATAGTTTTATAGGTTTAATATGTGTTATAGGTATTGCTTTATTACTTCTTTTAAATAATGGAGTAAAGATATTATTTGATAGGCAAATTGAAAGATTTGAATTTTTAAAACCATGTGAGAGAATATATGGAAATGGTAATCAAGTATGTAATGGTTATATTGCTATTAATAACGGTGGTTTATTTGGAAAAGGACTTGGTAATAGTACTCAAAAGTATTTATATTTACCAGAGGCATATACAGATTTTATTTTTGCAATTATTGTCGAAGAACTAGGTGTTTTAGTTTCGATTGGTATACTTCTTTTACTATTCATTGTTTTATGGAGAATATTCTTAATTGCTAAACGAAGCACAACCACACGTGGTTCAATTCTATGTTATGGAATATTTTGGTATATACTTTTACATATTTTAATTAATTTAGGAGGACTTCTTGGTTTGATACCACTTACTGGTGTTCCATTACCATTCTTATCGTATGGGGGATCATATTTAATGTGTTTGATTGCAAGCATTGCTATAGTTTTAAGAGTAGATCTTGAAACTAAAATTAAAAAATAGGAGGATTCATGAACTATTATTTGATGTTTCATATTGATAAATCCGGAAGTAATGGAATTGTACTTAAAAGTTCAAATGATTTATTGGAAATGGATAATTATATTATTAGTAATTTTCAAAATAATAAAGATGTTATAAAAAAATATGAAAATAATATTGCTGAGTTTTGTCTTGATAATATAAAAACAATAACAGAAGAAAATGCAAGAAATAATCATAATAGATTAGGAGCCATTACTCTTTTTGGTAAATATACTAATAACTACGGAACTCATGTTTTTAAAATACCAATAATTTATAAAAATGATAATAAATTATTAAGTAATGCAAGTTGTTTAAAGAAGATAAAGGAAAAATTAAATGATGATTCTATTTTAAGAAAATTATTAAGAGAAAGAAGTTACCTTTTATCTTATAATGAAATAAATTTAATAAATATGTATTTTAAGTTTAACAATGAAAGAGTCAAAAATGAATTTATAGAAACGTTTCTAAACCGTCTTAAAAATTTTAATGATGATAAAAAATATTTTTTCTTTCGGGCTTTAATGAATCTTTGTTCTTTAAATAAAAGAGAAATAAAAATTAAAAAAGGAACAGTTTCTAATATTAATTCCATAGAAAATAATATGCGTTTGCAAAAAGAAGAAAAAATATTGATTATTAAAGAAGATGATGATGTTGATAGTTATCTCATGAGTTTAATTGAAGAAAAAAACTATGAGGAATTAAATAAATACTACGATTTAGAAAAAATATTAAAAGTTACGGTTTTAAATAAAAAGTAATAAATAATTGAGGATGTATAATGAAAAGATTAATGTTAATTTTATTACTATTTTTATTTCCTTTTCAAGTTTATGCAGGACGAGGTTGTTGTTCAAGTCATGGTGGAGAATGTGGCTGTAGTGGAAGTGGCAGATCTGTTTGCTGTGATGGAAGTTTGAGTCCAAGTTGTAGATGTACTCCTCAGGTAATATATGGTTGTACAGACTATAAAGCAGATAACTATAATGCTAATGCTAACGCGAATGATGGTAGTTGTATATATACTATATATGGTTGCACAGATTCCAAAGCTAAAAATTATAACGAAAATGCGAATAAAAATGACGGAAGTTGTACTTATGATGTACTAGGCTGCATGGACAATATGGCAATTAATTATAATCCTTCAGCTACCATTGATGATGGTAGTTGTGAATATAAAAAGGGTTGCACAGATGAAAATGCTATTAATTTTGATGTTGAAGCTCAAATAGATGATGGTAGTTGTGAATATAAAAAAGGTTGCACGGATTTAAATGCGACTAATTATGATGAAAATGCAAAAGTAGATGATGGATCTTGTAAGTATGAAGAAAAAAGTTCTATAAAATCAACAAATAAAAAAGAAACAACTGATAATGTAAGTGATACATCCAGTGGAATAATCGGAAGATTTGTATTATTAGTTGGTGGCTTTGCAGTTTATAAATTTATTGGTAAAAAACGTAATTAATTATTAAATAATAGTAGGAGTAAAAAATGATTGGAATAATATTTGCAATGAAAGAGGAATTAAATGCTTTTATTCAAGAATTAAAAGTTATAAATACATATAAAATATTTGATTTAGTTTTTTATGAAGTAGAATTTTTAGATAAAAAGTTAATATTAGTTGAATCTGGAATTGGAAAAGTAAATGCTGCCCGTACTACTCAAATATTAATTGATAATATGAAAATAGATTATTTGTTTAATGTAGGAGTTGCTGGAGGAATAAGTCATGAATTAAACGTATTAGATATAGTAATTGCAGATAGTTTAGTTCAACATGATTTTGATATAACAGAATTTAATCATCCTAAAGGATATATTCCAAATGTAGGTATAAGTATTAAATGCGATGAATATTTAATTAAAATTGCAACTGAGGTAGCAAGTAAATTAAATTTAAAAGTAAAAAGTGGAGTTATTGCATCAGGAGATATCTTTGTAAGTAATTTAACAATGAGTGATAAGATAAATAAAAAATTTAAGGCTATTGCAACTGAAATGGAAGGTGCAAGTATTGCTCAAGTTGCATATCTTTCAAATATTCCATTTTTAGTAATTCGAAGTATTTCAGATGTTGTTGGAACTAATAATAAAATAACATATGAATCTTTCTTAGAAGAAAGTAGTAGAGAAGTCGCAAATTTTTTAAAAAATATTTTAAAAGAAATAAATTTATAATATTTAGATAAAAAATAAAAAAAGATTTAAATTTATTGTATTTTTTCTAAATATAATATATAATTTAATTAGCGTAGGAGATGATTGATATGATGGAGCCTAGTTTATTAAAGAAAAGTGATAAAAATATAAATATTCAAAAAAAGTATTTAGTTATTGCTGTTTTTTTAATGGTAACTTTATTTATGGGAAGTAGTTATTCGCTTCTTACAAATTTTGATAATAATGGCTGGGAAGTTATAAGTTTTAAAGATAATGATTTAAACTTAACTTTGAGTAGTAGTAATCCAGTTTTATTAAAAGGTAGTATGCCCATGTCTGAAGAAGAAGGATTAAAAGGAGATGCTATCACTTTAACTTTTACTAATACAGATGCACTTCTTGGAAATAGTAAGAATCTAAACATAAAAAAATATGAAATAAAACTTATAAATAAAGAAAATGCTAAATCAACTCTTGATTATAGTTATATTAAATATGCAATAAGTTTTAATAATGTAAAATATAATATAATAGGTAATTTAAAAGATAGCAATAATATAATATATACAGGTTATAATTTAGAAGCAGGAAAATCTAAGACAATTTATCTTAAAGTATGGGTTGATCAAGATAAAGTAAGTGATACAAACGATATAGTTCAAAAAGAGTTTGTAGGTGCAATCGATGTTGCGTTATATCAAGAGGCTATGATACCTGCTTCAGAAGAATTAATAACAAATGAAGAGAATAATGGATTAGTTCCAGTTAATATGCTTGGTCAAATATATAATAATGGAGATTATTTAAGAGAATATCGTTATTCTGGTGGTAATATAAATAACTATATTATTTTTAATGATGAAAACTATCGAATTATTGGTTTATTTGATGATGATGGTGATGGAAAATATAATATAAAAATAGTAAAAGATACACCTATAGAAGAGGCTCCACCAACTTATACAAATAGTTTAAATGAAACATATAATATTGAGGAGTCAGTTGAAAATATTGGAAATGCAAGTGTAAGTAAAATGTATTGGAATAATTCAGTAAATGGAACAACAACTTATAACGATTGGTCAACATCAGGCTTAATGTATTATTTGAATGATGAAAATTCATTAAATCATAATAGTTACTATGATACAATTGAAGCAAAATATAAAAAATTTATAACTGAAGCAACATATTATTTAGGAAGTGTTGATCTAGATGCTACAGTTTCTAAAGTATATGCTGATGAAAGAGGTATTGATAACAAAAATAATAAGAAAAGTTGGGTAGGAAAGGTAGGATTACTTTATCCAAGTGATTATGGATATGCAACATCATCTTCACTTTGGTGGGAAACAAAATTATCTGATTATAAGGAAGTAGAAAATATAAGAAAAGTTAATTGGATGCTTGCATCACTTAATAGTGGATGGAATTGGTTTATTTCTCCATCATTTAATGATTCAAATACAGTAATTGATTGGTCAAATTCTGGAGTAGTAAATAGTAATGGAAATGTTACAAGTCATTCAAATGGTGTTCGTCCTGTTCTTAATTTAAAAAGTGATGTTGTATTTGTTGGTGATGGAGATGGATCATTAAATAATCCATATAGAATAGTTGAATAATAAAATTAAGAAATAATAAGTAAAGTGATAGACAAATCACTTTATTTTTTATATAATTATTTAGTAAAGGTGATTTAAATGTATAGTTATATAATTGGAAAAGTAGTTGAAATAGATAGTGATAGTATTGTTATTGACAATAATGGAATAGGTTATTTAATATATACTCCTAACCCATATTCTTTTAAGGAAAATGAGGAAAATAAAGTTTATTTATATCAACAAATAAAAGAAGATGAACATTTATTATATGGATTTAAAAGTTTAGATGAAAAGAACTTGTTTTTAAAACTTATTTCAGTTAAGGGATTAGGTCCTAAAATGGCACTTCCAATAATTGCTATGGGTTCTATTTCAGGAATAGCTGATGCAATTAATCGAGAAAATATTTTATATTTAAAGAAGTTTCCAAAAATTGGAGATAAATTAGCACGTCAGATGATACTTGATTTAAAAGGCAAATTGGAAGTTACAGGAATAGTTGAGACAGTTAATGATGAAGTATATGAAGCACTTCTTGCACTTGGTTATAAAGATAAAGATGTAAAGAGTGTAATTGGAAGAATCAATAAAGAAAATAGTATAGAGGAGCAAATAAAAGAGGCTTTAAGATTAATGATTAAATAGGAGGATTTATGCGAATAGTAGATGAAGAAAAACTTGATGAAGATATAGAAGTAGAATCTACAATTAGACCTAGTACAATTTCGGAGTATATTGGTCAAAGTGAAGTTAAAGACAATATTAAAGTTTTTGTCGAAGCTGCTAAGATTCGTGACGAAGCACTTGATCATGTATTATTATATGGTCCACCTGGACTTGGAAAAACAACGCTTGCTATGATAATTGCAAATGAATTAGAGAAAAATATTAGAACAGCCAGTGGTCCATCAATTGAAAAGCCAGGTGATTTAGCAGCCATTTTATCAAGTCTTGAACCAGGAGATGTATTATTTATTGATGAGATACATCGTATTCCAAGGTTCATTGAAGAAATACTTTATCCTGCGATGGAAGATTTTACTTTAGATATTGTAGTTGGAAGTGATTCGTCTGCTCGTAGTATAAAAATTGATTTACCTCCATTTACTTTAGTTGGTGCAACAACTCGTGCAGGAGATATTACCAGTCCTTTAAGAGATAGATTTGGTATTGTTTGTAAGCTAAAATATTATACAAATGAAGAATTAAAATTAATTGTTGAAAGAACTAGTCGAGTTTTAAATATGCCAATTGAAAGTGATGCAGCTATGAGTCTTGCTAAAAGAAGTCGTGGAACTCCAAGAATTGCAAATCGTTTATTTAAAAGAGTAAGAGATTTTGCTCTTGTCGACGGTAAAGAAAAGATTGATTTAAAAACTACAGAAGATGCACTTGATAGATTAAAAGTTGATATTTATGGTCTTGATGAAGTTGACCATCAATATTTAGAAAGTTTAATTAATAAATTCAATGGTGGGCCAGTTGGAGTTGAAACGCTTGCGTCATCAATTGGTGAAGAGGTAACAACGTTACTTGATGTATGTGAACCCTTTCTTTTACAAAATGGATTTATTAAAAGAACTAGAAGTGGACGTGTTGCAACGGCTAAAAGTTATAAGCATCTTGGTATTAATTATCAAGAAAACTTATTTATATAGGAATGTGTGATTATATGAAAAAAATAAGATATGTAAGTGAACCTGAATATGACGATGTAGAAAAATACGGGAATTTTGCTAAAGAAAAAATAAATATAACATATGATGTTGCAAATGGCTATTCTACAAAAGAATTTTATTTGGATAATCCTGAGACTAAAAAAGAAATAACTGAGTATGTTAATGATTTAAAAAATGAAAAGAATAAAATTAATGGAAAATATATTAATAAGAGAGTAAAATATAATGCTATTATGTTAGGACTTTCTGTTGCGATTTTTTTCACAGGTCTTGGTGTTGGTAATGTTTTAATATCACTTGGGTTAAATAATGTTTTAGTTTCTAATTTAGTTATAATAGTAATGGCACTTGTTGAAACATATGGATTTATTTATGTTAATCAAGGCAAATTTTATTATAAAAAATCAGAGATGGTAAATTTAAAAAGAATAGCTACTGAACTTAGTAAATGTGGCTTAATAGAACAAAAGATAAATAGTTTAGATAAAAATGAATTAATTGATATAAATTTCCGAAGAGAACAAATTAATAATACAGATTTTAGACAAAGAAATTTAAGAAGAAATTATCAAATGCATTTAGAAGAAAATGAAATTGTAAATGAGGCAATGAGAAGAGTAACTGATGGTGTTTCAGAAAATTTAAAATTAAATAAATCAAGAGTTAATAATACATATAATTCTCAAAATAAAATATATTTATCCGATAATATATATAAATATAAAAATAAATTTAAATTAACAACTAAAAGACTTGGTAGAAATATAGGAAAATGGTTTGTTGATGCTTTTCAAGATGATGATTATATAAATAGACGAGAAGAAAATTATGTGATGAGAGGAGAAAAGAGAAGATGAAAGTATCAGATTTTGATTATCCTCTTGATGAATCTTTAATTGCTCAAACTCCACTTAAGAAGCGTGATGAATCTAAATTAATGGTTTTGGATAGATTTAATGGAACGATTACTCATAAAAAATTTTTTGACGTTATTGATTATCTAAATCCTGGTGATGTTTTAGTATTAAATGATACTAAAGTAATTCCTGCAAGACTTATAGGTGAAAAAAGTGATACCAAAGCCCTTATTGAAATATTAATGTTAAAAGATTTAGGTGAGAATACTTGGGAATGTCTTGTAAAAAAAGCTAAGAAGATAAAAGTAGGAACTGTTATTACCTTTGGAGATGGAGTGCTTAAAGCAGAGTGTATTAAAGTTTTAGATGATGGTATTAGACATTTTAAATTAATTTATGAAGGAGTTCTTTTAGAAATACTTGATAAATTAGGTGAGATGCCACTTCCACCTTATATTCATGAAAAATTAGAAGATAAAGATAGATATCAAACAGTATATGCAAAAAATATTGGATCATCTGCTGCTCCAACAGCTGGATTACATTTTACAAATGAATTACTCGAGAAAATAAAAGAAAAAGGAATAAAAGTTGTTTTTGTTACTTTACATGTTGGACTTGGTACATTTAGACCAGTTATGGTAGAAGATGTGAAAGATCATGATATGCATAGTGAATATTATAGTATGACGAGTGTTGTTGCAAATACTTTAAATGAGGCAAGACGAAATGGTAAAAGAATAATTGCGGTTGGTACAACTTCAACAAGAACTCTTGAAACAATTGCAACTAAATATGGAGAATTTAAAGAATGCAGTGGTAATACTAATATTTTTATTTATCCTGGATATACTTTTAAAGGGATTGATGGTTTAATTACTAATTTTCATTTACCAAAATCAACTCTTGTGATGCTCGTATCAGCTTTTTCTAAAAAAGAATATATAATAAATGCATATATGGTTGCTCAGGATAATAAATATAGATTTTTCTCATTTGGAGATGCAATGTTAATAATATAGGAGGTAGTTATGAAAAAAGATAATAAGAAAGAATTAGATGAAATTCGTGAAGTAAAAGATACAGGAATGGATTATAAATCATTAAACGAAATATTAAAAACAGGAAATATTTTATTAAAATTAGTTCTTGCTTTCTCTGTTTTAGCAATTGCTGTTTTAGTTTTATATTTGATTGATAAGACAAGTGTTTTAGTAACTCTTGGTAAGATAATAGGCGTTTTATCTCCTTTATTCATAGGAATATTTCTTTCATGGCTTTTAGAACCATTTATTAACTATTTTGTTAAGAATAAAGTGTCTCGTCGCCTTGCAACTTTTGTTGTATATTTAGTTTTAATATTTTGTATAATTTTAATTATTTCTTTAATTGTACCAGAGTTTATTTCTCAGTTAAATGAATTAATCAGAAAAATACCTGATTTCTTAACTTCAATAAATACTTTTATAACAGATATCTTTAAAAACTTTTCTTCTGCAAGTTTTGATACTACTGCAATGAAAGATAATGTTTTAGAAAGTATAAATAAGTTTGTTAATAATTTAAGTACCAACAATTTATCTGTTATTTTAGATAAATTCTCATCTTCAATTAAAGTTTTAAGTAATATCGTAGTTGGATTACTTGTCGGAATTTATTTATCACTTGATTTTGGAAAATTAAATAAATATATTAAAATGATAACTCCAACTCGTTTTCACGATGATTTAAATGTTTTAAAACATTCGTTTAATACAATGCTACGTAGTTATGTAAGTGGAACACTTTTATCTTGTTTATTTGTTTTTATCTTTACTTTAATTGGTTTGTTATTCTCAGGTATATCAAGTCCACTTTTGTTTGCCGTTTTTTGTGCTATAACTAATATTATTCCATATTTTGGACCATATATAGGAGGAATACCAGTTGTCGTAGTTGGATTTGCTACTAGTCCAGTTACAGGTATTATTTGTCTTATAACAGTTATTATAGTTCAATTCTTAGATGGAAATATTTTAAATCCAATTATTGTAGGAAAAGCTGTGTCTCTTCATCCAATTACAATTATGCTTAGTTTACTTGTATTTGAATATTTCTTTGGTATAATGGGAATGATACTTGCAACACCGATTGTTGCAACAGCTAAGATAATAGTTATTTTCTTTAATAATAAATATCATTTTATGTCTAAGCTTACTAATGACTAAAAAAACTTGAGTAAAATTAAACTCAAGTTTTTATATAAATAAAAAAGAAACTTATTTAGCTTCTTTCATATCTTTTTTATATTTTTTTGCTTCACGTGTAGTTACCTTTACTTTAGTACCATCTTCAAGTGTTACATTTTGAAGATTTAACTTTTGCATATGTCTAGTTGCATTTAAGGCATGACTTCTACGATTTCCAAACATTGGTTTTTTTTCAGTTGCTTTAATTGCCATAATATCACTCCTTTTTTTTATTAAATTAAAAGACGATATTAACTTTAACATAAATCTTCTATAAAGTCAAATAAAATAAAGGAATTTCTTGAATTTTTCTTCTTGATAATTATTTCTATCTTTGTTATTATTAATTAAAGAGAAATGGTGATAGTATGATAATCAGTGTTCTAGTAGAACTTCAAAATAGAAATGTAGATAAACTCTTTAATTACTTAGTTCCAAGTGCTTTAGAATCGAAAATAAAAGTTGGAATAAGAGTAATAGTACCTTTTGCAACTTTTAAATTAGAAGGATTTGTAATGGAAATAAATAATTCTGTTGATTCTAAATATGAACTTAAAGAAATTATTGATGTAGTTGATTCTGAAGTAATATTAACAGATGAATTATTAAGTTTAGGTGAATATTTAAGTAAGACGACTTTATCAACTAAGATATCATGTTACCAAGTAATGCTTCCAAATGGTTATAAGGCAAGTAAAAAGAAAAAAATAAATATTAAATATGAAACATATATCTATATTAATTATGATGTATTAAAAGTTAGTAAATTAACTCCTAAGCAACAAGAGATAATTAATTATATATCTAAAAATAAAAATGTTACTTTAAGTACTTTAACAAAAATAAATACAAGTGTTCTTACTTTGCTCCGAAATAATGTTTTATATAAAGAAAAAGTAGAAGTTTATAGATTAAATAGTAATTTTGAGTTAAAAGAAAAGAAAAAGTTAACTGCGGATCAAATGCAAGTTGTAAGTCAAGTTGATTTAAATAAGTATTATCCTTATCTATTATTTGGAGTAACTGGAAGTGGAAAAACAGAAGTTTATATGGAACTTATTGAAAAAGTTATAGATGCTTCCAAAACAGCTATAGTTTTAATTCCTGAAATAAGTTTAACTCCTCAAACAGTTAGGCGTTTTAAAGAAAGATTTCAAAGTGATATTGCTATTCTTCATTCAGGTTTATCTGATTCAGAAAAGTATGATGAGTATAGAAAAATAAAAAGGGGAAATGTCAAAATTGTAATAGGTGCTAGAAGTGCTATATTTGCACCTATTTCAAATATAGGAATTATTATTATAGATGAAGAGCATTCAAATTCTTATAAGCAAGAAAATATGCCAAGGTATGATGCGATAGAAGTTGCTAAAAAAAGGGGAGAATATCATAATTGTCCAGTTATTATGGCATCAGCTACTCCAACTCTTGAATCATATGCAAGAGCCGTTAAGGGAATTTATAAGTTATTAGTACTTAGTAAAAGGGTTAATAATCATAGTTTACCTCATGTAGATATAGTTGATTTAGCTAAATGCAAAAAAAAGAGTAAATTTATAAGTGAAATATTGTATCTAAAAATGCAAGAAGTTTTAGAAAAAGATGAACAAGTAATTTTGTTTTTAAATAAAAGAGGATATTCGAGTTTTGTCAGTTGTGAAAATTGTGGTAAAACATTTGTCTGTCCTAATTGTGATATATCTTTAACTTTTCATAAATCTAGTGGTATGATGCGTTGTCATTACTGTGGCTATGCAGAGGTAAAACCATCTGAATGTAGTAATTGCCATTCACCATTTGTAAGTTCAGGAAGTGGAACAGAACAAGTAGAAGAGGAACTAAATAATTTGTTTCCAAATTATAAAACTATTCGTATGGATTTTGATACAACAAGTAAAAAGGGAAGTCATGAAAAAATAATTGAGGCTTTTAGAGAAAAAAAATATCAAATTTTAATTGGAACTCAAATGATAGCTAAAGGACTTGATTTTCCGGATGTAACACTTGTTGGAGTTATAAGTGCTGATAATAGTTTAAATATTCCAGATTTTAGAAGCAGTGAAACGACATTTGATTTAATGTGTCAAGTTGCTGGTCGAAGTGGTAGAAGCAAAGAGGGAAGCGTTATAATTCAAACTTTTAATCCTACTCATTACGCATTACAATATGCCAAGAATAATAATTATTTAGGATTTTTTAAAGCTGAGATGCAAAATAGAAAATTATTATCATATCCTCCGTATTTTTATTTAGTTTTAATAAGAATTAAGGGTAGTGATTATAATGAATTAAGTTTAGAAAGTAAAAAAACAAGAGAATTTTTAAGTAATAAATTAGATTTAAAAATTCTTGGACCAACGGTAGCGAGTCCATTTAAAGTAAATGCTATTTATCGATTTAATATTATTATAAAATATAAACGAACTGGAAATTTATATGATGTATTAAATGAATTAATTGAGCATTATAAAACTAATAAAAAAATTAAAATTGATGTTGACTTTAATCCAAGAAGTTTTTAAAAAAATCACGATTATTCGTGATTTTTATATTTCTCGATATTTTTCTTTATTTTTAAATGGATTTTTAGGATCAATCTTATCTGTAAATAGTATTCCATCTAAATGATCAAGTTCATGTTGAAAAGCAACGGCAAGTTCTTCTCGTCCTCGAATTCGAATGTGTCTTCCTTCTTCATCATATCCTTCTAAAGTAACACGAGCATATCTTGGAACAATTCCACATACTTCACGATTAACAGACAAACATCCTTCACCTTCACCAACATAGATAATTTCTTCGGAATTACTTACTAATTTTGGATTAAAAATAACATAGTTATCAAACTTTCCTTCATCATACTCATGGACTACTACAAAGAATCTTTCTTTAATCCCAAGTTGAATTGCAGCAAGTCCCATGCCTGGTCTTAAATCATATTTTTCTGAAAGCTCTGGTATTTGACTATTTGTTAAAAACTCTATTATATCTTTAACAGTTTGCTTTCTTTCTTCGCTTATTGGAAATGTTACTTCCTGACTTTTTTCTCTTAAAATACTTTCTTTTTCATCTAATATATCGCACATTTTTAACATACTAACCACCACTTGGGAGTATTATACCACAAAAAGAAAAAAAAGGGAATATTTTTATCTTCCCCATCTAGTACCAATGATGATTACTAGTAAAATAAATAATACAATTATAATAGCATAGTTTGAATTATTGTTATATGTAGGATAAATCCAACCTATGTTATTGTTTGGACAACAAGAATTTCCGTATCCATAGTTATAACCATTATAATACATAACTACCTCCTTAATCTAGTAATATCTTATGTAAAAAATAAAAATTTGTTATTATGTATAACTATATATAAAGGCAATATAAATAAAAAATGAAATATTTTTAAAAGTAATATTTCATTTTTAATATTAATAAATTAACTATTATATGTTGCTAGATAATTCAATAATTAAATCCATATTATCATCACTTGCAATTTTATTTTTATGAATTTCTCCACAACTTAAGCATTTATAAATAATTTTATAAGTATCTTTATATTTTTCAATACCGATTGGTTTCATTAATCCTTTGCATGTATTTAATCTATCTCCTGGATTAATGTCTAAATGTTTGCTAAATAAACAGATTGGACAATGATCTCTTGCAGTATAATTTAATTTATTTACTTTATTTCCACAATTTTCACATATAAAATCTTCATCAATCATAAAAAATTTTTTCATAACATCACATAGTTATTGTAGCAAATATAAAAAAATCTGTCTAGTTAGAAAAAGTCCTTTTAAAAAAATAAAAAAATATATATAATGGAATGGGTGAGGAGAATGCAAAGATATTTTGTTAATGAGTTAAATAATAATAGATTTATTTTATCAAGTGATGATTCATATCATGTATCAGTAGTTATGAGAATGAAAATAGAAAGTAGGATAGAAATAGTTTACAATAATGAAGTGTATTTAACTAAAATAATTAGTTTTAATCCAGTTGTTGCTGAGGTAATAAAAAAAATTGATACCTATAATGAACTTAGTAAAAAAGTTACTATTTGTCAAAGCTTAGTTAATAATGATAAAATGCATTTTATACTTGAAAAATGTACAGAACTTGGAGCATATAGTTTTATCCCATTGAGTGTTACAAATAGTATTATTAAATTAAACGATAAAGACAAAGTTAAAAAAATAAACCATTATGAAAAAATAGTAATGGGAGCAAGTAGGCAATCTAAAAGAAATATTGTACCTCGTGTATATGATATTATGAATGTGGAAGAACTTATAAAACTTGACTTTGATTTAAAGATACTTTGCACTGTAAACGAAGTGTCAAGAAGTCTAAAAAATGTTTTGCAAAATAGTAAAAACTATGCTACTATGATTATAGTAATAGGTCCTGAAGGAGGATTCACTGAAAGTGAAGAAAAATCACTTATTGATAATGGTTTTATCAGTACTTCTTTAGGTAACTTAGTACTTAGAACTGAAACAGCGTCTGTTGTATCACTTAGTATGATTAATTATGAATATGAGAGGTGAATTATATGAATTTAGTTCTAGATTTATTTACGAAAAGAGAAATAATTATAATTGGAGCAGTTATAGGCACTCTTATACTTATTGTTTTAATAATGACACTTATTGATGTTTTATCAAAAAGAAAAAAAGAAAACGATGAACTTGAGATGGCTTTTGATGATTTGGATATTGTTCCTATTAAGATTGATAAGTCAGTTTCTGATGTAAAAGAAACTGAGAAAATAGAAGAAACAAAAGAATTGGATGTTCAAGAAGTAGAAATCCCAAATGATTTAGATAAATCTGAGCAGGTTAATATAAATTTAGTAAGTGAAGAAAAAGATGAGATAAAGAATATTGTTCAAGTTGAAGAAAATGTAAAAAAAGTAAACTATATTGAACCAATTATTATTGATGATTTTGAAGAAGATAAAGTTGTAGAACAAATTGATTCAAAAACAGTGGCTCAAATTGAACTTACAGAATTAGAAAAAAAATTAGAAAATCCAAAATCTTTAGAAGATACTTTGTATGATTTAGAAATAGAAGAAGAAGAGAATGCAATTATTAGTTATCAAGAGTTACTTGAAACAACTCGTGAATTAAATGTTATTCCAACTGATAGTGGTGATGAAATTATATCACTTAAAGAAATGATTAATATGTATGAAATAACTGATAATGATAATTGCGAAAGTGAAGATATTAGTGAAGAAATGACAAAAGTATCACTTAATGATGCTTATAAAGGAGATTTTACAAGTACTCCAATACTTTCACCTATAATGGGATTTGAAAGTGATAAGGAAAAAGCAGTTGATCTTGCAGAAATACAATTAGAAAATACTGCTAACTTAGAAAAACTTGATAAAGAACTAAGAAAGACAAATCAATTTTTATCTATTTTAAACGATTTAAAGAAAAACCTTGATTGATTTTTCTTTTTAGTTTATAATAACTACCCAGGAGGGAGTAGATATGAACATCTTTGATCAAATATTAGCAAGCGGTTATTATGCTTTTAATGGAAAATTGAATTCTCATATGATTAGAATGTATATTACCTTAGAAAGAAAATCAGGAATAAAATTTAGTCGTGAGGATTTAAAAATGGGTGAAATAGATAAATACATGGAATTTAGTAGTAATTGTTTTTATACATTAAAAAATGGTTATACGATGAGTGATATAGCAGATTATATAGATTTAGGAATGATAATGAAATTTTATCATTTACAAAAGATATGGGACGAATATCATAATATTACTAAAGAAAGTCCTACATTTGAAGAAGCAATGAAAAAATATTATAATACAGTAAAAGAAATGGTAGAAGAGGAACCAAATAAGATAAAAAGGTATTAGTGTTATGATGAAAGAAAAAAGGGTAAAAAAAGTTAAAGCTATAACACTTGGATGTAAAGTAAATGCTTATGAGACAGAATATATCATGTCTCGTTTTAAAAAAGCAGGTTTTTTGATTACAGAAGAAAATCCTGATATTTATATAATAAATACTTGTAGTGTTACAAATACAAGTGATGCGAAAAGTAGAAAAGTTATTAATCGAATTATTAGAGAAAATCCTGAGTCTATAGTTGTTGTTATGGGATGTATGATAGAAGCACATCGTGATTATTCAAATGATGGAATTTCTATTATGGTCGGTAATAAAGATAAATCTCGAATTGTTGAGTTAGTCAATGAATATATTGAAAATCAAGAAAAAAAGAAATTATTATATGATGACTTTGATGATTATTTTGAAGATATGTTTATTGACCAAATGCAAGAACATACGAGAGCCTATGTAAAAATACAGGATGGATGTGAAAATTTTTGTTCTTATTGTATTATTCCGTATACTAGAGGCCGTCAAAGAAGCAAAAATCCTGATAAAGTGATAAAAGAAATTAATACTTTAGTAAAAAATGGTTATAAAGAAGTTGTATTAACAGGTATTCATACAGGTCATTATGGAAGTGATTTAGATACTACTTTTCCAAGTCTTTTAAAGAGAATTTGTAAAATTAAGGGACTTGAAAGACTTCGTATTTCATCAATTGAAGTAACAGAACTTGATGATGATTTTTTAGAAGTATTAAAAAATGAATCGGTAATAGTTAATCATATGCATATACCACTTCAAGCTGGAAGTGATGCGGTTTTAAAATCAATGAATAGAAAATATTTAACTGACTATTTTAGAAAAAAAATTGATACTATTAGAAAAATTAGACCAAATATTAGTATATCAACTGATATAATTGTTGGTTTTCCAGGTGAAACTGAAGAATTATTTAGGGAGACTTTGGAATTTGCTCGCGAAATGGAATTTTCAAAAATACATGTTTTTCCTTTTTCAGTAAGACATGGAACAGTTGCAGAAACGATGGAAAATCAGGTAGATGAAAATGTCAAAAAAGATAGAGTTAAAAGATTAGTTGCCTTAAGTAATGAACTAGAACAAAATTATTTAAAAAAGTTTATAAATGAAGTTTTAGAAGTATTGATAGAAACAAGTGATTCTAATACATCTATTGGACATACTAGTAATTATTTAAAAGTTAGAGTAACAAAAAATTTACCAAGTAATACAATTGTTAAAGTAAAAATAAAGAATTTAGATAATTTAGTATTGGAGGGATGTGTATATGAAGAATCTAAATAAAGCAAGAGAAGACTATTTAAGTTGGGATGAGTATTTTATGGCAATTGCTCGTCTTTCAAGTATGAGAAGTAAAGATCCATCAACTCAAGTTGGAGCATGTATTGTTGGTTTGGATAATCGAATTTTATCAATTGGCTATAATGGAGCACCTAATGGTTTTAGTGATAGGTCATTTCCATGGGAAAGAACTGGAGATATGTTAAATACTAAGTATGCTTATGTTTGTCATGCTGAAATGAATGCTATTTTAAATTACAGAGGAACGAGAAAAGAACTTGAAAACTCTAAAATATATGTTGATTTATTTCCATGTAATGAATGTGCTAAGTTGATAGTTCAAGCCGGAATTAAAGAAGTATTATTTTTATCTGATAAGTTCAAAGATAAAGAGGGTAATTTACTTGAAACAGATGCAGTAAAGGCTAGCAAAAGAATGTTTGATGAATGTGGAGTAGCTTATCACGAAATTAATCTAAATACTGATAAAATAGAAATTAATTTAGAAAAAAGATAATATTAAAAAGTTAAGTATCTTTAAATAATATTAATTTGCAAAAAAAAATTACTAGATAAATTTTAGTAATTTTTTCTTAATTATCAAATAATTCTTTAACTATTAAGTCTTTAGAATGCAAATTATTATTTTTACCAAGTAATAAGTTTTCATAAAATTTAATTAAATAACTTATATCTGTTTTTATATTTAAATAGTTATTGAAATAGTTACTTCTAACTAATGCATTTCTAAAATAAACTGATTTTT
This sequence comes from Bacilli bacterium, assembly GCA_017460745.1. GTDB lineage: Bacteria > Bacillota_I > Bacilli_A > RF39 > UBA660 > RUG591. The sequence goes on along the minus strand of JAFUAL010000063.1, from coordinate 9,229 downwards.
CTTTAAATAATGTATTATCTACATTAAATCCTAAGTATATTAAATATTTTTCTATAAAAATAGCAGTAGTTCTTGTGTTTCCTTCTCTGAATGGATGTACTTGCCATATATTAGATGAAAAATTGGCTATATTGTTAATAACTGAAACGATATTCATTTCTTTGTAATTTTTAGAAAGTTCTAAAGATATATCATATTCTAATGATTCAGTTAATGTTTTTGAATCTCCATATGCAACTGAATCATTGTTTAATATTTTTTCGTGCTTAGAAAAGTCTATTTTTCTAAATTCACCAGCAAATTCAAAAACATCTTGAAATAAATATTTATGTAAATATTTTAGATAATTGACTGATAATTCAAATTTTTCTTCATTTAATAATTCAACTATTCTGGTAGATACAAAATCACATTCTAATTCATTGTGATTTATTTCTTTTTTTTGCTCTTTTAAAACATAGTAATCTCTTAATTCATTTTTTACTTCGTCTATAGTTAAGTTACCTTGAACATTTTCTTTAAGTAATTTTTCCAAATATTTAGATGGTTTTAAATTATCTACTTCTTGAAGGCCAATAGCCATATCCCATTGTAATTGTTTAATATAAGTATTTGGTTTAGATATTTCTTTATATTCGTTAATGCTTGAATCTAAATTTTTTTCATTCATAGTTCCTCCAATTACTTATAATTATAACATGTATATATTCGTTTTTTAATAAAATTACTTGTTTTTTCTAAAAATCATAAATAATGCTTGAAATACAAAAAAATTATGATATAATATTGTTAGTTGAGTGGGAGAGATCCTACTCTTTAATTTATAAGGAGGAGTATGGAAAGTAGGGTAAAGGAGTTACTGGATCCAAAATTAAAGGATTTAGATATGTTTGTTGATAGTGTAAAACTAGAACGTGAGGGAACTAATTTATTTTTAAGAATTTGTCTTGATAGTGAAAATATAATTGATTTAGATAGAGTAGTAGATGCTACTAATATTATTAATCCAATTATTGATGAATGTGATTTAGTGAGTGAGGCATATATACTTGAAGTATATGGAAAAAGTAAGGGAGATGGTGAAGTTGAAAAAAGAGAAAGTTGAGAGTATAGATAAAGCAAAAGAGTTTTTAATGGCTGTTGAAAATATTGTTAAAGAAAAAGGAATTGATAAAGAAGTAGTGTTTGAGGCTATGGAAAATGGATTAACAACAGCCTTTAAAAAGAATTATGGAAAAAGTAATAGTAAGGTGTTAATTAATCGTGAAACTGGTGAAATAAAAGTATATTCTTATTTAACAGTTGTAGAAGAAAAACGTGAAGAAGTGGATGCTGATGGAAACGTAACTATTAGAGAGATTAATCCTGAAATAGAAATTAGCTTAGAAGATGCAAAGAAAATTGATAAAACACTTGAAATTGGAGATACAATAGATACAGAAATTAAGCCAAAAGATGATTTTTCACGTGTTGCAACTTCAACTGCAAAACAAGTTGTAGTTCAAAAAATAAGAGAAGCTGAAAGAAATAGCATCTTAACTGAATTTGATGGTAAGGACGGAGAACTTTTACTTGGAACAGTTGCACTTGAAGATTCAGATAATTATTATATAGATTTAGGAAGAAGTAATGGAGTACTTCCTAAACGTGAAATAATTCCTGGTGAGAAAATTGAAATGGGTTCTAGCATTAAGGTATATGTAACGAAAATTGATAATTCAGGACGTAATTTATTAATTAAATTAAGTAGAAGTCATTATGGTTTTGTAAGACGTTTATTTGAACTTGAGATACCAGAGTTTAGTGATGGTACAGTTTTAATGCATGCTGTTGCACGTGAGGCTGGAGTTCGTAGTAAAGTTGCAGTTTACAGTGAAAATGATAGAGTTGATGCCATTGGTTCTTGTATTGGAGAAAAGGGTGTAAGAATTGCCAATATTATTAAAGAACTTGGAGGAGAAAAAATAGATTTAGTTCGTTATGATAAGGATCCTAAGATTTTCATTGAAAATGCATTATCACCTGCTAAAAACTTAACAGTAATAGTAACAGATCCAAAGAAAAATGAAGCAATTGTTGTAGCTGATAAAGAAAACTTTTCTCTTGCAATTGGCAAACGTGGAATAAATGCCAAACTTGCAAGTCGTTTAACAAAATATAAACTTGATATTAAAACAGTTGAAGAAGCAAGGGAACTAGGTATAAAGGTTGAATAAATATGAAAGTCAAAAAAATACCTGAAAGAACATGTGTAGTAACTCGTGAAAAATTTCCTAAAGGCGAATTACTTCGAATAGTAAGAACACCTGAAGGTGCGGTTGAAATTGATTTAGCAGGAAAGAAAAATGGAAGAGGCGCATATATTAAGAAGGATTTAGATGTTTTAGCAAAGGCAAAGAAAAATAAAACTTTGGAACATCATTTAGAAGTTACTATAGATGAATCTATATATGAGGAAATAAAAAATGTAATAAAAAATAGTTAGAAAGGTGTGTGATTATATGAGCATTTTAGAATATGCAATGGATGTAAATCGTGATGTATCAGACATTATTAGTTTATGCGAAAGTTTAAATATCAAAAAAACTTCGGAAGATGATTTATTAACTGATGACGAAATAATAATGTTAGATTTAGAACTTGATTCTTTAAAAGAAAATGTTAATCCTGATTATGAAATAGATGAAGAATTAGAAAGCAAAGTTGATAATCTTGTTAGTAAAATTGATATGAATTTAGATTCTGTTTCAACAAAAAAGGAAAAAGTTAAATCTAAAGTTGATAATAAAAACGATGTAAAAGCAAAAAATAATTATCAAAAGGGTAGAAAAGAGATTTATAAACATCGTGAAAAACTTGGAGATAATAAAAGTGAAGATGATGTAATTATTTATCATGAAAAAATGACTCCTGCAACACTCGCTGGAATACTTAAGGTATCTCCTACTGAAATAGTTAAAAAATTATTTAATTTAGGAGTGATGGCAAATGTAAATCAAACATTAAATTTTGATACAGTAGAATTATTGCTTTTAGATTATAAGAAAAAATTAAAAAAAGAAGAAAGCGTTGATAAATCAAATTTTGAAAAATATGAAATAATTGATAATCCTGAAGATTTAGAACCACGTCCACCTGTTATTACTATTATGGGTCATGTTGATCATGGTAAAACAACTCTTCTTGATACAATTCGTCAGTCAAGTGTTGCCGAAGGAGAAGCTGGAGGAATAACTCAAGCAATTGGAGCTTATCAAGTAGTTGTCAATGGGAAAAAAGTAACATTTATAGATACTCCTGGACATGAGGCATTTACTGAAATGAGGTCACGTGGAGCAAGCGTTACAGATATTGTTGTTATAATTGTTGCAGCGAATGATGGGGTAATGCCTCAAACCAAAGAAGCAATTGATCATGCTAAAGCAGCTGGTGTTCCAATTGTTGTTGCCATTAATAAAGTAGATTTACCTGATGCAAATGTAAATCGCGTTTTAACGGAACTTACCGAGTATGGACTTGTTCCTGAAAGTTTTGGTGGAGATATAGTTACATGTAATATCAGTGCTAAAACAGGCGATGGCGTTAAAGAACTTTTAGAAACATTACTTCTAGTTTCCGAAATGGCTGATTTAAAGGCAAATCCTAATCGATATGCAACTGGTACTGTAATTGAAGCAAGAGGGGATCAAAAAGTAGGAAGTATTGTTACTCTTCTTGTTCAAAGTGGAACTTTAAGATTAGGTGACCCAGTTGTAATTGGTACAAGTTATGGAAAAATTAGAACTTTAAAAGATGATAAAGGAAATAATATAACAACTGCTTTACCTTCAACTCCAGTTGAAGTGACAGGAATAAATGTTTTACCACGCGCTGGAGATAAGTTCATGGCTTTTGAAACTGAAAAAGAAGCACGTAGTATTTCCATTGAACGTGGTGAAAGAAGTAGAGAAGCTGATACTAATAAAGCAGGCATGAGTTTAGATGATTTATTTAGTATGGTTGAAGCTGGAGAAAAAGAAATAAATGTTGTTTTAAAAACTGATGTTAAAGGGTCTGAAGAAGCTGTTAAACAAAGTTTATCTAAAATTAATATTGAAGGTGTTTGGGTTAATGTTATTAGATCAGGGGTTGGAGCTATTACGGAAAGTGATATTGTTTTAGCATCAGCATCAAATGCCATAATTATTGGATTTAATGTTCGACCAAATAGTAAAATAGTTGATTTTGCTAAAGAAAAAAATGTTGAAATTAGACTTTACAACATAATCTATAAAGTAGTAGAAGAGATGGAAGATGCTATTCGTGGAATGCTTGATCCAGTATTTGAAGAAGTTGTTACAGGAGAAGCCGAAGTTAGACAAATATTTAAATTCTCAAAAATTGGTAATATTGCTGGAAGTCACGTTGTAAAAGGAACAATTAAAAATCAAAGTGATGCTCGTGTTGTTCGTGATGGAGTAGTTATCTATACTGGGCGTATTGGTTCACTTCAAAGAGAAAAAGATTCAGTACGTGAAGTTAAGAATGGATATGATTGTGGAATTACTATTGAATCTTTCCAAGATATAAAAGAAGGAGACGTTATTGAAACTTTTGAACAAGTTGAGGTGAAAAAATAATGGAAGCAGTAAAACTTGAAAGATTTAATAATGCTTTTATGGAACAATTAAATATTATTTTTGGTACGGAAATTAAGAATCCTATTTTAAAAAGTGTTGTTGTTAATGCTGTTAAAATAAGTAATGATTTAAGTTATGCTAAAGTATATTTTACTTGCTTTGACGAAGATAGAAATGTTGTTTTAAAGGAATTAAATGAAAGTGCTGGATTCTTAAGACACGAATTGTCAGAGAAAGTTGATATTCGTCATACACCAGAGTTAACATTTCTTTATGATGAGTCACTTGAATATGCTAAGAAGATAGAAGATAAAATAAAAGAAATTCATCATAACGAAAAATAAATTAGAAAAATTATTGCAAAAAAATAAAATTATTTATATAATAAATATATATTTATGAAACGATGACGGGCTTGGAAACCCATCAGTTATATGATATTGAGAGATTCTTAGGAATAAGTAAAGTGGAACCGCGAGTATATTCGTCTTTACATCATGAGAATCTCTTTTTAATTTAAAGGAGGAAAAATATGAAAATGGAAGATTTAGTTAATTATTCAAAACAGTATGGATTTATATTTCAAGGAAGTGAAATATATGGTGGACTTGCAAATACTTGGGATTATGGTCCACTTGGAACACGTCTTAAAAATAATGTAAAAGATGCTTGGAGAAAAAGATTTATTCAAGAAAGAGAAGGGGCCTATGAACTTGATGCTGATATTTTAATGCATCCACGTGTTTGGGAAGCATCAGGTCATGTTGATTCATTTGCAGACCCTTTAACAGATTGTAAACATTGTAAAACAAGACATCGTGCTGATAATTTAGTAAACGATTATACTAACTCATCAAAGGGAGATGCGATGACAAATGAGGAACTTATGGAGTTTATTAGAGAAAATAAAGTTCCTTGTCCAAAATGTGGTAAATGTGATTTTACAGATATAAGACAATTTAAATTAATGTTTGAAACTTATAGAGGAGTGGTTAAAGATAATAAAAGTGTTGTTTATCTAAGACCAGAAAATGCTCAAGGGGAGTATGTTAACTTTTTAAATGTACAAAGAAGCATGAGAGCTAAATTACCTTTTTCAATTGGTCAAATTGGTAAAGCATTCAGAAACGAAATAACACCAGGAAACTTTACTTTTAGAACAATAGAATTTGAACAAATGGAATATCAAACATTTTGTAAAAAAGAAGATGCTCCTAAGTTATATGAATATTTTAAAGAATATGGAAAGAAATTTTATATGGATTTAGGACTTCCAGAAGAAAAACTTAGATTTCATGATCACGAAAAACTTGCTCATTATGCTGCTAGTGCCTGTGACATTGAATATTTATTTCCGTTTGGATATGGTGAAATAAATGGTACTCACAACAGAACTGATTATGATTTAACAAGACATGAAGAGTATAGTGGTGAGGCAATGAGATATTTAGACCCTGAAACAAATGAAAAATACATTCCATATATTATTGAATCAACATATGGTTTAGATAGAACAGTGCTTGCTCTTTTATTTGAAGCATATCATAAAGAAAGCCTTGATGATGGAAGTGAAAGAGAAGTTTTAAAATTATTACCATTCCTTGCTCCAATTAAAGTTGCAGTTTTGCCATTAATTAAGAAAAATCATAGTGAAAAAGCCAAAGAAATATATGAAGAATTAAGAAAATATTTTATGTGTTCTTATGATGAAGCAGCAAATATTGGAAAAAGATATAGAAGAAATGATGCGATTGGAACACCATTTTGTATAACGATTGATGACGATACAATTAACAATAATACAGTTACTATAAGAGATCGTGATACTATGGAACAAACAACTATTAATTTATCTGAAGTTAAAGATTATGTATTAAATAGAATAAAATTTTAGACAAAAATAAACATAATTTTATATATACAAAACCAAAAAAATGTGATATATTTATATAGAATAAAGTAGGTGATAGTGTGAATATCAGTTATCTATTAAATATACTTGATTTATATTTACTTAAAGAAAAAAATGACCCTTTAATTGTAGAGGTACATAAAAAAAATAATCTTATTAAAGTTGAATTTTCGTATTTAAGTACATATGTTAATAAGACTTTTGTTAAATTAGATGAAGAAGTATTCTTTTCTGATATAAAAAATATTTTAAGTAAAATTCAAGGTAATTTATTTATTAATAATGAAGAATTAAATGATGATACTTATAAAATAACATTAGAAAATAATAGACAAATTCGTTTTATTGGATTTGATGTACCTACTTTAGAAAGTATTAGACATAATTTTAGTAATTTAAATACTGGTTTTGTATTTAAACAAATAGAAGAAGAAAATAATATAACTTATGATGAAATCTATCAAGAAAATAAAGAGTTAAGACCAAGTTTTTCATTTGGATTTTCAAGTTTTATAACAATATTTTTAACATCAATTTGGTTTTTGGATATATTCATGATTGCTCTTTGGATATTTAAAGCGACTAGATAAATTTATTAATATTTACATAACAACCTTTAAGGTTGTTATGTATTTTTTTTAATGTTGTATAATATGCCTCAGAAATGGAGGTGAAGTATGTATAAATATTCAAATATAATTTATAAAGAAAAAACATTATCATGTTATTGTATGGAAAATGAAATACCATATCATTTAATTAGAAGTAAAATATATTATGATAAGAAACATGGTTATATTGAAGATTTACCAAATAAGGAAAGAATTGATTTATATATCGAAAAATATTATAAATCAGCAAAAATCAAACAAATAAGACAAATGCTTAATTCTTTACAAAAAGAAAATTTTAGTAGTTTAGAATATAAGTTAATAGCCAAGAAGTTAAACATTAATTATCCAAAAATACTTACTTTAAGGCGTTCGAGTAAATTTTCAACTAGCATCGGACAGTTTATGATTTTAACTTGGTATTGCTCTGACGTGGAAGGTGATAAAGGAATGTATATTTCTAAAAACAAATTGAAGAATTTAGAAACTAAAAATAATTTAGATGTTAATGATTTAATTGGTTTATTTAAATCTATCAATAATGAATATTTAATTGATATTATTGAATTTGAAAAAAAGTTATATTAAAGGAATTATAAAAAAACAATTACAATTATATAATTTAGTTATATCTGAGATAAAGTATCAAGATATAATAGATAGTATCACATTTGAATTAATTAAAACTATTAATAATATCGTTTTGAGATATCCAGGTCAAATAGTAAATTATCTTAATATAACTTTGAGATATAGAACTTTTGATTACATAATTAAAAATATCTTTAATGCTCCATATAATTATATAGATGAAGTTTGTTCCAAATCAAGTATAAATGATTATTTAGAATATTAGTTGTTACAATTAAATATGAGAGAAGAAATAAATATAAAAGAAAAATATACCTATGATTTTTTAGATCATAAATATTTTAAATCATATAATGTTAATCCTTTATATTTTTGTATAATTAACGAACAATTTGAATGTATAAGAAAAGCATTTAATAGTTTAGATGATGATTCTAAAAATGTACTAGATTATTATATTATTCGTCGTTTAAGTTTAGATAATATTAATGTTAATTTAGATAAATATCTAGATAAATTAAGATATAGATATTTATATTTTTATGAAAAATATTATGAATTAGATAATGAATAAAAATTTGATAAAAAAATAAATCTCTTTTGAGGTTTATCTTTTTTTACTATAAACTTTTTCTTTATATAAATCATTAACAACTAATGCATCTAATAAATTATTGGTTACAAAATAGTTATTGTTATCAAATTCACCTGGATAAATTAATCTATCGACATTCTCTGAAAATAATATTCCAATGCCACCTTCATTAATCCAATCTTGTATTTTATCAAGTGCATCGTCGATTAAAATATTATTTTTTACTGGAATTGCAAAGTGTTTACCTATTTTTTTAGGTATAGTAATAATTTTTATATTTGGAATTAATTCTTTAAATTTATTTGTTTTAACAACGCCTTCTATGTAAGAACATCTGTGAGTTGCAACTGCTAGATAATTAAAATCTTCTGATTCTATTAGTATCTTAATTTTTTCAATACTATCATTGATAGTTCCACCTTCATTTATTAATTTATTCCAATCACAAACCCTAAAATAATTAGTTATTGCATCTTGGTTTTGTGTATCAACTCCAAGCATTTTCATCTCATTAAAAGCAACACTTATTGTATTAAATATTACACCATCACAATCAATATATAAGTCTCTCATAAATACCTCACATACCTATGATATCATAAAAAAATATAAAAAGTTCTAATTTGACATTTATTTTAATAAAATAAAGTATGAATAATTTAAGAGAATTTATAAATTCTAAAAAATTAAAAATAAATTATATAGATAATAAATTAAATATAGTCAATTTTGATGAAATAATTTTACTTACAGATACAAAAATAATTTTATTAAAAGATACTAAAACAATTACTATAAAAGGAAGTGATTTATCACTTCTTAAACTACTTGACTTTGAAATATTAATAGGTGGATGCATTAAAATTATAGAATTGTAGGTGTTTAATTTGAGTACATATAT
>JAFUAL010000062.1 GCA_017460745.1 Bacilli bacterium | reverse complement strand
GATAACAAATAAAGACAAGCTTTATTTGAATAAATATTATAATTATATGATAAAAATCAAGGGTCTAGATGAACTCACTTCGTTCGCCCTTGATTTTAATTTACTTTTTTATTTGATGCCTCCTATTTGGGGTTCACATCAATTTTTTTAATTACTTTTTATACACTATTTATTATTTTCAATTACACATACTTTATCAAAAGTATCTATCCATTTTTCTATTGTATTTATATCTTGTGCTTTTTCAATTATTACATTTCCATTATTATACTTAATTTCGTAAGTAATATTTTTTTCATCATTTTTATGTTCATTTAAAACGTCTAAATAAGTTGTTATTTCTTTTGCATTCTCTAAGGAACAAACAACTACTTGTAAATTTCCTATTAAATTTTTTTCTTCTTCTGATTCTTTGTATACATAGTCAACAAATATTCTATTATTTTTTAATCTAATTCCCCAATATTGATCTTTATCTCCATTTTCGTAATTTATATATTTTTCATTTCCTTCTAGATCATAAAAAATATATTTACCTCCGTATTGTCCACTAGAATATGCAAAAATTATTAAATTTTGTGTTGAATAAATTCCTACTATTGATTTTTCTATCTCTTGTTCATTGAAATAATATTTATAATTTTCAAGTTTTATTTTATTTCCTTTTATTTCCTTTTCTTCTCCTTCTTGTAATTCATATTTGGTTAATTCAGTAAATACTCCTTCATTTGTTTCCATTGTTTCTTTATTATTTCTTTCCGTTGGTGTAGTATTTACATTTTCAATATATATCATCTTATATATGAATATAATTGATACTCCCAAAACTAATATCAAAAATACTATTATTCCAATTACTAAACCTTTATTATTCTTTTTTTCTTCCATAATTTTATTCTCCCTTATATTTATCAATATAACATTTATTTAAATGCTTGTAAAGTATATTTTTTAGATAAAAAAACTATTTTAATTCTCTAAAATAGTTTCTTCTTCTTTTGTTGGTTGTTCTTTTAACTTAATAACTACACATCTATTTGGTTCCTCACCAGTTGACTCTGTATAAACTTTCTTATTATGACTAAGTGTCTCATGAATAATTCTTCTTTCATATGAGTTCATTGGATCGAGACGAGCCTCAACTCCAGTTTTAGCTACTTCTCTAGCTATTTGCTTAGCCATTTTTTCTAAATTCCATACTCTTTTTTCTTTATAGTCTGAAATATCTAAAACAAATTTATAATTTTCTCCTATTTCTTTATAAATACTTTGTCTTACTATTGTTGTTAAGGCATTTAAAGTATTAGCATTTTTACCAATTAAAACTGCATTGTTATCAGCAAATATTGTAATATTTAAAGTATCTTCTCTCTTTTTTACTTCCATATTAATGGTTAAACCCATATCAGATGTAATACCTTTAATTAACTCTTTAATGTGTTCAACAACATCATCTTTTTTTATTACTTCAATAACTGATTTTTTATTAAATAATTTATTAGAACTTTCTATTTCTGTAATATATAAATTTGCTTCCTGTTCCATTAAACTTGCTAAAGCCTGATTTTTAGCTTCTTCATATGTTTTTGCTTGAAATGTATACTTCTTCATCTTTATTTTACCTTTCTTTTAACTATGATATTTTGAACGATTGTAAATAGATTTGTAGTCATCCAATAAATATCTAAAGCTGTTGTCATAAAAATACTCATAACGATAATCATTATAGTAAACATATTAGTCATCATTTTTTGTTGTTGTGCCATTTCACTTGTTGTACTTGTTTGATCTTTCATTGTTGCACGGAATGAGAAGAATGTTGTTGCTGCAACAACTAATACAACTACAATGTATAAATAATTACCATTTTGAACTCCTATACTTGGAGTAGTTCCTAAATGTAATGTTAAAAACTTTTCTTCAAATATGGCTGGAACTCGGTTGATAGCCTCAAGAAATGCAATAAACAATGGAAGTTGTAAGAATGTTAATAGACAACCACCTACAGGACTGACATTATACTTCTTGTAAACCATCATCATTTCCTGTGACTTTTGCATCATGACTTCTTTATCATTTTGATCCTTATTAGCATACTTCTTTTCAATCTTTTCCATCTCAGGTTGAGCTTTTTTCATGTATTCTGATTGCATTGCTGTTTTTCTTGTTACTGGATAAGAAATTAATCTTATAATCAAACTTGTAATAATTAATCCTAATCCATAATTTTTAGTAACTCGTCCAAAAAATAAAATTACATAAGCCAGTGGTTTAACAAAAATACTTGTCCAAAGGCCATCATATACACCTTTGGTAATACTAAAACTTTCGCAATTCTCTTCGACTATTTTTGTTTCTTCTTCGCCCGTTTCTTCATTTTTAACGATTTCTTCTTTTTCTACTTTATCACTTTTACAAACACAGTAAGGTAAAGAATCAATATCAACATTATTTTCTTCATATAATTTAATAGTATCAGCATCTGTTGGTCTACATAATATATTTTCAGTTAAATTTTGACCTGTTACTTCATTAATAACTGCCTTATTATCACTGTCTTTTAATACTTTAGTACAACCTGTTAAAAGAAGTGGTACTAACAAAATTAAAACTAATTTCTTTTTCTTATTCATATTCCTTCTCCATTTTCTCTAACAATTTTACTAAGTTCTCTTCTAAAACCTGATAGTCCTCATTCAAAGAACTTTTCCTTACTATTATAATATAATCTTTAGATTTTGAATAGAGATTTTTATGATAATCCAAAATATTTCTAACTTGTCTTTTTAATTTATTTCTATTGACTGCATTGCATACTTTTTTTCCAACACTTATTCCTATTCGATATTTGTCAAGATTATTCTTTAACGTGTATAAAACAAAATATTTATTCTTTATACATTTTCCTTTATTCATAACCTGATTAAAGTCTTCATTGCTCTTTACAACGTTTATTTTTTTCATTATCATCACTTTCCAAAAAAAACCACAACAAAAATGTGGCTTATTTCTTTATAATTTCCTTACGACCTTTTCTTCTTCTAGAATTAACAACTTTAGTTTTCATTCTTGCAAAGAATCCATGTTTTTTAGCTCTTCTTCTTTTATTTGGTTGATAAGTTCTTTTCATTTCACACCTCCAAATTCAAAATCTACACTATTATAATAGGAAAGTAGGGGAATTGTCAAATAAAATTTTAATTAAGTTAATAAAATTCCTTTTTATCTTCTTTTATCTTTTAACTAGTCTTTTCTTTTTTCTTATTCTTTATTTCATTTAATTTTTCTTTTACTAACGTTTTATTTTCTTTATTAAAGCCTATAATTATATCTTTATTTTTTTCTTTTAATTTATTAAGTATATCTTGTAAAATTTCATCTTTATTTTTTTCTAATGCTTTTGTTCCAGCTACTTCATATAATTTATTATTTTTATCTTTAATTTTTAAACACTTATTAATCAATAGTCCATTGTATCTTTGTTCAAACGGATATGCCCATAAAATATCAGAATATTTTATTATTACTATATTATTTCTCATATCTACTATATAATCTCTTAGCATATAAAACTTCATATCTTTATATTCACTATTTGCCATTTGAGAAATTTCACCATCTATTTTTTCCATTTCTTCGATGCTCATTTTTTTTAACGTTTTTTTGTTCATAATTATAATAACTATAGAAATGACAGTAACTAGTAGAAAAAAGAATCCAGATAAAAATGCACCTACATAATATAATGATGAATCATTTACAGGAGTTACTGTATCTAAATATAAAAGACCTATATACTCTTGAAAATTATCTTTTGTTAGATATTCATCCTCCATTAATTCGTTATATGATTCAATAGCTAATTCCTCTATATCCATTGGTATTTTTTTAGTTATTCCATTTAATTTAATTGGATTATCTGAGATGCTATCTACATTTAACATATTATATGTATCTGCATTCATATAAATAATGTACAAGTAATTTTCTTCATCCATTGCCAAATAATATTTTGAACTTTCTTCTATACCATCTGTTTCATATACAGCAAATAAATAAGGTTTTGTTGCAACATCTATATAACTATATACATTTTCTTTATTTTTTGAATCAGCAAGAAGTTCACTTAATTTTTCCTCTTTAGGTAATGGTTTATTTTCATTTTCTATTCCTAAATAAACTAATGCTATTGTAATTAAAAGTAATAGTATACTAATTACTAACATATATTTATTTCGTTTTGATGCTTTAACAAACGCATCAGCATTTAAATTTTTCATACTACCTCCAAAATGCTTTTTTCGTAATTAGTCTAACATATATTTTATTTAAAGTAAATTTATTAGTTCTAAAGAAACAAATTTTATAAGATAATTTTTAAATTTACATAAATCTATTTTATTTTTTTGTATTTTTTTAGATGGAATCATAGTAGTTTTCCACATATATGTGGAAAACTATATCAACATGTGGATAACATAATTGTGGATAATTGTGGAAAACTTAAAGTCTCGTTGCTATAAAAGATTTTTATATGTGGAAAACTATGTGGATAACTTGTGGAAAACTAAATTATGAAAAAACTTATCCACATAGTTATCCACAATTATTACCTAGTTTTCCACAAATGCAGGTGGATAACTTTTAAATGTAAACTTATTGAATTTTTTTTATTAAAAATGTAGAATATAAGTACAAAACGGATAGGAGGTGGAAAATGAGCAATGAACTACTTTGGAATAAATTCTTAGAACAAGTAAAAAGTAGTGTCAATTCAATGGTTTATTCAACATGGTTCAGTAAAACTTATCTCGTATCAATAGATAATAATAAAGCAACTATTGTGGTTCCTTTAGATATACATAAAAAAAGATTAAGTGAAAGCTATGGGGAATTAATAACTAGTATTTTAACATCTTTAACTGGTAATATTTATGATTTAGAATTTGTGTTAGAAAAAGAAGTACAAATAAAAAAAGAAACACCAATAATTCAAGATAATCAAAGTATTAATTTAACTCCTAAATTTAAACATGAATCCAATCTAAATCCTAAATATACGTTTGATACTTTTATTGTGGGAAATAGTAATAAACTTGCACATGCAGCGGCTCTTGCTGTTGCTGAATCTCCTGGTCTTACATATAATCCATTGTTTATTTATGGAAATAGTGGACTTGGTAAAACTCATTTGATGCAGTCAATTGGAAATTATATTCAAAACAATAGTCAAAAGCGAGTTTTATATGTTACCAGTGAACAATTTATATCAGATTTTTCGGGAATTGCAAGGAAAGATAACCCAAATACATCAGAAAGTTACAATTATGTTGATTATTTTAAAGATAAATATAGAAATATCGATGTTCTAATCATTGATGATATACAATTTTTAGCAGGGGCTACTCAAACTCAGCAAGAGTTTTTCCATACTTTTAACACTCTTCATCAAGATAAAAAACAAATTATTATCTCATCAGATAGATCACCAAATGATTTAAAATTATTGGAAGATCGTCTAAGAACTCGATTTTGTTGGGGATTAACTGTTGATATATATCCACCAGATTTAGAACTTAGAATAAATATTTTAAAGAAAAAAATTGAGGGAAATAAGATAGATAAAGACATTCCTCTTGATGTACTAGAATATATTGCATCCAACATGACAAGTGATGTAAGACAACTTGAAGGAGCAATTAATAGACTTCTCGCATATTCAACTATTATGGGCGGAGCAGAAATTAACTTATCTCTTGCCATTGACGCCTTAAAAGACTTTATTAATAAAGGAACAAGTGAGAAAACAAATATATCTAAAGTTCAAAAGGTAGTTGCTGATTTTTTCCAGATATCCGTTGATGATTTGAAAGGAAAAAAGAGAAGTTCAAGTGTTGCCTTTCCAAGACAAATTGCTATGTATCTATCCCGTGATGTACTAAATGAATCATTTCAAAGGATAGGTTTAGAATTTGGAGGGCGAGACCATTCAACCGTTATGCATTCTTGTGAAAAAATAGAAAGTGATATAAAATCAACTAAAAGTATTAGAGAAACAGTTGATAAAATTAAGAAGAATATCAACTAGATTCTTATTATAAAAGGATTTAGAAAGTTATCCACATTCTATTGTGGAAAACTCATATAATTTTGATTTTTTTACACATTAAATGTGGAAAAGTATTACCACTTAAAAAATCTAAAAAGAATGAAATGTGGAAAACTTCAAGTTATCCACATAGTTTTCCACATTTATCCACATGCTTATTTCGTTGATATAAAAGGAATTTCTTGAGTTTTCCACAACTTTCCACACCATTATTATTATTATATTAATATAAATGAAGAAAAATAAATTTGAAAAGGAGAATATTATGAAAATAAAAATTAAAAAAGAATTATTATTAGAAAATTTAAACAAAGTATCAAAAGCTATATCAATTAAAAATTTAGTACCTGCTTTAGCAGGAATAAAATTTGATTTAACAGAAGAAGGGTTAACTCTTACTGCAAGTGATAATGATATTACTATTCGATCATTTATTCCTAAAACAGAGGATATGAATATAGAAGAAGTAGGAAGTATTATTATAATGGGTAGATATATACTAGATATTGTAAGAAAACTACCAGATGAATTTATAAATTTAGAAGTATTTGATGAATTAAAAGTAATTATTTCAACAGAAAATAGTGAATATAATTTAAATGGAATTAATAAATCAGAATATCCAAATATAACTTTAGAAGAAAGTAAAACTCCTGTTATATTAAATTCCAAAGTATTTAAAGAATTAATAAATCAAACAGCCTTTGCAGCTTCAACTGATGAAGCACGTCCACCTCTTACAGGACTTAATTTTAAAATAATAGGTAATGAACTTGAATGTAATTGTACAGATTCATATCGTCTTGCTCGTAAAGTATTAAAATTAAATGAATTAAGTGATACAGATTATAATATTGTTATACCAAGTAAAAATATAGTTGAAGTATCAAAATTATTAACAGATGATGATAAAAAAATAGAACTTCATATATTTAATAATAAAATTCTATTTAAATATGATAATGTATTATTCCAAAGTAGATTAATAAATGGAACATTCCCTAATACAAGTAATTTATTACCTAATGAAAGTATATTAAAAGTAACCGTTAATGTAAGTGATTTATATAATGTTATAGACCGTGTTAGTATTTTAACAAGTGATAAGGAAAAAAATGTTGTAACACTTGAAACAAATGGTAATATTCTAACTATGAAATCATCAAGTGCTGAAATTGGACGAGTTGAAGAAAAAATGAATATTACTAAAGATAAAGAGGAAGATATAACAATATCATTTAGTGCAAGATATGTTATGGAAGCTCTTAAAGTATTTGAAACAGAAGAATGTGAAATATCATTTGTTGGAGAAGTTAATCCAATTATATTTAAAGGAAAAGACGAAGATGATTTGATTCAACTTGTACTTCCTATTAGAACATATTAAAGTGAATAAAAATCTAAATTTATTCATTTTTTTTATTTAATCGACATTACCTCTAATAATTCGACAAAGCAACTTGCTATTTTATTAAGCAAATTTAATTTTATCCACTTAATTGTGAATAATTTTAAATTGAAGTTAGGGGGTGAATTAAATGGAAATCGAAACTTATGAAATTAACAAAGATACTTGTGCAATTTTAAATATTAACAATGAAGTTAGTAAGATTATTGAAAATGAACAAGAATATTTTTTACCTAAAAAAAGTTTTGAAGTTATGGAAGATAGTTGTGCATACTATGGAAGTAGTTTTGATGGGCGACTTAAAGGAACTAAAATGATTCTTGGAGGTAATTACAAGTTACCTATAATAGTTGAAGAAAGTAATAGTATTATTTTCTTTCCAACTAATGGTACTAATAATGAAAAATGTTCATGGATATCTCTTAATAAAGTTGAAAAATATGAGCCCAAAGGAGGATACACCAAAGTTACTTTTTTTGGTGGTAAATCAATAGTTTTAAAAATAACTTGTACTTCTTTTGAATTACAATTATTAAGAGCTGCACGTCTTCAAACTTTACTTAATAGACGAGCAGAAATGTAAAAATTATCCACATTATTTGTGGATAATTTTATATTATTTTCTTTTAATTATATTTTTTTCTAAAAAATAATAATACTGATAACAAATAAAATGTCTAAAAGTGTTATTATGGGTTGTTTTAAGGCTAATTTGTGATATAATATATAAGCAAGTATAGGTATATTACTTACTAAAAAAAATGTTTTAAGGGCCAAAGTGATGCATTTATGAAGTTAAAAGAGTTAAAATTACTAAATTTTCGTAATTATAAAGAGCAATATTTAGAATTTAATCCTGGTGTTAATATCTTTATAGGTGATAATGGTTCTGGTAAAACAAATATTTTAGAAGCAATATATATACTTTCATTAACTAAATCAAGTAGGTATGGAACAGATTTAGATTTAATTAGGTATGATGAGGCAAGTTTATCGATAGATTGCTTAGTTAATTATGATGATTATGAAAAAAAGTATAAGATAACTATAGATAAATTTACTAAAAGAGTTTTTATAAATGGTAATCCAGTAAAAAAAATATCAGACTATGTAGGAAAGTTTTCTGTTACGTCTTTCCTACCTAATGATATTGAAATAATTAAAGGATCCCCAAGTATAAGAAGAAATTTACTAAATATTCAAATAGGAGTTTTATATAACAATTATTTAAATTACGTTAACGAATATAATAAAATTCTTCATATTAGAAATGAATATTTAAAAAGACTTAATATAAATGGCTTATCTGATACTAAATACCTTGATGTTATTAATGATAAAATGATTGATATAAGTGTAAAGATATATTATTATAGATTTTTTTATATCAAAGAAATTAATCAAATTTTACCAAGCATCTACAAAAAATTATCAGGAATCAGTGATATTAAAATAGAATATCAAAATAATTTAGGAATAACTGATTATGATGAAAATACCATTAGGGAAATATTGCATAAAAAATACAAAAAGAATTTATATAAAGAAATGATGCAAGGTATGACTTTGTTTGGTCTACATCGTGATGATTTAGTATTTTTAGCTAATAAAATGGATGCTAAAATATATTCGTCTCAAGGCCAGCAAAGATTAATTGTCATTGCTTATAAAATAGCAGAGTTATTGGTATTTAAGAAAATAAAAAAAGAGTATCCTGTTTTAATACTCGATGATGTTTTCTCAGAAATAGATATAAAAAGAAGAAATAATATAGTTAAATTTTTTAAAGATGATATTCAAGTAGTAATAACAACAACCGATTTAGAAGAAATACAACCTGACTTAGTTAAAAATGCCAAAGTATTTAAAATTAAAAATGGAGAAATTAAAATAAAAGGTGGTGCAAAATGGAAGAAGAAAAAGTAATGGAAAATTATGATTCCTCAG
This sequence comes from Bacilli bacterium, assembly GCA_017460745.1. GTDB lineage: Bacteria > Bacillota_I > Bacilli_A > RF39 > UBA660 > RUG591. The sequence continues at coordinate 4,683 of JAFUAL010000062.1, read as the reverse complement.
CAATTCAAGTTTTAGAAGGACTTGAAGCAGTTAGAAAAAGACCAGGAATGTATATAGGAACAACTGATGTAAAGGGACTTCATCATTTAGTTTGGGAAATAGTAGATAATTCAATAGATGAAGCCTTAGCAGGGTATTGTAAAAATATTGAAATAGTAATTAATAAAGATAATTCAGTAACTGTTAAAGATGATGGACGTGGAATACCAGTTGATATTCATCCAAAGACTCATATATCAACTGTGGAAACAGTTTATACAGTACTTCATGCTGGAGGAAAATTTGGTGGAGGAGGATACAAAGTATCTGGAGGACTTCATGGAGTTGGAGCCAGTGTTGTAAATGCTTTATCAAAATGGGTAGACGTAACCGTTTATAAAAATGGTAAAATTCATAAAATTCGTTTTGAAAATGGTGGAAAAACAGTAGAACCTCTTCATGTAGTTGGTGATTGTGAAGAAACAAGAACAGGTACAACAGTAACATTCAAACCAGATCCAGATATTTTTGATTCTGAAATATATGACTATGAAACACTTAAAACACGTGTTAGGGAACTAGCTTTTTTAAATCGAGGTTTATCACTTAACATAAGAGATGATAGAGATTTAGAAGATACAACTGGTGAAACATTCATGTATGAAGGTGGAATCAGTGAATATGTTCGATTTATTAATAAAGAAAAAACACCAATTCACGAAGATATTATTCATTTAAGTGGTGAAAAGGATTCAGTTATGTTTGAAGTTGCTATGCAATATAACACTTCATATAATGCTAATATTTATTCATTTGTTAATAATATAAATACACATGATGGGGGAACTCATGAAGATGGAGTTAAACGTGCTTTGACTCGTGTAATAAATAGTTATGCAAGAAAGAATAATTTATTAAAAGAGAAAGACGAAAATTTAAAAGAAGATGATGTTAAAGAAGGACTTACGATGATTATTTCATGTAAGCATCCAAACCCTCAATTCGAAGGACAAACAAAAGGTCGTCTTGGAAATAGTGAAGTTAAGAATTTAGCTGATAGTGTCTTTGCTGATGGTTTTGAAAACTTTTTACTTGAAAATCCAGAAGAGGCTAAAGTTATAATTAATAAAGCAATTCTTGCAAGAAATGCTCGAATGGCTGCTAAAAAAGCCAGAGAAGCAACAAGAAAAAGTGATTTAGCAACAACTAATTTCTTTGGAAAACTTTCTGATTGCAAGAGTAAGGATCCAACAATATCTGAAATATTTATAGTCGAGGGGGATTCGGCTGGAGGAAGTGCTAAAAAGGGACGTGACTCAATGACTCAAGCCATTTTACCACTTCGTGGAAAGATATTAAATGTTGAAAAAGCACGTCTTGATAGAGCATTGGGAAATGAAGAAATTAAAACAATTATTACAGCCTTTGGAACAGGAATTGGAGATTACTTTGATTTATCAAAACTAAGATATGATAAGATTATAATCATGACCGATGCCGATGTTGATGGATCTCACATTAGAGTACTTTTACTAACACTTTTCTATCGTTTCTTTAGACCAATTGTTGAAGCAGGACATGTATATGCTGCTCAACCACCTCTTTTTAGAATTATGCATGGGAAAACTAGAAAGTATGTTTTAACGGATGAAGAAAAGGAAGCGTATATGAATTCACTTCCAGAAAATGTGCGAGCTCGTGCTGAAATTGCTCGTATGAAAGGCCTTGGAGAGATGGATGCTGAAGAGTTAAATGAAACAACTATGGATATTAATAAAAGAGTACTTAGAAAAATAACTGTAGATGATTGTATAGCTGCTGATTCAATATTCGAAAAATTAATGGGTGATGAGGTAGAACCACGTCGTACATTTATAGAAGAAAATGCAGAGTTTGTTAAGAACTTAGATATATAGGAGGTATTATATGGAAGATGAAAATAAAAATTTAGAAGAACAAATAGAAAACAATGAACAAGAAAATCAAGAATCTAATACCTTCGAAGAAAATAAAACAGAAGAAGTAAAAGAAGAAAAAGACTATGGTGGAACATTTCATGAATACGATAGTCATGATAAAAATGATATAGTAAAAGAAGTACGAGATTCTTTCTTAGATTATTCTATGAGTGTTATTACATCTCGTGCCATTCCAGATTTAAGGGATGGATTAAAACCAGTTCATAGAAGAATTTTATGGTCTATGTATGAAGAGGGAAATACACCAGATAAACCACATAGAAAATCTGCAACAACAGTAGGTTATGTTATGGGACATTACCATCCACATGGAGATTCTTCAATATATGATGCTATGGTTCGTTTAGCCCAAGACTTTAATCAACGTTATATGTTAGTTGATGGACATGGTAACTTTGGTAACATTGAAGGAGATGGAGCCGCTGCATATCGTTATACAGAAGCACGTCTTGCAAAAATTTCTTTAGAGTTACTACGTGATATTGGAAAAGATACTGTTGACATGGATTTAAACTTTGATGAAACACAAAAAGAACCAAAGGTACTTCCTTCAAGATTTCCCAATATTTTAGTTAATGGTTCCATGGGAATTGCTGTTGGTATGGCAACTAATATTCCACCACATAATTTGGGTGAAGTAATAGATGGATGTATTGCTTATATCGATAATCCTTTAATTGATACATTAGGATTAATGCAATATATTAAAGGACCGGATTTCCCAACTGGAGGTATTATCTTAGGTAACTCAGGTATTCGTCAAGCTTACGAAAAAGGACGAGGCAGTATTACTATTCGAAGTAAAGCGGAGATAGTTGAAAAAGGAAATCATTCTGAAATAGTTATTACAGAAGTTCCATATGGTGTTAACACTATGGAATTAAAGAACAAAGTAGCAGAACTTGTTCATAATAAAGTAATTGAAGGTATAAGTGATTATCATACAGATTTAAAAGATGGAATCAAGATTACAATCACTTTAAAAAGAGATGCCAATCCTCAAGTTGTATTAAATAATTTATATAAACATACTAACTTCCAAGTTAATTACGGAATCATATTCTTAATGCTTGATGGTTTAACACCTAAGACATTAGGACTACGTGATATAATTGCAAAATATATAGATCATCAAAGAAGTGTAATTGTAAGACGTACAAAATATGACTTACAAAAAGCAGAAGAAAGAGTTCACATATTAGAAGGATTGAAAATAGCACTTGATAACATTGATGAAGTAGTTCATATAATTAGAAGTGCTGAAAGTGATGATGAAGCTCGTGAAAAATTAATGGGCAGATTCAATTTAGATGAAATTCAAGCAAATAGTATTTTGGAAATGCGTCTTCGTCGTTTAACAGGCTTAGAACGTGGAAAGATAGAAGCCGAACTTAATGAATTAGAAATTAAGATAGCAGACTTTAAAGATATTCTTGCTAAACCTGAAAGAGTAGATGCAATTATTAAAGAAGAAATGCTTGAAATAAAGAAAAAATATGCTGATGATAGAAGAACTCATATAGATATGACAGCTATTTCTTCAATAGAAGATGAAGCACTTATTCCAGTTGATAATATTTTAGTAACATTAACAAATAAAGGATATATAAAAAGAGTTCCAGTAAGTGAGTATCGTACTCAAAATCGAGGCGGAGTAGGAATTAAAGGAATGTCTACAAGTGATGAAGACTTTGCAACTAAGATGATTAATATGGAAACACATGATTATATTTTATTCTTCTCTAATCGTGGACGAGTATATCGTATGAAAGGATATGAAGTACCTGAATATTCTAGAACAGGTAAAGGTTTACCAATTATTAATCTTTTACCAATTGAAAAAGAAGAACAAATTACTTCTATAATTTCTGTAAAAGCCAAAGATGAAGAGGCTAAGTACTTATTCTTTGCAACTAAACGTGGACTTGTAAAAAGAACAATCTTAGAAGAATTTGATAATATCAGAAGCAGTGGAAAAATTGCTATTAATCTACGTGATGATGATGAACTTATATCAGTTCGTAAGACAACAGGAGGCAATGAAGTAATACTTGGATCAAGTGATGGACGTATGGTTCGATTTAAAGAAGATACAGTCCGTGTTATTAGTAGAAATGGTGCTGGAGTTAAAGGTATATTCTTAGGTGAGGAGCAAGTTGTTGTTGGTGGCGATATTATTAACGAGGGTCAACAGGTACTTGTTGTAACTGAAAAAGGATATGGTAAGAAAACTCCAATTGAAGATTATCGTTTAACAAGTCGTGGTTCTAAAGGAGTAAAAGCTTTAAAAGTAACTGAAAAAAATGGTAACTTAGTAGCTTTCTCAAGTGTCTTAGGAAATGAAGATGCAATTATGATTACAGAATCAGGTATAATTATTCGTATATCTTTAGATCAAGTAAATAGTTTAAGTCGTAATACTCAAGGTGTTAAATTAATTAATACTAAGGGAGAACATAAAGTTGCTACTGTTACGATAATAGAAAAAGAAGAAGAGACAGAACTTGAATCTGATAATGTATCGTTAGAAACAAATTTAGATAATGAAAAAAATACTGACTAATTTAGTTAGTATTTTTTAATTTCGTTTTTCAAGAAACTTTTATATTATATTATGCATTATATAATTATATATTATTCTATTATATAGTATATATTAAATTATATAGTATATATTATATAATATAGGATAGCATACATTCATAAGTTTGCAAATATAAAATAT
>JAFUAL010000061.1 GCA_017460745.1 Bacilli bacterium | reverse complement strand
TTGATGAAGCATTATTTCCACCAAACTATTATCCAGGATTTTATAATGACTCAAGTATTAATTTTATTCCATTTTTTTAAAAAATTATTATTTTTAATTACTTTTATTATGTCTTTTTTACCTAAAACTCTTTACACTAACCTGTTATGTTAATTTAAATAAAAATTTGTGAAAGGAAATAAGATAATGTACAATAGTTCTATATTTTTAAGTAGGATTACTTATAAAATTAAATCAATAAAAAAGCTGACTACAAGAGTTAGCAATTAAATACTAAATGGTGGAGCACTTGGAGCATTAAATGAACACTAAACAGCATAAAAAGAATTATAAAAAATTCATATTTTTATCTTGCATTAAAGTGATATTTATGCAATAATGTTTGTAGGAATATCTAGTTAGTTTAGGTACTATTCTCCTTTAACTTTATATAAAGCGAAAGGAGGTGATTTTATGAGAAAGACAGAGAAATATCTTTGTACTATCATAATACTCCTTATTATTGTGATTTTAATCATATTAATAAAAATAGTACCAACTTGTATAAGTCGGTACTAAACTCATTATATTGGGAATAGTACCTAACTCATCAAAACTAGGTATTCCCTTTTTTTATTATATGCAAGTTCCCTTGACAAATACATAATAACATAAAATATTATTTTTTTCAAGTCTTCGAAGTAAGTTATAACTAATTATGCCTTTTTAATACTTTGCTCCTTGTTACAGGAATTTTTATAGCAACGAACCCAAGACCTATATATATTGAGTTCGCATAATTCTCTTTTGGTGCAAATGTCGTAGATATCTACAACTGTATATTAATTTAATTCTTTTATAAATTGTTTAAAATTTGTGATGACAAAATATTTAACCCCCTAGGTATTTTGACACAAGTATCAAAATACGCAAATTAGAAATAGTAAATTTATAAAATATTAATTATTTACTTGTATTATTGTGATATTTATGTAATAATATTTATAGGAATATTTAGTTAGTTTGGGTACTATTCTCCTTTAACTTTAATAAAAGTGAAAGGAGGTGAAATTATGAGAAAAACAGAGAAATATCTTTGTACTATCATAGTGCTCCTTATTATTGTGATTTTAATCATATTAATAAAAATAGTACCAACTGTGTAAGTCGGTACTAACCATTTCAATGGGAATAGTACCTAACTCATCAAAACTAGGTATTCCCTTTTTTATTATATGAGATTTCTCTCCACATATACATAATAACATAAAAAAGAACTTTTTGCAAGTTCTCTATATAAAGTTCGAATAGTTCGAACAGATTCGTCATTGGTGGAGCTGAGGAGAATCGAACTCCTGTCCGAAAATAGTTTTTAATAAACGTCTACAAGGTTAGTCAATTTAGAAAATTCATTAGATAAAAATAAATTAACAAATAAAATATCTAACTAGTTTAGTAAAATTCGTTATTATTCCTAAACAAAATAATAATATAATCTACTAATATAAACTCATTTAAAGATTCGTAGATAAAATCTATAATGAGTATTTGCCTTTTAAATTAGATTAGGCAAATGCTAATTGATTACTGTTTCCAGTTATTTTTAAATTATTTAACGCATAAGTGCGCCTTGCAGTTTATTAACATCTAATCCCGTCGAAACCATTGCAGCCCCAATAAACAAACAATATTATACATCTTTTATAAAAAAATGTAAATCTAAATTAAATAATTATTTTTTGATAATTTATCGCAATTAAAGAAATGCATAAAATGTAAAATATTTTAAAATATATTATTGACTATCAATTTTTTTTATGATAATATTTACTTGTAATGATATGGAGGAAGGAATTAACTTATGAAAAAAATATTAGAAAATAGAAAAGGATTTACGTTAGTAGAATTGTTAGCAGTTATCGTTGTTTTAGCAATCGTAATGGGAATGGCTGTTGTTGGTATTACATCAGTTTTGGAAAATACTAGAAAAAGTGCATTTGCAGCTGATGCAAAGTCATATCTTGAAGGAGCTCATCAATTAGTTCGTGCTGATGAAGCAAATAAATTACTTGGTGGTACTACAACGTATGCACCTAGTTGTTCAACGGGAACTACTCAAACAACATTTATTAAAATAGATGATATTCCACTTGACTCAGGTGGTAAGAGTCCTTATGGAAACGAATATGTTAAATGTGGTAGCACAACTCCGACAGCTGCGACTACAACTTGCTCATTTATTAGAGTGACAGCTACTGTTACTGGTACTTCATGTGCTTATTCATATGATATATTTTTGACAGATAGTGTATATAATATTCCATTTACTGCTGAAGATCAGGTTAATGCTGGTAAAGTAGTTAAGAAAACAAGTTAAAATTCGAGAAATCGAATTTTTTTCTTTATAAATAAAATCATCTTTGATAAAATATAATTGAAAGAAGGTAAATATGTTAATAATTGGTTCACACGTTAGTTTTACAAAAGAAAAAGGATTACTTGGAAGTTTAGAAGAAGCCTTATCATATGGCGCGAATACTTTTATGTTTTATACAGGTGCACCTCAAAATACAAGAAGATTTAAAATAGATGAAAAATTAACTCAAAAAGCATATGAATTGATGAAAGAAAATGGTATAGATATTAATAATTTAATAGTACATGCTCCATATATAGTAAATCTTGCTAATAATAAAGAAGAAGATAAATATCAGTTTTCTATTAATTTCTTAAAAGAAGAAACTAAAAGATGTGAAACTCTTGGTGTTAAATATATGGTTCTTCATCCTGGGTCAAGTGTTGGATTAGATAAAGATATAGCACTTTCAAATATAATAAATGGTTTGAATATTATATTAAAGGATTCAAATACAACTATTTTACTTGAAATAATGGCTGGAAAAGGAACTGAAGTAGGACGTGATTTTTCTGAAATAAAAACTATTATAGATGGAGTAATTTATAAAGATAAAATTGGGGTATGTCTTGATACTTGCCATATTAATGATGCAGGTTATGATTTAAATGATTTTGATAAAGTATTAAATGAATTTGATAACATAATTGGACTAAAATTTTTAAAGTGTGTTCATGTAAATGATAGTAAAAATGAAATTGGTGCTCACAAAGATAGACATGAAAATATTGGATATGGAACAATTGGATTTGATAATTTAATTAAAATTATATATCATGAAAAACTTGATAATATTCCAAAAATACTTGAAACGCCATATATTAATGGAATAGCTCCTTATAAAGAAGAAATAGAAATGATAAGAAATAGACGATTTAATGATAAATTAAAATAAAAATCGTGAAATTAAAAATCCAAGTAATAAGAGTTCTATGAATAAAATAAAACAATTAACTCTAGTGAAAGTAATAAAAACAATAAATAATTGATACATACAAATAATTAGAATTATACTTGTTATAATATTATATAAAATACTTGTTTTTCTTCTTGCACGACAAACATTACAATAGCAAAAAATTCCGTGATTTTTCTTTTTAAACATAGGTATCACCATTATATTTTATGTAATTTATATATTTTGTATAGTTTTTTTTGATTATTTATTATATAATGAAGGAGTGATAATATGGGAAAAAGAAAAGTTAAAGTAAAAAAGAAAAGTATATTGTTAGTAGTGATAATTGTTGTTTTAATCGGTAGTTTTATAGTTTTTTTCTTAATGAATAATAATTCATCTGAAGGTATAAAAAGTAATAATACCAAAAGCAAAGAAGAAAAAGAAATAACAGATTTTAAAGGTATGACTATATCAGAGGCTAAAAAATATTTGGAAAGTAAAAGTATAAGTTTTGATATAGATTATGATTATAATGACGAAATTGAAAAAGATATAGTAATTGAAAGTACTAAAAATGATGATAGTTTTAAAATACTAGTTTCACTTGGTAGTATTCCACTTGATAAATTTAAAGAAAATAAAGTTAATGAACTAGGAAATGTTCCAATTATGATGTATCATGGAATTGTTAATACAACTGATAATAAATATACAGGTGGAAATGTTGATAAAGATGGGTATAATAGAACAAGTAAAGCCTTCTTAGAAGATTTAGAAATGTATTATTCTAAAGGATATCGTATGATTAGATTAAAGGACTATATAGATGGAAATATTGATGTAGAACTTGGTAAAAGCCCAATAATATTAACATTTGATGATTGAAATGAAAATAATTTTAAAGTTATAAAAAAAGAAAGTGATGGTACTTTAGTTTTTGATGAAAATAGTGCTATTGGTGTTCTTGAAAAAATAAAGAAAAAGTATCCAGATATGAATGTTACTGCAACATTTTTCTTAAACGGTGGTCTTTGTAACCAAAAAGAATATAATGAAGATATCATGAAATGGTTAATTGACCATGGCTATGATATAGGAAATCATACTATAAGTCATGTTGATTTTACTAAAATAGGCATAGATAAAACTAAATATGAAGTAGGAGCATTATATCAAAAACTTGAAAATGTAATACCAGATAAATATGTAAATATTGTAGCACTTCCTTTTGGTTCACCTTATAAAAAGACGCATTCAAACTATGAATATATATTAAATGGTGAATATGATGGATTCGAGTATCATACAGAAGCAGCTCTTAGAGTAGGATGGGAAGCAGAAGTAAGTCCATTTAACAAGAATTTTGATAAAACATTTCTTAAGAGAATAAGAGCTTATGATAATAACGGAAAAGAATTTGATATAGAGATGAACTTTAAATTGCTTGAAAAAAGTAGATTTATATCAGATGGTAATAAAAATTTAATTACTATTCCAAAATCAAGTGAAAGTAATTTAAGTGAAACTAAAATAAAAGTTGTAACATATGAGGAGTGATTTAATGAAAGTTTTGGTTACAGGTGGACTAGGTTTTATTGGTTCACACACAGTTGTTGATTTATTAAATGAAGGCTATGAAGTAGTTATTGTTGATAATTTAGTAAATTCAAAAGAAGATGTTCTTAGCAAAATAAAAAAAATAACGAATAAAGATGTTACTTTTTATAAAATAGATTTATGTTTAAAAGAAGATTTAAGAAAAATATTTGAAAAAGAAAAAATAGATTCAGTTATTCATTTTGCAGGTCTTAAAGCAGTTGGGGAAAGTGTTGAAAAACCTTTAATGTATTATGAAAATAATTTAATATCAACTATTAATCTCCTTGAATTAATGCAAGAATATGGAGTTTATAAAATAGTATTTTCATCAAGTGCTACAGTTTATGGAAATCCTAAAAGTTTACCAATTTATGAAGATTTTCCACTTAGTACAACGAATCCATATGGTACAACTAAGTTAATGATAGAAAATATTTTAACAGATTTATACAAATCAGATAATAAATTTGATATAACAATTCTTAGATATTTTAATCCAATTGGAGCTCATAAGTCAGGACTTCTTGGAGAAGATCCTAATGGAATACCTAATAATTTGATGCCATATATTGTAAGAGTTGCCACTTCTAAACTTCCAGTACTTAATGTATTTGGTAACGATTATAATACAGTTGATGGAACTGGAGTTCGTGATTACATTCATGTATGTGATTTATCATATGGTCATGTCCTTGCACTTAAAAACAAAAAAACAGGCTTAAAAATATATAATTTAGGAACAGGTAAGGGTACAAGTGTTTTAGAATTAGTTAAAAGGTTTGAAAGTGTTAATCATGTAAAAATTAATTATCAAATAACTAAACGTCGAGAAGGAGATATTGATTCTTGTTATGCATCAAATGAAAAAGCTGTTCGTGAACTTGGATTTAATCCAAAATATACACTTGATGATATGTGTCTAGATAGTTATAATTTTATTAAGAATAATAATTAATTTATAAAGAAAGTAGGAGAATTGGAACTATTTTCTTTTTTTGGTTCTAGATTGTTTGTATTATTGTTAAATGTATTACTTGAATCGTTATCATCACCTGAATTGAAGGCGTTTAGTAATCTACCAAAACTTTTAACGTTACTAAATATTGGTTTTATTTGATAGTATACTGGTATGGCTTGATTAATAACATTTAATGTCTTTTGAGTATTATTTAAGACATCACCCCATTTAATTCCAGCAAGACTTCTAAATAATCCACCTCTTGGTCTTACTCCATTTGCAATACCACTTATTTGATTAAAATTATTCATTCCTGTAAATGCACCTCTTGACACATTCATATAAGGATAATAATTATATGGGTTATTATACATAGTTTTCACCTCTAAAACATTATATGTATAAAAAAAATAAAGGTTCAATTAAAAAGTAAAAATTTAATAATTAGAATAAGATTAAATAGACTTGAAAATATAGAAATTCATGATATAATATAGATAAATCTTGTGATAAGAAATGTTATAAAATTTATTTTCTAAGTGAGCTTGGTATAGTGTGAACAAGTGTAAATGACTTATAACTCCTGTCTTTGAAGTGATTATTTAATCCGGTTTGTCCGTTATCAAATTAAGTTAAATTAAGAATGGTACCGTCGTCTGACTTCTTTACCGTTCTTTTTTATATAGAAAAGGAGGAATTATTGTGGCAAATGAAAAAATAACAAGTAGGGATAAAGATTTTGCAAAATGGTATACAGATGTTGTAATGGCTGCTCATCTTGCAAGTTATACGAGTGTTAAAGGATGTATTGCAATTGAACCAAATGGGTATGCAATTTGGGAAAAGATGGTTAGTATACTTGATAAAAAGTTTAAAGAATTGGGACATGTTAATGTGCAAATGCCTTTACTAATACCAGAAAATTTATTAAAAAAAGAAAGTGAACTTGTAGAAGGTTTTGCACCTGAAGTTGCTTGGGTTACAGAAGGTGGAAAGAATAAACTTGAAGAAAGACATTGTATCAGACCAACCAGTGAAACAATGTTCAGTGATTATTATAAAGATCATGTAAAGTCATACAAAGATTTACCTATGCTTTATAATCAATGGTGTAATGTACTTCGTTGGGAAAAAGAGACTCGTCCATTTCTAAGAAGTCGTGAATTTTTATGGCAAGAAGGACATACTCTTCATTCAACAAGTGCTGAAGCGGAAGCTGAGGTAAAACAAATGATGGATGTGTATAAATGGTTCCATCATGAAATTCTTGCAATTCCAAGTATTACAGGAGTAAAAACTGAAAAAGAAAAGTTTGCTGGTGCTGAATATACACTTACAAATGAAGCTTTAATGTATAATGGTGTATCTCTTCAATCAGGTACAAGTCATTATTTTGGACAAAAATTCTCACGTGCCTATGATATTAAATTTCAAAATAAAGAAAATAAACTTGAATATGCTTATCAAACATCCTGGGGAACAACAACTAGAATGATAGGTGGTTTAATCATGGTTCATAGTGATGATAAAGGTCTAGTTTTACCACCAAGAATTGCACCACGTCAAGTTGTAATTATTCCAATTGGAAAAAGTGAAAGAGTATTTGAACTTGCTAATAAATTTAATAAAGAATTAAATGATAATGATATAACATCATTTATTGATTTAAGTGAAAAATCTCCAGGCTTTAAATTTGCTGAAGCCGAAGTAAATGGAATTCCAGTAAGACTTGAAATAGGTGAACGTGATTTAGAAAACAATGTTATAACATTTGCTCGTCGTGATACAGGAGAAAAAATAAGTAAAAATTTAGATATTGATATAGTATCTTTTACAAAAGAATTACTTTTAGATATTCAAAACAGTTTATATAATCGTGCACTTGAAAGAAGAAATAAATTAACATTTGTTGCACATAATTTAGATGACATGAAGAATATTTTGAATTCTCAACCAGGATTTATTAAAGCAGATTGGTGTGGAAATGTTGAATGTGAGAATAAAATTAAAGAAATAAGAGGATGTAAATCAAGATGTATAACTGAAGATGAATTAATTGATGGTAAATGTGTTTGCTGTGGAAAACCTGCTAAACATAATGTAATATGGGGTCTTCAATACTAATGAAAAGAATAGTATCTCGTGGAATAATATTTATTGATAATAAGATAGTTTTACTTAAAAGAATTAGAAAAGATGGGGATAAATATTTACATTATTATGCTATACCAGGTGGTGGTATAGAAGATAATGAAACCAAAGAAGAAGCTTGTATTCGTGAGATTAAAGAAGAAGTATGTTTAGATATTTCTATTAATAAATATTTAGGACTTGAGGAATATGATACAGGTATCTGTCATTACTTTTTAGTTAATTATTTAGGTGGAACGCCAATACTTGGTGGAGAAGAAAAAGAAAGAAATAACCCTGATAATTACTATGAAGTAGAACTAATTGATATCAATCAAATTGATGATATATTTATATATGGAATAGGAAAAAACATGATAAAACAAGCATATGCTATAAATAATAATAAATAAAACAAATAAGTCTTTCATAAACTTAAATAGGTGAGTTATGAAAGACTTATTAAATTATTATTACTATCTTTATCCTGATAAAATTGGAATGTCTTCTAATAATTATTATTTTGAATTTAAAAATCATTCTTTTATTTTTAATTTATATAATGGTAATTTAAACGAAATAAAAGATATTTATAATTTAAATAATTATATGCAATTTAATAATTATAAAATTAATAGAATAATTTTAAATAAAGATTTTGAAATATTAACTAAAAAAGATAATAAATATTATATATTAATAGAATTGATTATTAATGATAAGAGTAAAATTAATTTAAAAGATATTATAGAATTTAATAAGGTAAAACTTAATATTAATTTATTAAATAGAACTAATTGGATAAATATGTGGAAAAATAAAGTAGATAATATTGAATATACCATTAATCATGTAAAAAACAAATATCAGGTATTATATAATGCAAGTGCATATTATATTGGATTAACTGAAAATGCAATTAGTTATTTAAAATATTTAGGAGTTTCTAATACAAATATTGGAATATGTCATAAGAGAATCAATATAAATAATAATTTAATAGAATTTTATAATCCAATTAATTTAGTAATTGATTATAAAGTTAGAGATTTAGCGGAGTATTATAAATCATTGTTTTTTAATAAAAATATAGATATTATAGATATAGTTAATTCTATAAAATTAATTAATATGAGTGATATAGATTATATTTATTTTTATGTTAGAATGCTATATCCTAGTTATTTTTTTGATATGTATGATAAAATATTAAATGGAAATGAAAAAGAAGAAAAATTAAGTTTAATCACTAATAAACAAGGTGATTATGAATACTTATTGTACGAAATATGGAAGATTTTAAAAAGTAAAATAAATGTTATTGGAATAGAATGGATAAATGTTAGTGTAAAGAGTTTTAGGTAAAAAAGACATAATAAAAGTAATTAAAAATAATAATTTTTTAAAAAAATGGAATAAAATTAATACTTGAGTCATTATAAAATCCTGGATAATAGTTTGGTGGAAATAATGCTTCATCAA
>JAFUAL010000060.1 GCA_017460745.1 Bacilli bacterium | reverse complement strand
GGAACCTTACGAGTATTATGACAATGATTGCAGGATACGCACAGGCGCAGAAACACTCATAGATCTTGTAACCGGAAAGCTTGATGCGGTAAAAGCACTTGAGGATGGCAAGATCAGCGTTGATGGAGATATAGAAAAGGCTCTGGTTCTTTCGGATGTTTTAAAAGCAACAGTCGTCAATAAAAAGTCTTCGGAGGCAAAAAAGCCTGCAACAGCATCAAAGTCTGCAACATCTAAAAAAACCACAAATAAGAAAGCTTCATCAAAATAATAATACTTCATTAGAGTGTAATTTCAAAAGAAGAAGGAGACTGCCGGTCATCTTGGTAGTCTCCGTTTGTTTTAGGATAAGATATATAAAAATGATAATCTCAATTTCCGCCTGATTTCAGATGCCGACATGCCTGGGTGTATGTTCTGTGGCTTGTTCTTTTGAAATATTTTTGCCAAGATACTGCTCAACATTGTTGAGTTTCTGCTGCATATTTTGTGCTTCTTTTTCTGCAGATTTGTATGTCTTTTCAAGAACTGTTTTTCGAGTCAGCATGGTTTCATAATCGGCACGTATCTCTGACGGCTCGACAGATTTTGGGTCAAGCCCCATCTTTTGAAGCATCCGTTCAGCACCGTCATATAGAATAAGCTGAGTTTCATGCATACGAAGGTATCTGTCTGGATCCTTGGATTTTTTATATTTTTCCTGAAAGGGTTTATTGTCTCTGTACTGTTCCGCATATAGGAGCAGTTCGGAGACTTTTTTCATTTGATGCTCCAGCTCTACAAGCTCAGTACGGGCAGATTTCGCCTCGGCAGTCTTTTTGTCAATCTGCTTCTGGAGCTGAGAAAGGTTATCTGCAGCGGCATAGCTGGCAGCGGCAGTCTTAAGGTTTTTGACGGAAGCCCAGTGTTGCAGACCGGGGCTGTTTTGAAATTTTTCTCCGGAGGTGTCAATGAGTGTTCTGCTTGCGCCGGTTCGGGTGATGATATCCTTCTTTGGTATCTTTATTCTTGATTTCTGCTTTGGAGCTTCTGTGATGTTTGGCACCTGTACAGTTTGTTCTTTATTCTGCCATTTCTCGGGATTTTCAATCCTGTCTTTGATTTCTTCTTTTGTATATCCTGCTCCAAAATTGCGGAAACTGCCACGCACAGGTCGCTCTTGGCCAGGGGCAGTGAACTTTATGTATTTTGAGTGAGGATCACCGATTTTTTCACCGGTAACTGTATAGCCTTTTTCTTTGATTAGGCGCAAAAAATCCTCGTAGGATTTGGCGATTTTAATACATTCGTCTATATCTTCTTGAAGCCGCTTTTTCCAAGATGTGCCTTCCTGCTCGGCTTTCCACTGAACATATTTTTTGCCTTTTCTGCCGCTGGGCTCTATGATGGAAAGACCATGTTCTTTGCATAATTCATCACTAAGTTGCCTGATGTGATACTCCAGCAGGAGATTTAGAACGATTAAAAATTGCCTTTTTATATGGTGCGGACGCAGTATATTTAGGTGGTAATATATTAGGGTTACGTGCCAATGCAACTAATTTTACACTTGATGAAATAAAAGAAGGCGTAAAACTAGCCCATAAATTAAATAAAAAAGTTTATGTTACTGTTAATGTTGCTTTACATAATAAGGAGTTAAAAACATTAAAAGAATATTTAATTAATTTAGATAAAATTGGAGTGGACGCTATTATTTTTAGTGATTTAACAGTACTTGAATGCGCTAAAAAATATACTAATTTAGCTCTTCATTTATCTACTCAAGCTTCAACTTTAAATCATGAAGCTGCATCATTTTATAAAAAATTAGGTGTTGAAAGAATAGTGCTTGCACGTGAATGTAATAAAGAAGACATAAAAAAAATAGGTGAAAATGTTGATATTGAGAAAGAAGTATTTATTCATGGCGCTATGTGTTCTTCATATAGTGGTAGATGTGTAATGTCTAATTTTCTAACTAATCGAGATTCTAATCGTGGTGGATGTAGTCAGATATGTAGATGGGATTTTGATTTGTATAAAGATTCAAAAAAAATTGAAGGTAAAAAACCATTTACATTTTGTACAAAAGATTTATGCTTAATTGAGTATATTCCAGACTTAATTGATATTGGAGTTGACTCGCTTAAAATAGAAGGCAGAATGCGCTCTGTTTACTATTTAGCGACTGTTATAAGTATTTATAGAAAAGCAATAGATAATTACTATAATAACAAAAAAATAGTAGATGATATAGATATAAAAATACTAAATAGATGTGCAAATAGAGATTCATACCCACAATTTTTTAATGGTGAAAATAATGTTGATTGCGTATATTATAATGGTAGGGTAGAAATATCTAATCAGGATTTTTTAGGTGTTGTAATTGATTATAGTGATGGATTTGTAACTGTTGAACAAAGAAACTATTTTAAACGTGGAGATACAGTTGAATTTTTTGGACCAAATCATGAAATAATAAAACAAAAGATTGATGAAATATTTGATAATGAAGGTAATATAATAGAAGTAGTTAATAAGCCATTACAAATTGTAAAATTTAAGGTGTCTAAAAAATTAGATAAATTTGATTTTATGCGAAAAAATATAGTTGACAAAATATAAAATATGTAGTAATATTTTGTAGACTTATTAAAGTAAGCATAAAAACGAAAGGAAATAATTATAAATTAGGTGATAGAATGAAAAAAGAAGTTTATCTTACAGAATCAGGATTAAATGATTTAAAAAAGGAACTTGATCATTTGAAATTAGAAAGAAGACCAGAGGTAATAGCAGCTTTAAAAGATGCTAGAGCACAAGGTGATTTAAGTGAAAACGCTGAATACGATGCTGCCAGAACTGAGCAAGCAGAAGTAGAAGGAAAAATTAAAGAGTTAGAAGCAATGATTGAAAACGCAATAATCATTACTGAAGTAAGCAATGATAAAGTTTCACTTGGAAATAAAGTAAAGATTAAATACGTAGAAGAAAATGATACTGATGTTTATTCGATAGTTGGAAGTAAAGAAGCAGATCCTTTTTCAAATAAAATTTCAAATGAATCTCCAATCGCACAAGCAATTATGGGTAAAAAACAAGGAGATGTAGTTTCTGTTGATAGTCCAAATGGTAAATATCATGTTGAAATATTAGAAATTTCTTAAGCACTATGTGCTTTTTTTCTTTGTATTTTTAAAAATTTATGATATAATAACTATGTTTTTAAAGGGAGGACATTATGGCAAATAAGAATGAAAAGAAAATTAGTGTAAAAATAGAAGGAAAAGAATGGGAAAAAGCTTTAGATGATGCATTTGTTAAAGCTAACAAAAAAGCTAAAATAGATGGGTTCAGACCAGGTCATGCTCCAAAAGATGTGTTTATAAAAAGATATGGTGTTGAATCACTTTTTATGGATGCTGCTGAAAGTTGTATGCATGAAGCTTATCATAAGATGATGGATGAAAATAAAAAATTTAGAAATAGTTGCTCAACCACAAGTTGATTTAAAAAATGTTAGTAAAGAAGAAGTTGAATTTGAATTTATTTTAACACTTAAACCAACTGTAAAATTAGGTAAATATAAAAATTTAAATGTAAAACGTGAAAGTACAAAAGTAACAAAAGAAGAAGTTGATAAAGCTATTAAAGAAATGCAAAATAGATTTGCTGAAAATACTATAAAGAATGGTGCAATTGAAAACGGCGATATAGCTATAATTGATTTTGAAGGATTTAAAGATGGTGTTGCTTTTGATGGTGGTAAAGGTGAAAACTATTCTTTAACTATTGGATCTAATACTTTTATTCCTGGATTTGAAGAACAATTAATTGGTATGAAAAAGGGTGAGGAAAAAGAAATTAAAGTTACTTTCCCAGAAAATTATCACAGTGAAGAATTAAAAGGTCAAGATGCTACATTTAAAGTTAGTGTTAATGAAGTAAAACAAATCGTTATTCCTGAAATTGATGAAGATTTCTTTAAAGATTTAGGAATGGAAGGCATAGATACTAAAGAAAAATTAGAAAACCAAGTTAAAGAAAACATTAAAGCCGAAAAGGAAAGAACTTCTGAAAATAAATATATTGATGCTCTACTTGATAAAGCAATGGAAAATATGGAAGTTGATTTACCACAAGCTATGATAGATGAAGAACTTCATAGAATGCTACATCAATATGAAGATAATTTAAAAATGCAAGGAATTACCTTAGAACAATTCTACCAATATACTAATTCGGATGAAGAATCTCTTAAAGCACAAATGAGTGAGGAAGCAATCAAACGTATAAAATCTCGTTTATTATTAGAAGAAGTAGCTAACCAAGAAAAAATTAAAATAACTAAATCAGAGGCTGATAAAGAAGCAAGTGAGTTAGCTAAAAAATATCAAATGAAAAAAGAAGAATTCTTAAGCGCATTCGGTGGCATTGAAATGGTACAATACGATATGCAAATGAGAAAAGCAATTGAGGTATTAAAAGAAAACAAATAGATCATTTTTGATCTATTTGTTGCACAATTTGGGGGTATTATGAATAACTTAAATTATTATAAAAAAATAATTGCAATTGAA
The DNA here is from genome assembly GCA_017460745.1 of Bacilli bacterium. Classification (GTDB taxonomy): domain Bacteria; phylum Bacillota_I; class Bacilli_A; order RF39; family UBA660; genus RUG591. The sequence continues at coordinate 1,797 of JAFUAL010000060.1, read as the reverse complement.
AAAAATGATTTAGTTGAAATGAAAAAATTATGTGATCATTACGTAAATGATTATATGCTTAAGTTTGAATATGCAAAAATGTTAATAAATAATGGATTAAATGATGAGGCAAAAGAAATTTTATATGAACAATTATATACGAAAAATAAAATCTATGCCATGTTTGAACTAGGTAAGCTTGAATTTTATAATAACAATTATGAAAAAGCTAAATTTTATTACAATTCTATTTTAAAAATAAAAGATGATATTTTTACTAAAAAAGAACTTGGAAAAGTAGAAGCTATATCTAAAAATTATGATAAAGCTAGAAAAATATTTGAATCGATTTTAGAAGTTAAAAATGATCCTCAAACTGTTTTAGAATTAGCGAAATTAGAGTTTAAATTAAAAAACTATAGTAAGGCAAGGCGTCTTTTTAAATCATTACTTAAAAGTGTATTAGATCCTACTGTTAAACCATATGCTCTTTTAGAACTTGGTTTATTAGAATTTAATGTTGGTAATACATTAAAAGCAAAAGAATATTTAAAAGAAATTACTGAAGAGAATTTTTTAAATATTACAAATAAATTATTGATGATTTTAGAATATAAAAATAAAAATTATTTGGAAGTTTTTAATCTTTATAATGCAAGAATAAAAGATAATTCAAATACAGAAAATTTAGTTTTACTAGGTTTATCTAAAGAGTTAAATATTTTTTTTGACACTGATTATTCTAAAATTGATTATAAATACACGATGGATCAATTACTTAACTATGACTATAATGATGCTATAAGACATATATACAAGCATCATTGCAATGAAAATAAATTTGATTTTAATAAGAATATAGATATAGAAAAATTATTTTTTGATGTTAGAAATGAATTAAAAAAAGAAAATAAAATTAATTTGATTGTTTTTAATGATGTATATGTTATTCCTAAAAATAATGTAGGTAGTAATGGAGAAAACTATTTAAAAGTGGTAACGTTGCCAAATACAATGGACATTATTACAATGTATCCTACTTATAATAATTTTATCGATGAAGAAGATTATGATAAAAATTTAACGAAAAAAATAAAAGTTTAACTTTTATTTTTTATTACATATTTCATTAATAGATATATTTAGTATTAATTTATATTAGATATACTTCTTGTTAAATGTATAACTATTTTTTGCGTTAATTTTTTAATATTTTGTATGTTTTCTAGAAAATATATAAAAAATCGCGATTTGTTGTAAAAAACAGTGTAAAAAAATCGCGATTTGTTGTATGTCCATGTATTTTTACATGAACTTTTAGCGACTTAGAGCTTCTAAAGTTTTCTAAGCACTAGTCATTATTATTGTATTTACATTTTTTGTTTTTATACATTAGGATAGCCCATTATTTTTAATATATCTTCTATATTAATAGAATGTAATTTTGATTTTAAAATTTTAATTTCCTTATTTATCAATGAAATCATTTCTTTATATTCTTTCTTTTCTAATATTAATTTTAATGTATTAATAAGCATATATAAATTTGTTGTATTATCTTTAGATTTATAATATTTATCTATTATTTTAAAATTTATTGTATATTTATCTCTAAAGCAAAATAGTCTTTCATTGTGTGCACAGATATTTCTTATACTTGTTAGATTTTTAAGAATTTGTTTTAATAATTTATCAGAAATTTTAAAATATTTAGATATATGTTGTCTATCACTTTGTTTTAACAAACCATATAGACTACTAGCTACACCTGCTTGCGTAATATCTAGCATTTTACCTAATGCTTCTTGAGTTAAATTG
>JAFUAL010000059.1 GCA_017460745.1 Bacilli bacterium | reverse complement strand
TTTCTTTTTTTTTCTTTTCTTTTATATAGTATTGCGATTGTAATACGGTCGTATTACTTTCGTTTTCTTTTTGTATTTCGTTCGTATTACTTTCGTTTTTAGATGTTTTCTTTGTTTTTTCCCATCTTTTCAACACATTTTCACGATTTTTATTTGCTTTATCTGCTATTTTTTGTAATCTTTCTAAAACACTGGGTGAATAAAATTTATTTTTATTTCTCTTAAACAAATCAAAATTTTCAATTAAATTTAATATAATTTCTTTATCTGTTCTTAATTCATAAGCTAGTAATTCGATATCATCATCAAATGTTAGATAACCTTCATTCTCATACAAACATTCAATAATGCACCAATAAAGTCCGATGCCCTGCAATCCCATTTGCATATTTACTTTTTTTAATTTGATATCATTCCTCGCATTAAAATCATGAGAGAAATAATTATTAACTTTTTTCATTGCACCGCCTCTCTTATTTTTATTTCCACTTTTGACTTACTCTCTGATTTATGATACAATAAGAGAGTAAGTTTCATTAGTAAATTTACATGCGAAAGAATTATGGAAGGTGTGGAAATTTATTCATAATTCTTTTTTTATTCTGCATTAATATCACCGCCACAAATTTGGATTCCATAATTAAATCCTTTACATACATTTCCATTTCTTGTATATAGTGGTGATACTATAATGCCGATAAAACTATATATTAAATAAATTATTACTATTAATATAAATATCCTAGACCAATCAAGATTTAGTCCTTTATGATCGAGATACTTAACTAATAAGGTAATTAATATAGTTAATATAATTCCAATTGTAATACCGATAACTATTTGTATCATTATAATCTGACCTCCTAATTTCTCATTTTCTTTAAATAGTTAATATTAATTTTAAAATAATCAATTGCTAAATCCGTTGGAACTAAACCCTTCAATGGTTTATAACCTCTTTTAATTGATATATCAGTTATTGCTTTCATATATTCTCCAGCTTTAGTAATTCCACATGATGCAATAACTTGAATATCTTTTTTTTGTAACCATTGTTTATCTAATACCTCCAAAACTTCATTAGCACTCGTTTTAAGTTGCTTAGACATAATCCCTCCGTTTTGTTAGATTTTTTCTAACTTTTTATTGAAAAAAAATATTCTGGTATTTCTTCTAAAGGTATGTCTAATATGGTAACAATTTCTTCGATTTCCTGTTGATTGAATTTATTGCTTTTCAATTTTTGAATAAATGTTGTTGATGCCATATCGATTTTTCCAATAAATTCTTTTTGAGTTCCGTATTTTTCAACTATTTTACTTTTTAATTTGGAATAGTCATATTTTGGATTTTTCATTCTATCCTCCCTTCCGCTTGTTAGAAACTTTCTAACTTGAATTAAGTATAAAACAATTTTTTTCAAAAATCAAGTATTTTTTTTCATTTTTTCTAACTTTTTTTTACTATTTTCTAATTTTTTGTGATATAATACATATTGAGGTGGAAGTTATGAAAGAGGAAGAATTTAGTGAAAGACTAAAAAAAGCAATGCAAATCAGAAATATGAATGCTGCGACTTTATCTCGTAAAACTGGCATAAAACCTCCTATGATAAGTGAATATTTGTCTGGTAAATGTAATGCAAAACAAGATAAATTATATTTATTGGCAAGAGAACTTGATGTCAATGAAGCTTGGCTCATGGGATTTAATGTATCCATAAGTCGTTTACCAGATGTCATGAGAAATCAGGAGAACAAAAAAATTATTGAAAAACTAGAAAAACTATCAACGGAACAAAAAGAAATAATTTTGAAAATGATTGATAATATGAAATAGAAAATTATTATTAATTATGATTAAAAGTATGCTAGTAGAGGTGCTTTTAAAAATAAAAAAAGAAAGGAGTAGAAGTATGGCAAATTATGTAACAGTTACAAGTGATAAGGATAAAAAAACAGCAATGATATTATGCTGTCTAGGTTTCTTTGGCATTGGTGGAATACATGATTTTTATCTAGGAAAATTTGGTGCTGGATTAATAAAACTAATTACTATTAACTGGTTTATGGTAGGAACTATTATTGACTTAATTAAAATAGCAACTGGTTCATATAAAGATAATTCAGGTGCACCATTGAGACAATAAAAATCATAGGGGTTTTGGTTGTATTATATTATGAAAGGAAAATTATAAATTATGAAAAAGGATATTGATTATTTAGAATTTAGTTTATGTTTTGGAGATAATCAAAAATTATATAATCTTTTAAAACCTATAAAAGATTCAGGAAAATTATCTTGGAAAGAAATTAGAAATATTAAATATAGTGATATTGATTTAGAAAATCAAACTATTAAATTTAAGCAAAAATAAAGAGCTACCACTGGCATGGTAACTCAACACTATAATTAGTGTATGCAATAAATAATTCCGTCTAAGCAACTTAAAATTATCTTTTTGCATACTCTAATTATAACAAATTTAAAAAAGTTTGTAAATAATTGGAGGGGATTTTATGCCAGTTTATTTAGAAAAAGAAAACAAATGGACTAAGGATGGAAAAAAATACCAGTTCAGGTGTTACTATACAGATATTTATGGAAATAGAAAACAAAAAGAATCTGGATTATTTTTAAAAAAGAAAGAGGCGGAAGAAGCTGAAAGGAACTTCTTATCCTCTGTAAATTCACAGAATATATTAAGTGTTGATGTTTCATTTCAAAATGTCTATGATGACTGGATTTCATTTAAAAGAAAGAAAGTTAGATCAACTACATTATATTCGAGAAAACTAACTGTAAAAAAATATATACTAGAATATTTTAAAGACTACAAATTACATAGTATAAAAATAAGTCAAATTAATAAATGGAGCAATCATATATTTTCGCTAGATAATATTTCTTTAAATGAAAAAAATAGAATTATTGGTCTAATGCAAGAAATTTTAAAACTTGCTGAAGATAATTATGATTTTGATAAAAAAGTAACTTCAAAATTAGTAAAGCAAAATATTGAAAGAACAACTACAACTAAAGATAGTGAAATAAATTTTTGGACTTATGATGAATTTAAATCATTTATACAAGTAGTTGATAATAAGTTATATTATCTAATGTTTAATTTTCTTTATTATACAGGATTAAGATTTGGAGAATTTAATGCATTAACTTGGAAGGATATAGATTTAGAAAAGAAAACTGTTACTATAAATAAAACACTAAGCACAAAATTTGATAAAGAAGATTTTAAACCTAAATATAAAGAGGCAAATGAGAAAAAGTTAAATGTTGTAGAAGGAAAAGATTATATTATAACCGATCCAAAAACTCAAAATTCATTTAGAACTATTAATTTAGATGATGAATTGGTATCTTTGCTAAAAGAACATAAAGAATCAGAAAGCAAAATTATGAATTTTAATGAGAATTTTTTCGTATTTGGAAATGTAAGATTCTTTGCTAAAACAACATTTAAAACTAATTTAGATAAATACATTAGTAAAGCAAATATCAAAAGAATTACTCCACATGGATTTAGACATAGTCATGTATCATTATTAATTTATCTTGGATGCGATATATATGAAGTTGCTGATAGAATTGGAGATACACCAAGCGAGGTTGAAGAAACTTATTATCATATGTTTCCAGATAAGAAAAAACATACTATTGATGTTATAAATAATTTAAAAATTAAAAAAAATGAGGGGTAAATAAGGGGTAATGCTATCTTAAAAATAAAAAATCCCTTATTTTATAAGGGTTTATAACAAAATGGCGTCCCCAGTAGGAATCGAACCTACATTTAATCCTTAGGAGGGATCCGTACTATCCTTTATACTATGAGGACAAAATGGAATTTAAGCTTTTAAATTTCCATACAAAAATAATTTATAATTCCAATCATCTGTTTCGGTTGATAATTTCATTATATCATCATTTGACATTTTAGAAAGTAAGAAACTCGCAACATTATCAACATCACATTTAGAACAAATATACATATATTCTACTTCATCAATTGCTGAATCATTTATTAATTCTATAAAATTATTTAATTTCTTTAATTCATCCTTATATGAATTATCTGATTCTAATTCTTTTTTATTTATTTTATATTTTTTTAAAAAACTTGTAACATCAATAATATCATGTATACTATTACCATTTCTTAGTAAATATAACAGTTCATTATTACTTAATTTAGATAATATTTTTTCAAGTTTTAAAACAAATTCTTGAATAATATCATCACTAATTTTTACTCCATCCATTAATTTATCAGTAATTTCATTATCAATTTCAATTACTTTATATAAATCATTACTCATCAAATCACCTCTAGTTAAATACATCATTAAAATATTTATTTAACCTATTTTCAAGTATTGCTAACATATTATTTACTTCAATTAAATATTTGTTATATTCATTATAAGTTATATCATTATTTAAATTTGTAATCAATTCATTTAACTCATTTTTTAAATTTTTAGATGGTCGTTTTATTATTTCTTTTTGCAATTGTTTTATTTTAGCAATATTATTTTTTAAATCTTCTCTTTTATCAAGTATTTCTTTTGCTTTTAAATAATTTTTAAAACTATCACTTTCTTTTATATATTTGATTATTTCATCTATTTTTTCATCTATATCTTTATTCAACTATCTCACCATCTAAACTAAAACTCTTAGCAGAAGTTATTTTAACTGGAACTATTTTTCCAATTAAATCTATTTTACCTGGAAAGTTTACTAGTTTATTTGTTTCAGTATAACCAAATAAATTACCTTCCTTCGTACTAGTACCTTCTACTAAAACAGTATAAACGTTATCTAACATTTTATCATTTGATTCTTTTGAATATTTATTAATAAGTTCATTAAGCTTGTATAGTCTTTCTTCTTTTTCTTCTAGAGTTGTATTATCTACAAGTTTTGCAGCCGGCGTATTTTCACGAGGTGAATAAATAAAAGTAAAAGCACTATCAAACTTACATTCATTTACTAAATCAAGTGTTTCTTTAAAATCTTCAACAGTCTCACCTGGGAAACCAACAATTATATCGGTTGTAATACTGATTCCAGGAATTGATCTTAACTTTTTAAATAATTCTAAGTAAGACTCTTTAGTATAACGTCTACCCATTAATTTAAGTATTCTTGTACTTCCTGATTGAACAGGTAAATGAACAAAATTAACAATATTATCGTGATGTTTTATAACTTCAACTAAATTATCTGTAAAATCCCAAGGATGACTAGTTATAAACCTAATTCTTGGAATATTAGTCTTTGCAACATCAACAAGCAAATTAGATAAATCATAATCATCATATAAATCTTTACCATAAGCATTTACATTTTGACCAAGTAAAGTTACCTCTTGATATCCATCTTTAACTAATTCTTCTACTTCATGAATTATATCTTCTCTTTTTCTACTTCTTTGTTTTCCTCTTGTATATGGAACTATACAATAAGTACAAAATTTATCACATCCATATATTATGTTAACATATGCTTTAAATTTATTTTCACGAGTTACTGGAATATTTTCAACAATATCTCCTTCACAACTTTTAACTTCTATATCAAGTTTAGAAGTTTTAAAACTATTTGCAAGTAATTTTGGAAGTTTATCTATATTATGAGTTCCAAATACAAAATTAACAAATTTATATTTTTTCTTTATTTCTTCAACTACTCCTTCTTCTTGAGCCATACATCCGCAAAGAGCAACAACAATATCCTTCTTAGATTCCTTTAAATGTTTGATTCTTCCAAGAAGTCCAAAGGCTTTATTATGAGCATTTTCGCGAATTGAACATGTATTAAGTAAAATAAAATCAGCATCTTCCATATCAAGTGTTTCAGAAAAATTCATTAAATGTAACATTCCTCTTAAATTTTCACTATCATGTTCATTCATTTGACAACCATATGTTTTTAAAAAGAATTTTTTATTAAGTCCCAATTCTAATAAATCTTTATCTATTTTAAAGTCTCTAATTTCAACTTTATCTTTACTTCTCTTTCTTGCTAATTTATAATCTGGCATTTCCATATACTTCACCTCAAACTTGTATAATAATATCACAAAATAAGTAAATTTACAACATAAAAGCCATATAAACTATATTATCTTTTTAGTTAATTTTAAAACTTTTGGCATAGTAATATCTTTATCTTTATAATCAATATTTCTTTCTTGTAATTTTTCCTTAAATGGCTTTCTTATTTCAATTTTATAACTTGGATATTTATCTAATATATCTTTATCATAAATATTAAAATCATGTATGTTATAGAATTTATTTTCATTTAATTTATAAAAAGCTGAGTAAAACGTAATATAACTATATTCTTTTTCAAAGTCATTACTTAATTCTTCGCGCATACCATATCCTGATTGAGTAGATAATCCGTTATTGCGTATTTTAAAATATCTATCTAAATTACATAAAAATGTTCTTCTTTCCTGTGTTATTTCATCACATAGATCAAAAGTTCCAAAGTAAAAATTATCTATATTAAATTTTTCATTGTTATAAATTATGCTATTCTTTTTAAATATTAAATTAAATAAATGTCTTGCTTCTCTAAGAGATAATTCATTTCTCATGTTATAAGCATATTTAGGTAGCGTTTCCTTAAATGATACTAAATCATCACAAAAATCGTTCCTATCAATTAATTGATTATCATAATAATTTCCATTATGTAAGCAATAATATTTGTCATTTTCTTTATAAAAAATTGTATAAACACTTTTATAAAAACATCTTATATTATAATCAGTATATCCACTGAAGTAAGATATTCTACTTAAATCTATAGCACCTCTCAAAATAGTTTCTAATCTTTCTGATTCCTTAATACTATTTTCTTTGCTATATTCATCTTTTAAGAGTAATAAATTACCAAATCTTTCTAAAAATGTTAATTTTCCAACATAAAAATTATTAATATCGTATTTTTTCATAGATTATCACTTCCAACACTTACATTATACAATAACTAAAATGTTATTTACAATATAAAGACAAAGAAAAAAGGACGTATATGTCCTTCTATTAATCAATTTTCTTTGATAATTTGTTCAATTTCTTTTATGGATAAGCCCGTTGATTTACTGATTAAATCTAAAGATACACTATTTTTATAGAACTCTTTAATCATTTCACGTTCTTTTTCTTTACGAGTTTCATTCTTAACTTCTTCACGGACTTCATTTTCAACTTCTTCACGAACTTCGTTTTTAACTTCTTCTCGAAGTTCATTTATCATATCTTGTCTATCAAGTTCCAATATTTCTTCATCTGTTAAATAGAAATCAAATTCTTTCATATTTAATATTTCTTGTACTTCTTTAACACTATCTTTCATGAACTCATCTCCATCTTCTATTAAATTATTTAATTTTAATTTTCCACATATAAAAATATATAAATTTTTCATAAGTTTGTTTTCTTTAATAGAAGTATAATCTAAATTTCTTAAATAGTCAAGATTTATGTGCGTTATTTGTATTATATCACTTACTACTTCATGATACTTTTTATCCATTAAACCAATTTCATAGATAAATTCATTTTTACCTAATAAATCATAATTATCTATGTTGATTTGAAATATCTTTTTCATATTTACATAGTCTTTATGATTTTTTAATTGTCCTAAGTGAAGCTGGAATATATAACTTTCAAGTTGTCTTTTTTTACGTGGACTATTATAACTATTTACTTCAATATCAATTATAATGCTATCACTTGCATAAATTACATCAGCGTTACTACTTAATGTTTTAGCACTGAATGATATATCTTCACTTGATAGTTTTATATTATTATATACATCATTATAATCAAGACCTATTACTTCACTTATTACTCGTGATGCTAATTTTTTACCTATAATCTCATTTTTAAATAACTTTCTTGATATATTTTCCTTTAAAAAGTATTTTGGTTGTTTTGCTTCTAAAGCAATTGTCATGTTATCCCTCCTTTCAAGTGAGATATACTAACAAATCACTTTGTCTTATTTTGTCGAATTTTACCAAATAAAAAAATTCTATAATAATTTTCCATTATTATAGAAATTTCATTATTTACTCATAATATCACAGATTAAATTAGTTATCTCAGTTGGGTTTTCAACAGAAAGTCCTTCTATTAATCTTGCTGCATTATAAAGTATTTTTGTATAATCTTTTAATTCATCTATTTTTTTATTTTCATATAAATCTTCTAACTTTTTACTAATTGGATGATTTTCATTTATTTCAAGTATTTTATTTGCTTTAACATTTTCACTATTAGGCATAGCATTTAAAACTTTTTCCATTTCAAGTGATACATCACCATCAGTAATTAAACATACAGGGTGATTTTTAAGTTTGTTTGTATATCTAATTTCTTTAACTGATTCTCCAAGTATTTCCTTCATTGACTTAAATAAATCTACGCTTTCTTCATTTTTCTTCTTTAATTCTTCTTTTTCTTCATCACTTGATAAATCAAAGTTAGAATCATTTACATTCATGAATTGTTTTTCTTTATAAGCACCTAGTACTTTAATTACAAATTCATCTAAATAATTTGTAAAAAATAATACTTCCTTCCCCTTCATAAGAGCCTCTTCTACTGATGGTAACATTTTTATTTTATCAACTGTTTCTCCTGATGCATAATAAATTGTTTTATCATCTTTATCCATTCTAGAAACATATTCATTAAGTGTTACTAATTTTTCTTCACTTGATGAATAAAACATTAATAAGTCCTCAAGTAATTCTTTATTCATTCCGTAACTAGAATATATTCCGTATTTTAATTGTTCTCCAAAGGCTTCATAGAATTTTTCATAGTCTTCTCGGTTATCTTTTAACATCGTCTCAAGTTCACGTTTAATCTTTGTTTCAATATTTTTAGCAATTAATTTAATTTGTCTATCTTCTTGCATAGTTTCACGTGATATATTAAGTGAAATATCTTCACTATCAACAATACCTTTAACAAAACTAAAGTAATCAGGAAGTAAATCAGCACATTTATCCATAATCATAACACCACGAGAATATAACATTAAGCCTTTTTCATATTCTTTAGTATAATAATTAAATGGAGCATGACTTGGAATAAATAAAAGTGCATTATAACTTGTAAGTCCTTCAACTGATGAATGAATAACTTTTAAAGGATGTTCATAATCATAAAACTTGTCAACATAAAAATCATGATATTCTTCATCACTTACATCACTCATTTTCTTTTTCCAAATTGGAATCATACTATTAAGTGTTTTAGTTTCAATTACTTTTTCTTTTTTCTTGCTTTTCTCATCTTCTTTTTCCGTTTCAACATCCATTCTAATTGGATATTTTATATAATCAGAATATTTTTTAATTAATCTTTCAATGGTATAATTATCTAAAAATTCATCATAGTTTACGTCATCTGTATTATCTTTTAAATATAAAGTAATAACTGTTCCATTATCATTTTTTTCACTTTCTTGGATTGTATAACCATCTATTCCATCACTCGTCCATAAATAAGATTTATCAGAATTAATACTGCGACTTAATACTTCAACTTTTTTAGAAACCATAAAACTTGAATAAAAACCAACACCAAATTGACCTATTATTTCTAAGTTCTTAGCATCATTATTTGATTCTTTAAATAACTCTGTTCCACTTTTAGCAATAGTACCTAAATTATTTTCAAGTTCTTCTTTGTCCATTCCGATACCATTATCAATTATTTTTAAAGTACGATTTTCTTTATCAACTTCAATTCTAATTTCTAAGTCTTCTTTATTTACTTTTAATTCTCCATTTGTACTAGATAAATAATATAACTTATCAAGAGCATCACTTGAATTTGATATTAACTCTCTTAAAAATATTTCTTTATTAGTATAAATAGAATTAATCATCATATTTAATAATTTTTTACTTTCTGCTTTAAATTCTTTTTTCTTCATAATGTCCTCCAAACAACTTAATAATATCACCAACTTTAGCACTTGTCAACAAGAAGTGCTAAATATTTTCATAAAAAAAGAGAGACATGCTCTCTAGTAATAATTTCTATATCTACTGCCTAGTATAATTGCAAGTAAAATATATAAAACTACTATAATTAAAAAACCATTGTTATCGTTTCCACAGTGTGAGTAAGAAACATTTTCATTATTTTGATTCATCTTAACCCTCCTTTTATATATAATTTCCTAAGATGATAACAAGTAAAATAAATAATACTAAAACAATAGCATAAGATGATGTATTATTACACATAAAAATTCCTCCTTTTTTAATATATTCACATTATTCTATGGTAAAAAATTCATTTTGTGAGGGCGAACATAAAATTATGTAAAATTTAATTGTTTTTTTTTTATTAATTTGATATGATATTAATGTTATTTAGAGGAGGAATGAATTATTTATGAAAAAAACATTTATTATAGCACTTATGTTAATGTTACTTATAACTGGATGTAAAAACAAATCAAGTGTTGAAGGAGAACTTGTTACTTTTAATGATCAAGAGTTAAATATTACAGCTAATGATTTATACAATAGTTTAAAAGAAAAATACGGAACTAGTATGTTAATTGACATGATAGATACGAAAATACTTAATAAAGAATTTCCTGATAGTGAAGAAATAAATTCTTATGTAGATACTCAAGTTGAAGCCATTAGAAATTATTATAGTAGTGAATCAGAATTCTTAGAATATATTAATAATTACGGATATAAAAATGTAGATGAATTAAAAGAATATTTTAAATTAAATTATAAAAGAAACTTAGCTGTTAAAGATTATATAAAAACATTAATAAGTGATGATGAAATAAAAAAATATTATGATGAAAAAATTACAGGTGATATAACTGGAAGTCATATTTTAATTGAAGTATCAAGTAGTAGTAATGCAACAGAAGAAGAAAAAAGAACAGCTAAAGAAGAAGCATTAAAAAAAGCTAATGAAGCAATTGAAAAATTAAATGGTGGAACAAGTTTTGCTGATGTTGCTAAAGAGTATTCTGATGATGATGCAACTAAAAATAATGGTGGTTCAATGGGAACATTTAATACACTTGAACTTGATGATGTAACTCGTCAAGAATATGCTAAACTTGAAACTGGTAAATACTCAACTACTCCAGTTGAAACAGAATATGGATATGAAATATTTTTAAAAACTGAAGAAAAAGAAAAAGCAAGTCTTGATAGTGTTAAATCAAAAATAATTGAAAAAATTACCAATGAAAAACTTACTGCTGATTCTAAATTACAATATAAAGGATTAATTGATGTACGTCAAAAATACGGATTTAAAATAAGTGATTCAGACATGCAAGTATACTACGAAAATTATATGAATAATATTTTAAAGAGTGATGAATAATCATTCTTTTTTTATCATAAAAAATTGCTTATAAATAAAGATTTATAAGCAATCAATAATTAATTAGAAGAGTGTGTAAAAAAATCTGTGTAAATGGAATCTATCCATGATTTGAGGTAAGTTTGATAACTTACTTCTTTTTGTTATATAAATAATAACACATAATTTAAAATTGTCAAAGACCTAAATTCTACCATCAAACATAATA
>JAFUAL010000058.1 GCA_017460745.1 Bacilli bacterium | reverse complement strand
TTGCTTTTTTCATTATTTTTTATTATACTATTCATGTGATTCAAGTCCTTTCGTTAATATTTGTTTTTGAACGACTCAATATTATACGACTTGAATCACTTTTTTTCTATATAAATGTTTCACATCAATTGTAACACTACAAATTCTATTATAGAAGTTGTAATATTTTATTTACTTTTAAATTTAAAAATAATATAATTATCTTGGTGATTATAGAATGTTTCAAAATAAAAAAATATTAGTATTAGGTCTTGCAAGAAGTGGTTTTAGTGCAGCACTTACTCTTAATAAATTAAATTGTGAAGTCATTGTAAACGATGCAAGTATTGAAGAAAAATTGGATAGTTTACAAATTAAAGAATTAAGAAGTTTGAATATTGAATGTATATTTGGAAGCCATCCAGATGATTTAATTGATAATTCATTTGATTATATTGTAAAGAATCCTGGTATAAGAAATGATCATAAATATGTTATTAAAGCAAAAGAATTAGGTATACCAGTTATTAATGAAGTAGAACTGGCATATCACTTATTGCCAGATGATGTTACTATAGTTTCTATAACAGGTTCAAACGGAAAAACAACAACAACTTCACTTACTTATAATATATTAAAAAGTGCAGGATTACCGGTTCATTTAGCTGGTAATATCGGATATCCTATATGCAGTATAATAGATTCTATTAAAAGTGGAGATATTATTGTCAGTGAAATATCTTGTCAACAACTGGCAAATGTTTCAGAGTTTAAACCAAATATAGCACTTCTTACTAACTTTAGTCCAGCTCATATAGATTTCTTTGGAAGTTATGATAAATATAAAGAGACTAAAATTAAATTATTTAAAAATCAAGATAGTCGTGATATAGCAATTCTTAATTATGATAATCAAGACTCTATGGAATATGTTGATCAAATTAATGGAAATAAATTATATTTTTCAGTTAATAGTATTAAAGATTGTTATATGAAAGATAATAAATTTTATTATAAAGATGAATTTATTATGGATAGAAGTGATATGTTTTTAAAGGGAAATCATAATGTATCAAATGCATTAGGTGCTATTTTAATTGCTAAAATATTTAATGTATCAAATGATGTTATCAAAAAGGTTTTGAAAGATTTTAAAGGCGTTCCTCATAGATTAGAATATGTTGATAATATTAATGGTGCAACATTTTATAATGATACAGAAGCAACTAATATTAAATGTACCCAAATAGCTTTATCATCATTTAATAACCCTATAATACTTTTTTTAGGAGGACTTGAAAGAGGACAAGATTTTGATGATTTAAAAGATTATATAAAAAATGTAAAAGTAATAATCGGAATTGGAGAATGTCGAAGTAGAGTCAAGGAGTTTGCTGATAAAAATAATATAGAAAATTATATTTTTGAACATTTAAAAGATGGATTTAAAAAATCTATTGAATTAATAAAAGATGAAGATGTAGTTTTACTTAGTCCAGCAAGTGCATCATGGGATCAATATAAAGAATGTGAAGAAAGAGGAGACGAGTTTAAGAAACTAGTAGAGGAGTATAAAAATGGAAATAATTAAAAATCGTGTATATAAACATTTTAAAGGTGATTGTTATTTAGTACTTGATGTTGCAATTCATTCTGAGACAAAAGAAAAATTAGTAATATATAGAGCATTATATGGGGAAGGAACTTTATATGCTAGACCATATGATATGTTTGTATCAGAGGTTGATCATGTAAAATATCCTAAAGTAACTCAAAAGTATCGTTTTGAACTTCAGGAAATTGAAACAAAAAATAAATAGTAAAGGAGAAAGATATGAAAATAAAAAATGTAATAGGAAGAGAAATAATTGATTCTAGAGGAAATCCAACAGTTGAAGTTGATGTAATATTAGAAAATGGAGTAATGGGACGTGCAAGTGTTCCAAGTGGGGCATCAACGGGTATCCGAGAGGCTTTAGAACTTCGAGATGGAGAGACTAGATATTTAGGAAAAGGAGTAGAAAAAGCTGTAAGTAATGTAAATGGACCACTTCGCGATTTGGTAATTGGAATGGATGCTGCAAATCAAAAAGAACTAGATTATGCCATGATTAAGTTAGATGGAACCGAGACAAAATCTAAATTTGGTGCAAATGCGATACTTGGAGTTTCTATGGCAGCCATGAAAGCAAGTGCAAATAATTTAGGTATGCCACTTTATAAATATATAGGAAATGGGAAAAATTTACCACGACCAATGATGAATATTATAAATGGTGGAAGTCATGCCGATAATAAACTTGATTTTCAAGAGTTTATGATTATTCCCATTCGTGATACAATAAAAGAAAGAATAAGAGTAGGAGCAGAGGTTTTTCATAATCTAAAAAAAGTACTTAATGAGAAAGGTCTTTCAACAGGAGTAGGAGATGAAGGAGGATTTGCACCAGACTTAAATAGTAATAGAGAAGGTTTTGAACTAATAATTGAAGCAATTAAACGTGCAGGATATAAACCTGGTATTGATGTTTCTTTAGCAATAGATGTTGCAGCAAGTGAATTTTTTGAAAATGGTAAATATAATCTTAAAGGTGAAGGAAGAATTTTAACGACCGATGAATTAATTGATTACTATGAGGAATTAGTTAATACTTATCCAATTATTTCAATTGAAGATCCAGTTGATGAAAATGATTGGGAAGGGTTTACCAAAATAACTGCTAAATTAGGTGATAGAATTCAATTAGTTGGAGATGATTTATTTGTTACTAATAAAAAATGTTTACAAATGGGAATAGATAAACGTGCTGGCAATGCAATTCTTTTGAAAGTTAATCAAATAGGAACAATTACTGAGACACTTGAAACTATAGAACTTGCAAGGAGTCATGGCTACAAAACAATTATTTCACATCGAAGTGGAGAAACAGAAGATACTACAATTGCTCATCTTGCAGTGGGATTAGATTTAGAACAAATAAAAACTGGTTCAATGTCTAGAACTGATAGAATTTGTAAATATAATGAATTACTTCGTATTGAAGAAGAATTAGAAAATAAATAGTATTTATAAAATATAGAGGTGGAATATGAATAAAAAAGGGTTTACAACAGTAGAATTAATTTTAACAATGTCTATTGTAATAGTTATTATGACAACCATTACAAGTGTTACATATACATATCGTGATAGAAGTAAATATGAAGAAATAGTAACCAATGTTCAAAATTATAAAAATAGTGTTACCAAAATTATATATGATGATATTTTAGATATCGGAACTACTGGTAATGGTAAGGTAACAAAAATAGAAGAGAAAGTAAAAAATTCATCTTATGATTTAATAGCAGATAGTAAAACATATAATTTAATGATAATTAATAATTCAAATGAAGTTGGTATTAATTATGCTGGTATTAAATATATAGTGCCTGGCTCAAGTTCATCTTTAGTTAAATTTGATGGCGTAGAAATGAAACCAAGTGATGGAAGTGATTCTACTTTATATACATTAGACATATATTTTAGTCATAAAAATTTAGATAATCAAATTAGAATACATTTAGTAGTGTCAGAATAAAATATAAAATACTTCCTGATACAATTCCATGCACAATTCTTGTTTTAAGATAGTTAAAATAATTTAATTTATATTTACTTAAAATACCAAATACTTGCATATGAATAGATATTCCACCAAATGATAAAAAGAAAGTTATAATTAAAGATTTATAAATAATATTAGTATTTAATAGACTCGTATAATATATACCATTAGTTATTTCAAGTATTCCACTTATAAAACATTTTATTACGGGATTAATATTTAAATTAATATTTATTATTTCATTTATAATCATGAATACTGTAATAATTCCATATAATAAAAATAATATTTTAATAGTACTATATATAGAATTAGTAAGAGTAGTTATAAAACTACTTTTTTTATTGTTGGTAGGACAATTATTTTTGGAATCATAATTATAATTTCTATTAACTAAGCCAATAACGATGTTACCTAAATAGTGACTAATCAAAATAATTATTCCAACTAATCTGTTATGTAAAAAATTAATTCCAATGCTATTAATAATAAATAAAGGATTAGAAAAATGAGTAAACATCAATAATTTATTAGCATCATTTATACTTAAATTATTATTTTCTAACATAGTATTTATATATTTACTATTACTTGGAAATCCTGATAATAAAGAAAGAATAAAAACAATACTACTATTTTTATTTATTTTAAATAATTTACATAATGGACTCGTAAATATATTTAAATATTCTAGCAATTTATAATTAATTAATAAATCTATTATTATATACATTGGAAGAATACTTGGTACTATATTATAAAACCATATTTTAGAACTATTTATAATAGTATTACTAATAATATTAGAATTACTTATTATTTGAAATAAAAAAAACAATAAAATAAAAATAATTAAAATATTATAATGTTTTTTATTCATAAATTGCCTTTCTTTTGATATAATTCTAATGGTGATTAAATGTTTACTAAAATATATGAGAGGTTTAAAAGATTTATTAAAGAAAATTATAAAGAATTAATAGTTTATATAATTGTATTAGTATTAGTAACTTATCCACTTCCATATTATATTTATATAGGAGGAGGAATAGAAGATTTAAATAAAAGAATAGATTTAAAAAGTAATGAAACAGGAAGTTACAATATGGCTTATGTTAAAGAAATGCATGCAACGATTCCTACTTATTTACTTAGTTTTGTAATTAAAACATGGGATTTAGAAAGTATTAATGCTTTAAAGTTTTCAGAAGATGAAGATGATAGAAACATAGATATACGTGAAAAATTGTATTTAGAAGAGGCTAATAACAATGCTATTATAAATGCCTATACTAAAGCAGAAAAAGATGTAGAGATAATTGATAATAGTTATAAAGTAATATATATTTCTGAATATAGTGATACTAATATTCAAATAGGTGATACTTTAGTAAGTGTAAATGGAGTAAAAATAAATAATAATACAGAATATAAAGAATATATTAAAACTTTAGAAGTTAACTCAAAAGTAGAAGTAATAGTAAAAAGAAATGAAGAGTTAGTAACTTGTTATGCAAAGTTAATTGAAAAAGATAATGAAAAAATCATGGGATTATATTTAGTCAATGTAATTGATTATAAAGTAGATCCACCAATTAATTTATCTTTTAAATGGAATGAATCAGGTCCAAGTGCTGGATTTATGTTATCTCTTGCAATATATGATAAATTAGTTTCAGAAGATTTAACCAAAGGGCGTATGATTGTTGGAACAGGAACCATTGATATAAATGGTAATGTTGGTGCAATTGGTGGAGTAAAATATAAACTTATGGGAGCTGTTCAAAGTAAGGCTGATATTTTCTTTGTTCCAGGTGAAAATTACGAAGAAGCGATGGAAGTAAAAAAGAAATTTAATTATGATATTAAAGTTGTTAAAGTTGATACATTAGATGATGCTATTAATTATTTAAAAAACACAAAAAAATAATTGTTATTTTATAAAAAAAGAGGTAATATATTTATAGGTGATGTTTATGACATTGATTATATATTTTGATAAATGTAGAGATATCTTAAATATTGTTTCAAAGTATCAAAAAGAAGAAGAGGCAAGTGTTTATCAAATAGAAACTATTGAACCTGTAAGTTTTTTAGCAAAATTAAAAAATGAAACTGTTAATATAAAAAAATGTAATTTAAATTTGTTAAATTATGATAAAATTATATTAATTTCATCTTTATGGCATAATGAAGTTCCAAGTCCTGTTATAAGATTTTTGGAACAATCAACTGGTAAGATAAGAAATATAACATATGTTTTATATAATAAAAATGGCGAAGATAAGCCAGATGAATTTGATAAAATGGATCGGATTCTTAATTTAAGACGTAATAAATCATTTTTTGTTACATTGAATAAAAAAACAATTAATGTTAGAGTTTATCAATAAATTATAAATAGTAGGGGTAGAAGTATGAAAAGAAAACTTATTTTAATTATTTTAGTCTTTTTATTTAATATGATGTGGGTTAATGCTATTACAATTACGAATGATTTTGCATCTAAGAATAATTTACTTATTAAAATAACTCAAAAAACTAAATTAAATAATACAACAATTATGGATGATTTGGATGTAATGCTTGATAATAGTTTAAGTTATGATGGTGTTGATGCAGTAACAATTGGTAATAAAATAAATAATTATCTAAAAGCAGAACTTGCAGGTTATGGAGAATTTATTGCAAAATATTCGATTGTTAATGAAGTAAATCCTTATTTAGTAGCATCATTTATAATTGAAAATTCTGAATGTGATGAAACTTGTAGTGTACTAGTAACTAAATGTAATAATGTTGGAAAACTTCTTTATAATAAGGAAAATTTAACTAATACCGCTTGCTTTGGTGGATATTATCAAAGTTATAAAAGTTTAGATGATTCTATTAAAGCATATATTAAATATATAAAAACTAATTTTTATGACAAGGAATTAACAACACCAAGTACTATTTATAAATCATATAATAAAGATGTAAGATGGGTATTTAGAGTAAATAATATAATGGATAGTATAAAAAATTCTTAAATTAAAAGAAATAGATTGATTAGTAACTAACGATCTATTTCTTTTAATATATAATATCTTTTATAAAAATCTAATAAAAGTGTTTGAAGAATTACTAAATTATGTTTATCAAGATTTCTTGTTAAATTAATTTTCTTGTTTATTCTTCTTTTTAAATATTTTATTTCTTTTTCAAGTGGTTCAATTATCAAATTAGAATAATAAATATATAAATTCATATAAAATTCACTTCCAATAATTATTTTATGCGTATTCTGCATAAAAGTCAATATGCGACAAATGCATAATATAAAATTTACTTGGTGGTTATTTAGATGAAAAGATTAAGGGATTTGAGGGAAGATAAAGATTTAACTCAAAATGATTTAGCTAAAATGTTAGGGTGTTCACAGACAACATATTCAAGATATGAAACTGGTCAAACATCTGTACCAAATGATATTTTGAATAAACTTGCTGATTTTTATGATGTAAGCCTTGATTACTTATTTGCAAGAACTGATGTAAAGAAACCATATAAAAGAAGAAGTGATATGTAAAAATAAAAAGTATAAATATTGTATTTATCTTTTTATTTTTATTTTGTATAATAAATTTGGAGATGATTATATGGAAAAATATTTAGAACTTTGTCCACTTGATTCAAGATATAGTGATATAAAAGAATTATTATCACCATTTTTTTCTGAATATTCTTATGTTTATTATAGAGTATTTGTTGAAATTAAATGGTTAATTTATCTAATTAATAATGATTTAATAGATGGAGATATAGAAAAAATTAACACCATTTACGAGAATTTTGATTTAAAAAGTTTTAAGAAAGTTAAAGATGAAGAGAGTATTACTAATCATGATGTAAAAGCAATAGAATATTTTATTGATAAAGAATTAAAAAAATTAAATATGTCTTCTTTAATATCTTTTGTCCATTTTGGTGCAACTTCAGAAGATATTAATAATACAGCTTATGCTTTAATGATCAAAGAATTTTTAAATAAAGTATATTATCCTAAAATAGATGAATTTATATTATATTTAAAAGAATTAAGTGATTTATATAAAAACACAACAATTCTTGCTCATACTCATGGACAACCTGCAACCCCAACGACAATTGGTAAAGAATTTAAAGTATATATTTATAGAATTACAGAAGAAGTAAAAAAATTAAAAAATATAGAAATAAAAGCTAAATTTAATGGTGCAACTGGAAATTATAGTGCTTTTAAAGTTGCTTACCCAGATATTGATGTATTAAATTTTTCTAAAAAGTTTATAGAGAATTTAGATTTAACTTTTAATCCACTTACTACTCAAATAGAAAATCATGATTATATTGTATCTATTACTGATATAATCCGTCATATAAATAATATAATAATGGATTTAAATTTAGATATGTGGTTATATATAAGTTATGGTTATTTTAAATTAAGAGTTGTAAGTCATGAAGTAGGTAGTAGTACAATGCCACATAAGGTAAACCCTATTAATTTTGAAAATAGTGAATCAAATTTAGAAACAAGTAATAGTTTACTAATAATGTTATCAAATAAATTACCAAAGTCAAGAATGCAAAGAGATTTAAGTGATTCAAGTACTTTAAGAAATTTAGGTATAGCATTTGGATATAGTATTCAAGGTATTAAAGAAAGTTTAAAGGGATTAAAAAGAGTAAGTGTTAACGAAGAAAAAGTAAAACAGGAACTTTTAGATAATTATGAAGTGCTAGGAGAAGCAATTCAGACTGTACTTAGAAAAAATAAACAAGAAAATGCATATGAAAAATTAAAAGAGTTAACGAGAGGGAAAAAAGTTACGAAAAAAGAAATACAAGAATTTATTAAAAGTTTAGATATAAGTGACGATGATAAAAAAGTGCTTCTTGAGTTAGAACCAAGTAATTACATAGGAATAGCTAATATTTTATAAAGTAAAAATAGACTTAAAAAAGTCTATTTTATTTCTATTTTAGTTTTTTCTAATCCACAAAAAGAATCAAGTGAAATTTTAAAACATTTTGCAATTTGATAGGCAAAAATAGTAAGAAGAAGTGTTTTACCACTTTCATAAGCACTTATAGTTGATTGAGATGTGTTAAATATTTTAGCTAAATCACGTTGAGTTAATTCATTATTTTGCCTAATATGTTTTAAATTTTTGCCAATAACTTCTTTATCAATTTTTCTTGTATAATCAAATTTAAAAAAATTATTTTCTTCTTTAAGGTTTAATACATAATCCATTGTTACACCAAAGTAATTACATAAATTAATAAAATGTTTTAATGGAATTATTTCTTCTCCAGTTTCCCATCTTGCATATGTTGATTTACTTACTTTTAAAATAGATGCCATTTTTCTTTGAGATAAGTCCTGTTTCTTTCTAAGTAAAACAATTTTTCTAAAATCCATAAATTACCACCGAATTTATTTTCTCATGAAT
Organism: Bacilli bacterium; assembly: GCA_017460745.1. GTDB lineage: Bacteria > Bacillota_I > Bacilli_A > RF39 > UBA660 > RUG591. The sequence goes on along the minus strand of JAFUAL010000058.1, from coordinate 48,720 downwards.
AAAGTGTTTTACCTTGATTTGCCCCTATTATGCGATTGCTAAATGTTATAATAAAATACAATATTAAAAAAAATACTACATAATTTGTTTAATTATGTAGTATTAATATATTAATTTTCTTTAAAGATTGCAACTCCGTTAAAAATATTTGAAATACCATCTATGATAAATTCTTTGTTGCTTGCTTGATTACTTTCAATATTTATTACTGAGTTATTTTGATTCATAGGTTGATTATTATTTGGTCTATTTGTCATTTCTTTATCGTTAGTTGGTAATTGTGGTGGGGTAGAGTTATTATTATTAGGTGGTGCTTGATTACCATTTGGTTCCATATTTGAATTATCATCAATAGTTGATTTTTCATTGTATCCTAATTGAACACCTTTTTCATAACTTGTGATATTACTATAAACACCATTTTCTATATCTCCATTTATCAGTCCATCTTTATATAGAGAGTAGGTTCCGTTAATTAGATTAGGAGATGAATATACTAAAGTTGTATAACTTCTATCTGATTGATATGCAAACATGATATTTTCATTTTCGTTAAGTAGAGTAATTAAAGTACCTTCAGCAATATTACCATTTGTTTCTAATACCATAAAATTTTGTTTAGAACTACTATTTATTTTATCGTACATATTGCCTGTTGCAACAATTGTTCCACCATTTATAAAGGTTCCTGTTTCAGAATCAATTCCTGCATCTTGTCCAGGTTTGGCTAAAGCTAAAATATTTCCGTTTTCAATTATTAATTCACCATTAGAATCAATAGCATCACCCTCATCTGCATCGTTTGATACAATTGCTTTTAAAGAATTAACATTTATTGTCATTAGATTTCTTGCATTATTAACTGTATTAGATGTGGTTGTATTTAAACAATCATCTTCTGCATTAATTACATAATCTCCATCCATATTACCTAAAGTTAAATTACCTTTGGTTTCTATTCCTTCTTTATTTTTACTTGTAACTTCTAAATAACCATTTCCATCAAAATATAAATCTATATCTGAAGAAATTGCTCCGGCTGCTTTATAAAAATAATAAGGATCACCATCACTTAAATCTTCGTTATCAGCTTCAACTTTTGCAAATAAAATATTATTTAAATCTTGTTCTAAATATACACCATAGTAATTTGAATATGTATCGTAATTTGTTTTAGCATCATTAGTATATTTACTAGAGTACTCACTTAGTTTATCACTTGGTACTAAACTAACTTTTTTAAGTTTACCACCTTCTATGTAATTTTTACTATTTTCTTTTAAATTAATTGTTACTTTATATTTAGTATAATTAATATCTTTGTTATAAACATAAATAGCAGGTACTTTTTTAGAATCAGTATTTATATTTACATTATTTAAAATGATATTTAAATCATTATCTAAATTATTAGTATTAACTGCAATCATACCTGTAAAATCGCCAGTTAATTCAACATTTCCACTTTGATTAATATTTAACGTTTTAATATTTAAAGCTGGAGTTTCATATTCATTTCCTTGTTCAATAAAATCATCTAAATCATATGGCTTATAAGTAGAAATACCATCAAATAAGAATTCTGTTATATAAATGTTATTATTTAGAGTATTATTTTGATAATCATTTAAAAAATTTGAAAATTGATCGATAGTATAAGAATTTATATTTTCTTCCTTGTTATTATTATTTAAAACTAAACTTGATAAATTTATTGTTACAGTTTTTTTACTTTGAAAAATATTATTATAATTGATACCAAATACTATTAAAGAAATACCGGTAATCGCCAAAACACCTGAAAGTAATAATTTTCTTTTCATTCTACCTCCTATTATATAGTAATTTTATCATTTTCTAAATTTCATGTCCATATTTTTTGTTGAAATAAAACAATAAATAGTATATACTAAATTAGTTAGGAGCGTTTATGAAAGAATATATTTTGTTGATAATTAAAGGAATGATAATTGGACTTGCAAACGTTATACCAGGAGTCTCTGGTGGAACACTCATGATTACCTTAGGGATATACGAACAGGTAATAGATACTATTAGTCATTTCTTTAAGAATTTTAAGAAAAATTTGAAATTTATTATTCCACTTGGAATAGGAGTAGTTTTATCATTACTTGTATTTAGTAAAATTATAGGTATTTCATTAGATAAATATCCATTTGCAACTACATTGTTCTTTTTAGGATTAATAATTGGAGGCTTACCAATAATTGTAAGAAATCTAAATAAAAATAAAGATTCTAAAAAAGTTAGTAATTATATAATTGCCTTTTTATCATTTGCCTTTATTATTTTATTTGCAATGTTAAAAAGTGGAAGTGATATAAATTTAAATGTTAGTTTTTTGGGATTAGTTCTTTTATTTATAGTGGGAGTGGTTGCAGCAGGAACAATGGTAATACCAGGTATAAGTGGTAGTTTTGTTCTTATGTTACTTGGATATTATAAACCTATAATTGATACTGTAAGAAATATTACTGATTTTAGTTTAATTGGGCATAATATAATTATACTTGGAAGTTTTGGAATAGGTGTTTTAGTTGGAATTATAGGTGTTGCTAAATTAATTGAATTATTGCTTAAGAAATTTGAAACAAAAACATATTATGCTGTATTCGGTTTTGTTCTTGCTAGCTGTATTGCCATTATTAAACCGCTTTTTAGTATTAATTTAGGAATAGGTGAAATTGTAATTGGTATACTATTACTTTTAATTGGTACATTTTGTTCTTACAAATTAAGTAATATATAAGGTGAAATATGGATTTTAAATTTAAAAAAAGTTTAGGTCAAAATTTCTTGATTGATAAGAATATTTTAGAGAAAATTGCTGCGTCTGCTTGTATAGAACAAAATTCGTTAGTAATTGAAGTTGGACCGGGAAGTGGTAATTTAACTAAATATTTATCAGTGGCAGCAACAAATGTTTTATGTTATGAAATAGATACGAGACTTGAAGAAATACTTTCAGAAGAATTGTATGAGTATCATAATGTAAAAATAATTTTTGATGATTTTTTAAAAAGAGATATTAAAAGTGATATAGCAGAGTTTAGTTATGATAATTTATATTTAGTCGCAAATCTTCCATATTATATAACGACACCTATTATAGAAAAGGTAATAGATTCAGATCTTCCTTTTAAAAGAATAACTATTATGATTCAAAAAGAAGTTGGAGAAAGGCTTATGGCTCATCCTAAAACACGAGAATATGGCTCAATTACAGTTTATTTGAATTATTACTTTGATATAAAAAATGAATTTATAGTTTCAAGAAATGCATTTATTCCAAAACCAAATGTAGATAGTATTGTTATTTCTTTAATAAGAAAAGATGAAAAATTATATCTAAAAGACAAGAATGTTTTTAATAGATTACTTAAAGATTCATTTAAGTTTAAAAGAAAAACAATTAGAAATAATTTAAAAAACTATGATTTAAATCTTGTGAGTGAAGTATTAGAACATAACGGATATAATTTAAGTACAAGAGCAGAAGAGTTACCACTTGAAGTGTTTGTAGAACTTGCAAATAATATAAAATAGAATAAATAAAAAAATAAGACATATAATTGATTGGAGATGATTATATGTCTTTTAATATTGGAGATTATGTAACACGTAATTCCTATAATAATGATACAGTATTTAAAATAATTGACATTGATAATGATATTGCTTATTTAAAAGGAGTTAATATAAGACTTGAAGCAGATAGTAATATATCTGATTTAAAAAAAATAGAAGAATCAGAAATAGAAAGTGATGATAAAAGTTTTCTAGATAGATTTGATATCAATTTAAATCGTGATGAATATTTTTATTTACCAGGAAAAGTAGTTCACATTGATGGAGATGAAGAATATCTTTCTCGTTGTATGGATTTTTATAATAAAGTTCATGTGAAAGCTTATGGAATAAATTTAAAAGAAGATTTGATATCTGATAAAATTCAGGAATTACTTGATGAATATAATCCTGATATATTAGTAATTACAGGCCATGATGCCTATTATAAAAAACTTGGTAATGAAAGTGATAATAATAATTATAAAAATACTAAGAATTTTATAAACTCGGTTAAGACAGCCAGAAAACTAAAATCACATGATAAGTTAATAATAATAGCAGGAGCTTGCCAATCAAATTACGAAGAGTTAATTAAAGCCGGTGCCAACTTTGCCTCAAGTCCTAAAAGAATTAATATTCATGCACTTGATCCGGCCATAGTTGCATCAAGTGTTGCCTTAAGTGATAAGAATAAACCTATTGATTTAATCGGTATACTTGAAAAAACGAAATATGGTGCTCGTGGAATAGGTGGAATTATTACTAATGGTTGTATGTATGTGGGGTATCCAAGATGATTTCTAAAATAAAAGACGAATTAAGTAAAGAAATTGGAGTTACTCATCATTTTCGATTTAATGGTGCTAGAAATCAAATAGAAGAATTTACTGGTTATATAGAAAATACTTATAATTTTATTTTTACAATCAAACCTATTAATGATAATAGAATTAAATCTTTTACCTATAGTGATGTATTAACCTATCATTTAGAAATAATAGACAATCCTTAAAATTCGATTTATTTTTTTTAATATTGAGATATAATAAAATTAAAGGAGATAGTAATGCTATGAAAAAAGGTATTTGGATAATGGTAACTTTGATTATTGTTTTTAGTATATTATGTCTTGTTAGAAAAACTCGAAAAGAAATAATTAAAACTCCTAAAAAAGTATTACAACTTAATTATAATAAATATAGTTTTTATAAAGAAGAATATCAAAATAGGTATGAAAACTATAAAATAAAATTTCCTGAACTAAAAACTAAAGATATCGTTTTAAGAGTAAATATGGGACTTGATCATGGATTTTATACTGAAACAAGTGAGACTAAAGAGTTTAGTATATTAATGCTTGTTAATAAATATCATTATGTATCAAGTGATTTTGTTCCTGATAATCTTGTACTCGTTTCAGAATATGCAAAAGATGATATGTATTTAAATCAAGAATGCGCCTATGCATTTATTAAAATGGCAAAAGATGCGGAAATTGATGGTTATAATATTCGAGCTATTTCAACTTATAGAACAATAGAGTATCAAGAAAATTTATATAATAATTATGTGAAAAGCGATGGTATTGAAAAAGCCGATACTTATTCTGCACGACCAGGATACTCAGAACATCATACTGGACTTGCAATTGATGTTGATAACAGAGTATTAAGTTATAATAATTTTGAAAATACTAAAGAATTTACTTGGATGATGGAAAATGCTTATAAGTATGGATTTATTTTAAGATATCCCAAAGATTCAACTATAACTGGTTATATATATGAACCATGGCATTTTAGATATGTTGGAATTGAGGTAGCAACTTATATTCATGAACATAATATAACATTTGAAGAATACTATTATGAGTTTTTAGATAAATAAAAAGATAAAAAATAATAGAAATTTAATTATATTATGTATAAAATATAATTAATTACTTATAATATAATTGGTACTGATAAGTACCTAGTCATATTTTTAAGTAGGTGATAAAGTGAAAAAAGGAATGTGGATGGGACTAATAGGTGCTACAATGGTTGGTGCCGGAATAATTACTTATAATTATGTTTTAAGTCCTAGAACTAAGAAAAAACTTATGTCTTTAGAAGAAGACATGTGTTGTGACTTTGAAAATATGATGGAAAAAAAGAAAGATTAATGATTTAGTCTTTCTTTTTCTTTTATTATTCTGTATAATCAAAGTAGGAGGAAAGTTATGTTTATAATCGGAAAAGAAGAAAAAAATTATGAAATAGATGAAAAGGGTGTAAATAATTTAAGAGGTCTTGCCCTTGATATGATAGTAAATGCTGGAAGTGGCCACGGTGGAATAATTCTGTCTAGTGCTCCCATTGTTTATACATTATTTAAATATCATATGAATATAGATATTAATAATTTAGATTTTGTTAATCGTGATAGATTTGTTTTTTCAGCAGGACATGGTGTACCACTTTTATACGGAATAGATTATTTTTTAGATTTATTAACACTTGATGATTTAAAAAGTTTAAGAAAAATTAATTCTAAAACACCAGGTCATCCAGAATTTGGAACACCTTTAGTTGATTTCTCAAGCGGTGCTCTTGGTCAAGGCATTGCAACAAGTGTTGGTTATGCAATAGCATCAAAATATTTAGACAAAAAAACTAATAATTTAGTTGATTACTATACCTATGTTTTATGTGGAGATGGAGAATTAGAAGAAGGAATAACTTATGAATCTCTTGCACTTGCTGGAACACTTAATTTAAATAATTTAATAGTTTTAGTCGATTTAAATGAAGTAACTTTAGATAATAAATTAAATGTATCAAGTTCCGAAGATTTAAAAAAGAGATTTGAAAGTATTGATTTTAATGTAATAGAATGTGATGATTCGGTTAAAAATATAAATGAAAGTATAGAAACTGCAAAAAACAAAAATGATAAACCTACTGTTATATTTATTAAGACTAAAATAGGATTATATTCTAAGTATGAAGGAACTAACAAAGCTCATGGCATGGTACCTGATGCAGAAGATCTAAAAAACATAAAAGAAAAATTAGGATTATTTGAATCAAGTTTTACAGTTAATGCCTCAGTTGTTTCAGAGTTTAAAGAAGAAGTACTTGAAAGAGGAAAAAATAAAGTATTAGAGTTTGAAGAGAAATATCAAAAACTCGAAAATAAAGATTTAATTGATAAGATAATTCAAAATAAAAATACATATTCACTTGGAAATCTAGATATTGAATATGATCGAAAGTCTTTAAGAGAACTATCCGGTGAATTATTAAATATAATAGCAAATGACTTTGATTTATTAATTGGCGGAAGTGCAGATTTATCATCTTCTTGTAAAACTAATTTAAAAGAATTTGATACTTTTTCAAGTAGTAATTATTTAGGTCGTAATATTTATTTTGGTATAAGAGAACATGCAAGTGCAGCAATTATAAATGGAATGGCTCTAGCTGGACTAAGACCATTTACTAGCACGTTTTTAGTTTTTTCAGATTATATGCGAACTGGAATAAGAGAAAGTGCACTTATGAATTTACCAGTTTTATATATCTTTACTCATGATTCAATTACAGTTGGGCGTGATGGTCCATTACATCAACCAATTGAACAACTTACATCTCTTGAATTAATACCAAATTTAAAAGTTTATAGACCATTTGATTTAAATGAACTAATAGGTTGCTATAAAGAAATATTTGAACATAAAAATCCGTCATGTTTAATACTTCCAAGAGAATCAAAAGAGATATCAGAATATACTAAATCAAGTGGAGTAGTAGATGGAATATACGAAGTAATTCCAAATGATACAGATAATTTTATTAATTTAATAGCAAATGGAGAAGAACTTGGAATTGTATTAAAAGTATCAAAAAACTTAAAAGAAATTGGAGTAGATAATAAAGTATTTAGTATACCATGCAAAAAAAATATTAAAATAAACACAAATGAATTATTTATGGGTAGAAAAACAATAGGAATAACACTTGGAAGTCCAAATTATTTCTTTAATATAACAAATGATGTAATTGGTATGAATGAATTTGGTAAAAGTGGAAGTAATACTGAATTACTAGAAGAATTTGGTTTTACAGAAGAAAAACTGGTTAATCAAATTTTGGAACTATTAAAAAAATAAAAAATTATCATAATAGTATTGTAGGAGTGATTTTATGAAATTTAAAAAACGACTACTAATACTTTTTTTTACATTAATTATACTTCCCATAAATACACTTGCTTATTCTAAATATTTAGTTCCTGGAGGAGAAAATTTAGGAATTAATATTAAAAGTCAAGGAATACTTGTAGTAGGTTTTTATGATGCAAATGTAAAAAATGATTTGCAAATAGGAGATGTAATTGTATCAATTAATGATAATGAAATTAGTTCTATAAACGAAATGCTTGAATATGTAAAAACTGATAGTCCAACTTTATCTTTAAAAATAGGATACAAAAGACTTGGTAATTTATATTCTACTAACTTAGTCTTATCACGTGATGAGAATAATGTTTATAAAACAGGAATGTATGTCAAGGATAGTGTAACAGGAATTGGAACTTTAACTTTTATTGATCCAACAACTAACTTGTACGGTGCACTTGGACACTCAATTACTGATAGTAAGACTAATATCAAGTTTGATATCAAAAATGGTAAAATATTTAAAGCGCTTGTATCTTCAATTGATAAAAGTTTAGATGGTAAAACTGGTGAAAAAAATGCTAAATTTTATTTTGACACTAACTATGGTACAATAGAAAAAAATTTAGATACTGGTATATTTGGAACATATGAAAAAGACTATGATAAAGATAATACTTTAATGGTTGCTAGTATTTCTGAAATAGAACTAGGAAGTGCTTATATTAAAACAACACTTGATGATAATGTTGTTAAAGATTATAAGATTGAAATAATTGATATTGATTCAGGAAATCCAACCAAAAATATTTTATTTAAGGTAACCGATAATGAATTACTTGAAAAAACCGGAGGAATAGTTAAAGGAATGAGTGGTTCACCAATAATTCAAAATGATAAAATAATAGGTGCAGTTACTCATACAGTTATAAGCGATAATACAAAGGGATATGGAATAAGTATAATTAAAATGTTAGAAAGTATAAAATAGGAATTTATTTCCTATTTTTTGGTCTTTATAATTTTTTTTACTAATATTAGAAAATCAATAAAAAATATAATTAGTAACAATATAGTAAATAATCTTGGTATAGTTAAAATAATAAATTGATTAAAATATGGATGAATATAGTAAATAATTATAAATGTAAGTATTCCCCAGATAAGAGAATTATTTAAACACAAGTATTTTCCAAAATGATATTTAAAATTTCTATAGTCCCATTTATCAATATTTAATATAAAATGAATGAAGTGGCCAATCATAAATTCAATCAAGCTAGTTAGAAAAACAAAAATTATATAATAAATTAAATAAGAAAAAATGTTTGGTTCTAGAGGTAATAAATTAAAAAATAAATAACAAATAAGCATACCAATCCCATATGTTAAATTAATTGGTCCTAGAAATATTCCACTATGACTATTTGTATTTGTAATTTTAAAATAAAAACTTTCTAAAACAAAACCTAAAAATGAATAAAGAAAAATAAAATTTATATAATACATAATATCACCTGTAAAATATATGTAAATTTTTTTATAATATTTGTCTTTTTATAAAATTTAGTATAAAATACTATTGAAAATTATAGTTCTGTGGAGGAAAGAATTATAATTAGCGCCATGGTCTTAAAAGACGACGAGGACTAATGTTATCGAAATATTCGGCGGATTCATTAGCGTTTAGTAAGCGATAGATATATTACAAAAAGTAAAATCAAAATTACAACAAAAAATATATCAACTAGAAAGAGGTAATTATGTGTGGAATAATGGGATATAATGGTAAACAAAATGCTATCCCAATTGTAATAAAAGGTTTAAAAAGTTTAGAATATCGTGGATATGATTCAGCAGGTATTGCTTATTTAAAAGATGAAAATGTTAAAATTATAAAAGAAAAAGGAAGAATAACAGAACTTGAGAAATTACTTGATGATGATAGTAGTAATACAGCAATTGGGCATACTAGATGGGCAACTCATGGAAGTCCTAATAGAATAAATGCTCATCCTCATAATGTAGGAGATGTTATAATTGTTCATAATGGAATAATTGAAAATTATAGTGAATTAAAAGAAAAGTTAATTAGTAATGGATACACATTTAAAAGTGAAACAGATACTGAAGTTGCATGTGCTGTAATTGATTCAATTTATAAAGAAACAAATGATAAAATAAAAACAATTGAAAAATTAAAAGATGTTTTAAAAGGAAGTTATGCATTTTTAATTTTATTTAAAAATGATAATAAAATTTATACAACAAGATGTGGTAGTCCACTTATTTTAGCAAGTAATATAGATGGTAATTATATAGCATCAGATATACCAGCTATTTTACCTTATACTAAAGAGTATTATTTACTTGATGAAGGAGAAATCGGAATAGTTGATTTCGAAAAAATAGAATTTATAAAAAATGGAAATATTATAAAAAAAGAAAAACTAACTTTTAATTTTTCAGTAAGTGAGGCAGAGCTTGTTGGTTATAAACATTTTATGTTAAAAGAAATAAATGAACAACCTCATATTATAAAAGAATTTTTAGATTATTATTTTGAAAATTTTGATTTAATTAAAGATATAAGTAAATATAAAAAAATTCATATTGTAGCTTGTGGAAGTGCATATCATGCAGGATTAATTGGAAAGTATTTAATAGAAAAATATGGACATATTGAAACTAATGTTTATATTGCATCTGAGTATAGATATAGTGATAATTTTATTACAAAGGATACTTTGGTAATACTTGTATCTCAAAGTGGAGAAACAGCAGATACTATAGCATCTCTTCGTCTTGCAAAAGAGTGTAAAGCTGGAACGCTTGGGATTGTTAATGTAGTTGGTTCTACAATTGCAAGAGAAAGTGATGAAGTAATTTATATAAATGCTGGATGTGAGATAGCTGTTGCAACAACTAAAGCATATACTAATCAAGTTTTAACTTTTAGTTTACTTGCTTATAAATTAGGAATAAAAAATGGCTTGATTTCAAATGAGGATGCTTTAGAAATCAAAAAGGAATATTATAATTTACCAAATGAAATTAATAAAATATTAAAATTAGACTATAAAAGTTTAGCATCTAAAATATATAAACAAAATGATATATTCTTTATTGGAAGATTAATAGATTATTATTTATGTTTAGAAGGTTCTTTAAAATTAAAAGAAATATCTTATATTCATTCTGAAACATATGCAGCTGGAGAATTAAAACATGGAACTATTTCTTTAATTGATGAAGGTACTCCTGTTGTTAGTATTGTAACTGATACAAGTATTTGTGAAAAAACAGTAAGTAATATTAATGAAACTAAAGCGCGTGGTGCTAATGTTATTTTAGTTAAAAGAAAAAGTTTAGTAATTGATGAAACATGTTATGATGAATTAATTGAAATAACTGATATGAGTGACTTAGTTATTCCAATGCTATCAATTGTACCTTTGCAATTACTTGCCTATCATGTTGCTGATTTAAAAGGACTTGATATTGATAAACCTAAAAATCTTGCTAAAAGTGTAACAGTTGAGTAAGTTCATGAAAAAAACTGATGATTAAAAATAAAATCGTCAGTTTTTTATATTTAAACTTTTATTTTTTTAATAATTTATTTTTTTCTTTAAAATAATTTGGATATTTTTTTTGCATTTGACTAATATTTTTAATTATATATTTACTATAATCTAATTTTTTTAAACTAGCAAATTTATAAGCTATTTGATTTTGAATTACAATTGGTAAATTTAGATATATGCTGCCAGATGTTATAAAATATCTATATTCTAAATTATTAAAATTTTCATTTATTGTTTCAATTAAATTAGAATCGATAAAACATTTTTGTAATGAATTTAAATCTTTAATTAGAGTTAAATAATTTAATTTGGTTGCCAATTCAAAATAGTTTAATTTACGATTGGTAATTGCTTGTAAATTTAAAATGCTATTAACTAAAAAATCACTTCTAATTATATTCAAGTCATCTTTATTTAATTGGTTATTAAATAATGCATAGTTTATTTTTTCAATCAATGCAAGTAGTAATCCATTATCAGGATATGATATTATTTCTTGTAATATATTAATGTCATTTATCACTTTATTTAATGGTCCATAGTCATCTATTTTTTTTAGTAAAGTATTATAACTAGTTATATTTGGGTTAATTTGATAATCATCAATATTTTCTTCCATTTTCTTTTTCCTTTTTCCAACATAAATTTAGTTTATTATATCAAAATTTACGTTAAAGAACAATAGTTAAATTTAAACGTTTTATGCTTTTAGTTTCCTATTTTTTTATTTACTAAATAGTATTTTTTTGGTATAATGTAGAGAAAAGAGGTACGCATATGGAACTTAAAGATGTAAAAGGAATTGGACCTAAAAGTTTAGTTCTTCTTAATAAATTAAATATATATACAGTAACGGATTTGATAGAATATTATCCTGTTCGTTATGATGTGTTGAAAAGAAGTGATGTGGATGCACTTGATAGTGATATGAAAATAATAATTGATGGAAGAGTAGAATCAATTCCACTTGTTATTAGAATAAAAGCAGGACTTAATAAAATGAATTTTCGTCTAGCAACGAGTGATAGAATATTTGGAGTATCTATTTTTAATCGTGCTTTTATGAAACAACATCTAGGTCTTGGAACAAACGTAATAGTGATTGGAAAATATGATAAAACTAAGAATGTTATTACTGCAAGTGATATTAAAATAGGAACACTTGGAAATACTCCTAAAATAGAAAGTGTTTATCATTTAACAAATGGGTTAACTAATAAAAATATATCGACTTATGTAAATATGGCACTTTTAGAACTTGGAAAGAATGTGGACGATAATATTCCAGATTATTTAGCACTAAAATATGATTTTTTGAGCAAAAAGATGGCTTTAAATATAATTCATAATCCAAGTGATATAGAAAAATTAAAACAAGCAAAAATTAGACTTAAGTACGAAGAATTATTTGAATTTATGTTTAAAATTAATTATTTAAAAAGAGAAAATACTAAGTTAGACGGAATTGAACGAAAAATTTATAAAAAAACATTAGAAAGTATTTATAAAATAATACCATTTAAGTTAACGAAAGATCAAAAGAATGTATTAGAAGAAATAAGAGTTGATTTAAATAGTCCAAAAAGAATGAATAGACTTTTACAAGGTGATGTTGGAAGTGGAAAAACTATTGTTAGTATTATCGCAATGTATTTGAATTGTCTTGAAGGATATCAAAGCGCTTTAATGGTACCAACAGAAATTCTTGCTAATCAACATTTTAATAATATAAAAAAATTACTTGGTGATAAAGTTCGAATTGAATTATTAACTGGTTCTACTCCCAAAAAAGACAAGATAAAAATATATGAAGGTCTTGCGAATGGTGAAATCGAAATGATTATAGGAACTCATGCTTTAATACAAAATGATGTTGTTTATAAAAATTTAGGTTTAGTAGTAACCGATGAACAACATAGATTCGGAGTTAATCAAAGAGAAAATTTAAAAAATAAAGGAAAATCTCCTGATGTCTTATACATGAGTGCAACACCAATTCCTAGAACTTACGCTTTAACTATTTATGGAGATATGGATGTATCAACAATTAAAGAGTTACCAAAGGGAAGACAGGAAGTTACAACAATTTTAAAAAGTAATGATGAAATATCTGATGTATTAGAACTTATGTATGAAGAACTAAAATTAAATCATCAAATATATGTAATTGCACCACTTATAGAAGAGAACGAAAGTGGTAATTTAACAAGTGTAAATGAACTAAAAAATAAAATGAATTTAGCATTTGGTAAAAAATATAAGATTGATATTGTTCATGGTAAAATGGCAAGCGCAGTTAAAGATGAAATAATGACTAAGTTTAGTGGGGGAGAAATTGATATATTAATTAGTACAACGGTAATAGAAGTGGGGATAGATGTAAAAAATGCTAGTCAAATGGTAATATTTGATGCAAATCGTTTTGGACTTTCAACGCTTCATCAGTTAAGAGGAAGAGTTGGACGTGGTAATATTAAATCAACTTGTATTTTAATATCAAGTGTTGATACTAAAAGACTTGAAATTTTAAAAACAACTACGGATGGATTTAAATTATCAGAAGAAGACTTTAAATTACGTGGTTCTGGAGATTTATTTGGAACAAGACAAAGTGGAGATTTAAATTTTAAAATTGCAAGTATTAAAGAAGATTATAAAATATTAGTTCAAGCAGGTCGTGATTCAAAAGAGTTTTTAGATAAGGCTCCACTTAATAATTTAAAACTTCGAGATGCTTTAATAAATAAAATTAAAAATTCATAAGGTAAATTAATATACAAATGAGTAAAAGAATGATATAATGAACTAGAAAGTAGGATAATTTATGGAAGAATTTTTAAAAAGATGGAACATTGAAATTAAAAATAAAAAACTTTATGATACAGCATTATCTCATTCATCATTTGCAAATGAACATCATAAAAAACAAGATTATGAGAGATTAGAGTTTTTAGGTGATGCTGTACTTGAGTTGGTTGTAAGTGATTATTTGTATAAAAATTTCTTTGAAAAAGAAGGAAAAATGACCAAAATCAGATCAAGTTATGTATGTGAAAAAGCATTATATCAATATATGAGGGATTTAGATTTAATTAAGTATATTAAAGTTGGAAATGGAGAATCTTCAGAAATCAAAGAATCCATTGCTGCTGATATTTTTGAATCAACAATGGCAGCTATTTATTTAGAAGAAGGTTTTGCTAAAGTTAGACAGGTTATACTTGATATTATTGTTCCATATATAGAAAATCCAGATGTTACATTTTTTAATGATTATAAATCAAGACTTCAAGAAGCACTTCAAAGTGATAAAAGAAGTTTTGTATATGAAACAATTGAAGAATCAGGTCCATCGCATGATAAAAAATTTACAATTGTTGTAAAGATAGATAATATAATTTTTGGTCAAGGAACAGCAAGTAGTAAAAAAAAGGCTGCTCAACTTGCAGCTAAAGAAGCACTTGAGCTACTTGCAGGAGGAAAAGATGAATAAAGTAAAGAATTTAAAGGGGTTTACATTAGTAGAATTACTTGCAGTAATATCACTTGTTGCAATATTATCAGGTCTTGCAGTAACTAATATTGTTTCATCTATTAATAATAGTCGAAAAAATCAGTTTTTACTTGATGCCAAACGAATGGTTTCTAAAGCAGAATATTTAATGAGTGAAAATAGAAACTATAGAAATAATGCAATAAATGGATCAATAGTGGTATTTAATTACAATCAGTTAAATTCTAAAGGTGAATTTGCAAAAGATGCTGATGGAACAGATTTTGTAAATGCATATGTTAGGGTACTTTACGATAGTACAGCAAAAAAATATCTTTATTGTATTTGTGTTACAGGTAGATCTAAAAAAATAGTTGGTTCTAATGGTACTTGTACGTCTAGTACAGTTAATGCTACTAGTATTAAAAATGAACAGGCATGCAAATTATCAACTTCTTTAACGAGTATTGATATAGTAGCTGAAAATTAGGGAATTTAATTTGAAAAAAATTTTTTCTCTTTTTTTATTTTAAAAATGTTATTAATTTTGTTAATTATTTAAATAAAACGTTTAATTTTTTTTAATTATAACGTTTTTTTTGATAAAAATTAAAATTAAAGTAAAAATGTCCACGAAATGTAAATTTACAAAATTTGACAAAATGAGAAACTTGTATTACTATGGACACATCAACCGGTTGATGAAGGGAGAAATATGAAAAAAATAATGATGTGTTTAATGCTATTTTTTATACCATCTATTTGTTTTGCTAAAACAATCAAAATAAATTCAATATCATATGAGGTTAATGATTATTTGACACTAGATGGGTTATATTATAATGCAATTAATGATAATTTAATTTTAACTAATGCCAAGTTAAAAAATATTAAGTCAGATTATGATTTAAATATTACACTTGTTGGTAATAATACAATAACTAGTACTAAGTATCCTTATTGTATAAGTGCTAAAAATGTTACTATAAATGGTCTTGGTATACTTAATTTAAATTCTGTTTTAAACGGAATAAATGCAAGTAGTTTAGTAGTAAGTGATGGAATTATATATGGAAGTGTTACTAAAAATTTGTTTTATATTAACGAAGATAGTACGAATTTAACTATTAATAATTCTAAAATAATTTTTGATTCAAAAGAAGAGGGATTTTATGTTAAAAATGGAAACGTTAATATCAATGATTCAACAATAATTGCTAAGCAAATAAAACAGTTAACTGATGATAGCAATAACAATGTATATTTAAATAATTCTAAATTATTTGTGTTAGAAGAAACTAATTTTGGAAGTAATAGTTCTATACATATTGATGATAATTCCAAAATATTTATCAATTCTTTAAATGGAATTAATAGTGGTAGATTAGATTATAATCAAGTTTATTTAGGGAGTGTTGATGATAAATTATATCATGAAGGAATTGTAACAGGTGATAAATATTTAAAAATTAATATGGAAAATGTAGAAGAATTCCTAGATATTGAAGAAGAAAAAATAGAACTTGATAAAAAATTAATTGAGTTAAAAGTTAAAGAGGATGAATTGATAAAACTTGAACAAGAGTTAAATGATAGGCAAAATGAATTAAATGAAAGGCAACCAAGTTCAAATGATCAAGAAATGGAAATACAAAATTTGAATAATTATATAGAAAATCAAAAACTAGAAATTCAAGAACTTAAAACATATATCCAAAATCAAGAATCTGATTTATTAAATCAGAAAAATATTTTAGAAAATAAAGAGTTGGAGTTAATGGAGTTGAATGATTCATTGAATAATAAGGAACTGGAATTAATCTCGCAAAGTGATTCTTTGAATAATAGAGAATTAGAATTGATAGAGTTCAGTGACGAATTAAATGAGAAGGAGAGCAATTTAATGAAGAGAGAAAATAATTTAGATGAGGTATCTAATATCCTTTTAGAGAAAAGTGCGAGTATAGAAGCTCTAAGTAATATTTTAAATGGTAGAACTATTGAAAATGAAAATATTAGAGAAAGTCTTGAAAAGGAAAAACTAGAACTTGATTCTTTAAAAATGTATATTACTTTAAAAGAAAAAGAATTATTAAATAAGGAAAAAGAAGTGTCAAATAATAAAGAGAAAAAGGAAGATGATAAAGTAGAGGAAGAACCAGTAATTTATGGAACTAAGGAGGTGTTAGAAGATGATATTTTGGAAGGCGCTTATTTATATAATGAAAAGAATTCTAGTTATATAGATAAATTTGGTAATTTATTTTATTTATTAATATCTTATATTGGAGGTATTGTAACTCATATTTTTACAAAAAGGAGAATAAATGGATAGATTTAATACTTTTAAACTTTTTATTGAAACTAATCGAAATAAGTTGATAATTGTTTTGATTACTATAGTTATTGTCTTTGTTTCAACCATAATGTTTTTAAATATTGATAGAAAAGTTAATATGAAAACAGAAAGCAAAACTTTTTCTAATCTCAATTTAAAAGAAGATACTATTTCTAATCAAGATGAGAAAGTAGATGATGTTAAAGAATATTATTTTGTTGATATTAAGGGAGAGGTTATATCACCAGGTGTATATTCATTAGAAAAAGGAAAAAGAGTAGTTGATGCAATTAATAAAGCAGGTGGATTAACAGAAAAAGCTGATACAACTTTTATAAATCAAAGTATTAAGTTAAGTGATCAAATGGTTATAGTAATTTATTCAAAAGATGATACCAGTAATTTAGATTCATTTAAAGAAGAATTAGTACAAAAAGATGAGTTATATAATCAAGATTTAAAAAATGATGCTTATATTTATAATACAGAAACTGTTATAATACCAGATATTGAAAATAAAAACACAACAAGTAATACAAATGATGGTATAAGTCAAAATAATAAAATAAATATTAATTCGGCATCATGTGATATGCTTATGACTTTACCTAAAATTGGAAGTGTTAAAGCAAATGCCATTATAAATTATAGAGATGCAAATGGCAAATTTAATAGTATTGAAGAAATAAAACAAGTAAAAGGTATTGGAGAAAGTCTTTTTGACTCAATTAAAGACTATATTACAATCTAAAGTATTTTACATAATTTTAATAATATTAATTACTTTTTATGTAATATTAAATATTTTCATTATAAAGAATAAGAGTATCTATAATGATTCAAATACCATATTTTATGGAATAATTACAAATATAAAAGAAAACGAATATGGATACTCTTTTACTTTAAAAAGTAAAGAAAAATTAATTTGTTATAGTAATAATTTAAATTATCAATTAGGTGATTTTGTAAAAGTTGAGGGAAAATTATCTAAACCTTTAAATAATACTATTTTAAATGATTTTAATTATAAATTATATTTAGAACATAATAAAATATATTACATATTGCAAGTTGAAAAAATTGATTTGATAAAAGAAAATAGAAATATTTTATATAAAATAAAAAATAATATGTTACATTATATTAATAATTTTAAATCTAAAGATTATTTAAAAACATTTTTAATAGCAGATACATCACTAGATGATAATATATATAAATCATTTCAAATTAATAACATAAGTCATTTATTATCATTTAGTAGTATATATATTTCATCTTTAATTTATTTAATAACAACTTTATTTAAAAAAAATAATTTTTTATATAAATTTTCTAATATAGTAATTTTTCTTCTTTTACTAATAATTTTTCTTTTAACAAATTATAATATTATAGTTACTAAAATTTTTATTTTATTCATATTAAAGCAAATAAATAGAAAATTAAAATTTAATCTAAATAGTATAAAATTATTTATTTTATTAACTATTATTACTTTATTAATTAATCCATATTATATATTTCATAAAGGATTTTAATATTCGTATAGTATAAGTTTTATTATTATTTTAAATAAAAATAATATAAAAGGTAATTACTTAATTAAATTAATCAAAATATCATTTATAACATTTATATATAGTATTCCATTTAATATTTATTTTAATTATTCAATTAATTTATTAAGTATTGTCTATAATATCTTATTTATTCCTGTTTTTAATATGATTGTTATTCCATTTTCTATTCTTATACTTTTTATACCAATTTTAGATAGTATTTATTTTGACATAATTAATTTAATAGTAAAGTTATCACTTCTTTTAAATAAGTTAACCTTTGGAACAATTATATTTAAAAAAATGAGTATTTTTATATTAATTATTTATTTAATAATATTTGCTTATACTATATATAATTTTTTCAATAAAAAGAAAATTTATATATTAATAATATGTGCTATTTTAATTATTCATTATAATATTAATAGTATAATAAAAAAAGATTTTTTTATAGTTATAGATGTAGGACAAGGAGATTCGAGTTTATTTTGTAGTAGCAATCAATGTATATTAGTTGATACTGGAGGAATATATAACAAAAATGTATCAGAAAAAAGTATTAATATGTTAAAGTCACTTGGTATTAGAAAAATAGAAAAACTATATTTAACTCATGGTGATTATGATCATATGGGAGATAGTATATATTTTGTTAATAATTTTAAAGTATCTGAAATTGTTTTGAATAGTAATGAATTAAATGAATTAGAGTTAAATTTAATTGATGAATTAAATAGTAAACATATAAACTATGTATTAGGTATAAGAGATACTGAATATCATTTTAATAATTTACATTTAAAATTACTAAATTATAATTTAGATAATGAAAATGATTCCAGTTTAGTAATGTATATAATATTTAATAATAAAAAAATATTGCTGATGGGAGATGCCTCTTATGTAGTTGAAGATAAATTACTAAAAAGTTATGCTTTAAGTAATATTGATTGTTTAAAAGTAGGTCATCATGGAAGTAAAACAAGTTCTTCTTTAAAATTTTTAAATACTTTAAAACCAAAAATGGCATTTATTTCAGTTGGAATAAATAATAGATACAATCATCCAAATAAAGAAGTAATAGAAAGATTAGAAAAGATAAAGTCAAAGATTTATAAGACAAGCACAGATGGAAGTATAATAGGTTATTTTAAGAATAATAAGTTAGAGATTTATAATTTGGCACCATAACCAAGAAAGTTTTGATTTATAAATTATTATATGTTAATAGAATATTTGAAAAAAATATCGTAAAATGATGCAATATTTTGGAACATTATTAAAATAAAACCATATAATATAACATGACACTTAAGTGCTTTATATAGATTAGAGGCCTTTAAAAGAACTATCGTTTGTATAGTTCTTTTATTTTTGTAAATTTAAATACCATAAAATAAATTTACAAATTGTTAAATATTTGATATATTTATAGTAGGAGAATATTAAATATGGAAAATGAAAAGAGTAAAAAGATTAATAAAAGATGGATATCAATAATATTAATGGGAATTGCAATTATACTATTTTCACTTGCATTTATGATGAGTTTACAAAACAAAAATAATGTATCCAAGAGCGATAGTAAAGAGAATGAATATAACTATACTGCCTATGTAAAGATTAATCCATCAATTAAACTTGAATATGTACAAAAGTGTATTGATAATAATTGTAATGATCCATTTGTTACTAATTATGAACTAATTAATCAAGATGCAAAAGATTTATTTCAAGATATTAATTTGTTGGAAAATCAAAATAACTTGAAAGATGTAATACATTTAATTTGTACTACTCTGAAAGAAAAAAATATTGAATTTAGTGATGTTGAAGTCTATAGTGATTGGAATGGAATAGTAGACTATTTAAAAAATGAAGAAGATAATAGTTATACATATACTACTAGCATTATAGAAAAAGATGTAATAAATAGTATTATAAATGAAAAAGAAGATTCATTAGAAATGCAAAAAGAAAATAATAATATTTCAAATAATGAAGAAAGTATTAGTTCAAACTCAAATTCAAAAGAAGAGATAATTGTAAAAAATAATTATACAATTTATTTAAGTGATGGTGTTAAATTTACAATGGGTGGAGAAGCTTATTGTTGTACAGAATGTATTACTGATGATTTAATTCAAGAGTTTAAAAAGGCTAAGGGGTATAAAGTAGTTTCTAGTAATAGTAGTCAAATAGATTTTAGAAAGGTAACAAATTTAAGTGAGCCATATAGTAGTGCAACTTATTTTGGAGAGAATTTAGTATCAAAATTAACTGATCTTGGTGCTCAAAATTGTGCAGGACTTGGATCAGGCCCTGAGGATCTTACAAAAGATATTTGTAGTGAGTATAATTTAATATGTGAATAACAAGTATAAATAATACTTGCTTTTTTTATTTTTTTATGTATAATATAATTTGAAAATGATTTTCAAATTGAGGTGTGTTTATGAGTTATAATACTAAACAGAAAGATGTAATTTTAGAAATTATAAAAAGTAAGAAAAAAGAATTTAGGGTTTTAGATATTTATAATGACTTAGAAGGAAAGGTTGGATTAACAACAATTTATAGACTAATTAATAAATTGGTGAGTGATGGCATTATAAATAAAGTTATAGGAAATGATAATATAACTTATTACGAATATTTAAAGAGTTGTAATAAAAATAATCACTTCTTTTTAAAATGCAATCATTGCCTAAAATTAATCCATATTGATTGTGATTGTATTAGAAATATAGAAAATCATATTTTAGAAGAACATAAATTTGATATAAATAATCAAAATTTGGTTATAAATGGTCTTTGTAATAGATGTAGGAGGAACGTATGAAAGAATTAATAATAGATTCATTAGTTGATACTTTAAAAATATTACCATATTTATTTATTACTTTTTTAATACTTGAATTTATTGAACATAAATTTAGTCATAAAAGTAGTGATATTTTAAGTAAAAACAAAAAATTTGGACCAATTATTGGTGGAATACTTGGAGGTATTCCACAATGTGGATTTAGTGTTGCTGCTTCTAGAATATTTTCAAGTAAAATAATAACAATTGGAACACTTATTTCTGTATATCTTGCAACAAGTGATGAAATGCTTCCAATAATGTTAAGTGAAAAAGTAGATTTTTTATTAATTATTTCAATTATTGGTTTTAAAGTATTAGTTGGAATAATAGTTGGAATACTTGTAGATTTAATTTATAAAAAAAGAAATAAAAGTAATGTAGACATAAATGATATATGTCATGAAGAACATTGCGATTGTGATTCAAAAGGAATAATTTATTCTAGTGTTAAGCATACTTTAAAAATATTTTTGTTTATTTTACTTGCTAATTTAATAATTGGTTTTGTTATTGAAACAGTTGGAAGTGATACATTATCAAATATTTTATTAGGAAAAAATATATTGACTTATTTTGGTGCTAGTTTAATTGGATTGATACCTAATTGTGCAAGCAGTGTTTTAATAACTAAACTTTATATTTCAGGGTTAATTACGGTTGGTACTATGTTATCTGGACTTTTAACTGGAAGTGGACTAGGAATACTAATATTATTTAAAGATAATAAAAATATGAAAGAAAATATTATGATATTATCAATTATTTATCTAGTAGGAGTATTAGTAGGAATACTTGTAGATTTAATAATTTAACTATACTTGAGTTTTAAGTATAGTTTTTATTTTTTTTGAAAACTTATGTAGACTTAATTGATTTAGTAATATAGATTTTGTATAATTAAGAGTGTAAATCACAGAAAAGAGGTAAAAATGAAAGTAGATGTTGTATTAGGTAGTTTTTATGGAGACGAAGGAAAGGGAAAAATCATTGATTATTTAGGAACCAAAGCTGATGTTTCAGTTCGTGCAACAGGAGGAAATAATGCTGGTCATTCAATTGAAGTAGATGGTGAAAAATTTGTTTTTCATTTAATTCCATCAGGGATTTTGAATAAAGGAACAACTGCAATTATAGGCAATGGAGTAGTTGTTGATCCAAAAGTTTTAATCCAAGAAATTGATGCTTTAAAAGAAAAAGGTAGAGATGTTAGTAAACTTCGAATCAGTGATAAGGCACATGTTATATTCCCATATCATATTGCACTTGATAAATTGCTTGAAGAAAATAGAGGTAATAGTAAAATTGGAACAACAGCTCGTGGAATTGGACCTTGTTACTGCGATAAATATGAAAGATGTGGAATAAGAATAGGAGATTTATATTCTAAAGATTTTGAAAAAAAATTAGAAACAAATATAAATAATAAAAATAAAATATTTGCTCTTTATGGTTATCCAGAAATGGATTATAAAGAAATACTTAAAGAATATAAAAAATATGCTAAGACCATAAAAAAATACGTCTGTGATACAACAGTATTAATTCAAGAATTAATTGCTAAAAATAAAAAAATAATTGTAGAAGGTGCTCAAGCTACTCTTTTAGATATTGATTTTGGTTCATATCCATTTGTTACAAGTAGTAATCCAACAATAGGTGGGATATTATCAGGAAGTGGAATAAATGCTCATCAAATAGGGGAAGTATATGGAGTTATGAAAGCATACTCATCACGTGTTGGTGAAGGCCCATATGTTACAGAATTAAAAAATGAAACGGGAGATTTGATAAGAGAATTAGGACATGAATATGGTGCAACTACTAAAAGACCAAGAAGATGTGGATATCTTGATTTAGTAGCTCTAAAATATGCAGTTTTAGTAAATGGCATAACTGCTCTTTGTATGAATCATTTAGATACAATTGGAAAACTTCCAGAAATAAAGTTATGTGTTGCTTATAAAAATGGTGATAAAGAATTTAAAGAGTTTACAACTAATGAAGAAATTCTTTTAAATAGCAAGCCAGTATATGAAACATTTAAGGGTGATTTTCAAGATATATCAAATATTAGAAAATATGATGATTTGCCAGAAAGAGCTCGCAAATACATAGAAAGAATTGAAGAGTATGTTGGTGTACCTATCAAATTTATTGGAGTAGGTGCTGGAAGAGAGGAAATGATTGTTAGATGAAAAAATTAAGTTTTGTATTACTTATTCTAGTAATATTTATAACAGGCTGTAGTATTAAAAATTTATTTGTAAAAGAAAATGAGAGTGAAGAATTAATGAGTGGAAAAGTAAATGTTAATATTGATGTAAAAGACTATGGTGTCATTAAATTAGAACTTGATGCTGATGTTGCTCCTATTACTGTTACAAATTTTGTTAACTTAGCAAAAGAACATTTTTATGATGGATTAACTTTTCATAGAATAATGGATGGTTTTATGATTCAAGGAGGAGATCCAGAACATAATGGAACAGGTGGAAGTGAAAAAACAATTAAAGGAGAATTTTCAAGTAATGGAGTAGAAAATAATATTTCTCATGTTCGTGGAGTTATTTCTATGGGTAGAAGAAGCAATGATAATAATAGTGCCTCAAGTCAATTCTTTATTGTTCATCAAGATAGTACCTTTTTAGATGGCAACTATGCAGCTTTTGGTAAAGTTATAGAAGGAATGGAAATAGTAGATAAAATTGCAACTGAAGTGTCACCTCTTGCAACAGATGATAACGGAACAATTCCTTATGAGAATCAACCAGTAATTCACAGTATAACGATAGAAGAGTAGGATTGATGAAATGGAATTTCTTTACGATAAAAACAATGAACCATTAGAAATTAGTAATTTTAAATATTACAATGAAGGCATGTGTGCTAGAGTCTTTAAAGAAAATGAACTTATGTTAAAAATTTATAAATCGGATTGTTCTCATAGATATATATTATCAAGAAAAATGTTTTCAATATTGCAAGAATTGGATTTACCAAATGTTGTTAAATTATATAATTATTATTATTTAGAGTACAAAAAATATCATATTTCTCCAATAAAAGCTTATTCGATGGAATATGTACCAGGTGATAATAGTATTTTAAATAAAAATAAAAATTATTTATTAAGTGCTTTATATGCTCTTGAAAATACTTGCTTAATTCTTGCTGAAAATAAAATTGAAATTCAGGATTCTCATACATCAAATATAATTTTTAATAGCCAGGGAGCAACATTAATTGATGTTGATACATATTCTCTTAATAAATTGAAAACTGTAAATAAGATATTTACTCATAATAAAGAAGAAATATTATATGCTTTAAAAAGTCGTATAAAAAGAGATATACTAGCTCAAGATGCAGAAATCGATTATTATAAAATATTGTATTTATTAAATATAGATGTGATGCGAAAATCAATAGTTGATGAAGTAGATAAAAGATTTAAAGGAGAAACGTTATTGGAAAATTTTAAAAGAAAAAGTTAAAAAGATAGATATGTAATTTAATTATTACATATTTTTTTTATGTGTTTTGCATGTCTTATTGTTGTGATTAAAATATTAATACCAGTTGCAATTAATAAAGAATACATTCCAATTCCGGGAATAAAACTTAAAAGTACTAAACAAATAGTTTTAAAAATTACACCTATAAAGTTATCATACATCATTAGGTTTGAATTATTTGTTGCTTGTAGAAAAGATGCTAAAGGGGCTTCAATATAAAAAAGTAAGAAAATGAAAGATATATGTTTTATATAATCAGCACCATTATTAGTTTTATATAAAAATGTTAAGATAAATTCAGGTTTTAAAGATATAATAATTGTAAATATTAAACCAATAAAAAATGATAAAATAACTGCTTGTTTTAATTTTCTTTTTGAGTAATCAACATTTCCTTTTTTATATTCTTTTGATATAACTGGTAAAAGAGCACTACCAATTGCACCTGTAAAAAAACTTGGTAAAAGAAGAATAGGCATGACAAAGGCATTGATAATACCATATTCAGTAACAATATAATTAGCATTGTATCCGCATCTAGTTAAAGTAAAATTTAAAATAATAGGTTCAAAAAAATAGGATATTGTTCCGATTATTCTAGTAGCCGTAGTTGGTAGAGAGGTATCTAAAACGTTTTTAGAACTTTTGATACTTGGTTTTAAATCCTTTTTTTCAATTTTAAAATTTTTAGGTAGAAAGAAAATTAAAACAACACTTGAAATTAATTCAGATACAACATTTATTAGAATAAGAGAAGTGCATGTAAAAACAATACCTTTATCTAAAATATTAGGAAGAATGAATATCATAAATAAAAGTCTTATAAATTGCTCTGCTAAATTACTAATAACATGGGGAACCATTTTTTCTTTTCCAAAAAAGAATCCTCTTAAAATACTTGAAAGAGAATCAAATGGTAAGACTAAACTAATTGCTAGTATTGGTAAATAAGCTTGTTCATTTTTTAATAAATTAAATGCTATAAAATGACTTGAAAAAATTAAAAATAAAGTTAATAGAGTATTAATTAAAATAGAAATAGGTAAAATAGAAAATAATATTTTTTTACTACTATCGCTTTCTTCAGATACAACTTTTGATATTCCTGTTCCAAATCCTAATTGACTAATTGCCATCATTAAAGAAAATGTTGGCATTATTAACATGTAAAGACTTATAACTTCAAGATTTGAATTTCTTGTCATTACTATTCTAATTAAAATTCCTAGAACTTTTGTTAATAAGCCACCTATCATTAAAATAATTGTACTTTTAATAAATGATTCTTTTTTCATATTAAAATATATGTTAAAAATAAATAATTAATAAAAAATTTCACTATTATATTGAAAATATTACAAAAATAAATTATAATTATTATGATAATAGAGGGTTGTTAGGTAGGTGTTTAGATGAACAAAAACGGACAAGCACTTGTTGAGTTTGTACTAGTATTACCAATTTTAATTTTTATATTGTTGTTTATTGTTGATATGGGAAGACTCATGATTATGAAAACGCATTTAGAGAGTCTACTTACAAGTGTTAATGCATCGACAACTACGATTGTTGATAAGGAATATAATATAAGCGTTGAAAAACAAGATAATTTTATTATACTTAAAACTTGTACTAATACTTATACACCTGGATTATCTAAGATAATTGGGACACCGGCTTGTGTAGAGGCATCAAAGAATATAGAAGAATAAAGAGGAGAATTATGAAAAGAACTAGAAAAATAAATAAAGAAGAAAGAGAAATTTTAACAAATATGAGACTTCGTAGTAGACTATCACTTTTAGTATTATTTTATATATTTGGGCTTATCTTACCACTTACTACTTGTATGGTTATTACTATGAATTTTCATTATTTTTATTATATAGTAATTTTATTATTTTTATTATTTATAATTGTCTATGTAATACCACGTCTTGAAAAAAATAATTATTTGAGTGATGATTTAAGATGCTTTGATAGTGTTGTTGTTGCGTCCAATGCTCATGATATATATTATTATACATGTGAAATTAATGGATTAGATGATGTGTTTATTGACTATAAATATCCTGTAAATACTAAACTAAAAAAAGGAACAGAGGTACTTGTTATTATGACAGGAGGACGTAGTAAATATAAAGATTATATTATTCTTGATAAAAAAACTAAAAAAGTTTTAAGTGATTATCGTACTAGATTTGATTTAATCGATTGCTGAGGTGTATATGGGAAAAGTAATTACAATTACTTCACGAAAAGGTGGAGTAGGAAAATCAACTACACTTTTAAATCTGGCAGGGGTATTTTCTAATTTGAAAAAAAAGGTTTTGATTATAGATTTAGATTTTTATTCAAGTAGTATTTCAATTAGTTTAAATTTAAAAAATGAAAAAAATATTTATAATTTAGTACTTGATATTAGTAATAATAAGTTTTCAAGTATAGATGATTATGTTGAACATTATAATGATTATATTAGTATTTTATCAAGTTCAACTGATCCCAGAATTAATAGTCAAATTGAAACAAGATATTTAGAACAAATTATTAATATGGCACGTCATTCTGTGGATGTTTTGTTAATTGATACAAGTCATATACTAGATCATAATAATTTAGTTATTTTTGATAATTCCGATACTATACTAAACGTTATGTCAAATGATCCAGTTGATCTTGTTAATACTAAAAATTTTATTAATATTGCACGTGATGTTGAATTTCCGGATTTAAGAATATTATTGAATGAAAGTAATTCACTTGAAGAAAAATATTTTAGTGATTTTGATATAAGGGAGTTTTTAGAATATAATATTTCATATAAATTAGGAAGTGATTTTTTTGTTAAAACAATTGATAAGTATGTGCTTGATGGTAAAATATTAACTTTAAATAATGTGTATAAAAATAATTATAAAAAGTTAGAGAATATAGCGATTGATTTAATAAAAGAAAATACATAAGGAGGCCTTATGAAAAAAAGTTTTGAAAGTTTAATTAAGGATAGTCATGAACAAGTTAAAAATAAAACTGTAGAAAATGATTATGAAATTTTTAAAGATAAAGATAAACTTGATGAAGTTCGTAGTAAAATAATTGAAAATATAATTGATGACCAAATTCCACATGATATATCTTTAGATGATTATATTAATAAAGAAATTGATAAATATTTAGGTGGAATTGATTTATCTACAGTGAAACGTAATCATATTTTTAACTTAATAGAAAATGAAATAAATGGACTTGGTCCTATAACTGAGCTTTTAAAAGATAAGAATGTTACTGAAATAATGGTAAATGCTCCAAATGAAGTATATGTAGAAATTGATGGTAAACTTGTATATGATGAAAGTGTTTCTTTTATTAATAATGAACATATTTTAAGAACTATTCAAAAAATTGTTCAACCACTTGGACGTACAATTGATGGGACTAACCCCATGGTAGATGCAAGACTTAAGGATGGTTCAAGAATAAATGCTATCATTCCACCTTTATCAATAAAAGGTCCTGTACTTACTATTCGAAAATTTAAAAGAGATTTAAATAATATAGAAGATTTACTTCGAAATGGTACCCTTACGCGTGATATGGCTCTTTTTTTAGAAGCATGTGTTAAGTCTAAACAAAATATTTTAGTAGTTGGAGGAACAGGAAGTGGTAAAACAACAGTATTAAATATATTGTCAAGTTTTATTGGAGAAAATGAAAGAATTATTACAATAGAAGATGCAGCTGAATTAAAACTTAAGCAAAGTCATGTAATATCTCTTGAAACAAGAGTAGATAATTATCAAAGTAAAACAGAAGTAACTATTCGTGATTTAGTTCGAAATTCACTTCGTATGAGACCTGATAGAATAATTGTTGGTGAAGTACGTGGTAAGGAAGCATTCGATATGTTACAAGCAATGAATACCGGACATGAAGGAAGTTTAACAACACTTCATGCTAATAGTCCAATTGATTCTTTAAACAGACTAGAGACTATGGTTTTAATGGGAGGACTTGAAATACCAGTGCGAGCTATTCGTGATTACATTGAAAATGCCATTGATATAATTGTTCAAGTAGAACGTTTAACTGATGGTAGAAGAAAAGTTGTTGAAATATCAGAAATAGATGGTTTTAAAGATGATATTATAAATATCGTTCCAATTTTTAAATTCGAAGAAAAAGGTTTAACTCGCGAAGGAATGGTAGATGGAGAGTTTAAATTAGTAAATAAAAAAATAAAAACTCTTAAAAAAATTAAAAATAAAGGTTTTGAATTAGACTTCTTGGAGGCTCATCATGCAAAGTAATGTAGTATTCATGTTTGCTATTTTACTAGTACTATTATATTTACTTGCACTTCTTGTTTATTATTTTACTTTATTAAATAGAAAAATAAAATTAGAAGATAGATTTGGCCATTATACAATTTATAAAAAGGAAAATAAAATTAAAATATTTGATAATATCTTTAATATTGGTTATGATTTAATTAAAAAAATATCAAAGTTATTATATAAATTGAAAGTCTTTGATAATTATTCTTTAAAATATCAAAAATATATTAAAAAAGAAGATAAAAACTTAGATAAAATGGATTTTATTAGTCGAAAATTAGTATATAGTTTTATATTTTTGATAATTGTTATATTGTATGATATTTTTAAAAATCAAAGTATTAGTTTTTTACAAGTTGTTATGTCATTTTTAATTGGATTTTACATATTAGATATATTTTTAATAACTGAATCAAAATATTTAAAAAAACAAAGAGAGAATGATTTACTTCGTGCTATTACTATTATGAATAATTCTTTTAAAAGTGGGCATAGCATAATGCAAGGAATAAAACTAGTAAGTGATGAACTTGATTCACCACTAGGGTTGGAATTTAAAAAAATGTATGTTGATCTTACATATGGTTTAAGTCTGGATATTGTTTTTAAAAGGTTTGAATCTCGTGTTAATATGAGTGAAGTAAAATATATAACAACCTCACTTTCTATTTTAAATGAAACCGGTGGAGATATTGTAAAAGTATTTGAAAGTGTTGAAAAAACTTTTTTTAATAATAAAAAATTAAATGATGAATTAAATAATTTAACAGCAGCATCTCGTTTACTTTATTACGTTCTTTTATTTATTCCTGTTTTATTTGTTTTAGTTATATATATTTTAGATAATGATTATTTTAAAGTGCTTTTTGTAAATCCTTTAGGATATTTAATTGTGTTAATATGTTTTATTTTATATATTTCATATATTTTCATAATTAATAAAGTAATTAAAATGGGTGATATATATGATTAATAGATTTGCTAGTTTGTTTTATAGAGATGAAACTTTACAAAAATTGAATAAAAAGATAAAAATGCTAGGTGTAAATTCAAAATATAATGCTGTTACATTTATGAATATACGTGTATTTTCAAGTATTTTAGTTTTTATACTTGCAATTATTTCATTTAAATATGGATATATTATAGCACCTATTATTACATATTTATATTATCGCTTTTTACCCAATATTTATTTTGATAGTAAGATTAAAAAGAGAAGTAAAAAATTAGATCGTGATGCCTTATATTTTTTTGAAATATTATCTTTATCACTTGAATCTGGTAATAATTTAACTGCTGCTATTACTTCTTCTTGTAAGAGTATAGATTCTGATTTAGCCTTTGAATTTCGAGAAGTAATAAGAGAGGTTAGTTTTGGAAAAAGTTTAGATGAAGCACTTGATTCGATGAAGGAAAGAATTCCAAGTGATACAGTTAATAATATTATCTTAAATATTCGTGAATCAAATATATTTGGTAACAATATAATAGATACTTTGTACAATCAAATAGATTATATAAGAGAAAAAATTGTTTTAGAAAATCGTGCATATATTTCTAAAATGCCAATTAAGATAAGTATTATATCTGTAATGTTTTTTATACCACTGTTACTTTTAATAATACTTGGACCAGTTGTAATTAAGTATATAATACATTAAAGTTGTTTAAATTTAATATTTGTAGTATTATAAAAAAAGGATGTGTTTAATAGTATGAAGAAAGAAAACAAAAATAAAACAATATTTTGTGTTGTAATAGGAATTGTAATATTAATAGTGTTGTTATGTACATATTATGTGTTTAGTAAAATATCTAGTGATTCAGAAACTGTTACTGAATCAAAAATAGAGTTTGGTGAGCAAAGTTATAAATGTGAAGTAGGGGAAACTATTTATGTTATGATAAAAACACACATGATTTATGACGGAAATCTTGCAACATTACCTTACGTCACTTCATATTCATCAAGTGATGAGACTATTGCAACAATAAGAACAAGTGATGATTTAAATCTTAATTGTGTTGATTGTAGATTATATAAAGTTGATTGTTTGAAAAAAGGAACAACAACTCTTAATACTACAGCATCAAACGGAGATAAAGCAACTGCTGAAGTAACTGTAGATTAGTTTGGATGATAGAAAATAGAACTATTTAAATATAGTTTTATTTTTTTAATATAATAGGAAAGTCATATAAAAAGTTGAAAAATACTTGAATATCAAAAATATAAGATATAATTATCTTACTTAATTTGATGCAATGCTTTTTTTATTATCTACATTTTATTGTTGTGACTATATAAATCATATATTTTTAAATGCCAAAAGTTTTGTTAAATGTTTAATGTATAATGATGTAAATGAATATTGAATTAATGAAATTTATTTGATACAATATGAACCATATATATTGGAGGATAGATATGTCAAAAAGATATAAAGCATATAAATTCAGATTATATCCAAATGATGAACAATATAGATTAATCATGCAAAGTATCGGTTCAGCGCGATTTATTTATAATTATTTTTTAAATTTAAAAGATAAATATTATAAAGAGAATAAAACAAATTTATCCTTAAAGACCATGAAGCATATGTTAGTAGAAATGAAAGGAAATGAAGAATATCATTTTTTAAAAGATATAGATAGTATGGCTTTAACAAATTCACTTGAATTCCTAGATAATGCTTATACAAACTTTTTTGAAGGAAGAAGTAAACATCCTGTGTTCAAAAAAAGAGGAGTTAAAGACTCTTATACAACGGATTGTATAAGAAGTACTTATAAAAATAGAATTTATTCAAATATAAAATTAGATTTAATAAATAGAACTATTAAATTACCAAAACTAGGAATAATAAAAATAAGAGGTTATAGAAATATGACAGGTTTTAATGGTCGTATAATATCTGCTTGTATATCAAGAGATGTAAATAAACTATATGTATCTTTAACAGTTAAGGAAGAAATAGAAATACCAATTGTAGACTATAATGAATGGAATATAATAGCAATAGATATAGGAGTAAAAAGTCTTGTTGTAACGTCAATGGGAGAGTCATATGAAAAAGTAAAAATTAATAGAATAGAAAATCATATAAGTGCGTTACAACAGGATTTATCAAATAAAGTAAGAGGAAGTAAAAATTATAATAAATTAAAAAATAAAATAGCAAGATTATATCAAAAAATAAGAAATAAAAGAAAGAATTATATCCATAGTATAACTGATAAATTAACCAAAGAAAATAATGTAATTATAACTGAAGATTTAAGAGTAAAAGAAATGATAACAAGTGATACAAGTACTAAAAGTTTAAGAAGAGGACTTACTAATGCAAGTATATGCGAACTATCAAGACAACTTGAATATAAATGTAAATGGCGAAGTAAAAAATTAATTAAAATAAATCGATATTATCCAAGCAGTCAGATATGTTCAAGTTGTGGATACCAAAATAAAGAGTTAAAAGAGTTAAGCATAAGAAAGTGGACTTGTCCTAAATGTTATCATGAACATGAAAGAGATATAAATGCTAGTATAAATATATTATTTCAGGGATTACTCAAGTTATATGGATTAAAAGAAATAAAAGTGTAGAAAAATAGAGAAAAATATAATATAATTGGTATACAGGGTAGCGACTATCCGATGTGTCTTTGAGACTGATGTCTTTAAGAAAAAAGAAACTGTGAGGTTTTTAAGTGATTTCGTAGAAATTACTTTTGTTCTATAAAATATGGTAGCAAAAACATATAATTTGTGATACAATACATGTGTATTAAAGGAGGAGAAATTATGAGTGGACATTCAAAGTGGGCTACAATTCATCGTAAAAAGGGATTAATCGATGCAGAACGTGGAAAGATATTTCAAAAAATAGCTAAAGAAATTCAAGTTGCTGCTAAAGGAACAAATGGAGATCCTGATATGAATCCAGGACTAAGGATGGTTATTGAAAAAGCAAGAAGTAACAATATGCCTAAAGATAATATTCAAAAGGCAATTGATAAAGCAATTGGAAATGCAAGTGACGTTAATTTTGAAAGCATTAGATATGAAGGATATGCTCCACATGGTGTAGCCATCATGATCGATTGTTTAACAGATAATAAAAATAGAACTGCTATGCTTGTACGTTCAACACTTACAAAACGTGGTGGAAATTTAGGAACAGATGGATCAGTAAACTATTTATTTAAAAGACTTGGTGTTATTGAAATAAACAAGGAAAAAGACTTTGATACTATTATGGAAATAGCACTTATGGCTGATGCAAATGATGTAAAAGAATTTGATGAAAGCTATGTAATTTATACTGAACCAGATAAATTTTTAGATGTAAAACGTGCATTTGATGAAAATGGAATAACAGAATATTTGCAAAGTGAAGTAACCTATGTTGCCGAAAACAAAATTAGTCTAAGTGATGAGGATACCGAAAAAGTCATGGGTTTAATTGAAACACTTGAAGATATAGATGATGTTAATAATGTTTATCATAATTTAGATATATAATATGAATTATCAAATAGTACTTGATGAAACTTTAAAGAATTTAAAAGGTAAATCAAAACTTTTACTTCATGCTTGTTGTGCACCTTGCTCAAGTTATGTTATTGAATATTTAAGTAAGTATTTTGAAATAACTATTCTTTACTACAATCCAAATATTGATACCAAAGAGGAATTTGAAAAACGTCTTACTGAATTAAAAAGATTTGTTCAAGAATTTAAAACAGAAAATGATGTTAAAGTCGTATCTCTTGGATATAATAGTGATGAATATTTAGATGAAATAAAAGGACTTGAAGAAGAAAAAGAAGGTGGCAAACGTTGTGTGAAATGCTTTAAATTAAGACTTGAAAAGGCATGTTTATATGCTAAAAAGAATAATTATGATTATTTTACGACTACTTTAACTATTAGTCCTTTAAAAAATAGTAAAGTTATAAATGAAATAGGACATGAGTTAGAAATAAAATATGATATGCCATATTTATACTCTGATTTTAAAAAGAGAGAGGGGTATAAAAGAAGTATAGTATTATCACATATTTATAACTTATATAGACAAGATTACTGTGGTTGTAAATTTTCAAAGAATAGAAAGGTAAGTTATGAATAAAAATGGATTTACATTAATTGAATTAATAGCTGTTTTAGTTTTAATAATATTAGTTACTTTAATAACATTTCCAAATATTAGAAATTTAATGAATAATAATAATGAAAAAGAATTTACAACATATCAAGATATGATGATTCAGTATGCTAAAACAATGCCAACAAATAAGTATACAAGTAACTATATTTGTCTAAGTAATTTAGGTATGGATAAGATTAATGATGCTATGGTTTGTAATGGTTATGTTACAAAAAGTGGAAATACTTATACTCCATATTTATATTGTACTCAAAATGGAGAACAATTATATAAAACAAGTGGCTATGTAAATAAAGGATGCAGTGATGTTTAATGACAATAGATTTAAATAAATTAATTTATTCTGATAAAATAGAAATAGATGAAAATATCAGCTACAATGCTGAATATTTAGAAGGAACAGATATAAAAAAATTGGATGATGTAAAAGTAATAGGTTCCATTTATAAAGATTATGAAGAAAATACAGTTATAAAGTTAGATGTTGTAGGTGTTATGTATTTAGTAGATGCTATTACAACGGATATTGTTCCATATGAATTTAAGATTGAAATTGAAGAAATTTTAGAAAATTCATTAAAAACACTTGATTTAATTGAATTTTTATGGCATTATATTGTATTGGAAATTCCTATTCGTTATACAACGAGTGATATAGAGGAATTGAAGAATGTGTATCAAGATGTTTATGAAGAAGGTCATCTTGAAAAAAATAATCCATTTAAAGATTTCTTTGGAGAATAAGAAAGGAGTGATTAGAAATGGCAGTACCATTTAGAAAAGTATCAAAAACACGTAAGAGAATGAGAAGAGCACATAATGCTTTAGATGCTAAGACAGTAACAAAATGTCCTAACTGTGGAGAAATGATTAAACCACATAGAGTATGTAAGAACTGTGGATATTATAAGAAAGAAGAAATAGTAAAAAAAGATGCAGAATAAGCATTTTTTTATTATGAAAAAAGGATTATTTGTAGGTTCATTTAATCCAATCACTTTATCTCATCAAAATATTGCAAGTGATTTATTAAAAGAAAATATATGTGATTATATATATTTTTTGCCTGTTAATTCTAAAAAAGATGATTTAATTGGTATACAAGAAAGAATTAATCTAATTAATTTAGTAATAAATTCTAAAGAAGAGGTATTAAATGTATATAATTATTCAGAGTCAGGATTTTTTAACTATGATGTATTAAAAAAAATAGATGGAATTACTCATATTATAATGGGAAGTGATTTATTTTTGAGATTTAATACATTTAAAAATTATAAAGATATATTAAATGAATATTTCATAATTGTAATAGATAGAAATTTTGATACTAAAGAATATATAAATAAATATTATAAGGATTATCTTGATAAAATTATAGTTATAGATAAAAAATATGATGGTTCAAGTAAATTAGCTAAAGATGACTTAAAAAAAGGAAATAATAAATATTTGGATTTAAAAGTATTAGATTATATAAAAACAAACAATTTATATAACTAATACTTTTTTCATAAAAGGAGAATTTCTTCATATATTTAATTGAAAGAGAGGATATATGAAGAAAATAGTACCTTTTGTAAAAGATTTGAATGGTAAAAGTAACATAGGAGAAATTACAAGTATTGCACTTGATCATACTTTAAAATTAAATGGCCAATTTGTATCTGGTGAATTTATAATATCAGGAACTTATAAAATGACTTCTCAAAGTGAAACAGAAGAAAACTTTGATTATAAAATTCCAGTTGATATCACAATTGATGCTAAATACGATACTAAAAATTGTACAATTAGTATAGACGATTTTACTTATGAAATAATAAATGAAGAAATACTTCGAGTCAACATAAGTGTAATACTTGATGATTTGGATATAAAAATAGATGAAATAGAAACAATAGAAGTTGAATCTATTGATAGAAATGATTTTGATTCGAATGAAGATAATCGTCACGAAAGTAAAAAAGAAGTAAATGAAATAAGTGATAATTTAAATAATAAAAGTATAAATGATAGTAAATTTATTGATAATAGTGTAAATAATATAAGTGTAAATATAGATACTCCTAATAATGAAAATAAGGACGAAAGTAATGATTTAGAAATAGATTTATTTAACAATTTAAATGATGAAAAAGAATATTCAATTTATAGTGTTTATACTGTTGGTGAAAATGATACTGTAGAATTAATTTTAGATAAATTTAATATCACAAGAGAAATACTTGCTGACTATAATGATTTAGATAATTTAACAGTTGGTTCTAAAATAATAATTCCAAGTGTAGATGAATAATTTAAAAGAACTTTCTAATAAGTATACTTTTAAAGTAAATAAAATTGAATATAAAAATAAAGTAATAATAATTGATACAAATACTGGTAAATATGTTTATAAGGATAATAACAATTATAAAACCTATGAATATTTAATGAAACGTGGATTTAGTTATTTTCCAAAACCAATAAATTCTGAAGATACTCCTTATGAGATAGTTCCATTTATAAATGAGCAAGATGTAGATAGAGAGCAAAAAGCTAATGATTTAATAAATATAGTAAGTTTTTTGCATCAAAAAACATTTAGCTTTAAAGAAATGGATTTGGATGAATTAAAAAAAATGTATGAAAAAATGCAAGATGATGCAAACTATCTAATGAGTTATTATAGCGATATAAATGAAATAATTGATAATACAACATTTATGAGTCCAGCTATGTATTTATTGGTTCGTAATATTGATTTATTTTATTATTTAATTACTTTTATAAAAATAGAAAGTACTACTTGGTATAATGAAATAAAAAATAAAAAAAATATTCGTTATGTAATGCTACATAATAATTTAGATTCTAGTCATTTACTTGAGAATAATTCATCATATTTAATTAGTTGGGATAAAGCACATATTGGACTTTCTTATATTGATTTAAGAAAAATATTAGAAGATAATTATTATTATTTAGATATTGAAGATGTTTTAGAAGATTATGTTAAAAATAATAAATTATCAAGTAATGAACAGTTATTTTTACTATTGAATCTTGCTATGGTTAAAAAGTTTGAATTATCAAATGATGTATATTTAGATTGTTATAAATTAAATAATTATATAGGATATCTTAGAAAAATTGCTTTGATAGTACAAAAATATGACAAAAAAGTTAATAAAAATTGACAAATTTACTAAATTATAGTATACTATGTGCAACTTTTATAGATAGGTGAGAATATACACATAGGTATGTAACAATTAGGATTTATAAAGTTTAAGGGGGAAAAATTTATGAAACAAAGTTATATTTTTGAATATCAAAATGAGAATGATTTTCGTAAAAAAGAAAGATCAGTAAGAAAGTATAATATGCTTGCT
Source organism: Bacilli bacterium (assembly GCA_017460745.1). Lineage (GTDB taxonomy): Bacteria > Bacillota_I > Bacilli_A > RF39 > UBA660 > RUG591. Next base: position 10,706 of record JAFUAL010000058.1, on the reverse strand, counting down.
TATAAAAAATTAACTTTTGATTATTATCCAAGAATTAGAAATGGAGAATTTTTAGGTGAACAAGTTTATAAAGATAAAAATACTAAAAGTTATGAATTAGTTTTACCTACAGATGAGATGTTTGTTAAAGTTCATGGTGAAATAAGACTTCATTATACTGTATATGAAGATAAGAAAATAGTTCTTTTAACAAATATTACTCCAGAAGGTATTCTTGAAGAAGGACATAGAGCTGAACTTACTGCTTATAAAGGAGTAATGATAAGTAAAGCTAATCCTGAAAAAGATATGTTTAAAATTAATCTTTTAAATATGATGCAAAATAAATAATTATCTAGTTTATACTAGGTAATTTTTTTTATTGGGCGTGATTCAATTCCAGCCAGTTAAAATAATAATTTGTATAAATAAAAAAGACGAATCAAAAAATTCGACTAATAATTCAAATGGAGCAACTGACGGGAATCGAACCCGCGTCCTAGCCTTGGCAAGGCCATATTCGAGCCACTAAACTACAGTTGCATTTGGAGGGGCCAGTCGGATTTGAACCAACGATCAAGGAGTTGCAGTCCACTGCCTTACCACTTGGCTATGACCCCAATAAATATATTTGTAATCCCAAACAAAAATTACAAATATAATTTTACCTTAATATAAAACAATTGTCAATTAAATTAAATTTTTTTTCATTAAATATTATGAAAAAGTAATTTTTTTATGATTGAATATATTTTAAATTTAAAAATAAATAACAAATTTTGAGTATTTTATGGTATAACTATATTATAGAGGAGGAAATAGTTATGCAAAGATTTATGGGAATTATTTTGGGAGTTTTATTTTTAGGAATAGGTATATTTTTATACTTCAAAACTAATAATTTAGTTAAAAACTGTACTGTTGAAACTGAAGCTGTCGTAGTTGGTATGAAACAAGAAGATTCAACAGATGATGTTGGAACATCATATGTGTATTATCCAATCATTGAATATGATGCTGATGGAAAAGCAATTAGAGTGACAATGGACAAAGGTTCAAGTAATCCAACATATAATGTAGGTGATAAGCTTACGATTTTATATAATCCAAATAAGACAAATGAATTTATTGTAAAAGGAGATATGTCATCAAATATTTTTACTATACTACTTATAGCAATGGGAGTATTTGTAACTGGTTATGGTATAAAAGTAGCAGTAAAAAAAGATTAATTTAAAAAAATTATGGAAAATATCCATAATTTTTTGTTTTGTGATAGAATTTGTGCTCATGTTTAGGGAGTTGCAGTCCATTGCCTTTAACCTCAAAATAATACGTGAAGAATTATAACAAAGACAATAGATAAAATCAATTAATTTTACAATATTTTTTCATATTATTTTTTGCATTTTTTCCTGTTTTTGGAATAAAAAAATTCTTTTGTAAATTAATATGTCAAAATGTTGTTTTTTATAAATACCATCGTTATAATAAAAACCGAATTTTGAAAAAAGAGGAGGGATTTTATGTTAAAAACAAATTTACCTGTGCTGTTCTTGAAAAATCATGAAATCTTTCCTTTTTGTGAAACAAAACTTGAATTTTCTGATATAAATTTAAAAAAAACAGTATCGCTTGCTGAAAATATATATGACAATTGTTTAATTGTTATTCATCAAAAAAACGGTGATACTTTAGAAAATTTAAGCAATATAAATGTTGGAATACTTGCCAAAATAAGTTTTAAAATAGATATGCCAAATGGCAATATGAGAATATCTTTAAAGGGTCTTAATCGAGTAATTATAAATTCTATTAAAGAAGAAGAATCAATATATGATGCAAATATCAGTATACTAGAAAAATTGGAAATCGATCCAATAGAAGAAATAGCAATGTCTAGAACTTTAAAAAAAAGTTTAGATGGATATATAGAACTAACTGAAACTAATATTTTTGATAATATTAAGGATATACATGATATTGATAAACTAACAGATATTGTTGTTAATTTATTAGAACTAGACCATAATAGAAAACTTAAATATTTAAAAGAAAAAAGTGTTATTAGAAGACTTGAGATGTTACTAGATGATATCGAGTATGAAAAATCAATTATTAAAATTGAGGATGAATTAAATTTAAAAGTAACACATGAATTAGATAAAGGACAAAAAGAATATTATTTAAAAGAGAAGTTAGAAATTATTAAAGAAGAACTTGGAGAAAACGAAAGTGAATATATAGAACTTCAAGAAAAAATAAATAAACTTGATGCCCCTAAAGGAATAAAAAAGAGACTTGAAATAGAACTTAATCGTTATAAGAGTTGTAATAGTAATTCACCAGAAATAGGAATAATTAGAAATTATATAGATATATTACTTAATTTACCTTGGAATAAAAGTAGTGAAGAAATATTTGATACCAATAAAGTAAGAAAATCTTTAGAAAGTACACATTTTGGCTTAGATGAAACTAAAGAAAGAATAATTGAACATATTATGGTGAGACATAATGGAACAACTAATTTGCCAATTCTTTGTTTAGTAGGTCCACCAGGTGTTGGAAAAACTAGTATTGCTTCAAGTATTGCTGAGGCACTTAATTTAAAATGTGTAAAGATATCTGTAGGTGGAGTAAATGATGAAGCTGAAATTATAGGACACAGAAGAACATATGTCGGAGCAGCTCCAGGTAAAATCATGTCTAGTTTACAAAAAATTGGAGTAAATAATCCTGTATTTATTATTGATGAAGTTGATAAAATGACCAAAGATATCAAAGGAGACCCAGCCAGTGCACTTTTAGAAGTATTAGATAAGGAACAAAATAATAAATTTGTTGATCATTTTATTGATGAAGAGTTTGATCTTTCAAAAGTAATGTTTATTTTAACTGCTAACTATATTGAAAAAATTCCTGATGAACTTCGTGATAGAATGGAAATAATAAATATATCAAGTTACACGGAATATGAAAAAATTAAGATAGCTAATAACCATATAATTCCTAAGTTAAAAAAAGAATATAATATATCTTCAGAAATAAAGTTTTCGAAAACAACCCTTGTTAATATAATTCGTTGTTATACTAAAGAAAGTGGAGTAAGAGAACTTACAAGAGTAATAGATAAGATATTTAGAAAATATTTTTGTTTAAAAATTGAAAATAAAGAGTTAATTAATCCTAATGAAAATCTAGAATATTATCTAGGTGTTCCAAAGTATAAAATTAATTTTAATAGTTTAAATTCTAAAGGAGTAATTACAGGCCTTGCTTATACACCATATGGTGGTGAAATAGTTAAAATAGAAACTATTTTTTATCCAGGTAAGGAATCAGTTAAAATAACTGGTCAAGTAGGTGATGTGATGGAAGAGTCTATTAATGTTGCTCTTGGATATATAAAGGGGAATTATAAAAACTTTAATTTAAATATAAATTATATCAATAGTAATACTTTACATATGCATTTACCAAGTAATGCCATAAAAAAGGATGGTCCGAGTGCTGGAATTACAATTGTAACATCAATTTTATCATTTTTAAAAAATAAAGAAATATCAAATAAAATATCGATGTCAGGTGAGATAACATTAACAGGTAAAATACTTAAAGTGGGTGGAATTAAAGAAAAAATAATTGCTGCAATTAATAATAATATTGAAATAATATTTTTACCACTTGCAAATAAGGAAGAAGTACTTGAAATATCTCATATATATAATAACAAAGTAAGAATAGCATTTGTATCTAATTATAGTGAAATATATCAAATTTTATTTAGTAAATAATAAATCTTTAAATGAATTTTAATTATTAAATAAAGTGTCAAAAAATGGTAGTACCTCTTTTAATTTTAGAGGTACTTTTGTTATAATAAAAGGCGGTGGTTGTATGAAAAGAAGTGAAGTAGATAGAGAATCTCTTGCTCCAATGATGGCAAAATATTTAGAAATAAGAGAAAAATATGATGATAATACAATTTTATTTTTCAGACTAGGTGATTTTTATGAAATGTTTTTTGAAGATGCAGAGATAACTAGTAGGCTTTTAAATTTAACGTTAACAGGTCGTCAAGCGGGACTAGAAGAAAGAGTCCCAATGTGCGGGGTACCTTTTCATTCCTATCGTGGATATGCTTTAAAATTAATAGACAAAGGATATAAAGTTGCAATATGTGAACAATTAACTGATCCAAAAACAACTAAAGGTATGGTGGAACGTGATGTTGTTCAAGTTATAACCAAAGGTACTATCATGGATGATTGTAATAATTTAGATAATAATTATATTGCTAGTTTATACACATTTAAAGAAGAATATGCTTTGACAGTTACAGATATTACAACCGGTGAAATTGAAACAGAAATGATTAATTCTAAAGAAAGTATTTATCGTGAAATAATTAATCGAAATATAAAAGAGGTTATAGCATCAAGTAATACAGATAGAGAAGTACTTTATACTTTAAAAACTATTTATAATGTTTCAGTTACAATCACAGATAAAATAGAAGAATATGAAGATTATTATTATATATATAAAGATATTAAAGATGAAAGACAAATTACATCTATTAAACATTTATTAACATATATAACAGAGACTAAAAAAAGTAAATTAAAATATTTAAAACCTGTTTACGAAAAACATGAAAGTGATTACTTATTATTTGATTTTCATACTAAAAAGAATCTTGAATTAACAGAAACGATAAGAGATAATACGAGAAATAATTCATTACTTTGGTTTTTAGATAAAACAAAAACAGCAATGGGTGGTAGATTATTAAAGCAAAATTTAATTTCACCTTATAAAGATATTAATTTAATTGAAAGAAGATATAATTATATTGATTCATTACTTTCTAATTTTATAGTAAAAGAACATATAGAAAAACTTTTAAATAATATATATGATTTAGAAAGATTAACATCACGCATTAGTTATGGTAATTTAAATGCAAGAGATATGATTCAACTTTTGAATTCTTTAAAAATATTACCTGAAATAAAAATAAATCTTCTAAAAATAAAATATGATAAAGAGTTAAAGACACTTGATGATTTAGTCGATTTACTTGATAAAAGTATTAATTTAGATGCTCCTTTATCATTAAAAGAAGGTAATTTAATTAAAGATGGATATAACAAAGAGTTAGATGAACTTCGTAATATAAAAAATAATAGTAAAGATTTTATTTTAAAGCAAGAAGAATATGAACGAGAAAGAACTGGTATAAAGAATTTAAAAATTGGTTACAATAAGGTGTTTGGTTATTATATTGAGGTGTCTCGTGGCAGTGTAAAAGATGTTAAAGAAGAATTTGGTTATATTAGAAAACAAACACTTACAACCGGAGAAAGATATATAACAGAAGCTCTTAAAGAAAAAGAAAAGATTATTTTATCAAGTGAAGAGAAAATCATTAATTTAGAATATGATTTGTTTACAGAGATTAGAAATACTGTTTTATTACATGTAGCTGATATTCAAGAGATAAGTTCGATTATAGGAGAGGTAGATGTTTTAGTTTCTTTAGCAATTATTGCTGATAAATATGCTTTTGTAAGACCAACATTTAATGATAAACATGAAATAAAAATAATTGAAGGACGTCATCCGGTTGTTGAAACAATGAGTAAGGTTGATTATGTTCCAAATGATGTTATCATGGATAAAAATGTAGATTGTTTATTAATAACGGGTCCTAATATGGCAGGAAAGAGTACATATATGAGACAACTTGCCATTATTGTGATTATGGCTCAAATAGGTAGTTTTGTTCCTTGTAAATCATGTTCTATTCCTGTAATTGATAAAATATTTACAAGAATTGGAGCCAGTGATGATTTAGTAAGTGGTGAGTCTACTTTTATGGTTGAAATGAAAGAGGCTAACTATGCTTTAGAAAATGCTACCGAGAATAGTTTAATCTTATTTGATGAATTAGGCCGTGGGACTGCAACTTATGATGGTATGAGTCTTGCCTATGCAATACTTGAGTACATTCATAATAAAATAAAAGCTAAAACTTTATTTTCAACGCATTATCATGAGTTAACAGATTTAACTAAAAAACTTGTTAGACTTAAAAATGTTCATGTTGAAGCTATTGAAGAAAATGGAAATATAACATTTCTTCATAAGGTAGTAGATGGAGCTGTTTCTAAAAGTTATGGAATAAATGTTGCAAGCCTTGCTCATTTACCAAAAGAAGTTGTTTCTGAGGCTACAAAAATACTTGAAACTTATGAAAATAAAACAGATGTAAAGAAGAATAAAAAAGAAGTAATTCAAACAACTTTTAATTTTGAAGTAGAAGAAAATCCTGCCATTAAAAAGATAAAAGAATTGAATATAGAAAATATGACTCCAATTGAAGCTATGAATTTTTTATATGAAATTAAGAAGAATTTAAAATAAAGATTGAAAAAATATGTATTATATGATATATTATTAAGCGATTGAGGTGTTGATATGAAAATATTTTTGTTAGTTGTTTCCATTTTATTAATTATAATAGTACTACTTCAAAGTGGTAAAGCTGAACCAGCTAGTCAAATCATAAGTGGTGGAAGTATAGATTTATTTAATAAAAGAAAAGAAAGAGGAAGTGAACTAATTATTAGTCGAATAACTTTATTTCTTGGTATTTTATTCTTTGCTATTAGTTTAATAATGGAATTTATTTAAGACTATCTTGCTGATAGTTTTTTTTAAAACGGAGTTAATATGTCAAATTTTTTTACAATAATAAGAAAAATATGTGATAAAAATAATATTAAATTCACCTTATTATCTCGTGATTGGGTAATAATGCTTGAAAAAGAAAATAAACATAGGTTTATAGTAGGTTATAAATTTGAACTTAATAATCATGCAGTAGGTGAAATATGTGATGATAAATTTGCACTTTTTGATGTATTAAGTAGCAATAATATTCCAGTTGTAGAACATAACATTTTGTACTCTAAAACGAATTTAAATTATTACGCAATTGGTTTTAATAGTTATGATAAAGTAAAAGAATATTTTAAAGAAAAGAAAAAAATAGTTATTAAATCAAATACAGGTACCTGTGGAAGTGAAGTATACAAAATAGATAATGTAGAAGAAATAGATAACGTTTTAGATAAGTTATTAAGTAATAATTTTTCAATTAGTTACTGTCCATATTATTCAATTCAAAGTGAATACAGAATAATAGTATTGGATAATAATATTAAATTAATGTATAAAAAAATAAAACCAGTTGTAATAGGTAATGGAAAAAATACAATTAGAGAATTATTAAGTACTTTTAATGAACAATATTTTAAAAATAAATTAGATGATTCAAAATATGATAGAGTTTTAAAGATGAATGAAATATATGAATATAGTTGGAAATTTAATTTATCAAGAGGAGCAACTATTAGTTTTGATATAGATAATAAAACTAAAGTAAATTTAACAAATATCGTAGATAAGGTATTAAAGACAATATCACTTAATTTTGCTAGTATTGATATAGTAGAAGTAGATAATAATTTTTTAGTTTTAGAAATTAATAGTGGAGTTATGATGGATAATTTATATAATATGATCGATAATAAGAAAATAGTTGAAGATATTTATGAGGAAGCAATCCTTGATATGTTTAAAATAAATTTATAAATAATATTAATGACAATTATTTAGATAGATTAGTACAAAATCTATCTTTTTTATGCTATAATTTTATTGACTTTAGTCTAATAATAAATAAATGGGAGAAAATATTATGAATAAATATATAATAGTAACAACACTTTGTAATAGTAAGGAAATAGCTAGTAAAATAGTAGATGTATTATTAAAAAAGAAATTAGTTTCAGGAAGTCAATTATCTAATGTTCATTCTAAATATTGTTGGAATAATAAAATAGAAGAATGTGATGAATATAAAATAGAATTGAGAACAAAAAGTAATTTGTTTAATAAAATTAAGCAAGAGATAGAAAAAATACATGATTATGAGGTCGCAGAAATATCATGTCAAGAGATACTTGATGGTAATTTAGAATTTCTTAAATGGATTGACGAAAATACTAAATAGAAAAATGGAGGAAATAGATGAAAGATAAATTAATAGAATTGGCAAATAATTCATATAGTCCTTATTCAAAGTATAGAGTAGCAACAATATTAGTTATGAAAGATGGAACAGAAATAAACGGAGTAAATGTTGAAAATGCATCATATGGTTCAACTATATGTGCTGAAAGAAGTGCCATTGTTGCAGCTATTAGTCAAGGATATAAAAAAGGAGATTTTAAAGAATTACATTGTATGTGTCTTGATAGCAATAAAATAAGTACAAGTTGTTTTGGATGTAGACAAGTAATATCTGAATTCTTTGATAAAGATGCACCTTTATATTTTTATAATAGGAATGGAGATTTTGAAAAATATGCAGTTAGTGAGATATGTCCATATCCGTTTGAATCAGATGATTTAAAATAATTTATCTTAAATTTAATTAAAAAATATATTAAGGAGGTAATACTCATGAATGAAAATAAAACAAATATTAACTGGGCGAGACGGATTTAAGTAAAACCATTGATAAATCCTTATAGGTTAAGGATTTTGTGAAAATAAGTTTTTACATATCTAAATAAAAAAAGATTGGAGATGACTAAATGAAAAAAAATAATATATCTATAAGATCGAGTGCTGCTGAATATTTGACTTTTATTGCTGCAACTGGAGATGATAAAGAATCAATTGAAGTAAGATATGAAGACGAAAATATATGGCTTACACAAAAAATGCTATCTACTTTATACAAAGTGGAAATTAATACAATTAATTACCATATTAAAAAGATATATAGTGATAATGAACTTGCCGAAGAATCAACTGTTCGAAAATTTCGAATAGTTCAAAAAGAAGGTAATAGAGAAGTTACAAGAAATGTAGTTCATTATAATCTTCAAATGATAATAGCACTAGGTTTTAAAGTGGATAATGAAAGAGCAGTTCAGTTTAGGAAATGGGTAAATGAAATAGTTAAGGAATATACTATCAAGGGCTATGCAATGGATGATGAGAGACTTAAAAATAGTGGTTCTATTTTAACTGAAAAGTATTTTGATGAATTGTTAGAAAGAATTAGAGAAATTAGACTTTCTGAAAGAAGATTTTATCAAAAAGTTACTGATATATATGCTACTAGTATTGACTATGATAAAAATGCTAAAACAACACTTGAATTTTTTAAAAAAGTTCAAAACAAAATGCACTACGCTGTTTCTGGTAATACTGCTGCTGAAATAATATATAATAGAGCAGATGCTACCAAAGAACATATGGGGCTTACTAGTTGGTCTTCAGCACCTGATGGCAAAATAATTAAAAGTGATGTAGTAATTGCTAAAAATTATTTAAATGAGGATGAATTATATGCATTGAGAAGAATTGTTTCAGCATATTTAGATTTGGCAGAGTCAAGAGCAGAAAGGCATATTCCAATGACTATGGAAGATTGGTCAAATAGGCTAGATGAATTTTTAAAGTTAACAGATCGAGAAATTTTACATGAAGCAGGGAAAATATCCTGTAAAATTGCAAGGGACAAAGCAGAAAGTGAATTTGAAAAATATAGAATTGTGCAAGATCAACTATATGTTAGTGATTTCGATAAATACATTGAAACTTTAGAAAAAATCGGGGCAGGTGATAGATAATGGAACAAAATTCGACAAAAACCAACATCAACTGGTATCCAGGTCATATGGCTAAAGCTAAAAGAGAAATTAAAGAAAAACTAGATTTAATTGATATAGTTTATGAAGTAATTGATGCCCGAATGCCATTATCATCTAGAATAATTGATTTAGATGATTTAATAAAAGATAAAAAGAAAATAATTGTTGTAACTAAGTATGATCTATGTGATGTTACTAAAACAAATAAAATAATTAATAAATTAAAAGAGACAAATGAAGTTGTAATTTTGGATTTAAAAAAGGCTAGTCGAAGTGTATTAAATGAACTTATAAATAAAACAAATAATATGCTTTCATATATTAATGATTCTAGAATAAAAAAAGGACTTAAACCAAGAGTTTATCGTGCTTTAGTAATAGGTGCACCTAATGTTGGTAAAAGTACTTTAATTAATCGAATAAGTGGTAAAAATAGTTTGAAAACGGGAAATCGAGCAGGGGTTACGAAAGGAATATCTTGGGTTCGGATTAGTAATACTATCGAACTTATGGATACTCCAGGAATACTTTATCCAAAAATTGAAAATAACCAAGTTGGTTTAACACTTGCATCTCTTGCATCTATTAACGAAGATATACTAAATAAAGAAGAAATTGCAACGTTCATAATTGAATTTTTATATTATAACTATCCTAATATTTTATGTGATAGATATAAATTAGATAAAGATACAGAATTTGATTTAGAAAAAATATTTAATTCAATTGCAATAAATACTCACTCATTAAAAAAAGGTAATGTTCCAGATTTAGATAGAGTATATATCATAATTATAAATGATCTAAAAGAAGGAAGGATAAAGAATATTACATTTGATTAAAAAAAAGAGTGTGTAAAAAAATCTGTGTAAATGGAATCTATCCATGATTTGAGGTAAGTTTGATAACTTACTTCTTTTTGTTATATAAATAATAACACATAATTTAAAATTGTCAAAGACCTAAATTCTACCATCAAACATAATA
>JAFUAL010000057.1 GCA_017460745.1 Bacilli bacterium | reverse complement strand
AATATATTGATGCAATCATATATGATCATAATTACTTACGTCCTAGTTATGCATTAAATTACAAAACCCCAATCGAGTATAGAACTCAATTAGGGTTTGATTAAATCTTTTTTACTGTCTACTTTTTATTGACAACTTCACAATTAATTATGTTGCTATCTTTTTTATTTAATAATTAATAAGATTTAATACTTTTCTTTTTATAATGACTAACTTTTACTAATTGTAATTAAATCAATTATTATCTTTATTTTTTATTACTTCTTCATACATTTTCGAAATTTTTGTATAATTAAATATTAAAATGTATATAACATCTACGAACATTATAAAACATATAAAATATATGATTAAAAATTGTTTACTTAATAAAAAATTCAATTTATAATGTCCACCTATCTCATAAAGCATATTATAAAATTCTTTATTACTCACTTTTGAAGTTTTTGCGTATAATAAAACATTTCTATTTTGTGTTAATACTGCAGTTGTATTAGTTTCAAAAGTATATTCATAAAAATCATTATATGTATCTGTTACATATCTACTCTTATTTCTCGAAGTTGTACCAATTATATCTTTCTCCATATTATTGAATTTTTCGGTAGCTTCTTCAATACTAGAATACTTTATTAATTGTATATTATACAAACATTGACTGCTTTCATTAACCACATAAGTTTGCTCTTTATCACCATCTATATTATCTATATAACATTCATTTTTATTCATAATTTGCTCAAATTTATTTATATCAAATTCTTTTACATCAGGTAAATCTATTTGCGGTAAAAAATGTGGAATTAATAAAAGAAAAATGGGAATATATACAATAAATATTAAATTCTTCTTATCTTTTTTTATTTCTTCCCAAACATTTTTTACTCCAATTTTTTTAATTTTATACCATGAGAACCAACTATTCATAATCACCTCATAATCAATTGTATTTAAACTTTATTTTGGTTATTATATTTTGAAGACATATCAATAATATTCAAATAATCATATACAATTTTATTATAATTTTTTTTAAATAATTACTAAACAAAAAAATCATAAACTATCACTTTCTATTTTTATCAAAATTAACAAACATGTTCTTTTTCATTATTATATCACTAAAATCTTGAAATACTGTGTTTAGAAATCCAACATAACCTATTATAAATCTATCTTTTTTATTATCTTTTGTAACAGTATATAAATATTTAGCTAAGCCAAAACTTTTATTGGTAATTAATCTAAAACCAATTCTTTTATACATAGTACTAATATCTTTATATTTAAATAAATGACTATTTTTTAAATTAACAATATAAGTATCAGTTAAAATATAATTTCTTGGAACCATAATAATCGGATCATTTAATTTTTTTTCCACTTTTTTATAATCATCTAAATTTGTATGTTTTATATTACAAGCATGTCTTGTCATTATATAAATAAACCTAATAATACAAAATAAATCTATTACAATAAGAATAAAAGATATACTATCGCTAACAAAATCAATACAACCAATAGTTAAAAATAATATTAGCAATAAATATTTTATAATACTTATTACAATTGAAAATAAAATGTATTTTTTTAACTTTTTTCCCATAGACAAACTCCAACAGTAAAAATACTCTCTATAAAAAAAGAATAATTACTAATTTTAGTATATCATAATTTTAATTATTTCTAATATATTATCATAAAAAAATAGAATCATAAGATTCTATTTACTAGGCATTAATCCAAATCCTGTAACAACACGTCTTCCACCAGAAACTGATTGACCAAATACATTTTTAGGATTGTTAACAAGTTTATTATTTACTACCATTTGAGCACTTGTTCCACCATCAAGATTGGCTGCATTGTAAGCTCCATATAACTCAAGCGTATCAATTACTTCTTTCATTGTAGGACCACTTCCATGAGTTCCCTCAGTTGCAAGGAATAAAATAACTCCATCTTTTCTTTGAGCAATAGCAACACGGGCTGCCCTATCATATCCTCCAGCGCTTGATGTATACTTAATACTTTCTCCATTGACTATTAAGAATGGTCCAAATTGAATTCCATCTTTCATTCCCATAGCAATTGCTTCTTCACCGGTTGCATTAACAAGTAATAATTTATGATCTTTAGTAATTCCAATTATATCTTGTTTATCATCTGTTTCTGAATAAATAATTTCGCCATCTTTAATAACATAACCATTTGGAATATCACTTCCCCAACCATCTGGATCTTTAAATCCTCCAGCATTTATACAGACAAGGCCTCCAGTTCGTTTACACATATTTAAAATTGTTTCTTGTCCTCCACCTTTTTTAAATGATTTAATTGTTATTAATTCAACATTTTCAGGATGATATATTGCAATCATGTGGGCGTTATATTTACCAACTTTTACTTTTAAATATTTATAATCATCATTACCTTTATCTCTTTTTAAAACTGCTTCATCATATTCGTTGTCATAACTTTTCTTTTCTTTAGTATCTATAACAATTGCATCTAAGTCCATACTACCACTTACTGGAATATACTTATTCAAATCAAGTATTTTTTGAATTGTATCTTCATCATAAAAAGTATAAGCAATATATTGATGCGTTTTAGTAACCATTGCTGTATTAACTATCGTATTTCTAAAATCTTCATATGGTCCATAGAAAAGGATAAAACAGGCAATTGCAATTAAATCAACCAGCAAGAAAAATATTGTCGTTTTCCTCATTATTTAACCTCCACGATAAATGGTGCATACTTAGTTCCATTTCCACTTATAATATTTAAATCCTTTTTTATTCCTAAAGCATATCTAATATTTCTTTTAGTACTAGGTGAACTTTTAGAAACACTTCCATTATAAACTACAACTTCATCACCATCAGTATCACTTAAATAGTAATTATTTAAAGTACTATTAAACTTCAAATCATCACTTGAAAGTATTCCAATCTTTCCTTTATAACCTTCAAATTCAACTTCTTTTAAATAATCATTTATTTTTAATTTATCTAAATAAGTTTTTTCTAAATAGGTTCTAAGAGATGATTTAGTATAATCATTACTTGTTTTATCAAACAACTGTTTTTCTTTTATTAATTTATTACTTTCAACTTTTAAATAATCCTTACCTACTTCATAAACAATATATACATTATCATTTATATCTAAATATGTACCAACGTTAATCTCTTCATTTTCATCCTCTAAAATATATGGATTATCAATCGTTCCATCACCTTTTAGATAAGTAATAGAATTTTTAAGAGTAATTACTCCTTTGACACCATAAAGAGTACTAGGACTACTATTTGAAATATATTTATTAGTTGTATGCCATGCATTATTTTTTCCTACATTATAAAGCCAAACATAATCTTCTCCGATAAATGTTTTGTCATTATTTAAACTATTTAGATAATCGTTTATACCAAGTAATCTTATATAAGAATCATTATTTGTTTCTTCACAACTTACTTCTGAAAGTTCATATACTCTATCGGTACAGTAAGTAGTTGTCGTTAGATAATCTTTATTAATAATTGGTAAAATAGTACTCTCTAAGTATTTTTTTATACTAGATTTGTCATAAGTTGTAACTTCTTTATTCCACATTACTTTATTAACATAATCATCCATTACCAAGTCAACAGTTTTATCACTATTAACTCTAAGTATTCTAAATAATATATCATTTATTAATATGTAATTATTAACATTTTCACCTTTATATACATAATTACCATTTATTAAATATAAACCATCTCCACTTTCAACAACTTCTTCATCATCTATTATCTTAGATGGTAAATTTAATAAAACCTCGCCTCTTTCATTTTTAGGATTATAAATTTTATAATATTTGTATAATCTTGTTCCATAAAAAATGAAGCAGGCTAATATAAAAATTAAACTTAAAATACAAAATGTTGTCTGTATTTTAGGTACGAATATTCTTTTTTTTCTTCTTCTTCTCTTCTTTGCCATAGACTACTCCTTTTATTCCAATAATTAGATTATACAAAATTATTCAATTTAATTCAACATTTTTAAGTCTTAAATCCAGAATTATGTCATATTTTGTAAATTAAAAACAAAAAAACAGATATTTCTATCTGTTATATATCTTAAATTATCCTATGTGTGAGTTTAATAAATTAAGATATTACTTATCATGGACTCAAGTTTATTATACAAAATAATTTTATATGAGTCAATTATCTATATTTTTAAAATTTACATAATTAGACAAGTAAAAATTATAACCAAACACCAAATATAATACCAGCCATAGCAAGAATTAATCCAAATAGCCAAAACATACGAACTATATCAACTTCAGGCATTCCCATTTTTTCAAAATGATGATGAATTGGTGTCATTAAAAATAATCTTCTATTAAAGCATTTTACCCAAATAACTTGCAAAATAACTGATAAAGTTTCAATTACAAATACGAATGCCACTATTAATAAAGTAACTTCACGATGTGTAAGAATAGCAATCATTCCCATAACGGCACCAAGAGCAAGAGATCCTGTATCTCCCATGAATACCTTGGCAGGATGCGCATTATAGAACACAAATCCCAGTACTGCACCTGTTAATATCAATGAGAAAATTCCCATATCTGTATAACCAACCATTAATGATATTAAACTAAATGCTACAAACGAAATAGCCGATAACCCTCCAGCTAGTCCATCAAGTCCATCTGTTAAATTAACAGCATTTGAAGAACCAACTAAAATAAGTAAAATAAATATTCCATATAACCATTTCATCTCAATGTTAATACCAAGAGTTGATACAACTAGAGATGTTTGACCACCATTTTTTATATATAAATAAAATACAATTAAGGAAATAAATAACTGCATAAATAACTTTTGAAGCGTAGTAAGCCCTTCATTCTTTCCTTTTTTATGGCTTAAATAATCATCTAAAAAGCCAATAAAAGCATGTGTAATAAAGACAAACAAAACCATTTTCAAGTCTTCTGTTAAATCCATTTTATGAGTAAGTAACAAAACTCCTGTAACAATTAATGTTGGTATTATAAAAATCAATCCACCAAAAGTTGGTGTTCCTTCTTTAGCATGATGTCTTTCTCCAACATAACTACTAATTCTTTGCCCCATATGAAGTCTTTTTAAAACAGGAATTAATATAAAACCTAAAATAATTGATGAAATAAATCCAAGCATTCCAGCTAGTATTGATTTAGTTAGCAGATACATATATTTCACTCCTATCTCTATAAGTATACTATATTTTTCTTAATATTATTTAAGAGAAAGAGTTAACTTTACATTTTTTTACAAAAAAAATTAGAGATAAATTTCTCTAATTTTTAAATTATCTAAATTATTATTTTCTAAGTGTTTTTGGTTTTTGTAAAATATCATTTGTATCATCACTCATAAAACCTAATTTTTCAAGTTCTCTTAAAATACTTTCAGGTTTAAGTGAACGAACTGTTGCAAATCCATATTGATTATCTTTATTTTGACTTACTAAAATAGGTGTTCCACCATGATTATATATATCTAAACAATTTGCTAAACTATCATCTACAAGTACAACCCCATGCATATCATCATAACCATATATTTGCATAATTTTTTTACTTTTACTATTACGACCACGTCTTATACCTGGAACATGTTCTGAATCATGAAAACGTAATCCATAATGTTTCATTTCATCAACCATTTTATGAACGGCATTTCCCTTTTCTTCAAATTCACGTCCATGCATATCATCTATTCCATTATGAGCTGTTAGACTAATAACATTTCCTTCACATAATTCAAATAAATCTTGAACATTTTTAGCAACATGTGGAAACCAGTTTTTTTCACTATATATTTCATCATATGGTATTACACCATTTTCAAGTTTACCATCAGCTTCAACTGTTGCATCTCTTTCTTCTAAAAACATTTCTTTATCATTTTGCGTACGTTTTAAGGCAGCAAGTATCTCATTTACAGGTTTAACATAATATTCTTCTTCAAAATCTTCACTTTTAACTTTTTCTGTTTTTATAACATCGTTTCGCATTTTACTAAAATCAGGTAATTTTGGTTTTTCTCCTCTTTTACGAGCTTCTTCAACTATTCCAAGAACTTCTTCATATTGATGTTGAATTATACTTATAATCATTTCTCTTTCAGTTAAAATACTAGTTGCAAATTGTGGAAAGTTTCTTTCAACGTGAAATTGAATTAAAGGTGATGATCTAAACATTACATCATCATTATCAAGAACTAATAATTTTAAATTTTTAATTTTCATAAATATTATCTCCTTTTAGTTGCATATTCTATCATATTTGTAAAGATTTGTCAAATTTTGATTTCTAAACTAGGTTTTTTATTTTAATTTGTTATAATAAATATGTTTATTTAAATAGGAGGTATAATATATGAAATTAATTGTAAGTGACTTTGATGGTACTTATTTTGTTGATGATATAAATATTTTAAAAAATAATCAATATATTGATAAATTTCGTTTTAATAATAATCTTTTTATGTTATCCTCTGGACGAAGTTTTAAATCTTTAAAAGAAATGACTATTAAATATAATATAAAATATGACTATTTATCTTGCTGTGATGGTTCTATTCTTTATGATAATAAAGATAATATACTGATCAAATTTAGTTTAAACAACTCTATACTAAAAAAATTTTTAAGTTTAAAGCATTTTGCTAAAATTGAAAGAATTCAATATTCTTATGATGATGACTATTATAATGAAAGAAAAAACAATGATTTAATTGGTTGCAATTTTGTTATAAAAAATGAAAATATAACAAATAAATTTTTAAAAGAATTCGATAAATTAAAAGAAAAGTATACGGAATTTGATTTTCTTATCTATTCACATGATGAAATTACTTTTTTCTGTTTAAAAAATAAAGGTATAAATAAAAGTTCTACTATAAAATATTTAAAAGATTATTTAAATCTAAATTATAATGATATTTACGTATTTGGAGATAATGATAATGATTATCCTATGCTAAAAGAATTTAATGGATTTTATATTGGACAAGTAAACAATAGTATTAAAGAAGTATGTAAAGGTGGATTTAATCAAGTATATGAATTTGATTTAGAAAAAAATGACTAATTTTATTAGCCATCTTTTTTATTATTTTTTATCTTTTATTCTATTATTTACATATTCTACAAATTCATCGATTGTAAGTGTTGTTGTGTTAGCCTCAGAATATAATCTATAACTAATAGTATGAGAATCCCTTTCTTTATCACCAAGTACTAAAGTAATTGGAACTTTTTTAGTTTGAGCCTCGCGCATTTTATAACCTAGTTTTTCATTACGATCATCTATTTTTACACGTATATTGTTATCTTCTAAAATATTTTTTAAATATTTAGCATATTCTAAATGAAATTCATTATTAACTGGAATAATATTGATTTGCAATGGTGCAAGCCAAAGTGGAAGTATTCCTTTTGTTTCTTCTAAGTAATAAGCAATTGTTCTATCAAGTGAACCAAAGACTGCTCTATGTAAAACAACTGGAGTTTTCTTTGTTCCATCCTCTGCTACATATTTTAAATCAAATTTCATTGGTAAACAAAAATCTATTTGACAAGTTGAAAGAGAAAAAGGATTTCCAACTGCAGGACGTACTTGAACGTCTAGTTTAGGTCCATAAAAAGCAGCCTCTCCTATTTTTTCTTCATAAGGAATGCCAATATCATTCATGATTTTTCGAAGGGCATCTTCAGCTGTATTCCACATTTCATCATCTTGATGATATTTAACTTTATCTTCAGGATTTCTTAAACTAAGTTCAAATTTATAATCAGTTATATTCATTTCTTTATATACTTCAAGAATAAGTTCAACTACACCTTTAAACTCACTTTCAATTTGTTCTGGTGTACAGAAAATATGTGAATCATTTTGACAGAATGTTCTTACTCTTTCAATTCCTTTTAATGCGCCACTGGCTTCATATCTAGAATCTCTTGCAATTTCAGCAATTCTAAGTGGTAAATCACGATATGAATGAAGCTCGTTTTCATAAATTACCATATGATGTGGACAATTCATTGGACGAAGTACATATTCTTCATCTTCTACTTGCATAATTGGAAACATCGCGTCTTTGTAATGTTCTAAATGACCAGATGTTTTATATAAATTAACATTTCCAAGTGGTGGAGTTTGAACATGTAAATATCCTCTTTTTATTTCTTTATCACGAATATAATTTTCTAAAGTATTCCAAAGAATAAAACCATTTGGTAAATACATTGGAAGTCCACGACCAACTAAATCAGACATCATATATATGCCCATTTCTTTACCTAATTTTCTATGATCTCGCATCTTTGCTTCTTCAAGTTCTTTTAAATAATTATTCAAATCTTCTTCTGTTTTAAAAACAACACCATAGATTCTTTGAAGCATTTTATTATTGGAATCACCTTTATAATAAGCACCACTTATTTTTAATAATTTAAAATATTTAATTTCTTTAACACTTTCAACATGTGGTCCACGACAAAGGTCAGTAAAATCTCCTTGAGTGTAACATGATATTACTTCATCTTCACTCATATTATTAATTAAATCTATTTTATATGGATTATCTTTGAACTTAAGAAGTGCTTCTTCACGTGTTAATTCTTGTCTAACAATTCTTTTACCATCCTTAGATATTTTTTTCATTTCACGTTCAATTTTAACTAAATCTTCTTCAGATAACTTAATATCTCCTAAATCTATATCATAGTAAAATCCTTCTTCTACAACCGGTCCTACCCAAAATAAGGCATCCTTATATAAGTGTTTTACTGCTTGAGCAAGTAAATGTGCTCCACTGTGATTTAATACATTTAATTCTTTATCTTCTTTTATATTTATCATAATTCCTCCCTACATATAAAAAAGAATGATACAAAGAAGTCATATGACGGTACCATTCTTACTTTAACTTATTTTTATAACGACTAACGCCGGAAATCTCTTTCGAGTTCTATTCATAGGTAGTAATTTATAAATTGTTTATTAGTTTACACCACCACTAACTCTCTTTCAAACTTAATTTATAAACCATGTCCTAATCAACATATTTAAGTTTATTATAACATTATTAATTTATTTGTCAATTACTACTTTCAACCTTTTCATTTAAATAATTAACACAATCTTTAAAATTATCATTGACACCTACTAAATCTGCAATAATCAAAATTATCGTTGGAGTTAAGAATATTAAAACTGCTGCTATTGCACGTTTACCAAATCTCTTAAAAGCATTTTGTATTCCTTCTTTATCATCTGTAAATACTACTTTGGCAAAATCAAATGATGTAAGTAAAATAAGCAAAATTGGTACTCCTATTCTAATTATCATGAATACATTTTCATCAAGCCACTCTAAAATTTCATTACCAAATAAACCTTTACAAGTTTCTTCTATATTTTCTTTTGGTATTTCTAAAGTTGCAATTTGAGCCTTAACTCCTCCATTATTAGTATCATAACTTGTTGAACTACAGTTTCCCTCTTGAATTAAAGCTTTATTTTCCGTAGTAGATTGCTGTAAAAATGAATAACAGTTAGTAGCTCCACTTCCACATGAAGTACTTTTTCCTTGATATAAATTATTGGAATCAACGATTGAAGTTGGACAAGTTGACGTATTAGTCCAATCATTTAAACCTCGTCCATTATCAAAAACTGCCATATTGACGTTACCTTTAGTAAATTTTAATTGAATCACTTTTCCACATGAATTTTTATAATAGCAAAATTGAATATTATCATCTGTTGTTTTTGGTGTTTCCGTAGCTACTTCAGCAGACTTGCTTGTTTCTAATGTATAAGTTGTTGTTTGATAACTACTCTTCGACAAAGTTATCTCTATTGCCGAATCAAGGGTAACATTTGTATTAGTCAATTTATTATTTGAAACCTTCCAAGCATTTGTTGATAAAAAGATAACTGGTATTTTAAACGATCCTTGTCCATTTACTAATTGACTGGTTCCAAAAGCATTAACAGTGTCAACTACATCTAAATAAACTACTGCATTATTACTTGTTGCTAAATAAATTTCTTTTGAACAACCATAAACAGCATTATTACCTTCAACAAAACCATAATAACTAGCTGTTTGATATTGAACACTTCCTAAAACTGTTGATTTCACAATATAATTTGCTGGATAAAAAGTATATTCAGATGAATTACTAAATTTATTACTTGTTACACCAAAACTTACCTTAGTTGCTCTTTCACCACGCATATTAATTATAATTTCATCTGTTCCATTTTTATACAAACACTTAAAATCAACATTTTCTGCTTTAACATTTATGATATTAAAACCTAAAATTATGACCAACGATAATAGCAATATTACATTTCTTTTTTTAAACATTAGTTTCTCCTTATTAATAAATCATAAACATATAAAGCATTATTTAACTATCACTTTCAGTCCAACCATTAATTGTTTCAACACAGGAATTAATTTCTTTTGCACCTACTAAATTAGAAATTAATAATATAATTGTTGGAGTTAAAAATATTAAAACTGCTGCTATTGCACGTTTACCAAATCTCCTAAAAGCATTTTGCATTCCTTCTTTATCATCATTGAATACTACTTTAGCAAAATCAAAGGATGTAAGCAAAATTAAGATAATGGGTACTCCTATTCTAATTATCATGAATACATTTTCATCAAGCCATTTTAATAATTCATTTCCAAGTAATTCTTCACATGTTTTGTATGTTTCTTCTTTTCCTAATCCTTCTATACCAAATGAGGCTTTTACATTTATAAATAATTTATCATACTCAGTTGGTTTTTCATCAGAAAGAGTATAAGTTTCACTACCTTTGTTTTTAACTAAATATTTTGGATAATTACCACTTGCAAACTTAGATTGAATATCTGAATTTGTTAAATTAGTAATTGATATTGGAGTTAAAACACTACTACTAGTAATTCTTGTATCTTTTAAAGTAGCTGAATAATTACCACCAGTTTTATCTATAGAAACACTTGCACCACTAGGATACTCATTATATGTAGTAACAGTCGATGCCGGATCTTGATTATCCTCTCCACTACTAACTTTACCACTATAAACAGCATCATGTGAATCACCTGTTCCTGCAGTTATTTCAATATGCCCTTCTGTTAAATTCATTACTCTATTTAATTTTATATACTGTGGACAAGTTTTATTGCTAATAGTTCCACCCTTATATTCAAATTTATCATTAGCTAAATTTCCTGTTGCATATATTCCAGATACAGTTCCATCAGTCATTATCGAAAAGCCTAATGTTCCGGAACTAGTAAACCATTGTCCTGTTGAATAATAACCTGCAAAATTATACTCACATGATGTTGCTTGACTAGATGAACCACTTGCATTATTACTTATTTTAGAATAATTTTTATCATAATCAATTTTTTGATAACTATCATAACTTTCACCAAATGAATTTCTTGCATCAGGCGACAAAGCTAATTGATAATGTGGATCTGAACTTTGAAATGTTTCTTTGAATAAATAAATACTTGGACACATTAATTTATTACTATTGTCCCTTAATTGATTTATATTAACACTTGGAGTGTTTAGAAAACAAATATCACTTGTATTTAAACAATTAAGAGCTTTAGAAGTTATACTACTACCAAATTCAGTTTCATATCCATCACCAAAATTTGCATCACTTGTAAAAATTAATCTTGAAGCAAAGACTGGACTAGGATATTTGGTTTCATGATAGGCAATGTGAATAACAATAGTTGCTCCTGCTTTATAAAGTCCTTTGGAAATTTTAAAATTTGAATCACTTGGTGTGTAATTATAATAACAATCAGCATATTCTTCAGCATAAACATTTAAACTTCCTATAAAAATACAAATAACTATTAACACTAATAATTTAATTTTCTTCATACATGACTCCCTTTAAACTACCAATATAATATCATAAAAAAAGAATTAAATAAATATTTTAATTAAATTCTTTTAATAAATCATCTAGTTCCATTAAATTTTCATCACTTTTCTCTATCTTTTTATCAAACCATAAAGGAAGACTTTCTAAATCATCTTTAACCTTATCATTATTAAATTTCTTTTCATCTTGTTTAAATACCGTTTTCTTAAATCTTTTATGTTCTTTTTTACATACTTCCATAGCATCAACTACTGTTTCAACTTTAAGTCTTTTCCATTGGCCTATGATTGTTTCTATATAATCTTTATTTAACTTTTTATTGTTAACTTTTAAAACATAATCTATTAAAACATTTACAACACCTGGTGATAATTTTTGTTCAAACATCAAGTCCTCAATTAATTTCTTATCTCTATTCGTGGGTTCTGTATTACCATAACTTTTTCTTAAAAAATCATAAGGACTCGTATTTTCAAATAAATAAATTAGTTTTGATAATTTAGAATCATTTCCAAGTGGAGTTTTTAAATATTCAGGTTGTTTATTATATATTAAAGTAGGAAGTCGACCATTATTTTCAAATTGATAGAAATTTCTTGCTTTTTTCCTTAATTCTGTTTTATCAATTAAACCTCTTTCATTTAAACTATTACGAACAAGGCCTTGCATATTTAAATTATCTATTTTATAAATATAGGCAATATTTACAATTAATTCTTTCACATCATCCGTAAAACATTTTTCACTTACTAATCTCTTCGGAATACTACTAATAAGTAAATCAATATCAAAATTACCCTTTATTTCTATTCTCTTTATATTATCATTTATAATATCATTATTATCAAATAATAAACTTGTATTTGTACTTACTGTATAAACATTTTCAAAACTTTCTGTTATATCAATATAATCTTTAGTAGAAAGTCTTGGAACTTTATAATAATTTTGCATTATCTCATATTCTTTAGCACCAATATTATTATATAAAACAATATTTAAAATTGGATGATTAAAGAATTCATAGGCACTAAGAGGTGAAAATAAAACATATAAATACTCATCAATACTTCCTTGTTTAATATAGGTTTTCATGAGTCCAATTCCTTCAAGTTTACTTCTTGCATCCCTTATACTTTCCAGTTTAAGTTGCATAGATGTCATCAAATGATAATGTGTAAAACTATTGTTATTCATTTTTAAATCATTAAGTAAAGTCAAATATAAAGAAACTGCAACATTACCAATAATTGGTTGATATAAATTATAAATTATATTGATTTTTTCATTAGTTATAATTCCTTTATTATATACTTTATAAATATCAGCTTGAACTAATTGAATTTTATTCTCCATGCCTAACCACCAAAAATAGTATATCATATTTATTTACAAAAAAAAGAAAATATTATATAATTTACCTGTAAATAGAGGTTGCTATGAAAAATAATTCTAATAAATTTTTATATATTATAATTGCTATTCTTGTTATATCAATTTTTGTTGTAGGATACTTAATTATTCGTAACAATAATAGTAATAACAATGACGACACTAAACAAAGTTCAATTGAAAGACTAGTGTTATTTGGAGATGAAAAAATAACTTTATCTTATAACGAAAAATATCAAGAGCCAGGTTATTATGCTCTAACAAGTGACGGAATAGTTGATACAAGTAATATAACTATAACAGGTAATGATTTTGACACTACCGTTCCTGGTAATTATACAATTACATATAGATATAAGAAACTAACTAAAACTAGAACTATTACTGTAAAAGAAAAGTTAGATAAAGAAAGTACAGGTGTTTTAAATTTATCTCTCTTAAAAGAATCTGTTATTACTCTAGATTTAAATGAACAATACGTTGAGCCGGGATTTGTTGCAACTTATAATGATATAGATTTAACTAACTCTGTTACAATTAATTCTAATTTAGATACTACTAAAGCCGGTAATTATACTATTACTTATACATTAAATTATAATAATCAAAAAAAAGAAGTTGTTAGAAATATTATTGTTGTGGACAATAGTTTAGATATAAAAGTAACAACTAATAATACATCTTATACTAATTCAGCAGTTGAAGTTACTATTTCAATAACAGGAAATTCATTTGATTACTTATTACTTCCAAATAATACAATTGAAAAAAATAAAAAAGTTACTTATAAAGTAATTGAAAATGGAGAATATACTTTTAAAACTTACAATAATAAAAATCAAGAATTTACTAAATCTATTACGATTTCAAATATTGATAAATCATCTCCTACTGGAACTTGTAATGCTACTTTAACAACAAAATCAACTGAATTTAAAGTATTAGCAACTGATGATATAAGTGGAATAAAAAATTATATATATAAGGATAACAATAAAGAAATAACTACAACAAATTCTAATTCATATACTTACAATAAAAAGTCTAAAAATGTTTCCGTTACTCTTGTTGATAATGCTGGAAACACTTCTAATATTAGTTGTAGCATAACCGATAATTCATATTTACCAGTTATTAAACCAAGTGATTCTGAAAACGTTGTTGGAAAAACTGAAACAGATACATTAAAAGCTTACATAAGTAAATTTGGTAATTACTATTTAACAAGAATTTGGGTATATGATGCTTACACACAATTAAATAAATATGATTCACCTGAATATGGAAAGAATTTATATAAACCAAGTGTTTTACTTCAAAAAGCAACTACAGAATATAATTTAAAAGATAAATTTTTAATTGGTTTTAATGCTAGTGGATTTTATTTAAAAGATACATATGATGCATCAAGTGTAAAAAAATATCCTGCATATAATAAAACAAGTGTTGGTACACTTGTAATTACAAATGGAAAAGTTATAAGAAATGTTTATGATAAAGGAGACTTATTAACTTGGTTCATAACAGGTATTACTCCAGATAATAAAATGGTCGTATACGAAGATAAAAAAATGAAAGAAACAAGTGTTAACGAAAAGAAAGCTTGGTCAACTCAAGTTATAAATTCAGGAATCAGAAATACTTATACTTTTGCAGCCCCTGTTATTTTAGATGGTAAAAAAACTAATTATACGAATAAAAATTCTAGGATGCCTGGAAGTAATAGTGATAAAAAAGGACTACAAATGATTTGTCAAATAAATGAAAACAATTTTGTATTGTTTACCACTAAAAATGAAACAAGAAATACAGCAATTAATAAATTCTTAGAATTAGGATGCAAAACGGCTGTTAATTTAGATGGTGGAGGAAGTGTTGCTCTTGTATATAAAACAAAGGGTTCTACTGAAATTAAAACCGTTATTGGAAATGGACGTGCATTACCAGAAGTTGGATATTTCAGCGAATAATAAAAAGGCTATTCAAGTGAAATAGTCTTTTTTAACATGCACTATCTACACTACAAGTATTACTACTATATTTTTTTAGATGCTCGAGTATCTGATTATATGAGTCTTTTTCCCTTTCTTCATCACTTTCTAAATAACTTTTTCCATTGACAATGCCTTTTATCTCTTTATCTTTAATAACTAAAATACTTGGTGCATAGATTCTTTTACCAACAATATTACCATCTACGATATAATCTTCTGCTACATCACCTAAAAGTTCCAATATTTTATCATAAGAGTCACTTCCCTCTTTTGTAGTTATAACAGAACCATTCTCTGTTGCTAATTCATTTCTAATATCTAATATATCTAAATAATAAATAGTATCAATACCTAAATCTTTACTTATTTTTATAATATTTTCAATAATATTTCTCGTATCATTTGATTTACTATAACCAAATAAAACTACTAAATCTTCTTTATTCTCGACTAATTCAGCCAATTTGGTATCACTTACATAAACAAATGGATTATCACTTGCAATAGAAACTTTTGTATAACTACTATTTGAATTTAAACTTTCATATTCTGTCTTAAACATTATACTATCAGTGCTACGACATCCTGTAAATAATATTAAAATAACTATCAAAAAAAACAACTTCTTCATAAATTCACCGAATTTATAATAACATATATTAAAATATTCTTCAACTAAGAAAGAAAAAAATGATATATAAATCATATATATCATTTTAAACTAGCTTATAAAAAATCATCAATTGTAAGTAATCTTTCATCAATTTCTTTTAAAGATATTTTAGGTTTTTCTACATTTTCATCTATTTTATTTTCTATCTTTTCATTTTTTTTTACTAAATTAACTTTTATATTACAATCAATAATTTCTTTTTTAGAAATTGCACTTCCAGTACTATATCTATCCATTATAGGAAGTTCAGTTAATTTTAATTCAACTATTTCATCAGTTCTAAGTACTAAATGCGAATTATTAGCTTCCGTAAATGTTTTTAAAACATGATATGGTTTACTCTTAACCTCTTTAATAATCATAAGTCCACGTCTTGCACGTGTTGATTTTTCAAATTCTGATAATTTCATTCTTTTGCCTGTTTTTTTATCAGTAATTAAAGATATATAATCAACGTTATCAAAGTTATTAACCATAGCAACCGTATCATCTTTTAAATTAATGGATTTAACTCCACTTGTTCTAAGTCCAACAAGCGGAATTTCAGTTATATCATACCAAAGTCCATAACCATTTCTTGTTGATACAAAGATATTATTATAAAGTGATACAAATGCTGTAATTAAAGTATCATTATCTTTTAACTTCATACAATTAACTGGTTTATTATATCTAAGTAATAAAAATTCTGATAACTTAGTTCTTTTAATCATTCCATTTCGACTTGCAAGTGTTATATCTAAATCTTCATTAAAATCTTTTACATGAATACAAGATATTACTTCTTCAGAATCTCCAAGTGGTACTAAATTACTAACATGTTTTCCTAAATCTTTCCATTTAGTATCTGGAATTGTATAAACTGGAATAAATAAGAAATTACCAAGACTTGTAAATACTAAAATCGTATCTAACGTATTTGCTTCATAGAACCCTATTACATAGTCATTATCTTTTAAGACAGGATCAATTCCAGCTGATGTGAATGACCTGATACTACATCTTTTAATATAACCGTCCCTAGTTACTAAAACTATTACATCTTCTTTTGGTATCATAGCTTTTTCATCAATTGTTGTATCAAGTACTTCATCTTTTATTTCAGTTTTACGTGGAGTTGCGTATTCACGTTTTACATTACGAAGTTCATTTTTCATAACTCCTTTTAGTTTCTCTTTATCGGAAAGAATTACTTCAAGTCCTTCTATTATTTTCTTTAAATTATTATATTCTTCAATAAAGTCATTTATATCTGAATTTGTTAGTCTATAAAGTTGAAGAGTTACTATATAATCTGCTTGTATTTCTGTAAAACCATATTCTTTTTGTAAATTAACAATAGCATCGGCTTTATTTTTACTAGCACGAATTGTTTTAATTACTTTATCAAGTATTTCAATGGCTTTAATCATACCTTCCACGATATGCATACGAGCTCTTGCTTTTTTCAAGTCAAATTCTGTACGTCTTGTAATTACTTCTTCAAAATGTTTAATATATGCATCTATTATTCCTATTACTCCAAGTGTTTCAGGACATCTATCAACAATTGCAACCATATTATAATTATAATTAATTTGAAGTTCACTGTTTTTATAGAAATAATTTAGAATCATCTCTTTGTTAGCATCTTTCTTTAAATCTATTACAATACGAACTGGGTCGTGTCTATCAGATTCATCTCTTATTTCAGCAACTCCTTCAACTTTCTTATCAAGAACAAGTTCACTCATTCTTTTAACAAGATTTGCTTTATTAACATCAAATGGAATTTCAGTAATTATAATTTGTTCTTTTCCTTTCGTTGTTACAAATTCATGACGACTTCGAACTACTACTTTACCACGACCTGTTTTAAGAGCTTCAAGTAATCCACTCTTACCTTCAACTATTGCACCAGTTGGAAAATCTGGTCCTTTAATGATATCAAATATTGTATCGGGATGACAATTTGGACTATCAATTCTTTTAATAGTTGCATCTATTACCTCTCCTAAATTATGAGGTGGAATATTAGTTGCATACCCAGCACTTATTCCTGTTGAACCATTAACAAGTAAATTGGGAAATTTGGCTGGAAGAACTGTTGGTTCATTCATAGTATCATCAAAGTTTGGAGCCCATATAACTGTATCTTTATCTATATCTTTTAAAAGTTCATTACTAATTTTAGCAAGACGTGCTTCCGTATAACGCATAGCAGCAGCTGAATCTCCATCCATACTACCATTATTACCTTGCATTTCTATATAAGGTGTATTTTGTTTCCACCATTGACTCATTCTAACCATTGCATCATAGATTGAACTGTCTCCATGCGGATGGAAATTACCCATAATAGAACCAACTGTTTTAGCAGATTTTCTAGTTGGTTTATCATAAGTATTACCATCATGATACATTCCATATAGTATTCTTCTTTGAACTGGTTTAAGTCCATCTCTTACATCAGGTATTGCTCTATCTTGAATAATTGCTTTAGCATATCTTGAAAATCTATCTTCCATGATATCTTCAAGTGTTTTATCATAAATTCTTTTTATTAATTCATTCATTCTATCACTTCCTTGTCATTAATTATGTAGTCAATTTTATAATCAATTTAATTAATTATTCCTAAAGATATTGTAAGTATTCCAAGTACTATATGAGCAAGTGTTACTCCTAAAATATTCTTATCTTTTCTATAAAGAATATACCATATAATCCCTATTATAAATGTTAAAATACAAGTTAAATAATCTTTATAAATTATATGAACAAAAGAATACATTAAACTTGATAATATAGTAAATAAATATTTGTTATTATATACTTTATCAAAATAGCCGAATACCGCACGATATAAAAACTCTTGAATAGGACATGAAATAAAAATATAAAATATATAAAACCAAATTGTTTCGTTACTGTCATATTTTTTTAAGCCTAAGAAAGACATAACAATAATTCCCACTACCATTATAACAATTAATAAACAATTTCTTTTAATTGAAGGTAGTAAATTACTTTTTGTTATACCTAAATTTTCGTTTTTTACTTTTAATATTCTAAATAATAAGTATATAAATAATCCAAGAATGGTTAAAATATAAAATTTAATATCATACAAATATTGATTATTAAAAATAATAATTGGTATAGTTATATAGATAAGTAATACTATAAATAATAAAATTTTATTTTTCATATTAACCTATTACATAATCGTCTTCTAAAGAAAATTCTATATTTTCTTCTATCCATTCTTTTCTTGGTTCTACTTTATCTCCCATAAGAACACTAACTCTCTTTTCAGCAAGAAGTGCATCTGTTATAGTAACTTTAATCAAACTTCTTGTATCAGGATTCATTGTTGTTTCCCAAAGTTGAGTAGCATTCATTTCACCAAGTCCTTTATATCTTTGAACATTAGTTGCACGTCCTTTTTCTTTATCCATAATATTTTGTTTTTCAACATCATCCCAAGCATAAAAAGTTTTCTTTGTTCCATAATCAATTTTATATAAAGGAGGAAGGGCAATAAATAATTTTCCTGATTCTATTAATCCTCTCATATAACGATAAAAGAAAGTAAGTAATAATATTTGAATATGAGCTCCATCATCATCGGCATCGGTCATAATGATAATTTTATCATAATTTGAATCATCTGCTTCAAAATCACTTCCGACTCCGGCTCCAATTGTATGTATAATAGTATTTATTTCTTCATTTTTAAATAACTCTTCCATTCTAGTTTTTTCAGTATTTAAAACTTTTCCACGTAAAGGAAGTATAGCTTGAAATGTTCTATCCCTTCCACTTTTAGCACTTCCACCTGCAGAGTCACCCTCTACTAAATAAAGTTCGTTTTTCTTTGGATTTCTGGTTCCTGCTGGAGCAAGTTTTCCACTTAAAAGTTTTTCTTTTTTATCGCGACTTTTACCATTTCTTGCCTCATCGCGTGCCTTACGTGCTGCTTCTCTAGCAATTTTACTTTTTACCATTTTATCCATGATACTTGTAGCAATTGCTTTATTTTCTTCTAAGTAAAATCCTAGTTTTTCAGTTACAAGTGATTCAACAGCAGGACGAGCGGCAGGTGTTCCAAGTTTTCCCTTAGTTTGTCCTTCAAATTGTAATAAACTTTCAGGTATTTGTAAACTAATAATTGCTGTTATTCCTTCTCTGGTATCGCTTCCTTCAAGATTCTTGTCTTTTGCTTTCAAGAATCCATTATTCTTTGCATAATCATTAAAAACTTTTGTTAAAGCCGTTTTAAAACCAACTTCGTGTGTTCCACCATCTCCTGTTTTTACATTATTAACAAATGATTCAATTGTTTCATTATAAGAATCTGTATATTGAAATGCAACTTGAATATGCATTTTATCTTTATCACCTTCAAAATAAACTACATTATGAAGAGGATTTTTATCAAGATTTAAAAAACCTACAAATTCCTTTATTCCATCTTGATAACAAAAATGATTTTCACGATTATCTTCTAAATCTATTACATCTATTGTTAAGCCTTTAAGTAAAAAAGCTGATTCTTGCATTCTTTCACAAATAGTTGTAAATGAAAAAGATGTTGTTGAAAAAATACTCGAATCCGGCATAAATCGAACTTTAGTACCTGTTTTATTTGTTGTTCCAATTTTTTTAAGGGGTTTATCAACTTTACCACCATCTTTAAAACGAATAAAGTATTCTCCCTTATCTTTATGAATCGTTACTTCCATCCAACTAGATAAAGCATTTACAACACTGGCTCCAACTCCATGAAGTCCACCTGATACTTTATAACCAGATTGTTCAAACTTACCGCCAGCATGAAGTACTGTATAAATTACTTCCGGTGTTGATTTACCACTTGCATGACGTCCAACTGGTATTCCACGTCCAAAGTCTTCTATTTCAATACTTTTATCTTTATGAATTGTAATAACTATTCTATCACCATAACCATTTATTACTTCATCTATTGAATTATCAACAATTTCCCAAATTAAATGATGTAGTCCTCTTTTATCAGTAGAACCAATATACATTCCTGGTCTTTTTCTAACTGCCTCAAGTCCTTCTAATATTTTAATTGAACTTTCATCATATGCCATATAATCACTCCTAATTTATTATAAATATCTTTATATCTTTCTAAAACATTAATATTATAACGAAGTTAAAAAAAAATATCAAGTCAAAATTACGTTTATTTGACACATCTAAACACCTATAAAACTATATTTTTTTAACCAAAAATAAATTTTATAGATCAATTATAATCTATAAAATTTTATTTACTAACTAATTAATTTTAAAACTGTTGAATAATCACTATAAGGTATTTTTAAATTATTAATTAACATATAATTATCATGTCCCTTACCAAGTATTAATAAGATATAATTTTTCTTACATAAACTAATACCTTTTTCAATTGCCATACTACGTTCCTCTATTACTAAATAATTCTTCTTTTTACTACCATCAATCATTTCTTTAATAATTAAATTAACATCTTCATATCTTGGATCATCCATGGTAAATATTACTAATTTAGAATATTTTAAAACAATATCTCCTATTACCTTTCTTTTATCTTTATATCTACCTCCAGCACATCCAACTATTGTTATAATATTTCGGCTATACTTTCTATAAAATTTTAAAACATTTAAAGTACTATTTTCAGTATGAGCATAATCAATTACAATTTTATACTTTTTATTATAAACAACATCCATTCGACCTAAAACACTTTTTACATTACTAATTCTTTTTAAAATATCATTCATATCATATCCTAAACTAATAAGTGTTAAAATACTACATGCTATATTATAAACATTAAATACTCCTACTAAATTATATTTTACTTTATATATTTTTTTATTATATTTAAACCAAATTATACTATTATCTATATAGAGTTTATATTTAATAATTCTTAAATCACTTTTTTTATTAAAACCATAACTTAAAGATTTTTTACAATTATTTTTAAATAAATTATAGTACTTACTATCATGATTTAATATTCCTATTTTACTATGCTTAAATAATTCTAATTTACAATTAATATAATTATCTATATTTTTATGTTTATCCAAGTGATCCTTTGTTATGTTAGAAAATACTCCAACATCAAATTCTAAATCGCCTATTCTTTTAGTAAGATACGCTTCACTTGATACTTCCATGACAATATTTTTAAACTCTCGACTTTTGTTAAAACATTTATATAAGATGTCAATACTTGGAGTTGTATTATCCAGTTTTAAATAACTCCCCTTAAACTTAAAACCATTTGTACCAATAGAAGGACATTTTAACATATCGCTTATTATACTTGAAATAGTCGTTTTTCCATCTGTTCCTGTTATTCCAATTAAATGCGTATTTTTAAGTGGAAAATCATAATAAATATCAAATATATCTATTATTTCTTTATTTAAATTATCAACTAAAAAAACTTTTTTATTATTATACTTTTTATCAGTTATAATAGCACTACAACCTTTTTTTAAAGCCATATTTATATATTTATTTCTGTCACTCACCCCACCAAATGGAATAAATAAATCATGTTTATTTACATCATTAGAATTTAGTTTAATATCGTGAAAGTTAATATTACTTTTTGTATTTATAATTTCCTTTAAATACATAAAATCACCAAAGTATTTTATGTAAATTCACAAAAAGGTTATAGGCATATTTTAAGTGTTCAAATTTCAAAAATTATTCAATAAGTACCAAAAAAAAGAATTTTGCATTCATTGAGACTCATTTCTGAAGAATTTAGTCAAATGCATATAAAATTTTATTGGTGGTTGTAATAGATGTATTTTAAAAGATTACGAGATTTAAGGGAAGATCACGAACTAAAACAAGAAAGTATTGCACATATACTTAACATTACTAGACAACAATATGGTTTGTATGAAACAGGAAAAAGAACAATTCCGATTGATTTATTAATAAAACTTTCAGAAAACTATGATGTTAGCATTGATTATATAGTAGGCATAAGTAATTACAAAAAAATTCGTGATAAAGTCAAACTATAAAAAATATAGGGATTCTCTTAACCTATGTTTTTTATAAAATTCCCATGAGGTATTTATGTATTTTAAAAGATTAAAGGATTTAAGAGAAGACAATGATTTAAGACAAGATGAAGTTGCGAAACTGCTTAATATTACTAGACAACTATATGGCTTATACGAATCAGGGAAAAGTACTATTCCAATTTACTTATTAATTGAATTGGCTAAATTTTATAATGTAAGTATTGATTACATTGTTGGAATAAGTAATCAAAAAAAGAGTTTTAATCAAGAAAAAAATATGCAGAAATAATCTGCATATTTTTTGGTTCTTAAACATTGAGGGTTGCTAACTGAAAAGTTGGCAATTCTTTTTGTTTACGAAAATAATTAGTAGCAATTAATATTCTTGCTTTAAAATTTCTGAAATTTCTAAAACCAAAAGCAATTCTTTTAATAAGTTTACAAGTATTATTGTTTCTTTCCATAACTCCGTTATTGTAAGGATTTTCTAAAGTGTTTTTAATATATGGTAAAAACTCTTTCAAAGTATTAATAGATGTTTTCATATATTTAGAGATACTACCATAATCATGATTTAATGTTGTTTTAAGTAAATAATAATCTTTAGTTTGAATAGCATATAATATATTTTGATACAAGTTGTAAGAGGCTGTAAGTTCAGGACTTAAACTCAGTAAATAATCAACTATATCTACTTCTGTCATTAAATTTTTAAAACACAAATATTTTTTCCAATATGAACAATCTAAATCAAATCTAGAAGTTAAAATTAATCTCCAATATCTTTTCAATTTTCTATAATTTTCTTTATTTTCTCTCATTATTTTTATTCTTGTTTTATTTAAACTTCTACTTATTAACTGAACAATGTGAAAAGTATCTATAATTATTTTAGCATTAGGAAAACATTCTTTAATTAAACTAATATATGGAGTATACATATCAATTACAATGAATTTAACTTTCCTTCTACATTCTTCTGTATAATATCTAAAATATTTTATTAAATTTTCTAATTTTCTATCTTCAACTAAGTCAAATGTTTTTCCTGTTTTAGCATCACATATATTAAAAGCCATCACTCTTTTTTTATATGTAAATTCATCAAAACACATACATTCTGGTAAATAATGTTTATATAATTTTTTACCATCCTATACCTTATTATTTACTCTCCCTACTGTCATATTACTTACATTATGAATCCATGCTATATCTTTATGTGTAATTATTTTACTTGTATAATTATTTATAGATATTTTAGTGTTATTACTTATTCTACATCTATAGTCTACTATATTCGTTTTAGCAGTTATAGTATGTTTGCAATCCTTACAATAATATCTTTGTTTTTCTAACTCTAAATAACTATTTAATTCTGATACTTTTGGTATTTTTATTAGTGATTTTCTAGTTCCATTTTTCTTTATATTATTACTATTACATTTAGGGCATTTTATAATATTATTACTTAAATATCCCATATATACCAAACTTCTTTTACTTTTTATTACTCTTTCTTCTACAAAATTTTCTCTAAAATTCACATTTTCCTCTTTTATATTTAATGATTTTAATATACAATTATTTATAGACATCGACAATACCCTTTACTTTATTTTTTAGCTAATAACATTGTAACAGGTTTTTGTTGCGATGTCTTTTTATATACAAAAAAAATTACTGATTTTTCATCAGCAACCCTTAATGTTTAAGAACCAATTTTTTTATATATAGTAATGTTTAATTGTTTTTAAATCATCATCAAGTTCATAAACAATTGGACTTCCTGTTGGAATTTCTAAATTAATAATATCCTCGTCACTTACATTATCCAAATATTTAATAAGTCCTCTTAAACTATTACCATGAGCAACAATTATTACTTTTTTATTATTTTTTAAATTAGGAACTATTGTTCCTTCAAAATAAGGAACCACTCTTTCAACGGTATCTTTTAAACATTCAGTATGAGGAACATACTCTGTGTATCTTGATAACATTTCAGTATATCTTTCATCTTCACTATCCAAACTTGGAGGTGTAACATCATAACTACGTCTCCAAATATGAACTTGTTCTTCGCCATATTTTTTTCTAGTTTCGTCTTTGTTTAAACCTTGAAGTGCTCCATAATGACGTTCATTTAATTGCCATGCATAAGAAATTGGAATATTTAAATCTAATTCATCTAAAATAATATCTAAGGTATGATTAGCTCTTTTTAAGACACTGGTATATGCTAAATCAAATGTAAATCCAGCCTCTTTTAACTTTTTACCAGCATTTTTTGCTTCTTCTATTCCCTTTTCTGATAAATCAACATCAGTCCAACCTGTAAATTTATTTTCTTTATTCCAAATACTTTCTCCATGGCGAACTAAAACTAATTTTATCATTTTTTTAAACCTTTCATTCCTTTAAATCCATTGAATCCTTCTAGAATATTTGATTTAAATGTTGTTGTTTTTCTTTGTTTATTTTTATAGTTAATAATTCCTAAATTAATTATATCATCAATTAACTCTGGATAATCTTTACCGGTTTTCTCCCATAAATAGAATGATAAACTGCCAGGTATAGTATTTACTTCATTAACATAGGCTTTATCTTCTTTTTCATCAATTAAGAAATCAATTCTTACAACTCCATTCATATTAAGAGCACGAAAAGCATTTTTAGCTTGAGTTCTAATACTTTTTTCTAAAGTCTCTGGTAAATCAGCTGGTATTTTTCTCTTAGCACTGGCCATACCTTTTAATTTACCACCTTTTCCACCACCTACATATTTATCTTCGTATGTTAATAATTCATTTTTAGAACCTACTTCTTCTATTACACTTAAAGATACGTTTTCCGAATTACCTAAAACACTTATATTAACTTCTCTTAAATTTTCTATAACTTCTTCGACTAAAACTTTTTCATCATATTCTATAGCATCATTTATACATTCACGAAGTTCTAATTCATTATGAGCAATACCAATTCCAACACTTGAACCAAGAGTTGCTGGTTTAACAATCACTGGATAATCTATTTTTATACTTTCAATCATCTTTTCTGGATCACTTAAATATTCTTTATCAAAAAACCATTTGTATTTTACAACATTAACATTATTTTCTTTTAAAACTTGTTTTTGGAAAATTTTATCTTGTCCTAGGACACTTGCATATACACTTGACTCCGCATATGGAATTCCAACAGTTTCAAGATAACCTTGAAGTGTTCCATCTTCTCCGTTTGTTCCATGCATTATAGGAAAAGCTAAATCAACATAGTCAACAACAGTTTTAAATAGACCTTTTTTATTTTGAAGTACAAATTGTTCTCCTCTTTTATATAAAACAACTTCTTTTGCATATCTTTTAAGTAAATCTAAATCTTTATATATTTCGATATCTAAAAGCATATTTCCTGTATACCAATCACCTTTTTTATCAATATAAACTGGTACTACATCATATTTTAATTTATCAATTTTATTAATTGCTTGAAGGGCTGTTATTATACTAACTTCATGTTCAACACTTCTTCCTCCAAATAAAACACATAGTCTAATTTTCATTTTTTCTCTCCTTCACTATAAATATCTGGCAAATCATTTTCAAATAATGCAAATATTTCTTTATCTTTATTATCAAATTTTATATCTTCAAGTATACGATAAGCATCAACTACATTGTTAATAACAATTAATTTTCTTTTATCAAAGTTTTCCAAAATTCCTTCTTTTATATACTTTGTTTTTTCTCGTCCAACTAATATAACATAATCAGCAACATGACTTATTTGTCTTCCGAACTCAGTATTTAATTTTTTCTCTTTTTTACCAAGTTCTATCATTCCAGGTGTTACAACAACTTTTATTCCATCCATCATACTTAATACTTCAAGAGCATTTTTAGCACCCACTGGATTTGAATTATATGCATCATCTATCATTGTAATATTATTTAATTTTTTTATTTCTAAACGATGTTCTGTTGGCTGAAGTGATACAATTTTATTAATCATACCATCAAGTGGTACCTTAAGTTCTACCCCAAGAGCAATGGATGCTAATATATTATAAACATTGTGAATTCCAAGTAACTTTGTTTCTACATGATATGTCTTACCTAAATAAGAAAAATCAAACTTTGTACCATGACTTCCTGAACTAATAGAAGTAGCACTGAAATCTGCTTCCGGATTATCAATACCAATCCAAATTATTTTAACTTTATTTTGTAATTCATTTTGAACATAATTTACTTGATATGGATCATCTCTATTCAAAACACAAGCACCTTCTGGATTTAAATTTTCAATAAGTTCAAATTTTGCTTTACAAATATTTTCTTTTGTTTTAAACGTTTCAAGATGAGCATCACCAATAATCGTAAGAATTCCATACTTAGGCTTTACAAAATCACACATATTCTTTATTTCGCCACCGACATATGCTCCCATTTCAGCTACTAATATTTCATCAAATTTATCTAAATAATTATTAATAGTAATCATCAAACCATATGGGGTATTTAAGTTCTTTGGTGTTGGTCTAGTGATATATTTAGCCTCTAGTATATGACTTAAGATATTCTTACTACTGGTTTTTCCATAACTTCCAGTAACTCCTATAACACTTAATCTATTCATATTATCTAATTTCTTTTTAGCTTTATTAAAATAGTACAAATAAACTAGTCTTTCAATAGGTTTGTTAATAATATTAATTATGTATATATAATGGTATAAAAAGGCAACTAACAATGATAATAGTATTAAAAATATTCCTGAAAAGTTAAACATAATAAGTAATACTATTAAAAGACCAACAATAATAAACTCTGTAAAATATAATCTTTTTATACGATTTGTAACATTGAATTTTATTTTGTTTTGATTATTTAAATTTTTTTCATATTCATCATATATGGCTTTTATATAAACAATTGATATTATCCAGTATACAAGTTCCATAACAAATGATTCTTTAGTTAAAAATATAAATATTGATAATATAAATGGAATAAAATCAATTAAATTAAAACATCTATTAAAGTTTCTCTTTATCCATCTTATATATCTGTCATTTTCATTATATAAATTTTGTTGCAACATATATAAAGACGTTCTACTTTTATAAAAAATATAAATTAAATAAATACAAATAAATATATACATAACTACTCCTTTCTTTTATAAGAAATGTTCAAGTATTGAAACTACATGACCTAAATTTTCTAAATAGCAATAATGTGTTCCTTGAAGGACAATTAAAGCTGAATCTTTAATAGTTTTTTCAAGTTCTTTTGCCTCACTTACTGGAACTGCTGTATCGTTTTCTCCCCATATAAGAAGTGTTGATACTTTAATATTAGCTGCAGCATCTCTTAAATCTGTATTAACTGTTTTAACAAGAATCTCTCTCATAACACCACTTGCTGCTTTATAATCTTCACTTCCCATATAATTTTTCATAGTCTCTGCAAATTTACTAAGAAATTTAATTTCTTTTAAAGTCTTCAATAACTTTACTTTAAGTCCTTTTTTCTCTCTGACAATAAATGGACTTCCAAATAATACTAGTTTTGAAACCTCATAAATAGACGCATAATTAATTGCAATTCGTCCTCCAAATGAATGTCCAATCAAAATTGGTTTTTCAATTTTTAAACTTTCTAAAAACTCATGTAAAACTTCAGTATAGTCATTTATAGTATAAGCAAATTTTGGAATTTCGCTACTTCCAAATCCCGGTAAATCCAAAATAGTTATCGTAAAATTATCACTTAAATTTTTACCAAGCGGATCCATCATTTTTATATTTTGTCCCCACCCATGTAGTAAAACTATATCTGGTCCTTTTCCATATTGAATATAATTGATGTCTAAATCCTTAATTTTTTTTATCATAGTAATCACTTCTTCATTATATCACGTATTTTAAGAAATAGAAAAAAAAGCAACTTAGGTTTGACAATTTTAGACATAATTATCAATAGTTACTTTTATATACCTACATAATTAAATAAAATACCAAAGAAATAATAATTCCAAAAGCCAATGATAATAAAAATATTTTATATCCTTGTATCTTTCCAAATTTCTTTTCAATTATATTAAGTCTAGCAATACCAAAAAATAATAACATGAATCCAAGAAAAGGAAAAACACATAGAATTATACCTATAATTTTGTATATTATAAATGTTGCATAAAAATAATAAGACCACAATTGTACTGCCATATAATCACTCGATAATTCTATTATAGACTGACTATCTAATTCAATTTTTTTATCAACTTGTTTACCAAATAAACTTACGTATCTTGAACCCTTTGGAAATAATGCTTGAAAATAAATTTTAATATCACCTACTTTAGGTTGCTCAGAAG
Organism: Bacilli bacterium; assembly: GCA_017460745.1. GTDB lineage: Bacteria > Bacillota_I > Bacilli_A > RF39 > UBA660 > RUG591. Next base: position 42,761 of record JAFUAL010000057.1, on the reverse strand, counting down.
CACTATTAGTAATGTAATAATTAGAATACGCTGAAGCTGAATAAACACTCAAAAAATAATCTTCATCAAAAATATTTGAGGATTCATCTTGTATTTTTTTTATACTAAAACCACTAGGTAGTTTAACATTTTCTATATCTAAATCCAAACCAAAATCATTGCTTTCTAATGGAGATTGTAAATTATTAGACTTGTAATTAAATACAGGCATTAAATTATTAAAATTATAATTATTAACTATGCAATCTCCACCTATTTCCAAATATTTAGTGTTAAAAATTTCTGTTTCATATAATTCACCTGAATTATCACCTACCTGCATCCATGAATTTCCATTCCATTCAAAAACAACACGCTTTATGCCTACCCCATTAACTGTAACATTAAATACGGGATCCGTTGCAGTTGAAGTAATAGTTCCCCATAATGCAACGTATTTATTATTATTTTCTTCTTTCAATTTAGTAGAATTTAATAATTTTGCATTCAATATTGGCAAAATCTCCTTTACACCAATCCCATTAATAATATCAAAATCCAAGTATATTATACCACCAACTATCAATAAACCAATAACCACCATCAAACAATAAATAATTTGTTTCATTTTATCTTTCATATCTACCTACCTTCCTTTTAATTATAACACAATATGCAACAAATGCATATCAAATTTAGACATAATTATCAATAGTTACTTTTATATACCTACATAATTAAATAAAATACCAAAGAAATAATAATTCCAAAAGTCAATGATAATAAAAATATTTTATATCCTTGTATCTTTCCAAATTTCTTTTCAATTATATCAAATTTTGAAAATCCATAAAATAATAATAAACAGCTAATAAACGACATAATTGACATTGCAATTAATATTAATTTCATAATCATTATATTTAATTTTTCACTAATTGCTAAATAAGCTGATTCATTATTACTAGATGCTAACTCAACTTTTTCTGATTCATACTCATTAATTTTATTACCATCTTGCTTACCTAATAAAACAACATATCTTAACCCAGATGGAAATAAAGCTTTAAAATAGATTCGAATATCTCCTATTTCTGGATTTTTTATATCTTTACTATTAGTAATATAACCAGTTTTTCCAATTAAATTGAAATATGTACCCTCTTCGTATTGTAACAAGGTTGTGTCATCATCTTGAAAAGTAAAACCTTCAGGAATTTTAATACTACTTATATCCAAATCATCATTATATACATCATAATCTAATATGTAATTATCTAAAAAATTAGATGGTAAAATATACTCTCCTACTTTAATTTCATTTGTTCTAAATGAAGTTGTATGATATAAATCACTTGAATTTTCATCGACTAAGTCCCAATTTTTTCCATTCCACTTACGAACAATTCGTTTAATGCCTACTCCTTTAACCGATACGTTAAAATCACTATCCATTGCAATACTATTAAATTTACCATCAAGCAATATACGTTTATTATTATTTTTATTTTCTATGATATTGCTATTCACAAACTCAACATTTCCAAATTTAAGAATTTCTTTATTCCCATTCTCCCAAAAAAAGAATATATATATAATTATAGTTCCAATTAACAATAATAAACCAATAACTCCCATTGAAGCATACATTTTATCTTTCATATTTACCTACCTTTTGTTTAATTATAACACAATATGCGATAAATGCATACTTTTTTTCCACATTATATATAATAAATTACATTTATTCTTCTATTTTGTTTTCTATTCCATCAATTATATAATTACTACTCTTATGAGGTTCTTCGCGGAGTAAATCTAAATAATCAAGTTGACGAAGTACTTCATATACAACAATTGCACAGCAATTAGATAAATTTAAACTTCGAACATTTTTAGTCATTGGTATTCTCATGCAATGATCTATTTCCTGGCTTAGTATTTCTCTTGGAATTCCAGTTGATTCTTTTCCAAAAATTAAATATATATCTCCTTCAGAATAACTTTTTTTATAATCAAAACTCGTATGTGGCTTATGACCATATCTTGTAAAATAATAATATGTTCCTTTATTTTTACTTTTAAATTCTTGAAAATTTTTATAAACATAATATTCTAATTTATCTATATAATTTACTCCACTTCTTTTAACACTTTTTTCATCTAATTTAAATCCAAGTGGCTCTATTAAATGTAGTCTTGTATTGGTAGCTACACATGTTCTCATAATATTACCCGTATTTGTTGGAATTTCAGGTTCATATAGCACAATATTAATCATTTTAACACTTCCTTAATTAATTACTTTTATAGTATACATCAAAGTCTAAAAATTTCCAATTTTTTTTATCTTTTTTTGTTAATTTTTGCTTGACAAATAAGGACTTATCGATTATTATAGTAACTACCAATTCGAATTTTAGGCGAATTGGTCGCTAGTATCACACTAGCCAACCCCTTTTTATTCTTTTTAAATTGGACTGTTACACTCAGGGGGATAACAGTCCTCTTTTTTTGGAAAAAAAGGGGTAATTTTGTTAACTTTGTATTATAATTAATATATATAGAGAAAGGTAATTTTATGGAAGTAATAAATGATTTTTTTGATTATGAAATAATAGATGCTAGTAATGGTCAAAAATATGAAAGATGGAATAATGTTTATCTTTTAAGACCTGATCCATTAGTTATTTGGAATAATCCTGATTTTAAAACAAATAAACTTGACGCAACTTATATTCGAAGTAATAAAGGTGGAGGTTATTGGGATAAAACTATAAATAATTTTACAGTAACTTATAAAGACTTAAAGTTTAATTTAAAACAAATGGGATTTAAACATACTGGATTATTTCCTGAACAAGCAACTAATTGGAATATTATGAGAGAAAAAATAAAAAAATCTAAAAGAGAAATTAAAGTTCTTAATTTATTTGCTTATACAGGGGGAGCAAGTATTGCATGTCTTTCGGCTGGAGCCAGTGTTGTTCATGTTGATTCATCTCGTGGAATGGTTGATTGGGCCAAAGAAAATGTAAAATTAAATAATTTAGAAGAAAAACCTATTCGTTTTATAGTTGACGATTGTATTAAATTTGTAAAACGTGAAATAAGACGTGGAAATAAATACGATGCTATTATCATGGACCCACCAAGCTATGGTAAAGGTGCAAACGGCGAAGTTTGGTCTCTTGAAAAAAACTTATTTGAACTTGTATCTCTTTGCCAAGAATTATTAAGTGATAAGCCATTATTTTTCATGATAAATTCCTATTCTGGTCTTTCTGAGGTTATAATAGAAAATATTTTAAAAATCACTAATAAAAAAGAAAAAGTCAAAATTACTAGTTCAGAAATTGGACTTCCTATTACCAAAAACAATTTAATACTTCCATGTGGTATTAGAGGATTAATTGAATATGAATAATTTAAAAATTTTATATGAAGATAATCATCTAATTGTTGTTATTAAACCAATTAATGTTTTAAGCCAAAGTGATATTACTAATATACCCGATATGTTAACTATATTAAAAAAATACATTAAAGAAAAATATAATAAGCCAGGAAATGTTTATTTAGGTCTTGTTCATAGACTTGACAGACCAACCGGTGGCATAATGGTATTTGCTAGAACTTCCAAAGCAGCAGCAAGACTAAGCAAACAAATTCAAAATAAAGAATTTAAAAAAAGTTATTTAGCTATTATACATGGTAATATCCAAGATAAAGATACTTATACTGATTATTTAGAAAAAATTGATACCAAAAGTTATATTACTACCAAAGAAAAAGGTAAATATGCAGAACTATCTTTTGAAAAACTAGATTATAAAAAAGATGAAAATTTATCTTTAGTTAAAGTTAACTTAAAAACAGGACGAAATCATCAAATAAGATTACAATTTGCAAGTCGAGGTTATCCTTTATATGGTGATAATAAATATGGAAATGATAAAGATAAAAATTTAGGACTATATGCTTACAAGTTAGAATTCAATCATCCAACAACTAAAGAAAAATTAACGTTTGAAGACTTTCCAAAGCACGATCCTTTTAATAAATTTGATATAAAAAAATGATATATTTAGAATAAATCTAAGTATGTCATTTTTATTTATAATTGTATTTATTGAGCTTACTTGCTTCTCTTTCTAGTTCTCTTTTTTTAATTGTCTCTCTTTTATCAAACGTTTTTTTACCTCGACATAACCCAAGTAATATTTTTACTTTGTTTTTATTAAAATATAATTTCAAAGGTATAAGAGTTAGCCTTTCCATATCAACTTTACTTTCAAGTTTTAATATTTCTTTTTTATGAAGTAATAACTTTCGACTGCGTCTTTCATCATGATTAAAAATATTTCCCTCTTTATACGATGCAATATGGGTATTTACTAAATAAATTTCATGATTTCTAATAAGAGCATAACTATCTTTTAAATTAACTTTACCACTTCTTATTGATTTAATTTCTGTTCCGGTTAGTGCTATTCCACATTCTAATTCTTCTAAAATAAAGTACTTATATCTCGTTTCTCGATTAATAACTTCCATAACTATCCTTCTAAACTTCGAACGCTTACTTTATCAGAATAAGCAGTTACTACTTTACTATACTTTTCATAATAATTTTTATAACCACTTAGTATATTATCATTTAGTAAGTGATATGGATAAACAATATAACCATTATTTCTATCAGTAAATAAAAGAGTTCCCATTATATTACTAAAATCAATAGTAGTTTTACCGTGATATTCTGTTTTAGTTATATCAACTGAGGCCATAAGACCAGTAAGTCTTTCAACTCCTACTTGACTTGATACAAAATTACCTAAAGAATAAATTACTAAAGTATCTCCAATATATTCAATTGGTTCTATTACATGAGGATGACATCCTATTATTAAATCAACACCTAAACTAGATAAGTATTTAGCAATTGATTTTTGTTCATCTGTTGGATAAGTCATATATTCTGTTCCCCAATGCATAGCAACCATTAATAAATCAACTTTATCCCTATATCTTTCTATTTCTTCTTTAATCAAATCTTTATCATAAACGTTTACTAAATATTCGCGTCCAACGGGCACAACTAAACCATTTGTATAAGTAGTATAAGACAAAAAGCCATATTTAATTCCATTGACTTCTTTTATTCTTACTTCATCTCGATCTTCAAATGAAGTGTAAGAGCCAGCTGCAAGTATCTCATCACTATGATTTTTCCAATAATTAACTGAATTTTCTATCGTTTTTCCCTTTGTTAAATTCCAATTATCCATCGTATGATTGGTAGCAAGAGACACTAAATTAAAACCAGCATCAATAAAAGCATCTCCTACTTCATATGGTGAATTAAACTGTGGATATGTTGCAAGACCAAGTTCAACTCCTCCAAGAATTGTTTCTTGATTATAGTATGCTAAATCATAATCTTTGACGATTTCTTTTGTATATTTAAGCATGGGTTTAAAATCATATCCAGAGTAATTTGCATATTTATGAGCCGTTTCATAAACTATTCCATGGATTAAAGCATCTCCTACCATTACTAAATTGGTTTTATATTCTTTTTTGGTGTCTACAACTTCATAATTAATTACAACTTCACTAGTATCAACATTATCTTTTCTTTGTAAATACCATCCAATACATACTGATACTACAACAAGTATTGTAAGTAGGAAAAAATTTCTAATATTTCTTTTTAATTTTCTTGACTTTCTCTTGGACATAATCTACCACACTTTCCTTCTCTTTATCATACAAAATAAAATCTATTTGTCTCGTTTCCTTTGAGGCATTAGTTACTTTAATATCAACTTTTGTTCCTAAAGTATATAATTTATGAGAATTAGCACCAATTAAAGACTCTGTTTCCTCATCATAATAAAACTTCTCAGGTAAATCACTTAAACGAACCATTCCTTCGACCAGATTTGGAAGCATAACATACATACCAAATGAAGTAATACCTGATACCATACCAGAATAAACTTCTCCTATATGAGATTCCATATACTCTGCCATTTTCATATCATCAACAACTCTTTCACAATCCATTGCCGCACGTTCTCTTTCACTTGATGTAATACAAATATCTTCAAGTACGTTTTCCCAATGATTAACAACATCATCTGTTAAATTTCCAAATAAATAATCATGAAGTAATCTATGAATTGTTGTATCAGGATATCTTCTAATAGGAGATGTAAAATGCGTATAATTACGACTTGCAAGTGCAAAATGGCCTATGTTATTTGTTGAGTATCTCGCTTTATCCATACAACTAATCATACGAGTAGCAAGTACTTGAAATCCATCTAAGTTACTAATTCTTGAAAGAATATTTTGAATAGTTTTCTGATTTACAAACTTAAAATCATCTTTGATATTGATATTATAATTTTTTAAGATATGTAAAAATTTTCTTAATCTATCAACACTTACATCACCATGAATTCTATATACACCAGTAAGTCCTAAATTTGTAATTGTCTCTGCAACTGATTCATTGGCAAGAATCATGAAATCTTCTATCATTTTCTCGCCACTTCCACGATATCTTTTTTCAATATCTAGTACATTTCCTTCTTCATCAACAATTATTTTAACTTCATCTATATCAAAGTCAATATAACCTCGATTTATTTTATTTTTTCGAACAAGATCAGCAAGTTCTTTCATTTCATGCAATTTATCAACAAATTCTTCATATCCAACAGGTATTTCTCCTTGCTCTAATATTTTATTAACATTTTTATAAGTCATTTGAATCTTCGAATTAATAACTGATTCAACTATTCTATAATCAAGTACCTTTCCATTTTCATCTATTTCCATAAATGATGAAATAGTTAATCTATCAACACCTGGATTTAATGAACAAATTCCATTTGATATTTGATGTGGATACATTGGAACTACTCTATCAGCAAGATATACACTTGTGCCTCTCTCTCTTGCTTCTAAATCAAGTGGGGAATTTTCTTTTATATAATATGGAACATTTGCAATATGAACACCAAGTTCAAAATGCCCATTATCTAACTTTTTAACACTAATGGCATCATCTATATCTTTTGTATCATCACCATCAATTGTAAAAATCATCTCATCTCTTAAGTCAAGTCTTCCGTTAATATCTTGATTCGTAACCTCTGTTGGAATAGTTTTTAATTGCTCAAGTGCATCACTTTTGAAAGTAACATTAAAGTCATGTTCAGCAAGAACTGCAGTTATATCAATTCCTGGATCATTTTTATGTCCAATTCTCTCTTTAAAATTTGCTTTTAAATTCTTATCAGTTATAAGAGAAAACGTTATTATATCACCATCAACAAGTCTCTCTAAATTATCTCCCATAAGTTCAATTGTATCTAACTTTTTATTATTTTTTAAAATACAATAATACTTATTATTCTTAATTACTACTTCCCCAAGTTTGGTATTTTTATTTCTTTTTAAAACTTTAACAATTTCTCCTTCACAATGTCTAGTATCAGTTTCACCACTTGTTATATGAACTAAAACTAAATCACCATCAAGTGCTGTATTTTTATTACTACCATGAATAAATATATCTTCATTTAAATCATTTACTCTTACAAAACCAAATTCATTTTTAGTTGTCATAAATATTCCTTTGTAATAAAAAGATGCATCTTCACTATCTTTAAAGTTTAAATACCTTCCTTTTTTAGTTAAATACAAATCATATTCTTCAACCATTTCATTGATTATTTTAACGATTTCAGAATCTGTTTCTTTTCCATAATTTAAATATTTAATAATATCAATGGCATCCCTTGCCTTTTTATCATTTAATAATTCCATGATTTCTTTTTTTATTAAATTTTTTTCTTCTTCAGTAAAATACTTCATAGCTATCACTTCCTTAATTAGTATATCATTAAATTTTAAGAAAAAAAAGTAATTGTTTTAACTTTATAAATAAAACAATTAACTTTAATTACATTTATTTAAAATTACTCCAAAGGGCTGTTCCTTTTTGATAGTTTTGATAAAAATTATCCATTAAAACTATATCTGTAAACCTTGATTTAGAATAAGTATGTTTAGATATTACTAAACCTGTTGAATATCCTTGCTCTTCAGCAACAGTAAATCCTGAATCATTTACTTCAACAACCATTCCAACATGTCCTGATTTGAAAGCTATATCTCCAGCTTTAATTTTTCCTTTAGCATTCCCTGTTTTAACACTTGAAACTGATATACCACCAATACTGCTTGGTGGAGTACTTCCCGTTGAAACTGTAATTGTTTGATTAGAATTTCCTGTATAATATCCCCCATTAAAAATTGCCCAAGCTAAGAAGCCACTGCAATCTGTTCCAAATGGATAAGCAACACCATCTTTTTGTTTATCGGTACCACCAAAAGCCATTTTAACATTACAGCCCCATTTATCAGGAACACCAATTAAATTTTCACCTTTATCAACATATCCTGAATAATTATGAAAATGTCCACCTGACCAAAAATATGGAATATGAACATCAATATGACTAGATACATAAATAGCTGCTGCAACTACCCCTTCTCTTGTTTTGTATCCAGCAGTTCTAACATTATTGAACAAAGCTGTATTATAACTACTGCCACTTCCACATTTAATTAAATTACTGCTACTTGCAGGAGTTCCTACAGTTGCCATTTGCTTTGTACTTTCAACAACTCTTCTCGTTTCAGCAACCATTTTTTCATAAGCACTTAAAGACTTTTCACTCTCAGTCAAATATAATTCCTTTTCTTTTTCATCACGTTCACGTGTAAGTTCTTCAATATACTCTGGACTAGCAAATTCAAGACATTGTCTAATTCCACTATAACTAGTATCTGAAACTTTATCAATCAAACCAAATAAAACATTTATAATTGTCGGTACTAAAAATATAATAATAGCTGCAATTATTCTAGTACTAGATTTTTTTACAATTTCTTGTTTTAAATCATTTCCATTTATTACTCTTTTATAAACATCTAAAGTCATCTTTATAATTAATAAAATTGGTATAACAAAACGAATAACATTCAAAAATATTTTACTTAAATAAATAATTCTTAATACTAAAACATTTAAACAACCACTCATATAAATTACCTCTCTAAACTCTTTAATTAATTCATTTTTTAAATGGTGTCCCCAGTAGGTATCCAACATTTAAATCGTTTGATAATATTTAATAATAAAAAATGATATTTGTCAATGTTTCATAATAGATAAAAACAATATAAAATAATACATTATAAAAAAAATAAGGGGTAATTAAGGGGTAAAAATTTAAAAAAATTTCAAAAATATATTGACATTGTCCCCCCTATGTGTTATAATTAATATGTAAGTTGAAAGAGGACTTACAGAAAGGAGTAAAAATGATATCAATTGAAAAAGTTGATATGAGTCTCGAAACCGCATATCAACTTCAAGATTTAGGATTAGCTGTCATCTACAAAAACGGCATCATCCTATTAGTGAGAGAGGATTAAACCTCTCCCACTAATAATTATATAATAAAAATTATTTAAAATCAATGATAGATAATTTATTATATGGAGGGAGAAACTATGCAAAAAAAAGTGTTTAACCAAAGTGAGTATGTTAATCAATATAAAAAAGAACATTATTCCCCACTTAAAATCAACTTAAAAAAAAGTGAAAAAGAAGAACTAGATAAACTACTCGCTGAAGAAAAAATAACACAAACTCAATTTGTTAGAAATGCAATTGCTGATTTAAAAGCAAAAAAAAAGAGGTAACGACATTTGTGTCGTTACCCTTTTTATATAACTAATTTCAAATGAGTTTCTTTTCCAACATATCCATCAACTGCTAATCCATTGTCTTGTTGGAATTTCTTAACAGCATTTAAAGTATCGTTTCCAAATTGTCCATCTGCTCCACTTGCACCTACAGAATATCCTAATTGAATAAGTCTGTTTTGTAACCATTTAATATGAATTGGTGCATTTTTTCCATAATATAAATAGTTTTTAGAACAAGCATTACCTGTTAAATTTCCAAAACTTCCATCAACTGCTAATCCGCATCCATATTGACTATTTAAAACACTTTGTAAATCCATTACATCTACATCTACTAAATAACAATCAACATGAATTGCTGAACCCATGTTTGGATGATTACCATTAACATTGCAATAACTCCAATGAACGTTTGGCATTTTCTTAATTTCATTTACAATGGCAATTCTTTTGTTTTGATCTCCAAGTATTCCGTTTGCAAAATAGAAATCTGCTGCCTGACCATATAGATGCCATGAATCAGCACTTGCACCTTTTAAAGTAGAATTATATTGTTTGCATCTATATCCACTTGTAATATTAACAGCACCATATTTATTTCTTAAAGTTTGCAATACTTTTACAAGACTTTTTGCAATTCCATTTCCATATCCATTACAATATTTAGGACATGCAAATTCACTTTTTCTAAAATTAGGAAATTGCCTTCCCCATTCAACATCTTTTACATATCTACTCATAATTTATTCCTCCTATTCATTTTCCACTTCAGGAATACCTGCAACACTCGTTAGCATACTTAATATTCCTGCTAATAAACTTGCACTACCAACCATTACCCAATTAATATCACTCATAACTGCTCCAGTTCCAATCATTGCTACTGCTGTTTGTGCTACTGTTTTAATTGCTCTTACTCCAGCACATTTTAACCATTTTACAAAATTACTTTTCATTATAATTCCTCCTATCTCATTCCTAATTTCGTAAAGATAAACACTATTAAACCACTAACAACCGCACTTACAATATACCCCCAGATTGAATCTAATTTTTTTGATGGTTTTTTTTCTATTTCTACAACCCTATCGTCAATCTTATTCATATCTTCTCGCATATTTTTTAATTCTGTTGCCAATTCTTTCACAGATATAGTTAAAGAGTGGATATCCTCCACTCTTTTTTCTAAACCATCTAATCGTTTGGAATTAGATTTACTTCTTTCTGTTGTCTCAGTAAGTTGCTTAATCTCTTCTTTATTCATACCTATTTATTCCTCCAATTAAAAAGACAACTTTATGTTGCCCTATTTTTCCAATTCTTCTCTAACTTTTTCTCTCCATCTTGTTGGAACATCATCTATTGTCATCTTTTTTAATTTGATTTGAGTTACATAAAACTTAATCACCTGAAATCACCTCCGCTAATTCAACAATTGCCTCTTCTATTGCACTAACTCTATCTTCCAATGCAATTGCCTCTTCTTCAGCTGAATAATCTAAATAATCCAATGGATTACCACTAATCATTTCTTCTGTAATTTCTTGAGTATTTACTCTAAATTCATTAAATTCATATAAATTGCTTACATTCCCTTCTTTATCTGTAATCTCTTCAATAAATTTATATATAAATACATCTGCAAAACCATTACCTAATGGCATATACCTGTATTCAGGTTGTTTATCACTAAATATTGCTCTTTTTCGTTGCATTCGATATTACCTCCTTCGCTTTTTTTAATGTTTTATTTAGTTTTACTTTCCTTGTATATTTCTTGCTGAAAGAGTGCTTAAAATATCCATAATAGGATACAACTTTATAAGCATCACCTAAAGACATTTCGTTTTTAGGATTTTTTAATTTTAGAAATACTTTGTTTGCTCTATCAAATATTCTTTTTCTGACGGTAGTTTTATATGTATATATTTTATATCCCATCATATCTATTGGACGAGAATCAAGAGGAAATAGTTGATATGAAGGTTTTAATGTTAAACCTAATTTATTATTTAAAAATTCTTCAAGTAATTTAGATGCTTTTTTAACATTCTTTTTGCTTGAACCAAATAAAATGATGTCATCCATATAAAACAATGCATGATGGATTAAATTCTGCCTTTTTCCTCGTCTTTCTGTATAAAGCATTTCTGTGACATAATGATAAGCATATGATAATAAATAATTTGCTAAATATTGACAAAGATAAGAACCAATACAAAGTCCCTCATCATAACTATCAATTAAAGAAAAAATCAAATATTTAACATCATCATTTTTTATATCTCTATCTAAATATCCTTTTATAATATCATGATTTACACTTGGATAAAACTTTTTAATATCACATTTAAATACCCATTTGCATTTGTTAGGATTAGTTCTAATCCAAGTTTCAATTGCATTTTTTCCAAATAATTGACCTTTATTTTTTAGAGAGGCACATTGATGATGTCCTATTTTTGCTAAAAACATCTCTTTACAAGCATCAACAGCAATATAGTCATAACATTGTTGTTTCATGCTAGCAATTCCTATTCTTCTTATTTTTTTACTATGTCCGTCTAATCTATTATCATATCTAATAGGTAATAAATTTATTTTTCGTTCTTTAATTTCTGTATATAATTGCTCTGACAAATAATCAACAAGAAAATAAAGTTTTGTTCTATCTTCTCGAGCAATTTCTCTTATTCTTTCTTCTAATTTATGTTTAGAAGTTATTACATACTTTTTATTGTATGAAAATAACTTCTCCACATATTCAGCAAAGAGACAAGATGTATCAAATCTTGTAAATCTTTGCTTACCATTGGTAGTTCCGTCTAAACAATCGTAAACACTATATTTTACAAATTCCAAAGATAAATCAAACTTGCTTAAGTATCTTTTCATCTGTTATCTTCCTTTCAAGATATCAGGGACTTTCGGTTTTTCTACTAATCCCATGTTATATCAAAACATATAACATTCACTACTAATCAAAATTGACTTTCGTAATTGGTGTTACAATCTCATAATTTTAGCAATGCTAAAGATGTATTTCTACATGCCCTTCTCAGGTGCGGTATCAAAAATTGACTCATTATACTACCTTGAATTGCGAGCGAGGATATTCCAGTTACCATTAGTTAGACTATTATTCGCATTGACGCACGACAAACCGGCATTAGTTCCATTATTCAAATTGCCGAGCAAGAGAAACTAACCTCTTTTTTTGATATCCTTATAGGTATCATTATATCACATTTTATGTTTTATGTTAAGGGGAGTTCCCCTCTTGACCTATTCGGTCAATTCACCCCCTACACCATTGATTGAAAGGCGAGCGAGGATAACCCAGTCACCACTAGTAAGACTAGAATTCGCATGGACGCACGACAAACCGGCATAAGCGCCACTAATCAAATAGCCGAGCAAGAGAAACTCTCTTTGTCCTGACGTTCCTGTATCTACATTTAATGCATCAGCATAACCTACTGCTGAACCTGCTCCACTTTGTCCTGCATTTGTTGGAACTGCTATTCCATCTTTAGTATCAAAACCATATTCAGTAATATATTTCCATCCATTTAAAGATGCTGGTCTTATTACTAAGTCTGATTTTTCATAAGTTGACTTAGCTGTTGCCACCGTTCCTGTAAGTTTTGTTGAATCATTTGTATAATATACTTCTCTATCTCCTGATGCATTTACTATATCCATAAAAGCATTACCAGCAACTTCATAACCACCAACTGCAATTTCGATTCCATCTAATACAAATCCATGTTTTCCATTCGTATTTGAACCAATAGAGCCATTTCTACCTAATATATAATCACTATATCCACTTATTTCATGCATTGTGCTTACATAAGTTGTAGAAGTAGTATTAAAATTAGCATGATCTAATATTAAAGCTGTATGTGTTGCATCAACAACTTCTTTTCCGATTACTCTTACATCGTTTACTATATTATGCATATAAGATTGACGACGGTCATTATCTGTATAAGTTCCTCTATCTCCAACTGATACACAACTATATAAATCTATATTATTTGCCTGTTCTGTCGTTAATATTACCCTATTAACATCAACTTCTGCTTGTGATACATTATATTGATAATTATTATCTGTATTTCCTTTCATAATCGACTGAGTATCTTTTGTTGCAAATTTTAAATAGAAAGTAGTTAATATATGCATATATTCTGCCATTAATCCTGCCCCATAATAATTTCCTCTTGCATGACCTAATGTAATGCATCCACTATAATTGATATTTGTAGATACACATTCTGCACTTGGATTATGAGCTGAAGCTATATTTAAATAATGTGCTGGTGCTAATCCTTTTGAACTATATATTTTACTTCCAATTCTTCCTGCTACATATTTTGCAATTACAAACCAAGAATTATATGTTCCATCTTTATTAACTGATAATGGATTTATTGTATAACCTTCTCTTTCAACAAATGACCTAGAAATATATAAATATCCATTTTCAACCCATATTTTTTGCCAATAAGTTCTAAATAAACAGAATACATCAACTTCGCCTGTATCTTTAAAATTTGCATCTCCTTTTAAAGCTGTTATATGTCTAACTCCGTTTGAATCAACTACTGCATTACAATCTATACTTTCCCATGCTGGACTATAATTTGTTTCTTCTCTAATTGTATCAGTTGCTAAATGAACATATTTTCCAATATTATCATCTAATTTTTCTCCAGCACATGTATTTGATGTTTCCCATAAAGGAAATCTAACAGTGTATATTTTATCATCAGGTGTTAATGCAAAATGATTTTTGATACACTCTTCTACTCTTTTTGAGTTTCCCCAATCGCTAAATGTAATTCCAGTTGTTTCTTCAGCATCTTCTTCTATTGTTAATATATTTGCATTTATATTATCAATTTTTGTTTGATAATTATTATTAAAAATGCTTAATTTTTCTGCTGCATTTGCATTATATTCTTCAATACCACTTATTGTTTCTTCAATTGATGATTGCATCTGTAATACTCTATTTATTAAATTATCTAATACAGGAAATTGACTATCATTTACAGCTTCCTCTGAAACTGTTTCTGATGCATTATCAACAACTTTAATAAGACCTTTAGATGCATTTGTTAATTTACTATCTTCATCGTAAAGTGCTATTCCATAATGATAATAACCTTCTTTATTAAAGGTATTACTATCTTTAAATGTGATTGAACTATCTTCTATTAAATCGGCAAAATATGTTCCATCAGGTTTTACTAAATAAAACATTGCTAATAAATAATCAGATATATTCATTTCAAAATTTAAAGTTATGGAATTATAATCGCCTTTTGCTATAACTATTGGATCGGAAGATATACTTCCTGCCCCATCAAAATTTACTAAAACATCATAACTTTTATTTTCCATTTTATCCCTCCTTAAAATTATTCTGTTCTATTCCAATAATATAAAGTTACATTATTAATTGTTTGAGTAGTTAATAATACCCAAGTGCCACTTGTGCTACTCATTGGATTTACATTGGTAGAAGTTACTAAAACTGAATTAACTGGATGTATTTCAGTAAAATCGTATCCTTCTACTTCTAATGCATTTTCTTTTGTAGGAAAACAATTAATTCCTACTGATTTAAGTAATACATCAATAAACATTATAGGAATACCTTTTGCAAGTGTTAAATTATAAGTTTTTGTTCCAAATTTATCCTGAATTACAAATTGAAAATCAAATGAATATAATTTATTTAAAACAATTTCATATTCAGTATTATCATTTATTGTTGTATAAGATGCTGGTGTTGGATAACTAGCATCTGTTGTTCTTTTATATCTATATTTAATAGATGTTATTGCATTTTTATTATCTACACTTGAAATTGTAGTTTGAACCTTTATTTTGGTATTGTCCTCATAATTATTTAATCTCTTGACTGATAGAACTGCTGATGGTAATACCCAGTCCAATATTGTTATTGTTTTATTAACTGTTGTATAATTTCCTCTTGAATCAATGACTTTCACTGATAATGTTGTATCCTGACTTATATTAACTGTTCCATAATTTATAGCACAATATCCACTAACAGACGATGCATTTAATGTTTGAGTTTCTCCATTAAATGTAACTTCATATTTTGAAATTGATGCATATTTATTTGCTGTTGCCTCTGCTATTCTAACCGCTAAATTAGAGTTATTTCTTACAATTTTTTGATTATCTCCAGTTATTGCAACAATACTACTATCAATATCCTGATATATAACATCTGAAGATGTAAATGTTGGATTACCATTTACAATTGTCATTGTTTTGTCAACATAACTTGCATATTGTGTTCCATTAATATTAGTGTAAATTCCATATCTTATGGTGCAACTATTACCACTACATGCTTGTCTTAATTGATTTCTTTCGGTTTCAGTTAAATTCCATGTATATGTTCCAGTATTGGATATATTTTCTCTAATACATAAATGTGTTCCATTTGGATTAGGTTCTAACCAAACATTCATAGAGAAACCAGCTGGATTGCTAAAATTCATCGTTGGATTTCCTTCATCATTGAAATTACTTGCACTTGTTATTTTTGCCTCTCTTGGTATTGTAGGTAACTGGACTGTTCCACTAACACTACCACTTGAAAGATTTGGAGATGATGAACTAAAACTTGCACTTACATTTATAGATTTTGTTCCATCATTATTATGATAAATATAACCTTCCCAAGAACATAAAGTTTGTGTTACTTGTGTTCTATGAGCCGAGTAAGGAGTTGCACTAGCAACTTGTGAACCATCGATACTAATTTGTGATGGATTAGCATATCCATAATTGTAATATGATGACTGATTATCTGTTGATCTTTGATAAACTATTCTAACGTATGTTCTATTATTGGATACATCATAATTATCATATGAAACTGTTAAAGTCTGTGGATAATGACTTCCATGTTGCCCATCACTTGCTTTACTAAAACTTACTGAACCTGCCATTTATGCCACCTCCTTATACCAAAGCAACAAAACCAATTCCATCGTTTATGATTTGTCCGTTTTCTGTTATGGTAATTGGTATTTCTCTCAATTTACTTGCTATTGTTATTTCTTCTTCTACTACAGATTTCTTTTGATGAAATTCATCTCCATCCACCCAATATATTTTGTTATCTTGAGCATCGTATCCTGCAAAACCGACTTCTGGATTTAACTTTACATATGTTCCATCTTCACAATAGACTGTTAAACCTGTTTTATCTGCTAAACAAATCAATCTATTTGCCTCATCATAAAGTTCCATTTTTCCTGATTCATTTAAAACTGAACCAAGTTTTAATGTTCCTCCTTTAATCATATCTGCGACTAAATTTATTACATTAATTTGTTGCATATCTAGTGTTCCATCGATAGTCCATGCTGATTTAAATGTTCCGTTTATTCCATTCTGACTAAATCCGATACCACCATTATTTATTAAAATTACATTTCTTGCACTTTCTGCTGGCAATGAATCAACAATCATGATTTTGTTTCCGTCATATATAACAAAAGAATCAGTCATTGCTGACATGATTCTATTTGTTGCGGTTTCTAAATCTCTTTGTAATTTTGCTATTTTCTCGTTAGATTCTCCGGTAATTTGTGTTGTAACCGTTGATATAATGTTTTCTCTTAAATTTTCCAATTTTTCCTTAAAGTTTCCAAATTCTATTTTTGTATATTGTTCTCTTATACAATCGTATTCAATTCCTATTACATTGGTAGTTATATCTATTTTACACTTTGGATGATTTACATGAATTACATCACCAATATCTGAAACATTTTTAATATAAGCATTAATTTTATAATTTACTTTAGGAATTTTATTCTCTTGTAAATGAGCTGTTGCTTTACTTCTTAAATCTCTCACTAAATCATTGTGATAGGTTTCTTCATCCAAAGTTCCGTTTTCATCTGTATAATCTTCTTCAACGATATTATCTTGGTCGAAATGAACTATTTTTGAATATGGAATTTCATATAACTCTTCTTCTAATTCAATATATTTCTCCGGCAAAGTTATTCCATCTTTTCCAACAGGAAGGATTTTTGTTACAACATCATCCCATTTTTCAGAGGAATCAGTTTCTTTTATGTTTACTCCATATCTTAAAGTAACTCCTCTATCTTCTCCTATGTCATTTCTTACACCTATATTAAAATTATCTCTAACAAGATGTCCTCCCCATCTTTCAATAACTAATGCTACTGCCTCTTCAAGTGTATGTCTTATACAACGATATGAAGCAACTGTTTGAATATCTGAAATAAAATTAAATGGTGTCTCACTATCACAAGCATTATTTAAATGGTCTAAGGCATCATTACAATTTTTATCTACGACATAAGAATCCCATATTAAATATCTTTTTGTATCAAAATACAAATGATATCCTTTACAGGTGCAATATCTATTTTGTTTCTTTGGATTTGTTAATCTAAATCCCTGATATCCCCATGGGGTTGGAACTCTAATTATTAATCCTTCTTGATAGTAATCAATATTTTCGATAGTATCCTTTAAATCTATTTCATACTTTCCGTTATCTTCCTTTGTAATAATCGCTTGAATAGGTTTTAAAATCTTCGTTCCTATATAACTAAAATGTTCTTCTGTTGCTGGATATATACTTATCATTACAACCACCTACTTTTCGGTTCTACAACTATTTTTGTAACATCACCAGTCCAAGTAATTATATTAATTCCTGTTTTTAACATTGGAAATTCTCCTGCCATAAATCTATTTTTTAGAATTAAACCTTTATATGCCTCTTGTTCCGCTGAGTCAATTGTTACATATTCATCATCTATATATATTCTGAAAGCATACATTCCATTTATTGAAATACTAACTATTCCACTTCCATATAAAGTAATAATAGGTTTTGACTTTTCTAAACCCTTATTAGCAACTTTCATTTCAGTTTGATTTGTTATATCTAAAACAAATGGAGGTTCATTTAATAAATACTTATAAGGTTGAACATAAAAGTTTACTCTAGCTGTTCTAAATCTTACTAATCTTTCATAATTAATTTGATCTAATATTTGTGCCTTATATACTTTATCAGGTTCATTAGATAAAATTAATTCTCCTTCGCCATTAAAATAATTCATTATTTCGTCTATATCATAATCTCTAGTAAGTCCAATTGATATTGTTTTTGTATAACTTTCATAACCTAATTTATCAATTATATCTCCATCTCTTCCATCTATTTTGGTAATAGTTGTTCTCATTTTAGGTTTTGTGATAGGCGATAATTCTTGAATAAGTAATCCTTTTATATGTCCACTATAAACACCTTTAAAAACTACATAATTTCTCATGAATATACCGCCTCCTCAACTGTGTTAGTGATAAATGTTCCCATTTCTCTTTCTCCTAACATTACCTTAACCTCTGTTAATGCTTGTTTGAAAGCATTTACCATTGAATCATAATTATATGAACCTAAAGATGAGATACTTGAATTAGTTTCAGCACCTGCATTTATTGTTGTATCAAAATTTGTTGGAATAGCATTTGCCATATTTTTTGTTACATCTCCCATTGTTTCAACAAATCCTTCTCCAACTCCAAGTGCCATATTAGTTCCAACCTCTTCATTTAATACTAATGATGGAGACTTTATTTTCAATGTTTCTTTTATTCCTTCAACTATTCCATTTGCAAAGTCCTTAACTTTATTCTTTAACCAATTTACTTTACTCGTAATACCATCCCATAATCCACTTACTATATTCTTGCCAATATCAAGCATTTTTTGAGGTAATTCTTTAATTGTATTCACAATATTATTAAATAAATTCACTGCACCTTCTTTTGCTTTACTTGCAATATCTTTTGCAAAATTTACAACCTTACCTATTACATTAGATAACCATTCCCATACTTTTGCTGGTAATTCCTTAATTGTATTAATTATATTATTAAATAAGTTTGTTGCACCTTCTTTTGCTTTACTTGCTGATTCTCTTCCAAAGTCTGAAATCTTTTCAATTGTTTTTTTCAACCAATCCCATACCTTTGATGGCAACTCTGATATCCATTGAATTACATTGTTAATTATTTTTGGAATTTCTGTTTTAATCCATTCTTTTACATCATATACTGCATTCATAATATTTCCAATTAAGCGACCAATTGCTAATCCTATATTATGAGGCAATTCATCAAACCAATTAATTACATTTTCAATAATTTTAGGAATTTCAGTTCTAATCCACTCTTTTATATTATTAATAGATGATGTAATAGAATCCTTTATTTTTGTTAAGAAAGAACCAATATTATTAAATAAATTTGAAAACCAATCAGATATTGTTGTTGTAAAATTATTAAATCCTTCTGTAAAGAAATTAACAACTCCATCCCATAATCTTCCTAATAAATCACTAATAATTGTTCCTATTGCACCTAATGCCTCTTGTAAATAATCTCCTAAATGTTGAAAAATCACACCAACTGCTGCTAATAATTTTGGAATATTCCTTATTAATGCATCAACTAATCTTGAAATTATTTCAGGCAATTTATTCATTAATGTTGGAATTGCCCTGTCAAGTCCTTCTATTAATGCAAATATAATTTCTATTCCTACATCAATAATTACATCAAAATTATCAAGAATAGTATCAACTATTAAAAGTAATCCATCAACTAACATTGGTATTAAATCAGGCAATGCTTGTGCTATTCCTTTGGCGAGTTCTAAAATAATCTGTATTCCTGCCTGTAATATTTGAGGCAACAATTTAACTATACTTTGAACTAGAGTATTTATAATTTTAACTATTGCTGGCATAATATTAGGCAATGCACTTACTATTCCATCAAGTAATTTTGTTAATATCTCAGTTCCCATCTCAATAAGTTGTGGCAATTTATCAGCAATTTTATTTATTCCATTTTGTAATCCTTCAGTTACTTTTTGCATTCCTTCTTCAATGCTTATATTTCCACTTATCATATCTTGCAATGCACTTGTAACATTTTTAATTTCAGGCAAAAAGTCTGCAACAAGACCTTCTTTTAAAGATGCGAATAAAGAACCTGCACTTTTTTTAAAGTCATCTATATAAGACTTTGCAATAAGCATTTGTCCTTTATTACTTAAAGCAAGTGCCTCGTTCATTCCACCAACGGATGCTCCTACAACTTCCATAATAACTTGTGCTCGTTCTGCCTCTGTTCCAGTTTCCATTATCTTCTTTTGTAAGTCATCAAATCCGTATCCTAATCTTTTCAATCCAGAATAATCTCCATTTGCTAATGCTTTACCTAATGTCGTTGCAATACTTGTTGCTTGTTCCATACTAGCATTGACACCAAATTGTTGTGCTGTCATATCTAACATAGTATCTGTAAGATTTTCCAATGTATCTATTTCTTCAATATAAGTTGCTAATTCCTGTGCTCCACTTAATATTGCCTCCTGTGAAATAACTCCGTTTTTTTCTTTCTGTGCTGTTAAATTAATATATGCCTTAACCTGTTCTTCAGTAGCATCAGTAGTATTATTTAATACGGTTTCAACTTTTCTTTCCTGTTCTTCAAGCTCGTTTGCCATATCCGCCCATTCATTAAATGAAGTTGCAACTTGTTTTACAGCATTTCCAAGTGCTTTTATACCACCGATAATTGCCTCACTAATTAAATTTGCTTTAATTATATCTCCGAGTTTTAGAGTTTTTTCACTTGTTTTATCAGATGAATCGCCCATATCTTCAATTACTTTTGCATCTTCTTTTACAGATGTTTGCAATTTATCAGCTGTATCTATTAGTTTTTCCTTTATTGTTTTACCTAAATTTTCAGGATGCTTAACACTATCAGCAATGGTATTAGCAAATTCTTTAATTTTTTCTTTGGATGCATTTACATTATCTTTTAAATCATTTACTCTAACAGATAAATCACTTTTTATAGTTTGACCTAAATTGCTAGCACCTGCCATTGACTTTAACATCTCTGCTGTAAAATCTCTTATATTATTTATAGATGTTTTATTTTGATTATCAAATGCTTGACTTGCATCTTTTGCTTTTTTCAATTCTTCAGAATTTTTATCAAGATTTTTATTCATTTTATCTAATTCAAGATGTGCTAGATTTACTTTTTCTTTTAATATATTTACTTGTGAACTATCTTCTCCATATTTTTGTTTTGCTTGATCGAGCATTCCATTTAAATTAATTAACTTTGATGTTTGCAAATCTAATTCTTTATTTAAAATTCTATCTTTTTCAGTTAATGCATTGATATCATTTCCGTTGCTATTATAATTATTAGTAACTGCAATCATCTGTTGACTCATTAACTTTAATTCACTTGTAATGTTTTTTAAAGCATTTCTATATTCATTTTCTCCAGTAAGTTTTACTGTTCCACCAAAACTTGATTTTGCCATTTTACCTCCTCTCTAATCGGGCATAAATTCTCCGCTATGTCTTTCTAATTCATCTAACTCTGAATAACTTTTACGACTTAATTGAAAATCGTAATTAATTTTATATTGATTCCATAATCTATAAAATTTATTAAATGTCATTTTCCCGATTTCTTTATCTGAATAACCTAATAAGGTATGTCCAGTGAAATAAATCCACGAGAAGTCTATTTCATCATCATAGTCCTCGTGGATTACTCGTTTTTTGTTTCTTCACCTGTTGATGTTGATTCGTGTGTTAAGCTCATTAATATTTCAATTGTTTTTTCAAAACCAACTTCAGTAATAATTCTTCCAACTTGTCTTGAATTAACAAGTTCTTGCTTATCCTCATTTGTTTCGTTATACATGTCAATTGCCTCATTTATCATTAATTCAAGTCCGTGTTTTAATTCTTTTACTTTAGGTTCATCTTCGCCTTTATTTGCAACGATATCTCCCCATTTAGATAAAGAACCATAACTATCTTGGATTTCTTCCATTACATTTAAATTAAAGCAAATTGGATATTTTCTATTTTTAGTTTCAATATAACCGATTTTATCTTTCATTATTCCTCCTTCATTATTAAAAAAAGAGACAGAAAATTATTATTAATCTTCTGCCTCTTGATTGTTATCATTTTTCGTTGTTTTAATAATTTCTACATAATCCTTTATTTCTTCATATCTCTCTTTGGATACAGTCATTTCTTTGTCTAATGGATAAATTTCTTTTGTATCTTTATCTTTAAAAACACTTATAACTTTTACTTTTACCATTATTTATTACCTCTAAGCTGATGGAGTTAATAATCCGTCAAGATATGTTTCTGCTTCTGCAAGAGTATCAAATGTTTTATATTTTGTCCAATCTCCTGCTGCAAGTCCATTGAAAGCACTTTCAAGTCTCATTACTTTACCTTCTACTGAAGAAGTGCTAAATTCAACATTTGCACCTTTTGTTTTATTGTCACCTGTAACTTTTGAAAATACAACTCTAGGGAAAAATTCAACTTTATATTTTCTAACTCCACTTACAACTTTAGGAATTATATGTCCATAACCAACTTCTGGTGCCTTATCCTCTTCATTTCCAGTAACTTCTCCATCATTGATTGTTTGTCCTAAAATAGTTGAAACAAATTCATCATTATCATCAGCAATAGTTATTGTTAAATCTCCATCAATAAATGAATCATCGTGTTCTGCTTTTGCATCATTTGCATATAATTCTGCATTTGCATAATTTGGAGTAAACTTTTCATCTACTACCTTTTCAAAGTCAGGCACTTTATTGCCTGTTAGTGCTGCGAATTTTGTATTATCTGAATTATGTTTATTATATTTTGCTTTCTTAAATCCGATTCTTGCCACTTATATCATCTCCTTTTCAAATGAACTGGTTTTATGATTTAATTCTGTATCATCTTCATACATTTCTGCACTATCGCCAGTCCAGACATAATCGTTTTCTAACATAATTTCTTTTATTTTTTTTATAATCTTCAAAAGATTGCCATCACTATAAACATCAATATCTACTGAACCTACACTAGATAAAACCTCATCATTACCAAATAATTCAGGATTTTGATCCAATATAGTCCAAACAATATATGTTTTTTCTTTTCCTCTATATCTTAAATGTTTAACAGGAATTTTTTTATTATCAATTAAAAGATATTCTCCTAGAATACTTTTTACTTCTTTATTCATTAACCATCACCTATTCTTTTTTCTTGAATTTTTAACATTGCATCTTCTATTTCATCTTTTTTAAAAGATTTTCTAAAATAAGGTTTTTTTGCCTCTCCTCTACTTGTTCCATATTCACGAGCAAGTGCTTTTAATGGAATAGGAACTCCTTTTGGATATTTTTTTGTTGGAACACCATCATAACCATAGAAACCAATGTGAGTATTTATTCCATCATCACTTGGTGTCTTATATACTCTTGTAATCTTTAAACCTTTTTCTAATGATTCAGTATTTTTAAATGATTTTTTCATATTTCTAACGACATTTTGATGAACAACCTTTGCTCCTGCTTGTGTCATTTCTCCAAATATATCCTCAATATTATCTTCTAAATCACTAAATACTTTCATCAATTCTGTTGGCATCTCTGCCTTAAATCTTGCCATTACTTATCAACTACTTTTGCTTGCATTTCCAATTCTACATGTCTTTCATCAATATCATTTAAATATTCTATTGAATAGTCTTTATTATTGTATCTAATAATCATATCCCTAGTAATTGTGACATTTCTAGGAAAACGAATTGTAAAATTGGTATATGCTTTTTCAAAATCGGTATTACTTGAAATCAATGTAAAACCTTTAGTTGTTTTTATTTCAGCAAAGGTTTTAAGAATAGAAGTTTCGGTTTTTGCTTTAAATCCGTCTTTATCCTCAGTTTCTACAATGCTAAATATTTCAATTTTTTTATTATATTTACCAGCATTTATCATAATTATCCAAGATTAACCCTTCTATGCATATCTAAAATTGTTTGAATAACATTATTAATATTCTTACTTTCAACATACATACTACGATTGTCATACATATCTTGGCAAAGAATAAGAACAACTATAATAAAATCTGAATAAGTGTCGAGTGTTTCATCATCTTTATTTTCACTCGTTTCAGGTATTCCTGTATAATTGGAAATATAATTTTTTGCAACCTTTAAATAAGTATTTAATTCTTCTTGGAGTAAAATATCATTTCTAATATCTACTTTTAAATAATTAGCAACTTCTATATATGTAATTTTACTAACTTTTTCTATCATAATTTATCCCTCCTTTATAATGAGGTTACCTGAACATATATATTTAATAAATATTATTTTTTATTTGTTTTTAACTCTGCATCTTCTCCTGTTGTTTCTTCTTCATCTTCTTCGGCATTTTCCTCTTTATCTGCATCAACAGGACGAGTTTTTAAATTTTCTAATTCTGCTTTTAATTCAGTATTTTCAAGAGTTAATTCTTCAATTGTTTTATTTGCTTTTTCTAACTCCTCTTTAATAACCTTTGCATCATTTGCAACATATTTTTTTATTAGTTTTGCTTTAATTAAGTCTTTGGCAAGGGCATCGTTAGGGATTTCCCTAACTTCGCCCACTGTCATTGATACAATTCCGCTAAAACTTTCGATAGCTTCATATTTCATCTATAAGACCTCCTTATGCATTTGGTGTTTTAGCAACGGCAATCTTTTGTGTATTTTCAACTTTAGCATCGATTTCTCCCCAAGCAACAACACCAATTGCATGTTGAGTAGCGAATTTTTCAACTAGAACTTGAATTTCAGGAGTTTCACTTTCTTTTACAGCTAATCCTGACATATCACCATAATAGATAACATTTTCTTTAGCTGTTCCAAGTGCTTTAATGTTATCAGATAGATAAACAGGAGCACCTAATAATACATATCTACCTTTTTGAGTAAAGTCTCTTTGCATTAAGTAGTTTCCGTCTCCATCTTTTAATTTTCTAATTGCTGTTCTAGTTGCTTTTTTCATATACCAAGCACATCCTTCTTGATATACATCAGGAATTAACTCTTGGATATCAATTAATTCATCGGCTGTAATTGCTGATTTACTTGCTAATGTTACAGTCATGTTTGTTGCATCGTATGATCCAGCAACACCTTTAACATCAACTTCAGCATCTGTGTTTGTATATCCGTTAATGTCAACATTCTCTAGGAATCTAGCAATTTTCTTTGCCATTTTCTTAATAACCCAGTTTGTCAAATTGAAATCTGTGTTATTTAATAATGATTTAGATATTTTAGTTAAAGCACCATATAAATATCCACCTAATGAGATAGTTCCAAATTTATTTGATTTAGATGTTAATTCATCAAATTCTTTTTGGAATGCAACAGTGATTTCTCCTTCTGATTCATCTTCTTTTGGAATAATTGCTGTTCCTTTGATGTTATACTTTGTTGCTAATCTGTGAATTGGAGATATTTCTTCTACCTTTTCCCAAATTTTATTTACGATTGTTTGTGGAATAACACCACCATTTGCACCTTTAGTTAAATTTACTTCTCCATCACGAGTTTCAATACCAGCAACTCTATTTCTGATATATGTTGCAAATGCCTTAGTGTCATCTCTTTCTTCTACTGATTTATAAAATCTTTTTTCTTCAGTTGTTAAAGTTTTTTCTGTTTCTTCTTCTCTTTTTTCTTCTTTTTCTTCCATATTATTTACCTTATCCATCCTTTCTAAAGTAGCATCAATTTCCTTAATTGCTTTTTCATTTTCATCAAATTTTGCTACTTCATCATCGTTCATTGCTCTATTTTCTTTTTTAGAATTAGCAACCAACTCTTTCATTTCCTTTTCTAAATCGTTTCTTTTTTCCTCTAAACCTTTTCTTTCATTCATATTTTTATCCCTCCTTATATATTTTTAAACATAAATGTTCAGGTTCTTTTTAATTTAGATATTCTTTCTTCAAATGAAGAATAATCAATATCCCTTTTACCTTCTTCTGTTGAATTATCATCTGTTTCTTTTTCTTCTTCAGCTGACTCATCTTCAGGTATTGTCTTTTCTTCCTCAGCACCTGCCATTTTTTCAACAATTTTTTCAGCAATTCTATTTGCTAAACTATCTAATTTTTCATCTGTAACAATTTCACTTTCGGATTCTTCTTCTCTTTCTTCTGATTCCTCATCTTCAAGCATTCTAGTTCTATAAATGAGATTAGCATCTTCTGATCTAGCATAAATACTTGTTCCATTGTATGCTGGTGATTTAGTGTCATCTAAAATAGAAACTTCCAATAAATCTAAGTCTGTAATTGTTCTAATTTCATTTTTTCCTTCACTTCCTAAATCATCTGAATTAGGATAAAAACCAAAACTCCATCCTACTAATTGATTATTTCGAGCTTTTTCTATAACATCTTTATCATATATAGTTACATCTGCCCTTAATCCAATATTATCTTCAACCAATTTTGCTGTATCATTTTTAGTAGTTGCAAGAACTCTATTTTTATCGTGATTTAATAAAACAAGAATATTATTATTCCTTTTTATTGCTTTTCTAAATGTTCCTGCCTTAATTCTTTCTAAAAATGTTCTAACTTTTCCATGTATATTCTCTGTTATAGGTTTTGATAATCTTTCCACCGCATTAACATAACCAGTAATTCTTACGGAATCTTCTCTTATCTCAACGTTCATCTTCCTCACCTCCTTCACTTTGATTGTCTATATTATCAGTAATATCGTTGTTATTATTTGGAAGATTATCTGTCTCATTTTCTTTTGTTATTGTTTCATTTTCTCCCATTTTTACAATTTTGTTGGTATTTGGAACATATATTTCTCCTGATTCAACGTTTAGTAATACATCTCCAAGTCCTAAATTAATAGTATCTAGTCCATCAATCGCATCATCATCTTCCATATATCTGATTTCATTTCTTGTTTTAAAACCATTTTTTATAGCAATTTCATATGCTTTATACCTTTCTATCATTGAACCCTTTAACAATTCTGTTAAATCAGGTGCAAAATAATATTCTTTTTTTTCCTTTTCAAGCAATAAATCTCTATTTAATGCGGTTGCAAATGCGGTTGCTATTGGCATTATTCCATTTTTTATAAAAGTGTCATAATTATCATAAATATGAAAAATATCCCTTATTTCAGAGATAAATGTTTTGTTTTTTTCATTAATTTCATTTTCTTTTGATGTATTACTTGCCTCTTGAAACTCCATACCATCATTTAAAATAACAGTATTTGCATTTCCTGAATAATATTTTTCCCACGATTCTTTTAATGCTTTTACTGCTCTTTCATCTAAGTGCTTTTGAGATTTAATAAATCCTTTTCTACTTCCACCTGTTGATGCCAAGTCAAACTCATATAACAATCTTTGAAATGCTGTTTTTAATGCTCTAGATATTTGACTTGTTAATCCTATTCCACTTGCACCATCTTTCGTATTTCTCAAAAGTTTTAAAAATTGATATGGAAAAAACATTTTTTCATTAACCATAATGTCAAAATTTTTATATACAGGATCGGCATTTTTATTTATTTGTATCCATTTATCCTCTACATAATACAATCCTTTAAATTCATTACCTATCTTTTTTATAAATGCATATCCACCTTTACCTAATAGGTAATCTTCACATATTGCTTTTTTAAATTGAAAACCATCTAATGTATCTCCTGTATCATCATTAACAATATTTACTCTTATATCATCTATTTCTTTAGTTGTTCTTTTACCTTTTTTATTTTTTTCTTGTTTATATAATTTAAAAGGTATCATTGCAAAAGTATCACATACTAAATCAACTGAACTACTAACTATTGGAATAGACAATGCTTTTTTTCTATCAATTTCTACATCACTAATTAATGCCTGTAATAATGGATCGTCCAAAGAATTTACATCAAATTCACTTTCCCTTTTTACAAAAAAATCTAATACACTCACTTTAATCACCTCCTATTCCTAGAACACTTGAACTATAAATCCATCTTCAAATATAATATCTTGTTGCAATAAATAACATGCATTTATTAATGCTACAACCATATCTACTTTTCCTGTTGATTTCTTTTTTGTAACATAACGGTTCATATTAGTGTCATAGGTGCATCTTGCATTTTCAAAATTTATTTCTAACAATTTATTATCTTCATATTGAAATTCTTTATTAACTATCTTTTCATATAATAATTTTGTTGGTGGATGCAATGTATCGGAGTGTTGTCTTATTTGAATGCAATTAATTGCCTCATATTTACCATTATCTCCATTTTCCCACTTTTGTGCTGATGACAAAGCATTCCATTTATCGTATCCGAGTGCTTTTACTTTTACACCATATTTTTCTTCAATATGAAATACATAATCCTCTATTACAGCATAATCAACTGTCTTATGTCCGCATGCTATACATTTCATTGCTTTTATGAAATTTCTATAATTTACTTTTTCATATTGAGTTTTTTCATCAATTCTATCTTCAGGAATAAAAGAAATTGCCTCTCCTAATATTTTTCCTTCATCTTCAGCAACCATTCCAACAGCACAGTTATCGTTTGACATTGATAAGTCAACACCTAAATATACTTCTCTATCTTTCCAATCAATATGACTAACTTTGCATTGCATTAAATCATTTACATCAACATAAGATTCTGTTCCCATGCCCTGATAAATGATATTACAATGTTTTGTTAAGAAATTTTCTCTTGAACTTTCAATTGCAATTGCTCTAGCTCTTTTCTTTAATAAATCTTCCCATATTTCAGGAATTTCCAATGCAACTGGATTTGCTTGTTTTAGAATTAAATCATCAGTAGTCCAGTTTTTCGTATCATCAGGTTCATATAATAAAGCAAAAATGGTCTCATCTTTTTCTAATTTATCCAATACTCTTTTTGCATAAGCAACCTCATCCTCAAATGGATTATTTATTGTTGGATATTTAGTAGAAATTATGCAACCAAGTTTATTTAATATATTTAATTGTCCTGACCTCATTGCCTCAATTGCATATGAATTAGGCAATGCACCGACTTCATCTGCTAAAAAGACATTTGGTAATTTACCATCCATACGAGAGTTAGAATAATTTAAAGGAAAATATTTATTACCTTTCAATAAAAATTCTATTGAATCTCTTAATAATTTGAATCTAGGTTCATCACGATGAAGATAAATCATTGGACTTGCCCTTAATGTTTCTTCTATTGCTGTCTTAACTTCTCTTGATAACGATCCATCAGGTGCAACAGAATAAAACTTACTATATCTAGGTTCCATTATCATAAGCAATATGAATAATGTTGCTATTGTATAAGTTTTAAAATTCTTTCTTGCTATTTCTAATAATGCTGTTTCATATTTTCTTTTATCAGGATTATCTCTTCTAACGATTGCTAAAATAGATATAAAAAAAAGCCACTGATAATTTGAGGTGCACTCATAAAGAGTTTTACCTGCTTTTAATCCTTTTGGCATTATTAGTAATTTCAAGATATTTTCTATCTGACTTATTTTCTCTTCATTTAAATAATATTTTTTTTCTTTTCCATTTGCAATTTTAATAAATTCTTTGCATTGCTTTTTTACATATTTCGGAACAAATTTGGAACGAATACACCACTTAGCATATTTGTATGCTTTATTATCCATTACTTAATCCCTAGTGCTTTTAAAAGTTCATCTTCTTTATCATCATCTTCGCCATCAGTTCTTAATGATTTTATTATTTTAATCAAAATAGCAACTGTCTGATTTGCTGAAGTTGATGTTTTATTAAATTCACTAATTGCTGGATTGGTGTATAGGTTTTCTCTACCCTTAACATATTCCTTCGTTACCAATGCACCGCTTTCTTCGATTTTCTTTTTTAAATCTTCAAGTATTTTTAATTGCACTTGATATCTTTTAAATGTCGTTAAGAATAAAAAGTTTTGTTCTACACCATGTTGTTCTGCAATTTTAAGAATTTCTTGAGCTTGCTGTTCTAAACTCATCTTCAAACAACTCCTTTCCAAAAAAACTTATGAAAAATTATATTTTGTGTGAACGGAGGTGGGATGTGAGGTCTACTTCCTAAAAAATCATTTGCCCTTATGGTATAGGGCGGGATTACAAAAGCATCTCTTGTAATTCTCCTCTTGGAATCTGTCCTAAATCAGCAAGTTTATGATGATAACAACATAAAGTAATTAAATTATCGTTATCAAGTCTCTTATCAAAATTTTCATGCAATGGTATTATGTGATGAACTTCCAGTTTATTATAGTTATAGGTATTGATTGTATTATATTTATTTCTAATACATACCTGACATAAGAACTTATCTCGTGTTCTTACCTCTATACTTTTATTAGTCCATTGCTTAGACTTTCTAAACTTATTCAGTTTATCATCGCTATCTTTATTGCGATGCTTTTTATATGGACATATATGATTTTCAGGAACTATACCACATCTACTACAAGTCTTTAACATAGTATTACTCCTTACAAACAAAAAAAGAACAATATAATTGTCCTCTCTGGAAGTCACTTCCATATTATCATTCTAACACAAATTTTTTAAGATTTTGTAAGATTTTGTAAGTTCTTTTATTTTTTTTTATATTTTTCTCGTATTTCCTGTTCTATATTAGTAATATCTACTTTAATTTGTTTTAATAGTTCATATGTATATTCACGAGCTAATGGTATTTCTTTGGATATATCTTTCACTTTAATATGGTCTATAAAATACCTATAATAAATAATATCCTTACTTTCCTTACTCTTTCTTAACTCCTTTTCTGCATCTATATTTTGTTTTTCTCTAACCTTTAATAAATCTCTTGCTAATATTTCCTGCTGCTCCAACTCATCCTTTCTAGTTGTTAGACTTAGCATCTTATCACTATTAAATCCACCAAAAGAAACAATATCTTTTATTTGTGATGTTACTGACAATAGTGCATTTATTACATCTGCTAATTCATCTTCAATTTTATGTAATTTATTTTTGGCTCTTTTGAAATTATAATATGTTTTATGATATTCTTTATAATCCATCATTGCCCTCCAAATTACTATTTAAGTTTTTCTTCTAATTCATCTTGTTTATATTGTCTATTCTTATATTCAACATTCAAAAATTTATTTCTTTCAATCATTCTTTGAATTAATGTATTTCTTTTTTGTTTAGTTGAAAGTAAATCTCTATTATCTTCAACGACTTTTAATAATTCCATATCATTTTTTATTTTTCTTCTTTCTTGCCTTATTTCTTTTAATTCCTTTAGAATTTTATGTGCATTAAAAGTGCTTATTTTTGAACTTTCAATTAAATGTAATATATCCTGTTCTTTGGAATCCACTACACTTAATTTTTGAGGCAATGCAATACTATAATTATCTAAATTATCTAATTTCTCAACAATTTCTTTCATTTCATCTACCATTTTTATTCCTCCTTTTCTTTTTTAAAAATTTTATACATTCTATCTTCATATTCTTCATGTGTTAATATACCAGCAACAATAATATGTTCTTCAGATATAATCTCATATTCTAAATTAAGATAATCATCACCCAAATAATTAATAATTCTTTTAAGACCATTCACATATTGGACTTCGCCTTTATAGTATTTACCGAAGTCTTTATCATAAATATACAATACATCATTAAAATAAATTAATCTTTCTA
The DNA here is from genome assembly GCA_017460745.1 of Bacilli bacterium. Lineage (GTDB taxonomy): Bacteria > Bacillota_I > Bacilli_A > RF39 > UBA660 > RUG591. The sequence continues at coordinate 10,263 of JAFUAL010000057.1, read as the reverse complement.
TATCTTCATGATAAGCAATAATATCACTTTCATTTGCTCCCATATCATCATCAAAATTGAAATATTTTTCTTCGCCTTCGTATTCAGGTTCTATTATCCCAACTATTTTGGCAATTCGTGTTATATTCAAATGCTTATATCTTACATAATCTCCTATTTTCATAATTTCTCCTATTTTACTGGCATTATATATATTAATTTTTTTGTATTTTCACTTGGAAATGCAATTCCTTTAACTAATCCTTTTCTCATCGTATTTCCTGATAAAAACGATTTAATATCTATTAGAACTTCTAATGCTCTTTTTTCAGTTTCATAAATTCCTATCGTTTCTCTTCCACCAAGTCTACCAAGCATCATAACTCTATTACCATCTACATGTAATGCATGACATTCCATAAAGGTATGCATGTCCTGACTCATAATCCATAATTCCATAATTAATCCTTTCTATTTATTTGTAATAAACACATTATAGTAATTCCTATAAATACACCAAATATAAAACTACCTATCATCTTCTTTTTCTTCCTTTTCTTCAAAAGTTGTTAGAAATAATAATGAAAAGAAAACTATCCACCAATGATTAAATACTATTGATAAAATTGTAAAACAAATTATTGCTACAATATTCTTTATTGCTAATAATATAAATACTTTATTTTTCATTTTTTACCTCTATATCTAATATTCTCATTATTTCTTTACCCCATAACATTTTATCCAGATCGCTTTGCTTTGTATAATTTCTAATATCTTCTAGTTGACCTTTAATTTTATTATACTTTTCTTCTAAATCTAATATATATCCATAAGATTTTGGATTACAATCCATACGTTCTCCATCTTCTGAAATATGCGTATAAACATGATGATGAGGATTATATTCTCCTTCTTTTGATTTATCCCAAATTATTTTAGGATTAAAGTTCACGTCATTCATTATTACCACCTACTTTATTTATGTTGTTGGAACATACGTTATACTATTTCTAAAAAATGAATCTTCAAATGGTGTTAAGTGCAATGTATTTATTATTTTAATTGCATCTTCTTCTTTTATTTGAACTTTTAATCTTCTTTTTGCTTTTGGTGTATAACTTAATAACCAATATTCATTATCAGTATTTTTATATATTCGATGTAATAACGTAAATTTCTTTATAATCATATCAACTTGTATATTGCATATACCAGAATCTTTAAATTCAATAAAATCCATCATTTATCTTCTCCTCCTTTGTTTAAGATGTTTAATAAGTCAGTTAGTTCATCATCTGTTAATTCTGATGTTATTCTTCCTATCTCAATATCATAATGACCATGAATTTTTATATATATTCTTGCTTCTTTTCTCATGTTTTCGTATGCTTTAAGTTGTTTTTTTAATTCGGCATTTTCAGTTTCTAAAATACCAAGATATTCTTCTCTATTCATTTAATCATTACCCCCAGCACACATAATATCATTAATATAAATAATACTATTTTCAATATCAAATTAATTTTCATATAACTCCTATTTAAATCTAAAATTATTTAATATTTTAGAAATCTCCTTTTTTGTTTTTTGTTGATACAATGCTGTTGTTTTCTTACTTTCGTGTCCTAAAATATCAGAAACCGCTTGATCGTCATTAAGTTCTGCTGTTATTTCTTTTCCTAAAAGATGACGAAATGCATGAGGATGACCTTTATCCAAATCAACTTTTGCTTTACCTGTTGCTTTATGAACTTTGCTCCACATTGTTTTACGACACAAAGGTTTATCTTTATTTCGTGGTGATGGAAATAAATATCCGCTTTTTATTCCACAATCTTTTGCATATTGTAATACCTCTCTCCTTAACCATGCTGGAAATGGAACTTCATTATATTTTCCTTTAGATAGAATTTTAATATAATCATCATTCTTTTTAGATTCTTTTAATGCCTCAATAGTTATATTACATATAGCTGAAACTCTCATCCCTGTATATGATGCAATTTGAATAACATAATATGCCTGAATATCATTTTTCTTTGCTGCCCTAAGTATTCTTTTGTAATCAATAACAGTTGGAACATTGTCAATATAATGCTTTCTTTGATATTTCAACTGTTTTATTTTTAATTCAGGATGTCCTAGATAAGAAATATATTTATTGAGTATTACAACATATTTATTTATAGTTGGTATTTTATAGTGTTTGGTATCCTTCATATAATTTCTATAATTTATATATGTTTCTTTATCAAATGAACTTTTATTATTTTCTTTTAAATAATTTACAAATTGATTAACATTAGTCTTATATACACCCAAACTTCCATCTGCTAATTCATCATCTTTCAAGTCTGTAAGAAATCTATCAAGATTGTTTTCTAATTCATCTATATTCACTACCATATCACCTCGTTTTCTACCCCCTATATTAGAAGTAACATTCCTTAATAATTTTGTTACCTCCAACTAATTCTAACTTTTTCTATATATATCAAGTGTTTACAAAACTATTTCAAAAAAAATAGTTTTTAAGATTTTTTATAGTTTTTTTCAAGTTATTTTATACCTTCTATAACTCCAAAATCTTCTTTATGAATTTCATATTATTTTTTACACTTTCTGTTGATTTTATTATTTTATCTAAATTATCATTTAATGAAGAATATGCTTTATGTGCTATATTAAGTTGTTCTTGTAATTCCATATTTTCATTTAATTTTTTCTCATATGCTTTTGCAAGAGCACCTACATAATATAATTGTTCGTCATTAAACGATTCTACTATTTTTATTAAATCTACTCCTTCAAGAGCTGGTATTTTAACTTCTACATATTCTAATTCTATTAATTCATTTTCTATTTCGCTATTATTGTTCATATTATTCCTCTTATTCCTCCATAAATTTCTTTTATACCTTTTCTCAATTTGCTTGCTAATGCCCAGCAATGATTTTCTACGACTTTTATGTAAAAAAATTCAATAGATAATCTCGTTTTACCATTACCACGAGCTAAATATATATGATTAGCATTTTTTATTTTTTCAATATTTTCTTTGGAATATTTTTTTCGGTATTCCTTAGAATAATATAAATATCTAAGTCTTTCTAATATTTTTTTCATTATTGCTCCTTCATAACTAGCATAATAAATGCTATTGCATTTAAGATAATTATTAAAAATGATTTGATATTAGAAGTATCTATAACACCTAAAAATAGTGCCTGTGCAATAATAAAACAACCTAGTCCATAAACAAATCTGAATACTTTATTCATTAATTCTCCTGTTTATTAGTTAAAACTTGAAGAATATAATCTTCAGGTATTAACTCTTTACAATCAATTTGTAATGTAGCACTTATTATAGGAGATACTGCTGATAGAGTATCAAAATCAATTTTATTTTCTCCCATAATATAAACTTTTAAATATAAATTATCTTGTTCTAATTCTGTTTTGATATCATAAACAGTTACATTAAATTCCCTAATTTTATTATTTAATATTTCTTTTAATTCCATCTAATCCTCCTCTATTAATTCATTATCTTCAGGTTCTATTTCTTCCAGCTGAATATAATTACAAAAGCACTCTTGACTACAAAATACATTTTCATCTTCAGTATCAAAATATTTTGTTTGAATAAAATTATCTTGACAAGTGAAATACGAATCTATATCAGGATTAATTTGTGCTTGACAATAACTACACTCCTTCATCTTGTTTCTTCTTTCTATAAGTTAATCCTTTACCCTCTTTATTTCTTGAAACAAAACAAATTTTTCCTAATTTACATTTTGCATTGTAATATTTTTGCTTTTCTTTCCAATTTAATTTTTGAAAATCTTCATCTGATATATTTGTAATATCTAATAAATCTTGCAATGTTTTTTTCTTTTTCATATACTCTCCTATTTTAATTTATCAAAATATTTTATTGCTGCATCTAGTGAACTAAAATATACAGCATAATCAAATGAACAATAATCTTTATCTCCACATATTCCTTCGCAAACTATGAAATGTTGTGAATTATCTTGACTATAAAATAAATACACCATTTTAATGTTCATACAACCGCCATTTTTCTTTTTTAGTAAATGACATCTACCTAATCCACCATTGGATACAGAATCATATAATCTTACATCAAATTCCATTATATTACCTCCACTTCTTCTGCATTTGTATATACTACATTATCCCATTTTTTATAAGCATCAAAATAGGTTTCGTTTTTATCTCCATTGTATGTTATTTCGTAATACATACCATCAACAACATTAGTGCTAACTAATGCTTTATTATTTTGCAAAGTCTTACATATCCATACAATGAAAATATCTTCTTCCTTTAATATAAATTTATCCGTTTTTTCTTTCTTGGCATTGAAATAATCCAATACTAATTTTTTACACAATTTTTCAAATTCATTATTTTTCATTTTATAATTTCTCCTTTAATCTCTTTATTTCTGTTTTTAAATTCTTATTTTCTAATTGCAAGTCCTCAATCATAATTCGTGCATTATTTTTAATTTGTATAATTTCTCCTTCTAATCGAGTAATCTCATGAGGTTGAGATATAATTTTTATAAAATCCTTATATAACTCATTATTTATAATATTTTTTAAACTTTCATTTTCATTTTCCAATGTATTTATTTTTACTATCATTTTTCCTCTTGGAGTTAATGATAATATACATTTAATTATTTTATTCATAACTACCGCCTTTCAATTTTTATTTTTACTTCCGTCATCTTGATTTAAATATACCTTTCCTAGATATATCGCCATCGTTGGACTTTTTTCTGCTAATTTAAATTGTAAATTTCTTAAATTAATTTTTCCTCTTGTTGATTTAACTCTATAAACATCATTAAAATCGGCATTATAAGTTTTTTTGCACCAGTTCCTTATTTGTTCCTCAGAACAATTGAAAGCACCGCATATTTCCTTAATATCACATTGTAAGGCACATAACTTTTCAAAAAAATCTTTGCTTATTTTTAGTTCCTTATCCATATGTTATTCCCCATTGATTAGTTCAGCTTTTTGATTAGTAAATTTCTCCCATCTGTCAATAATAACATCACAATATCTTTCATCAAGTTCCATTAAAAATGCTTTTCTTTCTAATTGTTCACAGGCAATAAGTGTTGAACCACTACCTCCAAACAAATCTAAAATGATATTATTCTTTTGACTTGAATTTCTAATTAAATAAGCAACTAATTCAACAGGTTTCATTGTTGGATGTTCTGCATTTCTATTAGGTTTATCAAATTCTAATACTGTGCTTAAATTTCTATCTCCTACAAAGTAATGACTTGCACCTAATTTCCAACCATACAATATAGGTTCGTGTTTCCATTGATAATCTTGTCTCCCCATTACAAATGAGTTTTTTACCCAAACAAGACATTCTGCTAATTTATATCCTGATTCACTAAAAGCTTTTCTAAAATTTAATCCTTCAGTATCAGCATGAAATACATATATAGAACCACCATCTCTTGTATGACTATATAAATTATCATATGCTTGCTTTAAAAAGGAATAAAACTTATCATTATCCATATTGTCATTCATTATTTTTAAATTATCTTCAGTTTTTCCTTCATAATTTACATTATATGGTGGATCGGTTACTACTAAATCAGCAAATTCATTATTCATTAATTTATCAACATCATCTTTGTTAGTGCTATCTCCACACATTAAATAATGATTTCCTAATTTGTATATATCTCCATATTTTGTTTTAGGTTCTTCAGGTAATTCTATTTCATAATCATCATCAACAACTTCTTTTAAATCTTTTTCAATATCGAAATCAAATAATTCCATATCAAAATCCTGTAAACTTTCAAGTTCCATATTTAATAATGCCATATCCCAAGTTGCATATTCTGCGGATTTATTATCAACTAATCTGTATGCTTTAATTTGTTCTTCAGTTAAATCATCTGCAATAATACAGGGGATTTCTGTTATTCCGAGTAATTTAGATGCTTTATATCTAGTATGTCCTGCAACAATTACATTGTTTTTATCAATAACAATTGGAACTTTAAATCCAAATTCTTTTATGGAATTTGCAACATATTCTACTGCACCATCATTATTTCTAGGATTATTTTCATATTCTTTGATTTCAGTAATATTTTTATTTACTATTTGCATAAATTCCTCCTATAACATAATTCCCCTTTTTATTCTCTTTTTATTTATTTACAAATGGAATTATAAATAATAAATCATCTGTAAATTCTTTGCTTAAATTTAAGCAAAATGTTTTTGAATTTTCTTCATCAAAATTCGTTATAAATACACTTCCAGTTTCAGAAACAATAATTGAATACCAAAAATTATGACCTTTATATTCTTTCACAAAAGATTTTCCTAAATCAATATAATGACGTTCTTGAAAACCTCTATTTATTAAATCTTCAATATTCATATTAATTTCCTTTATTTATGAGATATTCATTAAGTATCTCAGGATGTGATGTTGATATAATTGTATTTTGATTAGAATAAGTTACTTTGAAATAATTATTATATGAATCATATATTTCAAATTCTTTTATTCCATCATTATACTTTGAACTTTTTTCAATTGTTCTTGAACGACTTACTCTAACATCATACCAATTCAATTTATTAACAATAAATGATGCTAAATCTTGTCTCCATTGCTTTTGATTGAAATTGACAACCATTTTTTTAGCAACCCAATTATTTTTATATGTTCTCGGCATTTTGTTCCTCCTCAATTCTTTCGAGTTGTCTTGATATTTTTTGTTTCATAACATTAGTTATTTCAATATCATTAATTTCGTATAAATATTGTATTTGTTTTAACATAACCATTACATCAGCAATTTCGTCTTTTATAGCATCAGTAGTTTTTATAGGGTTTCTATTATTTAACATTGCTATTACCGGTTCTAATACATCAACAATAACATCAATCGGATTTCTTTTACTTTCCTCATGTTGAATAACTGCCTCATTTAATTCAAATACCTCGCTTTGTAAATATTTTAATTGCTTTTTAATTCCGTAATAGTTAATTATTTTCATTAAGTCTTTTTTCATTTCTAACTCCTTTTAATATCTTATCTTCCCAAAGCTGCAAAAAATTATTTTGACTTTTGGTAGTAACTTGATTGTTTTTAGTTCTTTTTTGAACTACTTTATTATCTTTTACTTCAACAGTTACGAGCGAGTGTTCTCTATCTTTGGATAATCGCATAAAATAAATATCACACTCCCCTTTTGCAATTCGTTCTGCATAAGTTCTAACACAATTATTTTGTTGACTTGACTCATCTATTAATGAATCATAAGTAGTTGCTGGAAATATAATATAAGTCTTATTTTGATATATATTACATTTTAATTGCTTTCCTCTTCTAATTATTGAATTATTTAACATTTTATCTTTTTTTTCTTCATATTCTTTGACAACTTTATCATGTGCCTTTTTAATGTTTTTAGGATATAAAGTTGTTTTATCTTTCATATTAAGTTTTAGTTGTTTTGCTATTGAAAGATAATCTCTATATTCATAAAATTTATTTTTATCAAAGTCTGTTTTATTAAGTAATGAAATTATATTAACTTTCCTATTAATATCTTTTAATTGCTCCTGAGTTAATCCGCTGCATCTTTTTATATAATTAATATTTTTAACTTTTAAATATGATAGAACAGTTAATTCATCAATATCTAAATTGTATTCACGAATAAATGGTATGTAATCTTTTGACAATCCCATAAATCTGTCATTAAATGATTTTTTATTTGCAAATGATTTAGGACATAATGCTAAATTATAGAGTCCCAACTTTGTTAATAATTCCACACTTGGATTATAATTATTTATTAAATAAATTAGATCGAGATAATCCACATGTTTTACTAATTCCCATAGTTGACTATATTTAAGCTTTTTTATATCACTTAACACTTGTTCCAAATTGTAAGGATAATAAATTAATTGATTAGGTAAGTAGTAATAATAACTTCTCATATATCTCCATTCAATACTATTAAAATTTCTGAACGAGATGAACCATCCGTTTATAGTTCCTACTACATTCTCGTTAATTATTTCCTCAACTGGATATAATTTTTCATCATAAATAACCCTTCCATATTCATAATAGTAATTACTGAAACGACCATAATAATAATTTTTATTTTCTTTTTTATAAGTTGTATGTAGTCTAAATTGCCTAACAACATAATAGTCTTTATACCTATCAAGAATAGCAAGTTCATCTTTAAATTCATAGAATTGTAAACGATTTGATTTTACTAAATAATGATTTTCACAATTAGGGCACTTGCAATAATCATTCACTTTTATATCTTCTTCTTCAAATTCTATTTTGCAATGGACACATAAATAAAATTTTTTCTTTAATTTAAGTATTAGACCATTCTTATTCACTCTTTTGGATATAAATTCTTCCCATTTTCTTGGTAATATAAGATTATCATCTAATTCCTTAAAAAGTTGTCTATCCTTCTTTTTGATATACATATTACATCATATCGAATAAAGAAAGTTGCCCTTCTGCATGCCATGTAGTTTTTTTTGTTTTAGGTTTTGATGCTGATTCATTTTTAGTTGATATAGTTTTAGGTTCTTCTATTTTTGCTTTTTCAAGATTTAATGATTCGTTTGATTCATCCCAATAGTGAATCGCCCAACCATAAACTACCTCATCTTCAATAAAAGCTACATTGCCTACTGCCTCTTTTTTTGCTAACGATTTTATAAAACTTATCATCTGACTAAGGTTTTTATCTTCATTTAAATATTTTTCAGACATATCAGTTCTTGAAATAAGATAATCAATAATTTTCAATAAAGGTTTATCTTTGACTTCACTTGCTAGCACTTTTATTCTTTCAATTCCTTCCATATTAATCCTCCTATTTTCTAATAATTCAATACAATTTTCACACAATACTTTTCCAGCATATCCTCTACAATAACCGAACTTATTACAAGAATCGCATTTATCTTTACACTTCAAATTACCCCCACCTTTTGTTATTCACTTGCTGTTTCTTCTGTAGTTTCAACTTTATTAAATTCTGCTAATACAGCATCCTCAAACATTTTTCTTGATACTGGATTAATTGGATGACATACATCTCTAAATTCTCCCTTTGTTGTTTTTCTACTTGGAAATGCTAGAAATAATCCTTTATCTCCATTTCCTCTAATAATTCTAATATCTCCTACTGCAAAAGCATTATCTATAACAACTCTTGCTAACCCCTCTAATTTTGATCCCTCACTTACTGATAATCTTTTAACATTAACACTTGTAATTTTCATTATTTTTCTCCTCCTATTTTTTTATTATTATTTTTTAAGTGTTTTACCTCTTCGGTCAATTTATTTATTAAAATAAGCATTGCTTGTTTTTCAGATTCTAATTTTGCAATTTCTTTTTCTTGCTTATTTTTAACTCTTGTAAGTCCTCCCATCTTACCGATGCACTCTCTTCGTTGATGTTCTTTAACATCGACATCATGTCGTAATTTATTGCAAGCACTCATTAAACTATCAAGTCCTTTTTGTTTTTGTTCGATTTTATCTATAAGTTGCTTTACTCCAAGTTCTTTTGTTTTTAATTGCACTTTTAAATGTTTGGAATTGTGTTCCATTTCCTCAATTTTTCTTTCAAGTTCATATTGTTTTCTAAGGGCATTCTTTTTACACCCCGATAATTCCTCAGATAAGTTATTGCATTTTGTTTTAGCATCTTCATATAAAGATTTATATTTGAAAATTTTAAGCATTAAAACCACCATCCTTTCATTTTTTCAAAAAAGTGTTGACAAATTTAGAAAAAGTGATATTATACAAACCTGTGTCTTTAATTAGATACATCATCATCGTTGTCATCTTCTAACCAGTTATAATTAAGTAAGTCGTTATCTGAATCGGTATTTTGATTAAAAGTTGAAGTATTAGAGTTATCATTTTTGATTTCTTCAAGTGATGTAAATCCTCTTGATTTCCAATTTTTTAAAATACCATCTACATATGCAATTGTTGATTTTCCATTCATAACTGCAATAGAAATAGCATACTTAATTATTTCTTCTTGTTCTGATGACAACCACAATTTAATTTTGTCTAATTCTATTGGTGACAATGTTCTACCAAAATTAGATTCGATATAAGAATATATATTATTATCTTTAGTAGTAGTTGTAGTAGTTAATAATATATTTTCTTT
>JAFUAL010000056.1 GCA_017460745.1 Bacilli bacterium | reverse complement strand
GTAAGACCACTACTTAAGAATAGTGTTGTAGGAAAAAAATTAGTATCAAAAATAGTAAGTGAAATATTAGAAGTTCCTTATGAAGATATATATGATAATATTAAATTAATAAATGATGATTTAATATTTTCATCTCGTGTAATAGATGCAAGGACAGATGTAATGTTAGAGACTGATAAATATTATATTAATGTAGAAATATGTTATACCAAAGGAAGTACTAGAGAAAGACAAATGGATGTATATACATATGAATTATTTTTTAAACAAGCAACAAAAGTCGATAATTTAAAAAATATGAAAAATATCATTCAAATAATGATAGAGAATTATGATTATTTTAAAAGAAATAAATTTTGTTATAAGGTAATACCAATGGAAAGTGAATTACATATACCAGATAATCCATTTATAGTTCGTTATCATATAAATCTTGCGCTTATAAGAAAAATGAAGTATACTAGTATCAAGAAAGAGAGAGATGCTTTAAAGAAAATACTATATATGTTTGTATGTCAAGATGATAATTTAGAGAATCTTTATGAGGGTGATAAATTGATGGAAGATGTAGTAAAAGTTGCAAGAGAAATATCAGGAAAAGAGAAGATACCTCTTTATTTGTCGGAAGATGAGATAAGAAGACTTGATAGAGAAGAAGCTGTTGAAGAAGGATATGACAAAGCACAAAAAGAAATGATTATTAATTTTTATAACAATGGAGCAACACTTGAATTAATTAGTAAATCTACTGGATTATCTATCGAAGAAATTAAAAAAATAATTAATCAAAAATAGAAAATAAGAAAAATGTCGAAAAATATATTGACATTTTTCTTATTAGGTGATAAATTATAGTTACTTAGTAAGAGTAAAGTAAGGTTGGTTAGTTGTTTATCTTACATAGTATTTATTTAATATTTTATTTATGGACTCTAATAAATATTTTGATTAATATTTATTATGATTTGAGTTATTGATTTAACTCTTTGTAACTTTGATTAGTTACTTTTTACCTTTTAGGTAATTTAAATATTAATTTATACTTAGATAATGATTATTTGATTTTATTTTATATGGTTAAAAAGTTATTTTTATAATACTTATCGCCACTAAGTAAGGCAATTGTTTTGAGAGGAGTAAACTCAAGGATAAGTGGTTGTAGTAAATACTGATAATATTTATTAAAATTGTTTATATATTCTTAAAACAAATATATAAACTGTTGACGACTTTTTTAAAAACTCGAGAAAGATTGATTTTATCAGAATCATCTTTTTTTATTGCTTTTAACTTGAGTTTTTTTATTAAAAGATTTATACTTATATTAAGGTAGGTAATTATGGAGAAAGTTTCAGATATTTTAATAGAAGATATTGATGATAATAAATTAAAAAAGAAAAAAGAAAGTAAAAAAGAAAAAGAAAAAAAGTTATCTAAAAAGAAAAAAGTTATAATAATACTTTCTTTAATTTTTTTGTTTATTGCTATAACTGTATTACTTTATATATTAGTCTTTGATAAGAAAGTTTATTTAGAAGGTTTTATTAAAGAAGATAAAATACTTGTAAATGAAGAATATAAAGATAAAGAATTTTCTATTTGTTATGGTACAATTGTTAATTGTAAAAATGTTAAATATGAAACTGATGGAGAAGTTGATACTAAAAAAATTGGTGATTATACTTTAACTTATAAATATAAAATTAAAGATAAAGAGGAAAAATTAGAAAGAAAAGTGATAGTTTATGATGATGTTAAACCTGAAATAACTATTGATGAAGAACTTGCTTTTTGTAAGAATGGCAAAGTTGGAAAAGGAAAATATACAGCAAATGATAATTATGATGGTGATATAACTGATAAAGTTAAATTATCAATTGAAGGAGATAAGAGTTATTTAGAAGTAACTGACTCCAGTGGAAATAAAGAAAGTATTGAAGTTAATGCTTTAGAGTTTACAAGTGATCCTGTAATTACCTTAAAAGGAAACTCTAATATGTATTTAACGGTAGGTTCAACTTATACTGAATCAGGAGCAAGTGCAACTGATGTGTGTGATGGTGATATAAGTGATAAGATAGTTATATCTGGAAGTGTCAATACAAGTGCTGCTGGCACGTATACAGTTACGTATTCAGTTGAAAACTCTGAAGGAAAGAAAACAGAGACAACAAGAAAAGTAGTAGTTCAGGTAAGAAGTGCAGTTGCAAGTGGTAGTAGTTGTAATAATATAGGTGCAATTTATTTAACATTTGATGATGGACCTCAAAGTGGTTCAACAGAAAAGATTTTAAATATTTTACGTGATGAAGGAGTAAAAGCAACTTTCTTTGTAACTAGTAATGGACCAGATTCTTTAATAAAAAGAGAATATGATGAAGGTCATGTTGTTGCACTTCATACATCAACTCATAACTATGCTAAAATTTATTCATCAGTTGATGCTTATTTTAACGATCTTTACACAGTTCAAAATCGTGTAAAAAATATAACTGGGTATGAGGCTAAAATAATAAGATTCCCAGGAGGAAGTAGCAATACTATAAGTCGTAATTATCAAAGGGGAATCATGACTACTTTAACTAGTCAAGTTTTAGAAAAAGGCTTTAGATATCATGATTGGAATGTTGATTCGGGAGATGCAGGAGCATGCGCTAAAACAGCATCATCTGCTTGTGTATATAGCTATGTTACGAGTGGCCTATCAAAATCGCGTTGTAATATGGTTTTAATGCATGATATTAAGAATTATACAGCTAATGCTTTATCTGATATAATTCATTTTGGAAAAGAAAATGGGTATACATTTGATGTTATTACTATGGATACACCTATGGTAACTCAAAAGGTAAATAATTAGGTAACTTTTCATGTTGTATGTTTGTAAATGATGTGAAACAAATTTTTTGAAAAAATGACTCAAAGGAAATATTGAGTTGTTTTTTTTGTTTCTTTGCTAGTTGCAAAACAATACAAGAATGAATTTTGTCAATGCTTAACGAAGTTAACATGCTT
>JAFUAL010000005.1 GCA_017460745.1 Bacilli bacterium | reverse complement strand
TGGGAAAATTAATATTGTGATATATATGATAGATAATAATTTGAGATATTGTAGAGAAGAACTTGAAATGACACAAGAAGAATTAGGTATTATATTAGGTGCAAGTAAACAAACTATATCAAATTGGGAAACAGGTTATACACCAATACCTTTAAACAAATTAGTTAGATTTGCAAATTTATATAATTATTCATTAGATTTTATTGTTGGATTTACAAGAAAAAATATTAAATATAATAAAAATATAAAATTAGATAATAAGTTAATTGGTAAAAATCTTAAATTAATAAGAGAAAATTTAAAATTAACACAACAACAAATAGCAGATAAATGTAATATCTATCAGTCTACTTATAATCATTATGAAACTGGTTATAGTTTAATTAAAATAATTCCAGCTTATTCAATTTGCAAAACTTATAATATTTCATTTGATTGGTTAGTAGGTAGAACTAACAATATAAAAATAAACAAATAAAAAAAGCGAGAGTATGCTAATTAAAACATATTCTCGCTTTTATAATACATTTAGTAAATAACAATAATCATATACATTTAATTGTTCATTGATTTTATTATTGATTTCTTCATTTTTAAAGTCATATTGAAAGATATTAAATAACATTTCTACTGAAAACTTTTTCTTTTCTAACAATGATAATTCCATATACTTTGCTGAAATAAATAGTAGGTTTTTATATTTAGCAAAGTTAGTTATTACATTTTTAGATTCAGGATCTAGTATTAATAATACATTTTTTAGAAGTTTAATAAAGTTATTAATATCATAGGTGGGTTTAAATCCTAAATCTTCAAGTAGATGTATTGTTAATCTAATCTTATCAACATCTTTTAAATAATCATACATATTAAGCAAATTAATAACTTTTTCGGTGTTATTATCTAATAACATAAATATTTTCCTTTCAAATTAGCCATTTTAGGCACTTTATTTAAAGAACAGATAAGAGATTAAACCTTAACTTAAAACTTAACTATGAGCATTTAAATAGGGTATAATCTCAAATTTCTGTTTTACTATTTATCACTCTAACAATTAAAAAAATCAAGAGTATTTTTAAATTTTATCTACTTAAATCAAAATCATCTTTATCGTATTCATCTTCATCATAATCTCTAACTCGTTCTTTATAATAATCAGGGGCTTCAACATATTCAAACAATTCATCTTGTTTAGTTGTTCCTTTAGATATTTTAATAACATCTCCCATATCAAATTCACTATTGTCATAACAATCTTTAACAACATCTGCAGTTTCATCTTTAGTATAATCATTACCTCGTTGTAATAGTTTTCTTAAGAATTTCTTTAATAATTGAAATAGTTCATTTAATCTATAAATTAAACTTCTATTTTCATCTTTTAGTTCTTTATTTTCAGTTTCAAGTTTACTAACTTCTTTCTTATATTTTTGATTTTCTTTTTCTAATGATTTATAACTATTAGCATAACTATCAACTTCATTGAATATTGTTTGTAGTTTTGGTTGTAATTCCATTACTTTTTTAGATTCACTAATAACACTATTCATACTTTCAAAAGTATCTTTTCTAACTTTAACAAAATCTTTATCTACAATAAATGTTTGTTTGGTTGTTTTCATTTTTTCTTCAAAATCATTCATTGCTTTATCAAATTTATCATTTTTAACATTTAATTCATGATTTAATTTTTTAGTAAGTTGTTTATATTCTTTTATTTTAATGTGTTTATTATCACTTCCTTTAATACCTCGTTCTAAATCATAACCTTTATCAGTTAGTCTTTTATGGTATAAATCTTGTAAATGTGATAATTGGATTTTATCTTTAATATATTGTTTTTTAGAAATAGTGTATCTTTCTGTATTAGTTCTTTTATCTAATTTTTTAACTAGTGGAACTACAACACAATGAATATGTGGTGTTTCTTCATCTAAATGGACAGTCGCATGAAGTATTTGTTCTTTTTTATAACCTAAATCATTATAAACAAATTCCATGCAAGTATCAGCCCAATCTTTTATTTGTTCTCTGGACATATCTTTAAAAAAACCATGTGAAGCAGTCATAACTAATTCATCAGCAACAACATTTTTAGAACTATTTAACATTTCATGGTATCTTTTCTTTCTATCAGCTCGTTCAGTTTTCATTCT
>JAFUAL010000055.1 GCA_017460745.1 Bacilli bacterium | reverse complement strand
TTGAATTTAAACGAAAGGACGAACTTTAGTGAGTTCATCTTGATCCTTTTGTTTAAATTCAATACTTTACAATAATTTTACAAATAAAGGTCCCCTTTGTTTGTTATTTCCTCTTTTTGGTATATAATATCTACCTGTATTTTGGCTTTTTTTGAAAGGAGCTTATATATGAAAGCTAAAAAATACAAACATCTTTCTTTTGAAGATAGATGTGTTATTGAAGAATTTTTGAACAATAACTATAATTTTACCCAAATTGGTAATAGATTACACAAAGATAGAACTACTATTTCTGATGAAGTTAGAAAACATAGATTCTTAAGAACTACTTCTAATTGTAATAATCAACCTTGTTGCGTTGATTTCAAACCACCTTATGTTTGTAATGGTTGTAAAAAATTTAATTCGTGTCATAAAATCAGATATTCTTATTCTCACGATGTTGCTTATAACGAATATATTAAAACTTTATCTAAATCTAGAAGTCATTTAAAAATTACTAAAGAACAAATTGCTTCTATTAATGATATTATTTCACCTTTAATGGTTCATAAACATCATTCAGTTAATCAAGTTTTTATTGAACATCCTGAAGTTTTACCTTTTTCTAAATCCACTTTTTATAAATACATCGATTTAGGTATCCTCAATGTTAGAAATATTGATTTAACTAGAAAAGTTAGATTTAGAATTAATAAAGAATATGGTAATACTAATACTCGTGAAAAAACTAATCCTAAAATTAAAATTGGTAGGTTTTATTCTGATTTTAAGGATTACATAGAATATCACCCCAATGCATCTATTGTTGAAATGGATACTGTTATTGGGACATCTGGTGGCAAAGGAGGTAAATGTATGCTTACTCTTTTATTTAGACAATACAACTTTATGCTTATCTATCTTTTACCTTATAAGCAGTCTAAATATGTTATCAACATTTTTAATAACCTTAAAAATATTTTAGGTATCGATGAATTTAAAAGACTATTTGAAGTTATTCTTACTGATAATGGTACTGAGTTTTCAGATCCACAATCTATTGAAATTGATTTAAATTCTGGTGAAAAAGTAGTTAGTTTATTTTATTGTGACCCAAGCTGTTCTTGGCAAAAAGGTTCAATAGAAAAAAATCATGAATATATTAGATACATCCTACCAAAAGGTACTTCTTTTGCAGGACTAACTCAAGATGATTGTTTTAAAATCGCATCACATATTAATTCAACACCTAGGTTATCACTAAACAATAACTCACCATATGATTCTGCTTCATTATTTTTAGGAAAAGATAATATTAATAAATTTAACATAAAAAAAATCGATAATGACGATATCGATTTATCAATTCGATTATTAAATAAATAATCGAAAACCAAAAATACAAATTCAAGCCAAAATACATATTATTCTCATTAATTTTAACGGGACGTTACCTTTATCGAAAAAAAATTTTTCGAACTTCCCGCCTTTTTGAGTGGAATAATTTGACTTAAATCAACTATATATTACCACAATTTTAAATTTTTTCAATACTTTTGGCCTTATTTTACGGGATGTTTATAAAATAAAAGAGATAATTCATCACACGGGATGTTATCTCTATAACTAACG
>JAFUAL010000054.1 GCA_017460745.1 Bacilli bacterium | reverse complement strand
TATTATCATATATATCTTCATAAGGAACTTCTAATATTTCACTTACTATTTTTGATACTAATTTTTTTCCTACAACACTATTCTTAAGTAGTGGTCTTACTACTCTATCATTCATTAAATTATATTCTTGTTCTTCCATAAACCTCCTCCTATTTATAGTCATGATATCCTAACTATAATTAATTACCGGTTACAAACAAGACTATCACACAAGCAAGTATATGTCAAATTATGTAAAATCATATTTTATATACTCTTTTCTATCAATATAAGAATTTAAAATTTATTATACAATAATTTCTAAAATACAATAAAAAGATTTGACTAAATAATCCATTTTAATCAAATCTTTAAACAAATTTTAAAATAAATTTTTTTTAACACTTTTTTAACTATTTACTTTGTTTGAAAGTTTTATATCTATTTTAGTATCAGGACCAATCGGAGTATCAGGTGGTATACTTTGTTCTTCAACATAACCATGACCTGTTATTTCGTAGTTTACATTCAAATAACTCAAAAGAGTTATAACATCACTTTTAGAATAACCTTTTAAATCAGGAACTTTAA
The DNA here is from genome assembly GCA_017460745.1 of Bacilli bacterium. Lineage (GTDB taxonomy): Bacteria > Bacillota_I > Bacilli_A > RF39 > UBA660 > RUG591. The sequence continues at coordinate 18,226 of JAFUAL010000054.1, read as the reverse complement.
AATCATTAGAATTAGTTATTAAAAATATTTTTTCATCATGAGTAACACTCGAATTAATTGGATATTGATTTATAACAACATCTCCGCTGCCTATTACTATTGGGTTAATTTGTAATTCTTGAAAAGTTTTTAAGACATCATCTTTTTTTAAATTAATATACTCTCCAATTTCAACTGTCTTATCAGATGATTTTTCTGTTTCATTATATATATTATAATATTTAGCAATATTTTGAATTATTTCTTTAACTGGTTCAGATAAAGCGTTTACTGTTCTTGATTTCTTAACTGCACCATATATTATAACTTCAGGATCATCTTTTGGAAACATTAAAGCTATACTTCTAATAACAGAATCATCTTCAGTTAAATAACCTAGTCCATTAGTACTTGCAATCTGAGCTGTACCGGTCTTTCCAATTATATCAAATCCATCTATGCAATATGCATGAGCTGCACCATCGCTATCATTAATAGTATGCCACATCAAGTTTTTCATATATTCAACTGTTTGACTTGAGGCAACACGTCCTAAACTATTTCTTGAGAATTCCTTCGTATCACTACCATCTGTAATACTTTTTACAATATAAGGGCTTAATAATTCACCATCATTACTAATAGCTGTTAAGGCTTTAATATGTTGAATAGGTGTTGTTGTAATACCTTGTCCAAAAGCTGCATTAAACACTTCTGTTTCATATTTAAAATCTATTTTACCAGATACTTCATTTGGTAAACTAATACCGGTTTTAGAACCAAAGCCTAAACGTTTTAAATATGTTTTTAAGGAACTTGCATCTAAATATTTATCCATGATATTAACAACTGCTGTATTACTAGAATAAATAAATCCTTGATCAAATGTAATACGCCCCCAACCTACTTTATTCCAGTCACGAATAATCGTTTTATCTTTTGTTTCAAAACTACCAGAAAAATATGTATCATTTCCTTTATAAACTCCGGCTTCAAGGGCAGCCATATAAGTATAAATTTTCATAGTACTACCCGGTTCAAAAGCAACACTAGAATTAGGATCAAGGTAGTTTGTTATATCACGAATATTCGGATCAAAGCTAGGAGTTGATGCATAGCCTAAAATTTCTCCTGTTTTAGCATTTGCAATAATTATATCGAGTTCCTCATATTCATATTTGCTTCTTGATTTATTAATTGCTTCCTCTAAAAAGAATTCAATATTATTATCAATAGTTAAACGAATATCAACACCATCAACTTTTTCCTCAGTTATTTCTTTAGTACTAGCAATTTTATATCCTTGTAAATCTTTTTGATAAACACTTTTTCCATTTACGCCTGTTAATTCTTTATTGTAATATTTTTCAATGCCCATTTCTCCAGTTAATGTTCCATCATTTTCTTCTTTTGCATATCCAATCAAATAAGATAAAAATTTTCCATAAGGATAATATCTTTTCTTAGTTTCAATAAAATCTATTCCAGCAAGATTTGCACTTTTTATTGTATCCTTTTCAAGTTCCGTAAGTCCACGTCCTTTGGCTCCAAATTCTGTTTGATAAACTCCTTCTTTATTTAAATAAGATAAAACCGTTTCTGTATCCATATCAAGAAGTTTGGCAAGAACTAAAGCTGTTCCTTCCTTATCAACTACATGTTGAGGATTGTCAGGATTAGTTGTTCTTTTAGAATCCAAATAAGCAATTACAGTATAACTTGAAACATCTTGAGCCAAAACATTATCAGATGAATCAAAAATAGTACCACGATTTGCTTTTAAAATTGTTGTCTTTGTTGTTCTTTTACTTGCAAGTTCTTGAATATTAATATTATCAACACTTTCACTCACTCCAATATAAGTAAGACGAGCAGCTAGTACAATAAATAAAAAAAGAGTAAATATTAAAAGTAGATTACTAATTTTAACTTTATTCTCTTTTTTCATAATGTCCTCCTAATCTATATTTTTTATATTATCGTTATTGTATTCCAATCCTTTATCTTTAATAACTTTTTGAATGTTTTCAAGACTGGCAAGCTCATTTATTTTCATTTGTAAACTTTCATTTTCTTTTTCTTGAACAGCTATTTGTTTTTTTAATTTCTCTGCATCATAGTTCATCTTCGATAAAGTTGATTTAAAGAATACTATTACAAGAGGAGATAAAATGGTAAGCACAATAGCAATAAAATATAAAAATTTTTCAAAAGGAGAAAGTTTATTTTTTTTAACTTTCTTTTTCATTATTATCCTCTCTAATCCTTTCAATAACATGAAGACGAGCTGAACGACTTCTATTATTTTCAAGTAATTCTTCATTTGTTGGTGCTGTATCAATTATTGTTTTAAACTTGGGAAGATATGCATCTGGTACAACTGGTAAAGATCTTGCAACCTTATCAACATTTGTTACTTCTTTAAATATTTTTTTTACTATTCTATCCTCTAAAGAATGAAATGTAATAACTGCTATTCTTCCATTTACTTCTAACATACTTAAAGCATTTCTAATACTAGCATCAAGTATATCTAATTCATGATTAACTTCAATTCTAATAGCCTGAAAGGTACGACGTGCTGGATTTTTTTCAATAGTCTCTTTATATGGCATACTATGTTTTACTATATCAACAAGTTCAAACGTTGTTTCTATATTCTTTTTTTCTCTTGCATGAACTATATTTCTGGCTATATTTTTTGCATATTTTTCTTCGCCATAATCACGAATTATTCTATATAAATCAGATTCGCTATATGTATTCACAACATCATACGCCGAAATAGAACCATCCTTATCCATTCGCATATCAAGTCGTGCATCATGTAAATAACTAAATCCTCTTTCTTTATTATCAAGTTGAGGGGAACTAACTCCTAAATCAAAGACTATTCCTGATACTTTTTGGATGTCTCTTTTAAGTAATTCTTCTTTCATGTATAAAAAATTACTTTTAATAATCGTGAAGTTAGTTCCTAGACATTCAAGTCTTTTCTGACTAAACTCTATTGCCTCAATATCTTGATCAAAGGCGAAAAGGTGCCCACTTTTTATTCTTTCTAAAATACGACTTGAGTGACCTCCATACCCTAAAGTTGCATCGACGATTATTCCGTCACTTTTTAAATTAAGTGATTCTATTACTTCATTTAACATAACACTATAATGCATACTTAAAAACCTCCCAATTCAAAAATATGAAATAAAACCTCTCTATTCTGTCGTACTATACTTAAATTATAGTAACTTTTATATGTTTTGTAAACAGTTTTACACTTTTTTAAAAAAAATTTACATAAAAAATGTAAATTTGGTAATAATATTCTTGAAAGGAAATGAATATGGACGATATAAAAATAAGAGATTACATCATAAATAACTTTAAAGATGATGATATTAAAACTATCAAAAATGCTATTGAAGAAAGTATTGAAGAACAAGATGAAGTAACTCTTCCAGGTATGGGTGTGTTCTTTGAAATCGTTTGGACTAATTCCAATGAAGAAGAAAAAAATAAAATACTTGAATTATTAAAAAAGAGATTTGAGAGTAAAAACTCTAAATAATCTTTTTTTTATGCAAAAAAATAAAAATTGATAAATCAATTTTTATATATAATTTAATCTCTTGGTTTAAAAAACAAAGAAAAGATAAAAGCAAAGAATATTGCTGATGTAATTCCAGATGCAGTTAAATCAAATACTCCCATCATAAGTCCAATAAATCCTAAATCATGTGCTCGAACTAAACCTCCATGAATTAATAAATGACCAAATGAAGTAATAGGAACTAAGGCCCCTGCTCCAACATGAGCCACTATTAAATCATAAATATTAAAAATATCTAGAGATGCACCAATTATTACAAATAAACTTGTAATATGCCCTGGAGTTAATTTTGTATTATCAAGAATTAATTGTCCAAGCATTGATACAAATCCTGCAAATAAAAATGAATAAATATATATCATTCTACACTCTCCAAACTTATAGCATTGGCTATACTTAAAATATTTGATTTTTGAAAGACTGTTGTTGGATTAAATAAAGCACCAGTTGCAACATATAAAACTCTTTTTAATTCTTTTGTTTCTAGTTTTTTTAAAATATCAGAGTATACAACAAGTGCACTACAAACCGGTCCACTTCCGCCTGCTTGTACTTCTTTTTGATTTTCTAAATCATATAACATTACACCACAATCATTATAATTATTAAGTTCCATTCCATATTCTGTTTTCATAAAATCTTTTAATATTTCTTTTCCATATATTCCAAGATCTCCTGTTAATATTAAATCGTAGTAATTAATACTTCTTCCTAAATCCGTTAAATGTCTATGAATTGTATTAGCGGCAGCTGGTACCATTACACTTCCCATATGAAGTGGATCTGTTTGAGCATAATCCTGTGGTATTCCAATCGTTGCACTTTCTATTCGAACTTTACTTTTCTTATTTGTTAAAATACAAGTTGCTCCTCCAGTTGCTGTAAATGTTGCCGTCCCAGGTTTTGGAGCCCCATATTCAGTTGGATTTCGAAATTGTTTTTCAGACACCATATTATGACTACTTACACTAACCATAACATTCTTACAAATTTTACTTTCTATATAAGTGGCACCAAGTGCCAACCCCTCTGTATTAGTTGCACAGGCAGTATATATTCCTAGAAATGGAATATTTAATTTTCCAGCTGCATAAGTACTTGATGTAATTTGATTTTGCAAATCCCCGGCTATAAATAAATTAATATCTTCACTTTTTAATTTACTTTTATCTAAAGCAAGTTCAATGCTATCACTCATCAACTTAGTTTCAGCTTTCTCAAGCGTTTCTTCATTAAAATACATATCTTCATAATGCTTATCAAATCGTTTTGAGAGAGGTCCTTCATATTCATATGGTCCAACAACAGTTGCAGTATCTTTTATATAAACATTTTTATATTTAGTTGTCATTAAACACCTCCCATAATAATAAGTCTTATGAATCCAAATATATATGCTGATACTACTCCATATAAGATAACGGTACCAGCAAGTTTAAACATATTAGCACCCAACCCTGTAACAAAGCCTTCTTTTCTATATTCAATAGCAGCACTTGTCATGGAATGAGCAAAACCAGTAATAGGAATAATTAAACCGCATCTAGCAAATTTAACCCATTTATCAAAGAATCCCAAAGCTGTAAATAAACTTGCAAAGAATATTAAAGTAACCATCATAAATACAGATGCATCATTAGATGAAAGATGCAAATAATATGAATAAAATTCAACAAGCAATTGACCAATCACTCCAACAAGACCACCTGTTAAAAAAGCAATGAATGCATTTTCTGCTCTTTTTTCAGTCGGCTTATGATTCATTACTAATTTGTTATATAATTTTTTTTCCATTAAATCACCAATATTATTATTAACAGCCTAGGTAAATTTATACAAAAAATTATTACAACAAAACTCGTCATCTTAGGTATATAATATTTTTATAAAAAATGATATGTTACTCTTGGAGGTAATAAAATGAATGAAGAAATTGGAAAATTAATCAAATCTAAAAGAAAGGAACTTGGATTAACTCAACAAGAACTTGCTGATAAACTTGGTATATCTAGTTATAAAACTATTTCAAAATGGGAAAATAGTGTTTATATGCCAGATATTTCTTATCTTATTGATATAAGTAAAATTTTAAATGTAAGTTTATATGAACTTTTAGGAGGCACATATTATGAAAAAATTAAAACAAGTGATGTTGAACATGTTTTAAAAAATACCATTCAAGAAACAAATAATAAAACTAAGAAATTTAATTTATTAAAAAGGATAAATATGTTTTTAATTACGATATTAAGTATAGTTTTAATAACTTTAATAAGTTTATTTGGAATAAAATTATATAAAGATAATGATTATATATTTACAATTAGACCTGAAAAAGTAAAAATAGCAAGTTTTATAAATTCTTATTCTGATTTAACAAGAGATAATTTTTACACAACATATTATAAAGGAGAAAAAAGTATAGGAATTGAAGAAGCAATTTGTCAAAAACTTCCTTTATATAAAACTAAAAGCAATTATTTAATTACACCAAACAATAATCATATTATTTATCGATTTGGAGTAAAAGAAATAAATGCTGGTCAAACAGAAAATGATATAAATACTCTTTTTAATGATAAAAATTATTCTAAAAAAGCAATGTTTGTAAATTCTATAATTTTATTTAAACAGATTGGAAAATTAGAAAGTGTAGACTTTTACTTTAAAGATAAGGAATATTTTATTACAAGAGATAAAGTATTAAAATATTTTAATGAGGAAAATGATTATATTTATATAGAAAATTATGAAACTGAAGTACAAAGTAAATTAAATGATATTGACTTTTTAAATAGTTTTCTAAATAATTAAAAAAATTATTCCAATTTAGGAATAACTTTTTTTAATTTAAACTACTTTTTATTTCATCTATTTTATCTAAAAATTCTTTTTTTATTTCTTCTAATTTTTCAGCAGTTTTAGCTTCAAATCTTGTTGTAATATTTGGACCAGTATTAGATGCACGAACTAGGGCTGATGCATCACTATATAATACTTTTACTCCATCAACTGTTAATATATTATATCCACGACTAATTGCATATTCATGTACTTTATCAATTACTTGAAATTTTATATTATCCTCAGTTGGAATTTTTATTTCAGGCGTACTAATATACTCTGGTATGCCACTTATTAATTCTTCCACAGTTTTATTTGTATTAGTAAGTATTTCAATAAGTCTAAGTCCTGCATATATTCCATCATCATATCCTGGGAATTTGTCTCTAAAGAATAAATGTCCTGATAATTCACCTGAAAAAGGATAATCTCCTTCAACACTCTTTGCTTTTGTATAAGAGTTCCCAGTTCTATAATATTCATTTTCAATTCCTAATTTATCAAGTTCTTCTTTTAAAGCAAGAGAACATTTAACATCATAAAAAGTTTTTCTTTGAACATTCTTATTAACTAAATCACGCCAAACAAGAATCATATATTTATCAATATCTAAGAACTTACCAGTATTAGTTATAACTCCTACTCTATCTCCATCTCCATCAAAGGCAATTCCACAATCAGCATTTGTTTCTTTAACTTTTTCTTTTAAAATTGTTAAATTCTCTTCAACCGCAGGATCGGGATGATGATTTGGAAAACTAGAATCTGACGTATTAAAAAGAGGTATAAGTTCAATTTTTTCTTTAAATGTATTGAAAACATCATCTGCAACAATAGAAGTTGTTCCATTGCCACAATCATATACTACTTTAATTTTACGATCTCCTAAATTAATATTTTCTGTAATCATCTTAATATAATCATTTTTAATATCAAATTCTCTTATAGTACCAGTTCCACTATCAAAATCATTATTAATAATCATATTATAAAGTTCTAAAGAAGAATCTCCATAAGCATTATGAATTCCATTATATGAAAACTTAAATCCATTATCATCTTTTGGATTATGACTAGCTGTAATCATCATACCTGATTTAATATTAAGTCTATCCCATCCATAATAATACATTGGAGTTGTAACTAAACCAAGTCGCATAACATTAACACCAGAGTCCAAAATTCCTTTAACAACATTTTTTTCAATAGCAGGAGATGAATATCTATTATCATATCCAACTAAAGTTTCAGTTTTACCTAATCTATGTAATTTAGTTCCAAATGCTCTTCCTATCAAATAAGATATATTTTCATCTATATCACGTCCCCATATCCCTCTTATATCATATTCTCTAAACATATATTTATTTAAGTTCATATCTAATCACTACTTTCTTTATTATCTTATACCACATATTAAGTTTAAACTTTCATAATATTCTCTTTGATGATTTATATCACCAGTTAAAAGTCCTAAAGTATTCAAATTCTCATGTTGTAAGGCTAAAAGATCGATTTGAGCAATTTCTCCATCTTCCATAGTTGTGTAAACTATTTCATCATCATTACTAAAACTATCATACAAATTACTTAATGAATCATCTATTGGTGTTGCTTCTTCTGTAATTAACTTCTTAAACATAATTAAAGTTGGTTTATCATCTTCATAATTAGTAGAAACAATATATTTATCATTACTACATAACAAAATAGACGTACTGGATTTTGCATCAGTTTCAGTTACTTTATCTGGCAATACTGCTCTTAACACCGGTGGAAATACAATTAATACTATAGCAAGTAATATTCCTATATAACAAAACATATTTTTCATATCATCCCTCTATTCATTTTAAATATTTTAATTTTATATATTTAATTATTTTATTTCTATCATTTTTTAAATTATTATTTAATATCTCATGCTCTAAATCTTTATAGATACTATTTAAAAAACTATCTGGTTTTTTATTTAAGATACTGCATATAGTATCAACATCAATTTTAATATCACTTTTAGATTTAATAGGTAATTTATTATAAGACTCTGTAATCTTCTTTTTACTTATACCCTTATTAATCCCTGCTAAAACATTCACATATAATCCATATTTATATAGTACTTGATTATTTAAATTATCTAAATTATAAACAACATTTACTTTTTTAATTAATTCTCTTTCTACTTTTGTAAATTTATAAGATGCCGGATTAATCATTGACCAAATACCAATTAAATCTGTATAATCCTGAACTCTATTTAAATCATTTAATTCAAGATACTTATCTAATTTTAATTCTTTAATTAACTCTATTCCATACTTATTATTTTTACTTACAAATATTTTATCAAGTTCAACTTTTTTTCTTTCATAAGATATATTTTTTAAATATTTCTTATTTTTTTCAATAGATTTAATTACATTCTCATCTAATTTAAAATTCAAAACTGTTGAAAATCTTATAGCCCTAAGTATTCTTAAAGCATCATCCCTAAAACTTTTATTACTATCGCCTATAGTTTTAATTACTTTATTTTTTAAATCTTGTCTACCATTTAATGGATCTATTATTTTACCAAATTTATCCATACAAATAGCATTAATAGTAAAATCTCGTCTTTTTAAATCAGTTTCTAAATCATCTACATATTTTATACTTGATGGATGTCTATTATCTAAATAATCAGATTCTTCTCTAAATGTTGTTACTTCAAATAAAATATTTTTATAATTAACTATCAAGGAACCATAACTAGACTTATCTACTTCACTTTTTTTTAAATCAACATCCAAAAATATTTCTTTTATTTGTTTAGGAGTTGCATTAGTTGTTACATCTATATCAAATGATTTTATTGATAGTAAATAATCTCTAACATATCCACCAACTACATACGCTTTAAAACCTTTATTTTCTATGATATTTAAAAATTCTAAAATAGTTTCCAAATTATCACCTATAGTAAAAAACTAAAAAGCCAAAGCTTTTTAGTTAACTTCATTCTTTAATTGAGTTCCAGCTTTAAATGTAACAGCATTACGAGCAGGTATTTTAACTTCAGCACCTGTTTGTGGATTACGTCCAACACGTGCATTTCTTTTTGAAACACCAAATGTTCCAAAACCAATTAAAGTAATTTTGTCACCTTTCTTTAATGCTTTTGTAATTGCATCGAATGTTGCATCGATTGCACGAGTTGCATCTGCCTTAGTTAATCCAGCAGTTGTTGCAACAGCTTCAACTAATTCAACTTTTTTCATTATGTTCCTCCTTTATTAGTGAATCGGTTAAGCACATGATATGCTTACATATACAACTTATCATAAATAATAATTTAAATCAACACTTTTAACGTATTTTTTACTATTTATTTATTATCTTTACTTTTTTTTACTTGTTTACCATTACTTGTTTTTTTAGGCGTTTTTGTCTTAGAATTAACACTTCGATAATTGTTAGTTTTTTTAGCATTTTTGGTTTGACTAGTTTTTCTAGTAGCAACTTTAGTTTCTTTCTTACTTTCAATTATTTCTTCAGTACTTAAATCATTACATATCGTATTTTCATCTTTTTTAAATGTTACAACGCGAGCTCTCTTTTCTTTTAATATGTAGAATAAAATTATTATAATTAAAATCATTACAATATCAATTATTACATTACTAAGTACCATATTAATAATATAAATTGGTTCATACATATGTAAAGATATTCCAAGGAATATTATAGAATTTAGGAAAAGTGCTCCCAAAAGACCTATTGCAAGACCATATAATTCTTTGTTATAACGAGTAAAATTATCATAGATATAAATTAACAATGAATGTGATGCAACAAATGCAAGAACACTTGCTAAAATATTTAATTCATTTACTTTAAATACTTGATTAACATAAGTTGCAGCATCTGGCATTAAACTTTGACTACCAAGTGATGTTGCAATTACATAACTAATAGTAATCAATAATTGAATAACACAGGCAACTAAAATTCCTCTATAAGCATCTCTCTTACTTCCCAAATTCATAATTAACAATGTGCATAAAAATGTAAATGGATAAGTAACGAAATCAACTCCAATTGTTATATCTAAAAAATTAGTATATTTTAATCCTATAAGATTTGATATAACTAGAAGTACTGCTAGTAAACACACAAAAAAAGTCCTCTTAAATTCTTTACTCATAAATCCTCCTATTATGTATTAATTATATAATAATAAAAAAATATTGTAAAGTAATTTTAAATTATTTTTTAAAATCCTAAACAATATAATTGTATACTAATAAAGCAATTAATAAGACTATAAGTAAAAACGTTGGTATATATTCTTTTTTCATGAAACTTCCTCCATCCATTCTTTAATAATAAAAGATGTTATAAATAAACCAAAGATTGCTGGTATATATGAATTTGATGCAATTGTCTTTTCATGTCTACTAAATGTTTCTTCAGAGTAAACAACTGGTATTTCTAATAACTCTTTATCGTCTCTTAAATTATGTCTTAATATAGATGCTATTTTATCATAACTAGTTTTCTTTAACTTAGATACTTTTATTTTACTTGGATCAAATTTAAAACCTGCACCCATTGAAGAAATAATTTTAATACTGCGTCTCTTAGCCTCACGAATTAATAATTCTTTACTTTTTATAGTATCACAGGCATCAATTATATAATCATATTTTTTATCAAATATTATATCTTTATTACTTTCTTCATAAAAGCAATCAAATGTAGATACATTACAATTTGGATTAATATCTAAAATGCGTGTTTTTAAAACATCTACTTTTTTCATACCAATGGTTGAATGAAGTGCAATTATTTGTCTATTTAAATTGGTAATATCAACTATATCACTATCAACTATTGTGATACTTGAAACTCCGCATCTTGCCAGACTTTCTGCAACATATCCTCCAACTCCTCCAACGCCAATTATTAATACACTTTTATTTTCAATTTTTGAAAAATTATCTTTTACAAGTAATTTAAATCTTTCAAATTCCATAAAACTACATCTCCGTTACTACTAAATCCATTTTTATATCATGACTTTCACATTCTATTTTTTCTACATAAAACTCTCTAAAACATACACCTATTTTATACATATTTTTATCTTTTAAAAATTTATCATAATAACCGCCACCATAACCTATTCGATTATTATATTTATCAAACAAAAGGCCTGGTACAATTACTACATCACCTAAATTATAATTATATTCCACTCCATTTATGGGTTCTAAAATACCAAAACTTGATTTTAATAAATTATCAAATGATTCAATTTTATAAAACTTCATATCTTTACCAATAACCTTTGGAACATAAACATTTTTCTTTAACTTAAATAACTCATTTATTAAATTAATCATTGATACTTCACAATGTGTTGATATATAAACTAATATGTTATTACAGTTTAATACATTGTAATTATTAAGTATTTTATAAGTTATAATACTTTCTTTTTGTTCTTTATCAACAATATTTTTTCGTCTATTCTTAACTATTTCTCTTAATTTATTTTTAGAATCCACGGCCACCGCCACCATGAAATGATCCACTTGATGATGAATGGTAACTTGATCCTCCTGATGAACCTCCACCTGAACTACCAGTATCAGTATGCCTTAAAGTATGAGTTACAACACTATTAACTAAAAAGTCATTTCTAGTTGTTATATTTTGCTTTTGCATATAACTAACTGTTGAAGTAACTTTAATCTTAAGTCGAGATATATTATAAAAAATAATAGTAATTATTAAGGTAATAATAGCAGCAATACCACCAACAAAAGAATAACTAATATGACGAATAATAATTGGCTTTCCAGTTGTACTTATTTCCATATTACTATTACTACTTGGATAACCTAAACTATAAAACTCGGTTAATCTTTTAATCATAGATGAAAATGCATTATAATATTCACCATTTTTAACATAATCAAATCCATAATCTAAAACTGAATTCGTATTATAATATATCTCATCTATTCCAAGACGTGCATCATCATACATCTTTATAGCATATCCAGTTGTTGATACATATATTTCTCGAGTATCCATATCAATTAATAATAAAAGTCCATTTCTTGTTTCATTTTTACCAAAGAGATTATAATCATAAAAATCATCTGCATACACCATGGCACTTCCCTTATTATTTTCAGAAATTGTTACAAGGGCTATATCGTAATTTGTATATTCTATAAACTCACGTGCTTCATTATATAAATTTTCTTCCTCTAAATCCGTTAATAAATCCCCAAAATCATATACTTTTAAACTTTCATCAACACAAGGAGTACTTAAAATATCACTTATATTATTTTTAACAAGATTATCTCTTACATGTAAATTATCATTACTTCTAGTACAAGTATTAATTTCCTTGGCACTGGTTGGAATAATACTAATTAAAAACAACAATAACAAAAAGCATAAATAATAAATTACTTTTCTCATTTCTACCACCTATATCCACCTAATTTTAATATTAAAATAATTATTCCAAACGATAACACAAAAGTAACTAGAATCAATAATAACAATTTAGATTTAGAAACTGGTATTTCTCCAACCATCTTTTTAGTTTGACCATTCATTGCAAAATGATAAATTTTATCATTATATTTAATATTTAAAACAAAAACTGGTAACAATACATAACTTGTATTATTTATCTTTAAATCATTTTTAGACTCTTTATTAATAAGAGTTGCATAACCTTTCATATCACTTCTTAAATAATTTTTAGAATCTGTCTCTATTCTTGTTTTAGCATTAAGATAAGCATCCGTCATTTCTACATCAAATTTTTCAGATAAAAACCCTGAAAGATACGTTGTTTCAAATGGAATTAAATCTTTATAATCAAATGGTTCAATAGCATTCATAATTACATCATCAAATCTTGTTGCTGCATCATTGGGAACGCTTACGAACGATAAATCTCCTCCACGTTCTACTTTGTAATAATCCGTTTTAGTATAAATATATCTTGAATCCATCCAAGTAGCAACTCTCGTCCCATCACATCTAAGATAGGCACTATTTGTAACATCATATAACCAAAAAGGAACATATAACCCTTCAAGTTCTTTAATGTTGCTTTCATCTTTAAACCCTTTAGGTATTAATAATCTTCCTTTACATAAATTAAGCCACTCTTTAATTGCTTCTTCTTTTTGATATTTAAATAAAATAATACTATCAGGTTTATAAATTCCACTTAATCTATTTTTAATAATTGCATTACTTTTACAATAAAGACAAGTAGTTGATGAAATATTTTCTAAACTAACAATAGTTGCACCACAGTTCTTACAAACATAACCTTCCATTTCTTCCATCTTGGAAAATTCTTTAGTTAAATCTATTTCTTTATTTATCTTTTCACGTGTTTTTTTAAAATCTTCTAATTCAAATTCAGCACCACAATATTCACATTTAAATTTTTTTAATTTTGGATTATACTTAATAGTTGCACCACAATTTAAACACTTTTCATCAATTACCTTTTCCATATATAAAACTCCTTTTATAAACTAGATTAATAATACTTACATATTAATTATAAACTAAAATCATATAAAAATCACTTCTTTTTTTCTAATATTAAATTTAATTACATAAACTTAATTGGTGATCTATGAAAATTGATAAAACTCTATTATTCTCTGTTATTATTTTAATGATTATATCACTTTTTATGATTTATTCAGCATCCTACGTCTGGGCCGAATATAAATTTAATAATCCTTTTAAATATGTTATAAATCAAGGTATATTTAGTTTAATAGGAATTATTATTTTATTTATTATTTCAAAAATAGATTATAAATTATACTATAAACATGCAAATAAGTTATTAATAGTTTGTATCGTTTTACTAATTTTAGTCCTAATTCCAGGACTTGGTATAGTTCGAAATGGAAGTCGTAGTTGGTTTGGAATTGGTAGTTTTTCTATTCAACCATCTGAATTTTCGAAAATTGGATTAATAATTTTTACATCAAAATATTTAGCCAAATCAAATAAATTTTTACAAAATTATAAAAAAGGAATATTTCCAATTCTATTTATATTATTATTAATTTTTGGTCTTATTATGTTAGAACCTGATTTTGGAACCGGAATGATAATTGTTCTTACCATAATTGCTTGTTTATTTGTAGCTGGTGTTCCAATGAATTTTTTTATTATACTTTTTTTCTTAGGAATCGCAGGAATTACTTTACTAATTGCCATTGCTCCTTATAGAATGGATCGTATCACATCTTTCTTAAATCCTTGGAGTGATCCACTTGGAACCGGTTTTCAAATTATTCAAAGTTTATATGCCATTGGTCCTAATGGATTGTTTGGAGTTGGTTATTTAAATAGTCGTCAAAAAGCTTTTTATCTACCTGAACCTCAAACTGATTTTATTTTTTCTATCATTGCTGAAGAATTTGGAATAGTTGGAACTTTAGTAATTTTAACTTTATTTGCTATTATTTTAATAAGAGGAATCAAAATATCTTTACGACAAGAGAATTTATTTGCTAAATATTTAGCATTTGGATTAATATTTCAATTAATAGTTCAAGTTATTATGAATTTATCAGTTGTCATTGGTTTAATTCCTGTTACAGGTGTTACCCTTCCCTTTATGTCATATGGAGGTTCTAGTTTACTTACAAGTCTTTTTGGAATTGGTATTCTTTTAAATATTTCAAGACAAAGCCCTAATTAAAAAAAAGATTATCTAAATAATCTTAATTTGAATGGCTATAAATTAAATTCATATCATATAAAGTTATTTGTACATCATCACTTAATGATTCATCTATATTACTAACTCCAACACGCATAGTAATATTCTCCTTGCTATGTGCGTTAATAATATCATTTATACGTACTTCCTTATTATTCTTAGTATAAGTAAGTTTAAATTCTAAATTATTACAAACAAGTTCTTCATCACTTACTACAGCTGGTAATGCAAGACTTGTACAAGTAGGTTCTAACTTGCTTAATGATTCAAGACGAGCATCTATATCTCCAGAATTTACTACATCAAAAGTAAAAGTTGCAAAATCTCCTTTTTGACTCACTAATACATCATAAGCCTTTATACTAGTTGCTTCAAGCTCCGGTTCCATAGGAACAAAAGCATTTCCGTTTACAATAGATGTTTCTAAATTACTAAAATATATATTCCAATCTCTTTTTTCATTATCACTTAATGCATAACTTTCTTTATCAAAAAGGACTAAAGCTATAAAACCAATTAAACCAACAAATGCTACTATAATTAATACTATTTTATTCTTCATATCTACTCCTATTTTTCTAACCTAATTATAACAAAAAATAGACATCATTTCAACATTAAGAAAAGAATAAATAAAAAAAGAATATCTAAAAAATTTAAATATTCTTAATTATTATTTCTTATTTCTTTTAGAGTACTTATTAAATAATTATAATCTTTTAAAGTTAAATTTTTACTATTTATAGTAATTTGATCATATATTTTTCTTATTTGATTTTCATTATTAATATTTCCTCTTAATTTTAATACATCATTCATAATATTATTTAAACAAGATATATTACCAAATACAATATCCATATCATGATTCATATTATCATCAACAAATATTTCATCCATATTAGATAATTGAATTTTCTTTTTCTTAACAGGTTCTATATCCATATATTCATTATAAACATTAACTGTTTTTAAATTATTTATTTCTTGATTATTTAATACTAAAGAATTAAGTGGTTTAAGCACCTCTTCTGGTGTTATTACTAAGGTATTAGGAGTAGTATCAGGAATAATCTCTGGAATACTTGAAATATTAGGTATTCTATCTTCTTTTACAACAATACTTGGTACTTCTTTTGGCTTAACAACTCTTTCTTTTACTTTCATAGAACCAATAATATTTCCTGATACTTTAGCTATTAGTATAATAATTAAATATAGGATAAATAAATACATACTAACTTGTATCAATGTAAGTAAATCACTATTAGTATAAATACTTAATGTTTCATATACTAATACATTATTAGTTAAACAATTATCTATTATTAAATAAAATATAATATTAAATAGAATAAAGAAGATAATACTGATATTTTTTAATATTTTATTATTTCTTCCAAGTAATGTTCTAATTACGAATACATTACTAATAATAATTATTAAGGTATAAACAGCAAGATTTGGAAAAAAGAATAGAATAAATACATTATTTATCAAATAATCAATAAATGATAATATTTCTGTATTATAGAAAATTAATAATATTCCAAATACTAAAACATAAATACTGACTAATATTATTTTAACGATCTTTTTACTTCTTAAATGACTTACTATTTCTAGTAGTATAAAAGAAATAAATGCTAATATACCTATTAATACAATATTTTTATTAGACACAAATATTTTAAATAATGAGTCTATTTGCTCTAGTAATTCTTTTTGTATCATACTAATCCCCCCCTTTTAAGACTTAGTATTAAATATTTTCAATATTTACAAGTTCTAATATATAAATTGTTTGTTTTGTTTTAGAATCTTTTGTACAGGTAACAAGTGTCATAGTTGTTTTATTTACATCACGATAAATTGCTATTTGACCTGTTTTTTCTTGTTCATAGATGTCTACTATTTTATATGAATATCTTTTTCCTTTATAATTTACAAATGCCATATCTCCAAGTTGCAACTTGTAAAGATTTTTAAAATATGCAAGATAACTTGTTCCAGAATGAGCAGCTATGATAAAGTTTCCTTTATCTACATCTGGATAAGTACTAGTTTCTACTACTTGAATATTTTTATTAACTGTATTATATTTTGAATTTATATCTGTAAAACCTTTACTTAAATTTATTTTTGGTATTTCAAGTGTACCTATATAATACTTTAAATATGGATCTACATATTCTTCTGTCTCTTCACTTTTTTGCTCTTCTTGATTAGTTGTCTCTTCTAAAGAAGAAGTAGTGTCCATGATGCCTACTTCTTCTTTAAGTTCAACTGTTTCTACGCTTTCAAGTAGTAAATTATTCATATATTGATAAGCAATATCACGTTTTTCATTTAAATAATTGCTACTTAAAAATATTAATCCTATTATAAATAAGGTAACTCCAAATACAATAATTATTTTATTCTTAGTATGAGTGTTTTGCATAGAACACTAATCCTGTTCCTAGTAACATAATAAGTGCTGCTCCTACAATAGCGCTACTACTAATATTTAAATCTGTAATTGGAACATTATATTTTTCATTGTACATTACAACACTTTGTACAGTTCCATCATTTTTTACAGTAAATGATATTGTTTCACTTGATAATTTATATCCATCAGGTGCTGTTGTCTCTGTTAATGTATAATCTCCTGGTTCAAGACCTTCAATGTATCTTGGTTCGTTTGTTGATACCCAAGTTTCTATCACTTTTCCAGTTTTATCTTTAATAACTAAAGTTGCTCCTGGTAATTCTTCTTTACTTGTTATATCTTGTTTACTTATTTTTACTCTAGTTACACCTTGTCTTGCATTATACATGACAACTGATTTAACACTTCCATCAGCTTTTAATGTAAAGCTTATAGTTTCACTTGATAATACATATCCATTTGGTGCTGTTGTCTCTGTTAATGTATAATCTCCTGGTTCAAGACCTTCAATGTATCTTGGTTCGTTTGTTGATACCCAAGTTTCTATCACTTTTCCAGTTTTATCTTTAATAACTAAAGT
>JAFUAL010000053.1 GCA_017460745.1 Bacilli bacterium | reverse complement strand
TATTATCATATATATCTTCATAAGGAACTTCTAATATTTCACTTACTATTTTTGATACTAATTTTTTTCCTACAACACTATTCTTAAGTAGTGGTCTTACTACTCTATCATTCATTAAATTATATTCTTGTTCTTCCATAACCCTCCTATTTGTTTCATAGTCATGATATCCTAACTATGATTAATTACCGGTTACAAACAAGACTATCACATCAACACATATATGTCAAATTATATAAATTTGCATTTTAGATACAATTTTAAACTAATTTTAAAACTTATAAAAATTAATTCATTAAACAACAATATCGAATTAAAAAATTTGATTAATCTTTTATATTTAATCAAATTTTTATTTAAATTTTAATATAAAATTTTTTTATTTATTAATTATTTATACAAGTTCATATTCTCTAACTGAAATTCTTTCATCGGAACAATATTCTATGATAAATTTGTTTTCCTTTTTACAAATTAGTATTCCTATTGTATCATTATGACTTATCTCTTTGATATTTTTGTCTATATAATTCATATATTTCCTTACTTGTGAAATATATTCAACTTTAAATTCTGTTACTTTTAATTCAACTACCACGAAACAATTGTATTTATAATTAAAAAGAAGAATATCAATATAATTATTTCTATCACCAATCTTAATTTTGTACTCACTACCAACAAAAGACATATTCCCACCAAGTTCTTTCATAAATGATTCTATATCTTCTAAAATTAATTGATGTAATGCTTTTTCAGTTACTACTTCAATATTAGTTTTATTTTTGATTAATATAGGATTTGGAACTAAATCTTTTACTTCAATATTTTCTTTAAAAATCAATTTATTTCTTGTATCAATAGGTAATCTTTCATATTCTTTAGATTTTATTTTTTCTCTTAATTGCCTTTTGGATAACCTTTTATCAATAGACGTATTTATATAGTATATTAATTCATTTTCATCTTTAATTGATAATAATTCTATATAATGACTCCATGTCAATTGTGTCGCCAACGGCGACACTTTTTGATTACTAAATGCTACATAGAATTGTTTCATTCTAAATAAAGTTCTTCTATTGTACTTTTTTCCAACTTCTATAATTAATTTTTTTGAATATTCATCAATTATATTATCTCCATATTTACCACCAGCTTCATTCAATAACCTACCTATTTCAAAATAGGTAATAACTGTATTTCTTTCTTTTGAATAATCTTTTACTTTGACATAAACTTCATTATCAATTAATTTGCTTTTTATTTCATTATAATAATTCATATTAGTCCTTTCTTTCTAACACGATATTCTAACTATAATTAATTACCGGTTAAAAACAAAACTATCACACCAACACATATATGTCAAATTTTGTAAATCAACATTTTGAATACAATTTTAAACTAATTTTAAAACTTATAAAAATTAATTCATTAAACAACAATATCGAATTAAAAAATTTGATTAATCTTTTATATTTAATCAAATTCATATCTAAATTTTAAAATAAATTTTTTTATTAATTAATTTTTATTATTATATGACAAAAAGTTTTGTGAGTTAATTCACAAAACTTTTCTATTTATATCTACCATTGACCACAATTTTAAAATAAATTTTTGCAACCTAACACCAAATGGTTTTGGCGTTTGTTATCAGGTGTTTTTAGTGTGGAACATTTACACTTTTTTATGACTCAGTTACTATGTAAGGATCAGTTGCTGTTCCTGTTCCACCGTATATTTGTGTTCCATGATTTAGTGAAACCACGGGGCGCACACCGCCGCTAGTAAAACTGACATTGCTGTAATCCGACTCTCCTCCCGTGCTAACATCACCCGCGCGAGCATACGCAAGGTTGCCGTAGAAATTAGCAGGCGACAAAAGCCAGTACCAATATCCTGTATACAAGTAGTTATGCGTATACGTTGTATTCGTATAATATTTCATTCCAGCTAGCTTTACTTCATCGTAAGTAAGCAGTGCCGCTTTACTTCCGATGTTTCCACTTCCATATCCATAATATAATTGATCTACACTTTCATCTCTATTTGTATAATAATCTGTATAACTCTTACTTCCATATGTTAACGTACCATCACATGATAGCTTTATT
>JAFUAL010000052.1 GCA_017460745.1 Bacilli bacterium | reverse complement strand
TCTTGAACTAAAGAATTATCATATTTAGCAAATTTTTGTCCCTTTGAAGCCATAATAAATACACCTCCTTTCGAAGGTGTATTATATCATATCCCCAATTAGGTTTTTTTATACTGTCTACTCTACAGGGTGCATTTCAAAATGATAGATTTTTTTATCCTAAAAGTACATCTAAAAGCATCATGATAACAAAGCCAACTAAAGTAAACATAGACATTAAATCTTTACTTTCATTTGTTTGACTTTCAGGAATTAATTCTTCAACGACAACATATATCATAGCACCTGCTGCAAATGCAAGTAAAAATGGTAATATCAATCTTACTTTTAATACTAATATAGCTCCAATTATTCCAGAAATTGGTTCAACTATGCCACTTAATTGTCCATAGAAGAATGCTTTTCTACGAGACATTCCTTCTCTTCTTAAAGGCACACTTACAGCCGTTCCTTCAGGAAAGTTTTGAATGCCAATTCCAAGTGCTAAAGTCCATGCTGAAAGTATTGTTGCGCCATCAAGTCCATATAAAGTCGAACCAAAGGCTACTCCTACTGCAAGGCCTTCTGGGATATTGTGCAAGGTAATAGATGAAATCAACATTAAAACTCTTTTATTAGTTGAAAGCCCTTTTTTACTTTGCAATTTATTCATTACTTTATCACCGATAAATAATAATAAACCACCTGATAAAAATCCTAAACTAACAACTAACATAACATTCATCTGTAAATTTTCGGCCATAGCAATTGATGGTGAAAGTAAAGACCAAAAAGATGCTGCAATCATAACTCCTGCTGATATTCCAAGCATAGAATCTAATACATTTTTATTAATCTTTTTAAACATAAAAACCAAAGCTGCACCAAGAGCTGTAATACTCCATGTAAAAATAGTTGCAATTAATGCTTGTATTATTGGATGTACTTGTAAAATAAAAGACATACTCCCTCCTACACTATAAGTAGTTTATGAAGTAGTCTTTTTTTTGTTACTTTTAACCGGTAAGCCGTTGGCATAAGATAAATTACCAAAAAAACTTTCAAGCTCTAAATATTTATCATTATAAATATAATCATATAATTGTTCTATCATCATTTTACTTTTATCCACTGTTTCGGTGTATAATTCTAGAAAACTTTTATTATAAGTTATTTCTTTTTTCTTTATATTAAACCATTTATCTTTCTTTAAATTTAGAAAATATTCTGAATCCTCACTATTTAAATCAAAGTTATAAGAAAAGTATCTAATATCACGATGCAAAAATGGTAAAATATGATAAATAATACTATAAAAAGTATATTTTATCTTATATGGATCATATCTTACAAAATGAAATAAAAATCTCATATTAGATAAACTTAAATAATAATCCTTACCTATATTTTTTTCTTCAAATACATCTAAAAAGCATTTATCAAGCATTTCTTGTATTTTGATATTCTTGTAATTTTTTAATAATTTATAAGCCTTATATTTCTTATAATCTTCACCCTTCATATTTAACACATAATTATCTATATATGCTTCTGTTACAAAATGATAATCTTTATTTTTCTTTGTTTCTTTTCTTAAAAACCAATCCTTATAATTAACAAATGGATGACATGTAGTATCTCCAACATAATGTGTTACAAGACCAGCAAGATATATAAATTGATCAAAATCTTTTGTTCTTTTTACTTCATTAACTAAACTAATAAATAATTCATTTACTTTATTTCTATGAACAACTCCTGCAAATTTTCTAATATGATTACATCTGATAAAAGGTGGTATAAAGGGATAAAAGAAAAATACATCAGGTCCCTGGGAATATGTAACATAATAATCTAACTTATCTTTAAATTTATTCTTTAAGTTATTATTTAATTTATCATAAATATCACGTGCCATATAGGCATGAGTTACAGTTGATGGCATACTCTCCTTTCTGAAAAAAAGATAAACTAGTTACCTTCTTTCTTTAAAAATCATTATATATTATATACTATTATTTTAAATTTACAACTTTTATTCTTCTATTCCAGCTAGTAAATCAAGTGCTTTTTGAAGTTGAGAATCATATTCATGATCAATATCGCTTGCTTCATATTTAATAACATATTCTGGCTCGATTCCCTTATCACCAACGCTTATACCCTCTGGTGTTAACCATTCTTGGAAAGTATATTTTATAGAACTTCCATTGGATAACTCTTGAGTTTTTTGAACTTTGCTTTTACCATATGTTGTTGTACCGATTGTATAAGCACCATAAGTATCTTTCATACAAGCCGTTAATAATTCACTAGCAGAAGCTGATGCACCATTTACTAAAACAGCTACTTTATAATCTCTGCTTTCATCTGTCTTATCATAAAATTTTTCTATTTTTTCTTTTGTTTTAAGTTGATAAATCATTTTACCTTTTTGTAAAAATAATTCCAATATATTACTAACTGTTGTTAAATATCCACCAGAGTTTCCTCTTACATCAATTATTAAAGAATCTATTCCTTCTTTTTCAATATTTTCTAAGTTTTCTTTAAATTGTTCAAAGGTATTGGCAGCAAATAAATCTATTGCTATATAACCAATCTCTTCGTCATTATATTCTATTATTTCACTTTTAACTGATTTAATATCAATACTATCACGTTTGACATTAAATTCAAGTTCCGCATCTCCTCTTAAAACCGTAACTTTAATTGACGTTCCTGCTTTTCCTTTAACTAACTGAGAAATTTCATTAATTGATGTTTCACGGACATCTTCATCATCTATTTTAATTATAACATCCCCTGCTCTAAGTCCTGCTTTATATGCTGGTCCTGTTTCATATGATTCTAAAATTTCTACTTTCATATCAGTATATTGGATAATTTCTATTCCTATTCCAACATATTCACCACTTACTTTTTCATTAAAAGCAGTTGCTTCTTCAGAATCCATATAAACAGAATATGGATCACCTAAATAATTTACCATTCCATTTATTCCTGCTTCAAGTAAACCTTTTTTATCAACGTTTGTATAAAATTCATTAAGTATTTCCGTATAAGTATCTGCAAATTCCCTAAGTTCTTTTCTTATTCCATAGTTAATTGTTCCTTTTCGATACATCAACAATCCACCAAAAAACATACCAAAAATAATAGTTATTATCATTAAAGCTATTACTTCCATTAAATTAAATTTTTTATTTTTATCCAAAAAACTAAAATACTTTTTACCATTATCTTTTATTTTCTTTATTGCACTATTTATCTTGTCTTTCACTTTATCACCTCTAAATTATATTTATATTTTATCATAAATTGACTAAATTGAATAGACAAAATACTTAATATTAATTTTTTATTACTATAAAAAAAGATGTTTAAATAAACATCAATTTTATTTTTCTTCTAATATATTTAAATCCGTACTATATCTAATTATTTTAGAGAAGAAATCTTTACCATTACCTGTGAATACTCCTCTTTTACTATTTGAGTATCCTACAGCAATATAACTATTAGTATTATTAATTAAATCTGAAGTATCAGGAATTGATAAAGTTATATCATTAAGTGATTCATTATTAGTTCCACCATATGTTTTTTTATTTAATATGTTACCTTTATAATCAAATGATACAATCATTCCTTCAATTTTATCTTTTCTGTAATTCAAACCATTAATATCAATATCATCTGATTTGGTATAACCAACAGCAATAATAGAGTCATCAGTTAATAACAAAGAATTAAATCTTTCACTCTTATTTCCACCGATACTATAAAGCTCAATAAATTCACCATTTAAATCATATACAAATATACAAGCATCATATTCAAATATTGCTTCTCCAGAGTCATTTTTTTCTTTACTCTTATTATAAGCACCAGCAATATATAATTTATTATCATGAAGTGCTACTTTAGACATACCAAATTCATCAGTGTTAGCATAATTCTTTATCCATACTAATTCTCCATCAAGAGAAAATTTAACTATAAGTCCATAATTAACAGCATCTTTTCCAACACAAATATAACCATCATCTACTTTAACTACATCATTGAATATTCCAGACTTATTTCCTCCAAAATTATTATTCCAAACAATATTACCATCCATATCATATTTAATAATAATTCCGCCACCTGTTGCATGATTACCTATTTCCATATTTTCATATATACTTTGACCAACAACAATAAATCCATCATCAACGGCCATTATTCTCTTAAACTCAGTATCGCCTAATACTTGGAAATTTTTAAACCATTCCATTTCTCCATTTTCATTATATTTTACAAATAAGCCATCTCTTGTTCTTAAACTTATTTGACTTTCTTCATAAATATAACTTCCAACAGCATAAATATCATTTCCGACACTAATAGCATCATAGAAAGTAGAATCATAATCACCCATAAAAGTACTTTCAAATATAGTATTTAATTCCTTATCATATTTAACAAGTTTAGCTTGTTCTGCATAGGCTTCTCTTTTAGGTTCTCCTTCAACATTTGTATCTGTATATTCATAAATAAAACTATCATTATACCTACTATATTTAAAATTACTTGCACCACTTGCTATATAATAGTCATCATAGCTACGCACACTATTATAAGTATCAACAAATGTAAGATTATTATTTTTATTTACATTCATAAGATACATAATTATTAATTCTATTGCAATAATTAAAATACTAATAATTAATACAAATTTAAATCTCCTTTTAAAAACAGTTCCTTTATCTACAACTTTTTTCTCTTTTTCTTTCTTTTTAAATTTAGTAATACTTTTCTTTCTTTCTTTCTTTTCTTTTCTACTTTCACGTTTTTCTTTATTTTTCTTCAACATAATACACCTCTAATATTTATTTAACCATATATACTTGATATCCTGTATAATCTTTCTTTTTACATTTAGCACCTGTTGTCATGAATCTTGAAGTACCCCAAGTATGAAGTTGTTCTACTTTGGCATCATCACTATCAATTAATAATAAATCTGTTTCTTTAAGATTGGCAGCACTTGTTACAGTACTTTTAAAGCCTATAACTGTAACATAATGTCTTGATGTACCAGCTTTATTTCCATTTACATGTAATATAATTGGCTTATTACTAACTAATTCTGAATAAACCATATTTAATATTTTAGTTTTATCATCATCACTATATTTATTAAAATATCCACTATAATAACTGTCATTTATTTGAGCAGCAGTTTTGTGCGTATCACCTGTCATTAAGGCATGAGTGTGTTCCTCCGCAAAACATAAACATTGATCACCATATCTGAAACTCTTGGATTGAGTTTGACAAATTTTATTTGACTGTATATATTTAACATAATCAGCTACTTTTAATTTAGTATTTACAACTAAATAATCATTTGTAGTGTTGTAAGTATAATAAACCATTCCATTAGAACTTGTTGCACCACTTCCGCTACTTCCTATACTTGGAGATGGATAAGTACAATGTGAATCAGTATATACTCCACCGCCCACTTTACAATAAAATTCCGCATCTGTCATAGTAATTTTTGTTCTAATAGAGGCCAACTTATATTCTAAATCCTCAATAATACTACCATTGGCTACTCCATATAAACTACTTACAGCCTTCTCTGCTTTCTCTAAATTTTCAACAGTTGGCATACTCTTGACTGAATCTATCAAATCTTCAACTTCTCGAACTTTATCTTCAATTTCACTGAAATATTCAATACGTTCAATTGTTGCATTTTCACGACACGTCTGATAAGCATCCCTGGTATCATATCCAGTAAAATTCATAATAATATCAACAAAAATAGGTACAAAAATTATTATTATAACTGCAATTATTTTTTGAACAGAAGATATTACTTCCAACTTCAATTCACTATTTGCATTAATAATATTTTTATATGCTTTTATAGTAAGCATTATAATTAATCCTATAGGCAAAACAATAAATAATAATTTTCTTGCTAATTCTATAAAATAAATTATTCTAAGAAATGATGAAGTTTCACATATTACATTTGATATTAACATTCTAACACCCCTTATATAATATCATTTTTTAAAATCTATTACAATAACATTAACTATGTTTAATGACAAAATATTTTTTCTTTCCTTTTCTTATAATTGTATATTCTTGATATAATGCATCTTCTTTTTTAACAATAAATGAAAAATCATTAACCTTATCACCATTGATACTAATAGAGTTATTATTTACAAACTCTCTTGCTTCTCTTTTGCTAGAACAAATTCCACTTAAGACTAGTAAATCTATTATATTTTTATCTTCATCTACTACAAAACTATCTAAACTTAAAACTGTCATTTCAAGTTCATCACGTGTTAATTCTTTTATATTTCCTTTAAATAAAGCATCACTTATATGAATACATTTATCTAATTCTTCCTCACCTCTTAAATCACGAATAAATTCAGCTGCAAGTGTTTTTTGAGCAATTCTCTTTTCAGGACTCTCCTTATGTTCAGCAATTACTTTCATGATTTCTTCTGGAGTTAGGAAAGTAAATACTTTAAGGTATTCCTCTACTTTGTCATCACTTGAATTAATTAGATATTGGTATAACTCATATGATGATGTTTTATTTTTATCAAGCCATAAAGCATTTCCTGCACTCTTACCAAATTTTTCTCCACTCGCATCAAGAATAAGTGGCATTGTAAAAGCATATGCGTTTTTACCAAGTTTTTTATTAATTAACTCAATTCCTGTAGTAATGTTACCCCATTGATCACTTCCTTCAACTTGCATAACACAATTTTTATGTTCATACAAATATAAGAAATCATATCCTTGTAAAAGTGTATAAGTAAATTCAGCAAATGTAATTCCTGTATCAAGACGCCTTGATATAATATCCTTATTTAACATATAATTAACATTTATATATTTTCCTATTTCTCTTAAAAATTCTAATACATTCATGTCTTTTGTCCAATCATAATTATTAACTACTTCAACATCAAGACCTTTAAATATTTCTTCAACCTGTCCCTTTATTCCGTTCAAGTTATGAAGTACTTTCTCATATGAAATAATTTCACGTTCAGCGGTTGGACGAGGATCTCCAATTAGTCCTGTTGCACCACCTACAAGTAAAATTGGATGATGTCCTGCACGAGCAAGTCTCTTAGCTGTTACTAAACTTGAATAATGTCCAATATGCAAACTATCTGCTGTTGGATCTGTTCCCCAATAAAACGTTGCATCCCTTCCATTAATAATTTTTTCTAAATCCTCCCCAGCTGTATCTTTAATTAAACCACGCCATTTCAATTCTTCAAATAATGTCATTTCAATTCCTCCTTATTTTATTTAAAATACCCAGTATCAAACCTTTTTATATTTTTCTTTTGTTTATTTTCAATTTCATCAAGTACCTCTTCTTCCTTAAATTTTAAAATTTTTCCAATATACAATGTATAGAAAAATAATTCTTGAAGTATTTCTTTATCATTTGTTTTAAGAAAGTTATAAGCCTTATCATATAATATTTTTATCAAATTAATTGTATCTTTTTCATCTAAATTAAAATTTAATTTTTTTATTTCTAAATCATATTCTTTATAAAAGTATAAAATCATAATTATTACATCAGCATATTCTTCTAATTCTTTTGCCTTATCAGGTAATTTGTTTAACCAATACTTAAATTCCTTTGTTTCATTTAAAAACTCTCCGATTTCAACCATTAATTCTATACAATTTTGATCAAATATTCTAGAATCATTTCCGTATTTTTTTTCGTATATACTATCTAATTCGATATTAGTTTTGTATACTTTATTCCATCTTTCAATGTTCATCATGTTCCTCCATTATTAAACTAGCACAACTTGTTCCAATTCTAGTCACTCCATGTTTAACAAATTCTAAAGCCTCTTGTTTAGTTCTAATTCCTCCACTTGCTTTTATTTCTAAAACTTCATTTTTATGTTTATTAATTAAATCTATGTCAGAAATTTTAGCACCTTCCTTATCAAATCCTGTACTTGTTTTTATAAAATTAACAAATGTTTCATTACAAATCTCTGTCATTTTAATAATTTCAGCCTCATCAAGTAAACATGTTTCAATTATTACTTTTAATACCTTACCACCTATACTATCTCTTATTAATTCTATCTCATCTTTAACATAATCATAATCTTTATTCTTTAAAGCATTAATATTTATTACCATATCAATCTCTTTAGCACCGTTTTCTATAGCATTAATTGCTTCAAATTGTTTCACTTCACGAGTAGAATATCCATTTGGAAAACCAACAACTGTTCCCACTTCAACCGTTGTATCCTTTAAATATTCACTTACTGCTGAAACATAATAAGGTGGAACGATAACACATGGAAAATGATATTTAACTGCCTCATCACACAACTTTATTATTTCGTCCATCATTCCTGTTTTAGATAAATTCGTACTATCTATATATTCATTTATATTCATATTATAATATCCTTTCTAATTCACTTAATTTATTTATTTCACGAAAATTATCAACATTTTCTTTATTTTTATAATTAAAATATATAACATCAAGTCCTGCATTACTTGCTCCTAGTATATCTTTATTATAATCATCTCCTATCATAATGCATTCATTTAACTTATACTTTCCACAGGCATTTATAAAGGCATCACCACTTGGTTTCATATATAATTCGCCACCTATTACTTCTTTAAAATATTTTAAAATATCAGCATTTTTAAGTCTTTCTCTTTGAGGTGCTTGAAACCAATTAGTAAGTACAACAAGTTCATATTTTTTACTCAAATAATCAAGCACTTCAATAACTTCTTCATTTCTTTCACTCATATAACCAAATTTATTAAAAAATGTTTCTAAAAAAGACATATCAATTTTGGAT
Source organism: Bacilli bacterium (assembly GCA_017460745.1). Taxonomy (GTDB): domain Bacteria; phylum Bacillota_I; class Bacilli_A; order RF39; family UBA660; genus RUG591. Next base: position 64,116 of record JAFUAL010000052.1, on the reverse strand, counting down.
TTTATATTACTATTTAAAAAATCTAATAAAAGTTTTTTATCATAATGATCAAATTTATCATCATATAAATCAATAAGTGAATTAAAATAATCTAAATCTTCTAAAATCTTATACTCTTTTAATGTCTCTTCTAATGCTTTAGTATAACTGTTTTTCCACATTATTAAAGTATTATCTAAATCAAATATTATTCTTTTTATCATATATTACCTCTAAAAAATAAAAATCATTACTTGATAAGGACGAATTGCTCGTGGTACCACCTTATTTTTGTAATGATTTACACTCATTGTCTTAACGCGACTCTCGTTTTAACTCCATTTATGTAACTTCCATATTAATTTTATTACTTCACACCAACCAGTAACTCTCTTAAAATTAATTAATACTTAATTTAAACTTCTTTGTTAAATACACATATATTGTAACATATTTTAATATTAATTCAAGACTTTTTCTAAAACCAACACTCTAATATAAGGCATTTTTTGACAAATATACAAATTTGTAGTATAATAAGCGCGTTTTTAAAGGGGGGAATAATTATGTTTACATGTAATAATATATATTTATTGTCATTTACATATTACTTAAAATATATATTAATTTTTAATATCATAATAATTCCTCTTATTTACCTTTATATAAATTTCGTTAAAATAATAAAAAAGAAAATTAAAATAAATAAATCATACTTAAAAACAAAAATAAAACCTCTCTATTATGTCATAACTATTGTAGTATTATCTTTAATTCTTCATAACATGCTAAATAATAGTCATAATATATGTTATATAAATGCTACTCCAAATATTTATCAAGAATATAGGAAAAGTTTTTACTTTCTGGAAGGCAAAGATATTGATAAAGAACTAAAAAATAATTATTTAGAAAATATATTAACTAATAAAAGTAATAGTACTTTAAGTAAATTAGTATATAAAGAAGTTAATATTATAATAGAAAATGATAATGAAGAAGAAACTCAAGAAGCTAACGAGAAAAAAGAAGAAGTAATCGAAGATAATTTCTTACATGAAACAGATACTAATATTCAAAATAGTGTCTACGTAATTGATGGAGTTTTCTATTATCCAACCTACATATATGGAAATAACAATACTTATTCTGGAATGTTTTGTCCATCTAATCCCGAAGCCGAAGGTTTTAATAACAGTTATGGATATAATAATTATTTTTATACAAGACTTCAAAGATTTATAGATGATGCAAGACAAAACGGATATACAATTACTATGAGTACTCAAGGTTGTAGACGTTATAGTACTCAAAGTTACTACTATAGTACAATGGATTCTGGTCGTGCAGCGGCTCCTGGTCACTCATTGCACGGATTTGGTATTGCAAGTGACTTAGAATTTTACCAAAGTGACGGAAGTGTATGTCCATATTATAGAAACGATGCAAATTGTCCAAGTATGGGATGGGCTCACTCTAATGCTTATAAATATGGGTTAGCATTTCCACTTCTAAATGCAAGTTATAAAGAAGATTGGCATGTAGAACCAATTAATAAAAATAAATATTAAAAAATGCCTTCATTTATTTGAAAGCATTTTTTATATTAATGATTTATTATTTCGTTAATTTCATTTATGGATAAATTTGTTGCATCACCTATAATACTTAAATCATATTTCTTATTATACATATTTAAAACAATTTCTTTTTTGGTTTGCTCTATACCTTCTTGTAATCCTTCATGTCTTGATTTTCTCTTTTCATCACTTATAATGGAATCATTTAATCTTCTAGTCTCTTCTAAAAAATCATAGTATCTTACTTTTAATTCTTCATTTTCATTCATTCTTTCTGATACCTCCTCCACTATATTTTTTATATCACGACTTATCATTATCTCTTCTATACACTTATTAAACTCTTTTATCTCTTTTGTATACATTGCTGCTCCTAGTAATAATAAGTCTTTCTCATATATATTTGTTAGTGCTTTATATGTACCATTATACCATGATTGATAACACGCTGCAATATTTATTTCTATTATTTTTTCTTTTGTTGTTAATATATATCCTTCATCATTTCTAAAATAATATTCATCAAATATTTTTTTATGGATATTATCTACATAAAAAGTGTTAAAACAAATTAAAAATGTTGGTTCTATTTTATCATAGTTTTCACTTTCTTTTAATCCACTTCCTGCTGTTTCAAACATATAATATAAGCTCTTATTAGTTATTGCTTCATAATAACTTTCACTCATATTTACTTCTATTACTATTTTACCTTTTATATCCTCTTTTATATAGACTACAATATCTCTATCCGTTTTCTTAGCCCCTATTATATTATTTCGTGAAGTAGTTGGTGCTAGTTCTACTTTATCTACTAGTTCATCATATTCTACTCTTAATACTTTAGATAGTAATAAAATAAGTGGTTCCATATGTTTTGGATTTGCAAACATTATCTTAGCACATTCATCAAAGCAAAGTGGTACTTTTTCCCCTGGCTTTAATTCTTCTTTAAATTTTACTGCATGGCTTGCCATATATTATCATCTCCTTCAATATAATATATGCGAAAAAAATGCCTTTCTCTGAACTTAATCTATTTTTTTTATTTCTTTGTTTTATACGTGGTGTCATGCAAAAAAAGGTGAAAAAATTTCACCTTTTCAAAAAAACTAATAAAACCTTTATTTCTTTTCTATTTTTTCTTTAAATTTAGTATAAATTCTATCATTAATAACTAAATCAAACTCTCCTATATATTCCATAACAGTTGCATTAAATTTTAATTTAATATTATTTAAAGTATTAAATTTACCTAAATTCTCTTTAGTAAATTCACCTACAACGGCATTTAAATTAAAATACATAAATCCTTCTTGTTTATATTTTTTTATTAATTCCCAAAGAAGCACATATCTTGGATTAAATTTTAAATACTCTTCCAAATAACTATCAATTATTAATTCAACCCCTTTATTATGCTTAATTGTAAAAGCAGCTCCTATTGTTATAAAATCAGGATATTCTTTAGATAATTTAGTAGCATAGATAAGCTCATTTTTATAAAAATTAAGTCTTTTATCAGATTCCATTTTATTATTAATTATTGTTTGTTTTTCACGAGCTGCTATACTTGTATCTTGAATAAGATTTGCATATTCTTCATTATTAATGGATTCTTTATCATACATATATTTCATATTATTTAAATATTTATCTGTATTTACATTAATAAAGAATATATCCATTTTATTATTTATACTAAAGTTATTATACATTCCTCTATAATATCTTTTTTTTCTTCTTTTATTTTTTATAGTTATAAATTTATATAACTCATCTATATTACCATCTTTATCTTGGACTATTTCAACACCAGCATTTGTTGCTTCTTCAATTATTTTTTTTGCTTCATTATCGATTTTTGCATATATTGTTTTTAAATCATTTTGTAAATTAGCAAATGCTATAAATCTAGGTTTATAATTTTCAAAATATTTATTAAATCCTTGATGCCTATATCCAGTCTCTTGTAAATAATTTAAAATACCATTTACAGTATTACTAAAATATATTATATTTCCATTTCTATCTCGTTCACTACAAATGATTGGTGGATCTATTTTTATAAACGCATAATGTTGCTTTCTAAGTAAATTTATAAGACCTTTAGTGACATTTTTAACCAATTTACGATCTGTATAATCAATTAAAAATCCACGTGGAGCATATGCATATTTATAATATAAATATATAGTTTTATAAAGAAATAAAGTTGCCCCAACTAAATTTCCATCTTCAACAAACCCTATATAAAAAGTATTTAATCCATCATATTTTGAGACATCACCATAACTAGATGTTTGATAATACGTACTATATTTATGATTATAGGCAAAGTCATCAAACTCTTCTTTACTAAGTGCTACTATCTTCAAGACCAACACCTCTCTTATGGTATTATTATACATATTTTTATCAAATTAAGCAATAACTTAATTTTATTTTTGATTTTATCTATATTTTTTTAAATATTCATGTTATAATGATATAAATAAAAGGTGGTGGCTTTCTAATGGATTCATTTGAAATTTTAGACATAAATGATACAGAGAATCAAAAAAATAATAATAATTTAATAGTGGATGAAAGTGATAACTATTTAAATCACAACGTTAATCTTAAAAATAATGATGAAATTGAATTAATTGAAGATGATAAACCAAGTAATATTGATGAATTAATTAGTAAAATAGAAGAATCAAGTAGAAAATTAGAACAATCTAATTCTAATGATTCAGAAGAGCTAGATTTAGATGAAAATTTAGATGACGAAGTAGAAATGATTGAAGAAGAAGTAGTAGACGATGATGAAATAGAAACAATGGATATTGAACCACAAAAAGAAGTAGAATTCAGTATAAGTGATGACGTAAATACTAAGTTAAATAACTCTTCTTTAGTAAATGATTTTAGTTTACTTGAACAATATGGAGAAAACTTCAGTACAAAAGAATATTTAACTAATCCAGCAATTGGTCGTGATAAAGAAATTGGAGAATTAATTGTTACATTACTTACCCCTGAAAAGTCTGGTATTCTAGTTGGTAAACCTGGTATTGGTAAAACTGCTATTGTTGAAGGACTTGGTTATAGAATTAAAAATGATGACGTTCCTGACGCCTTAAAAGGATATACTATTTTTAAACTTAATACAGCAAGTCTTACAGGCGTTGATCCAGTAACACATGAATTAAAGATTCAAAAAATTGTTGATAATTTGAGAAATTTAAATAAAGTAATGGTATTTATCGATGAAATTCACACTTTAATTGGTAATGGAGAAAATACATTAGATTTTGCTAATATTTTTAAACCAGTTATTGATAGAGGTACTGTAAAATTAATAGGTGCAACAACAAGTGATGAATATGATAGATATATTCTTCGTGATAAAGCCTTTGTTAGAAGATTTCAAAAAATCGAAGTATCCGAACCAACTCGTGAAATGGTTATAGAAATAATGATGGGTACTTATCCTAAGTTTGAGAAAAAAATGGGACTTACTTTAAAATACAGTGATTTTATTAAAGAAAAAATCATGGCTTTTATAACTGATGCAACAAGTGAATTCAAAAGAGTATATGAAACATCTGTTAGATATCCTGATATTGCACTTACAATACTTCAATCTGCTTTTTCATATGCATCATTTGATAATCGAAGCGAAGTAAACATTCGTGATATTAGAAAAGCTATAAAAACAACAAAGCTAATATATCCTGATGTAATAAAAAAAGAACTTGTTAAATTCAACAAAGACTTTCGTGATGTTTACTTAATGGAAACCAAACAAATACTTAAAGGAGAACTATGACAAAAATAATATACTACATAAAAATAATTCTTTTCATTATATATCTAGTATGCATGTTTTTACTGATAGATAAAGTTTTAACAATAAACATACTTGGAACTATTCACTTTATTCTAAGTATAATATACTCTATACTTGTTATACTATCAATACTATCCAAAAAAGAAATATTCATTAATACACTATCATATAACATGTTAAATATTGGTTTATATATTTATACATTTGTTATGTCATATATGGCATTTATAAGTACAAAATTAGATATTATAAATAATAAAATATATTATCGTAACAATTTCATTTTATTAATTTTTATGTTAGTATTAAATATTTTTGCAACTTTATATTTAAATAAAGAAGAAAGAAAGAAATAATAAAACAAAAAAATATAGGATTTCCTATATTTTTTTATTTTCTTTATCTTTTAAAACTGCTTGAAAACTACTATAAATATAAATTTTATTTTTCAAAGAAGTTGTATCTAACATATTAAATACTTCAATTGTTGAAATATCTCTCATTTTACTTTGAATATCAATTATTCTTTTATTCTTTCTTATTTCATTTCTCTTTATAATTTCTAAAGAATTATCTTCTATTATTTCATTTATTTTAATTAAATAAAGATGTCTTTCAGTGTCTGTTAAATTATGTAGCATTTTGTTTAAGTATTCTAATACATTTAATTGCAACTTATCTAAATAATCAAAGACACTTTTTAAATATAATTTATCTTCTTCATAATATTCCATACTTTTACTATAGTTTTCAATAAATTCATCTTTACTCATCTTACGTCTTTTTGATTCATACTCTATAAAAAAGTCATCATTTAAATTATAATTTCTAACATTAATAATGTTTTGATTTGCTTCTATTGAATCTTCAACGTAAAGAGATTCTGTAAAAATATTAAAATATACATCCATAACTTCTAATAAAGATGTTTCAGGTAATTTTTTCATTATCTTATTATAAATAGAAGTTAAAATATCATTCATTGAATTACTATATTTTTGAAAAAGCAAATGATTAGAACACTTTAAATAAAAGTTTACCAAACCATTTAAGTCCAAACCTTCAATATAAGTATTCAAAACATTATTTTCTTCACCATTATACCCTTTTATTAAATTCTCTATCATATTAATCACAACAATATAATATCATTAAAAAAGATTTATGTAAAGAAATTATTTAATTAATATTTTGAGTTATATATTACAAATCTCTATTTCTTTTTTACCGTTTATAATATTTTCTATAACAATATTATCTATTTTATCTTCAATTAATTTTTTTATCATACGAGCTCCACATTCCTTATAATTTGACATACTAACAATTTCATTTACGACCGATTTTTGTATTTTCAAATCAATTCCTTGATTTTTAAATTTATTAATAATTTCACTTACTTCCTTTTCAACTATTTTTTTAACATCTAATTTTGTTAAATCATTGAAATTTATTATACAACCAATTCTATTTAAAAATTCTAAACTGAAATTTTCTTGTAAATTATTTTTAACAAATGCTTCCTTATTATCATTGAATCCTATAGAACTTACATTATATGATTTATTACAAGTCATAATAATAATTGAATGATTAAAATATACTTTTTCTAAATTAGAACTGGTTATAAATCCTTCATCTAATATTTGCAAAAATAAATTTATAAAACTACTACAAGACTTATCTATTTCATCAATTAATATAACTGAATAAGGATTATGTTTTACTTCATCTAATATGCTTATATCTGAGTATCCGACATAGCCTGGTGGAGAACCTATTATTTTACTTATTGCATGTTGTTCATTATACTCTGAAGCATCAATTCTTATTAAATTCATATTTAATAAATTAGCATAAGTTTTAACAAGTTCTGTTTTACCTACTCCACTTTTTCCAGTAAATAAAAACGATATTGGCATATTTTCTTGCTTTAATCCAAGTTTTAACTTAGTAGTTTCATTTATTAACTTTTTAATAGCATCATCCTGTCCTATTATTTTATTTTTTAAATCACGTTCTAACTTTTTAATACTTTTCATAATATCTTTATCAAGTTCAAAAACAGGAACATTCGATTTATCTTTAACAACAACTCTAACATCATTTATAGTTACATTTTTTTTAACATTATTATTTAATTTTAATGTATTTAAAGTATCTTGAATAGTTAATTCTTCTTCTTTTAATTTGGAAGCTGTTTTAAAATCTCCACTTACTATACTTTTATTTTTATTCTTTGTTATTACTTTTAATTTATTATTTAATTCTTCCATTTTTAAAGTATTTTTATCTTTTACTAAAGAGCACTTTGTACATACTTCATCTAGTATATCTATTGATTTATCAGGATTCTTTCTATTAAAAAGATATTTATTACTTAAATTAACAATTGCATCTATTACCATGTCATCTATTATTACTGAATGATATTCTTCATATATTGGTTTAATCTTTTTTAAAATATTTTTGGTTTCTTCAATATCTGGTTCTAATACATTAATTGGTTGTAATCTTCTACTTAAAGCTTTATCTTTTTCTATTGTATCTTTATATTCTTTAATGGTAGTTGCTCCAATTAGTCTAAATTTACCACGAGCTAAAGCTGGTTTTAAAATATTAGCAGCATCAATAGCTCCTTCAGCTCCACCTGCTCCAACTATAGAATGTATCTCATCTATAAAAACTATAATATCTGGACTTTCCTCTATTTCTTTAACTATTTTTTCAATTTTTTCTTCAAATTCACCTCTATATTTCGTTCCAGCTACTAAACTAGCCATAGAAATTGAAAGTAATTTTTTGTTAAGTAATTCATCTGGAACATCACCATGTGCAATTCTTAAAGCTAAATTCTCTACTATTGCTGTTTTTCCTACTCCTGCTTCTCCAAGTAATAAAGGATTATTTTTATTCTTTCTTAGTAATATTTCAATTAATCTATTTGTCTCATAATCTCGACCTATAACTGGATCAATCTTACCATTTCTTGCACGTTCTACTAAATCAATACTATTTTCATATATAGATAATTTTTTCTTACCTTTGCTTTTTCTAAATTTACCTTCTTCTCTTATATCAATTTCTTTGTATAATTCATCTATATTAACTCCTAGATTAGTAAGTATTCTAATTCCAACCCCTTCACCTTCTTCAAGGATTGCAAAGAACAAAGCAGTTGGACTAACTTCTCCAATCCCCTCTTCTTTAGTATCTATAATTGCATTTTCTATAACTCTTTTTAAAAGAGGGGTATATATAAAATAAGAATTCTTACTAACTCCTATTCCAATTATATCTATAAGTTCTTTTTTAAATTTATCATAAGTAATTGAATAATCATTTAATTTAGATGTTATACTTAAATCTTTAAAACTTAAAATACTAAGTATTAAATGTTCACTTCCTACAAAAGGATGTTTTAATTCTTGCATTTCATGTTTGGCATTTTTTAATATTTTTCTTGCTTCTTCTGAAAACTTTTCTTGCATATAATTCCTCCATATATACTATATGAATATTATAAATTTTTATAAATTTAATCAATCGACAAATAATTTATTTTAATATTCTATGCATTCATTTGAATTCTTTTTATATAAAAAAATAAAGAGAATATGTAAATTACTCTTTAATTTCCCAATTAATTGGTTTTAAATTATTTTTAATTAAAAAATTATTTGTTTTAGAAAATGGCCGTGAACCAAAGAACCCATTATAAGCAGATAAAGGTGATGGATGAGCAGATTCTACCACAAAATGTTTGGGATTTGTAATTAATTTCTTCTTACTACGTGCAAAACTTCCCCATAATATAAAAACAACCGGAGTATCTTTTTCATTTATTTTTTTAATAACTGCATCTGTAAAAGTTTCCCAACCTATGTCTTTATGACTTGCAGCATGGTCTTTTATAACAGTTAAAACCGCATTTAATAGTAGTACTCCTTCTTTAGCCCAAGGAACTAAAGAACCACTTTCTGGAATACTACATCCTAAATCATCATGTAATTCCTTAAAAATATTATTAAGTGATGGAGGTTTTCTAATTCCACTTTTTACTGAAAAACTAAGTCCTTCAGCCTCACCCAATCCATGATATGGATCCTGTCCAAGAATAACTACTTTTAAATCTTTATACGGCGTATAACGAAAAGCTTTAAACACTTCACTTTTAGGTGGAAAAATAGTAGTTCTTTTGTATTCTCTTTGAACAAACTTTAACAATTTATAAAAATATTCTTTATGAAATTCATCTTGTAAAACTTCATCCCAATCGTTTCCAATCATCTTTATTTCTTCATTTGTCATCATATACACCTACTTCTTGTTCCATTATAACATCATTTTTTAAATTTAATAAACAGTTTACATTAATAATAATTAAAAGAGCAACCAATAAATCACTTATATTCCAAATAAAATCAGGTCTAATAATAGGTGCAATTCCAAGTAAAAAACAAGTAAATAATTTTAATATTAAAAGTTTATTATCAGATAGTTTAGGAAAAATAAATTTTAAATTCGATTCAACATAAAAATATCCTGATATAATTGTAGAAAAAGAAAAAGCAATTAAACTAAAATATAAAACAAGATTTCCAAAAAGTCCTAAATGATAAATCATAGCATTAAGAGTTATTTCTATTCCATTTACTACTAAATAATTATCTGGAGAATAATTACTAGTTAAAATAATCAAAGCCGTTCCTAAACAAATAACAAATGTCGTGAAATAAACCCCAACAACCCCAACTAAACCTTGTTTAATTGGATTTTTTAAATTACTTGAACCACTTGCTATAGCACTTGTACCTGTTCCAACTTCACTTGCAAATATTCCTCTTTCAAGGCCTATTATAATTGATGAAAGAATTCCGTATTTAAAAGAGGACGGATTAAAGGCTTCTTTCAATATTGTACTAAATATACTTGGAATTAAATTTATATTTTTTAATATTATAAATAAAGTTACCCCAACATAAATGAAGGCCATTAAAGGAACAAAAACCTTAGAAAAATTAGCAATCCCCTTTAATCCTTTTTTTATTATTATAAAAGATAATATTCCAATTATTATACCTAAAAGAATACTTGGTACATCAAAAAAAGCAGTAATAGATCTAGCAATTGTATTTGATTGAATTGTTAAAAATCCAAATAAATAAGCAATTGATACAATAATAGCATACAAAAGAGCTATTTTTTTAAAACCTAGTCCACGTTTTATATAATAAGCTGGTCCACCAACATAACCAGATGCTGTTTTTTCACGATAAATTGATGCTAGACTATTTTCAACAATGGAAATAGGAGCAATTATTAAAGAAGATAGTAATATCCAAAATATAGTACCTACTCCTCCTTTAAAAATTGCAAGGGCAATCCCGGCCAAAGACCCTACTCCAATACAACCTCCAAGTGATATCATAAGTGATTCAAAAGGAGATATTCCGCTTTTATCACTCTTTCCCTTTAAACTTTTAAAAATATGAACAAAATTTAAATGTAAAAATTTTAATTTAAATGAAAAATAAATACCTGATACTATTAATAATACTAAACATATACTCCATAAAAAATTATTTATTATTTCCATATTAACCTCTAGTATAATTATATATTATCAAATTATAAAAATTTGTCAAATTATATAAAAAAGAATTACTAATATTTAGTAACTCTATTTGAAAACCATATTCCATATGCAGGAAAATTTACAACAGTTATTGGATTTATATTTCTTGATTGATACGTAGACCATGATATATAATCTTTCATATATAATCCAGTTGCAACAGCAAAATGTAAGTGACGTCCAGTTGAACATTTATCATATCCCCAAGTAGATGAATCTCCTCCTGTAATGGCAATAACTGTATTTTGATCAACATAATCACCAATTTTTACATTAATTGATTTCAAATGATAGTAACCAGTTGTGTAGTATACTCCTCCAACATTATGATTAACAAACAACATATTACCACCACAACTTTGATACCATAAAATATTTGCAACTGTTCCTGGAGCTGCCGCATAAACCTGAGTATCTCCACCAGCTATATCAATACCATAATGATATGTACAAACATTTCTTCCTTGAGTTTGATTCCAATAACAACGGGAACCAAATGGACTGGTAATTCTACCATTTTGAATAGGTCTTACAAATTTACCGGAATAAGGCACCTTACCACAATTATTTATATTATCATCTAACTTACACTCAAGTGTTTTTTCATAATAATCAATAACTTTTTCTTGAGCCTTTATTTCAGCATCAATATCAACCGAAATACTATCCAAATCTGCCATTTCTTGCCCAAGTTTGGATAATTCAGTTTCTAAATCTTTTTGTTTAACTGTTAAAGTTTCCATTTCTTGTTTTAATTCAATTTGTTTGTTCTTGTTTTTTTCAATATTATCATTGTATTCATTTATCAAAGAATCATTATACGATACCAATTGACCACTAACAGCACTTCTATATATAAAATCTGTTATATCCTTAGAACCAAATATATATTCTAAATAGGCATTTTCTCCATTTGATACCTGTAAAAAATGAATTATTTCTTTTATTTCTATTTCTTTTTGCTGAATACTATCATTTAATTCTTGAATCTCGTTTGTTAATTTCTTTATAGTATTTTCACTATCGGTTATTTTATTTCTAATATTTTTTATATTAGAATTAACAGAATTTATTTCACCTTGAGTCAATGCCTTTTGAGAATCATTTTGAGATTTTTTTTCTTTAATTGCTGCAAGTTCATTTTTTAAATCTCTAAGAGTCTTAGCATCTACATAATCTATTCCAATCAAAAAAAAGAGCATTACAAAAGTAAATATTATCTTGACATATTTTTTCATATCTCACCTACTTTATCAAAAAAATTATATCATATTTTTCTTAGAATGCAAAATAAAATATAAATTTTATCTTTTTTTATTATATTTAAAAAATCCCTTTAATATACGATAATCCCATATCATTTGATACACATACCTAAATACATTTCTATCATAACTCGCCAAAGCAAATCTATAAAACTTACCAAATTGTGGATTTTGATTATTTTTCTTTAAACAATATTTTAATAAAAATTTAGGTATAATACTAACAGTAAATTTATTATTGGCAATATAAAACTTATCATCTTTGTTATAGATATAATCATCTACTATTTGAGACATTAAATTAGCACCACTGGCATATGTGTAAAAATTACTTCTTCCTTGTCTAATATTCATTTCAAAAACATAAAACTTTTTTCTATTAATGTCATATTGAACATCAAAATGACAAATACCAGTAAATTTTATTTTTTCAAGAAAATCTTTTATTTGAAAACTAAGTTCTTTTTCATATGCATTTGTGATTGCTGAATAATTCCCTATTAATTCTGGAGTTCGATCATGCATTAATATACGCCCTGCACTAATAACTTTTACTTTATGATTTTTTGAAACATAGGCAGTAAACACATACATTGATTCATCGTTACCTTCAATATATTCTTGAACGATAAATTTATCTTTAAAACCACTTTTTTTTATTTTTTCTATAACTTCTTTAAAATTTTTCTCATTTTCTATTTTATATCCTTTTTGTTTACCATCAAAATTAAATTCTGAATAAACAACAGTATCTGCTGGTTTTATAAAAATAGGATATTCAAAATCGATTTTATACTTTTCTAAACTATCTTTTTTAAAATCATATATTTGATATTTAGGATAATTTAATCCATATTTTTCACATAATTTATAAAATGTTTCTTTACAAAATAACTCTTTAAACATTTCAAAGTTTACCATTGGTATTATATAGTTATTACTAATTTTTTCAATTTTTTCTCTATTTTTCATAATATGCTCAACATAAAAATCTGTATTTCCAAAGAGAATTTTTTTAGTTTTAGGATATTTCTTCTCTAAATCTGTTAAGGCTTTAACTAAAGTATCATCTTCTAAGATTGTATCATAATAATATCCTTCTATAATTTTACTATGACTTGTTGGATATAAAGGATGCTTGCCTATAACAACTGTCTTCTTATGATATTCTTCATAAAATGCCCTAGCAACACCATAAGTATTCATATCTCCACCAAGTACTACTCCAAAAAAGTCCATTATTTCACTTCCTTTTTTAATTTTTTATTCACCATATTATGATATATTGGTATTAATTTTGTATAAATAAAATACATAAATTTATTTAAAATTAAATCAAATTCTCCAATAAACTCTGTATATTCTCCACCCCATTTTTTCTTAAAATCATGAAGGCCTAAAAGCGAACTATTACCATTTGGATCACCTATAGTTCCAAAAACATCAAAAACTTTTATTCCTTCTTCAAAGCAATCTTTTATTTGAGTCTGATAAACTAAATAATTTACATATAATGTTTTATAATTCATATCATTAGCTGCATAAAGTGCCCATGCCATATCATTATATTTTACTATTAAATAACTTGATACAACTATAGTTTTCTTTGGCTTATTTTCTAAATTATCTAATTGAGTTTTAATAGAAATTAAATTTTTCTCTATTTCTTTCCTTTTATTATTATTTTTTTTACTATCAATATCTTTTAAAGCATTGTATTCTTCTTCTAATACTTCTTTTTCTTTTTCTAATTTTTCTGATAATTTTAAAAGATCAATTTTGCCTAAATATAAAGTTACCATATCATTCTTGTTGAATACTTCATAAAATTTTTCAAAAAATTCGCTATTATGTGAATAAAAATCTTGTCTTTTCTCTGTTAATTTCATAAGTCTAGAAAACTCTTTTACATCATTTTTATTCCCTATTTCTACAAATGCACAAGAGTTTATAGCTTTTTTTATTCTTGATTTCGTAGTAGAAGAATATCTTTTTTCTATTTCTTCTAAACTATTTTTTAAAGGTATTCTAAAAGTAAATCTTGGTTGATTAGTTTCAAAATATTTTGTTAATTTTAAGTGTTTAAATCCAACATTTTTCAAATTATCTACAATATCATAGTTATTTTCGCCATCTATAACATTAGCATTTTCATCTATAGTATGAAGTTTTATAGCTGGATCAATTCTTATAAAAATAACCTTTTTAGACTTAGCAAATTCTTTTAATTTACTTACCATTTCCATTAATAATTCTTTATCTTTATAATTAATTGTAAAACTTCGAGGTATATAAAAATATGTATATCCAAACAATAATTTTTTTTCTAAAACTAAAGCACTTGCTTTTACTTCTTCTTTATCTTTTAATCCTAAATAATATACTTTATAGCCTCTATATTTAGATATAATTCCCCATTCATAAGATTCTAAAAAATGCGCTTTATTCTTACTTGTAAATTCTTTATATTCTAATTCATTTAATTCTACTAATTGCATACTTCCTCCATTTTTCATATTCAGTATATAATATACCCATATTTAAGTCAAGAAATTATAAAATCGGTATATTTTTTTTTACTAAAATGTTATAATATCGATATAAGAGGTAATTATGGAAGTACAAGAATTTATACCCATTTTATTTGGAAGTGATCGAAATGTTTATGGAATGGCAATTGGATTTTATGAACAATATTATATCAAAAGTATCGCAATTTGTAAAAAAAGGTATATAGAAACACGATATTCTAAATTATTAGAATTTTATCAAGATGAAAAGATAGAAAATAAGGACGTATTTTTTAAAGTTTTAAATAATATTTATGATAAATATAAAAATTCTAAATTAATTCTTATTGGTTGTAGTGATGTATATGTAAAACTAATTGTTGAAAATAAAGAAGTATTGGAAAAAAAATTTATTGTTCCTTACATTAATTCTAGTCTTATGAATAAACTAATCATTAAAGAAAACTTTTATAAAACTTGTAACGAATATAATTTAGATTATCCTAAAACTATAATTTGTACAAAAGATAATTATAAAACTTTAAAACTAAATTTTGATTTTCCAATTATATTAAAACCTAGTGATAGTGTTTCTTATTGGAAAGCTTCTTTTTGGGGAAAGAAAAAAGTATTTATAATTTACTCAAAAGATGAACTAGATGATATTCTAAATAGAATTTATAATTCAAGTTATAAAAGTAATCTTATTATTCAGGAATATATTGAAGGTGATGATACAGCACTTCGTGTATTAAACGCCTATGTTAATAGTAACCATAAAGTAACATTTATGGCATTAGGACAAATTGTTTTAGAAGATAAAGCACCATCTTCTTATGGAGACTATGACGCAATTATTCCAACTTATGATCAAAAAATATTTGATAAAATGAAACAATTCTTAGAAAGTATTAATTATCATGGATATGCTAATTTTGATTTAAAATATAATGCAAAAACTAAACAATATAAATTGTTTGAAATCAATATTAGACAAGGAAGGAGTCATTCCTTTGTAACACTTGGTGGTATGAATATAACAAAATATTTAATAGATGATGTAATATACCATAAAGAAACACAAATAGAATATTTAAATACTGAATATCTTTGGACTTTTCTTCCCAAAAAAATTGTTTTAAAGTATGTAAAAAATGAAAATATAAAAAAGAAAATCAAAGAAATGTATAAAAAAAGAAAATATAAAAATGTTTTATATTATAAAAAGGATTTAACTTTTAAAAGATTTATGGAACTAAAAAAAATAGATTATAATAAAAAATATAAATTATATTACAAGTAGGAGGAATTATGAACAAAACAATAGGAATACTGGGAACTAATTTTAATTTATCCACAGCATTTGTAAATAAAATCATTTCTTGTACCAAAGCTAATACTGATCAAGAACATATAAAAATGAATATTATAATAAGTAATAGTTTATTACAAAAAAAGAAATTAAACAGCATTATAAAAAAATTAGAAAATATTAATACAGATTATCTTATATTAACTTTTAATAATCAAGAAGTTTATAATTATTTGAAAACAATCACGAATATTCCAATTTTAAATAATTATTTTGATTTACAAGATAACTCTTTCATTTATAAAATAATAAAACTTACTGGAAAGGAATCAATATAATGAAAATAGGTATTATTGGAGGTCTTGGTCCTCTTGCAACTGTAAAATTTATGGAAATGCTAAATGAAAGATTAAAAAATGATAAAAATGTAGAAATAATTGTAATAAATGATCCAACTACACCTGATAGAACATCTTACATTTTGAATAACAAAAAAGATAACCCTGTATTTAAAATCCTTGAAATGGTAAAAAAACTTGAATTATTTGAGTGTAATTTAATTGTAATGCCTTGTAACACAGCTTCATATTTTTATAAAGAAATAACTAAAAATACCAATATTCCTTTTATTAATATAGTGGAAGAAACAGTTAAATATTTAAATAAAAATAATATTAAAAAAATAGGTTTGTTAGCAACAGAAGGAACTATCAAAAGTTATATTTATAAAGAATTACTTGATCTTTATAATATAGATCTTATAGTACCAGACGATAAAGATCAAGAAATAGTTTCCTCAATTATTTATGATGGTATTAAAAGTAATAAAGAAATTGATTTAAATGAATTATATAAAGTTATTAATGATTTAAAAAATAATGGTTCTGAGAAAATAATACTTGGTTGTACTGAATTATCTGCCTTAAATAAAATTTATAATTTAAATAATGAAATATTAATTGATGCTATGGAAATACTTGCTGACAGTGTTATTAAATACATAAACCATACGAACTAAATTTTGGTATTATATTTCACCTTTATTTTTAGTAAAATGAGTGCGACTAACACAATTAAATATATACGAGCCAATTATATCAAATTTGTTTTTATGATACTTTTTTATAAGAAAAAGAATATCTTTACTTATGATATTCTTCATTATTTAATATTTTAAAACTTCTATATATTTGTTCAAGTAAAATTACTCTAAATAATTGATGGGGAAATGTTAATTTAGAAAATGATATTCTATCATTTGCAAGTCTTTTAATATCATCATGAACTCCATATGAACCACCTACAATAAAATTAATATTAGAATTATTTATTCTTATTTTATCTATGCTATTTGCTAATTCAATACTTGTAAGCTCTCTTCCATCTATATCAAGTAATATATTATAGTCACTTAATTTTATATTTTTTAAAATTTCTTCTTTCTCAACTTCTAATGTTTTCTTTAAATCATAAGAGACATCTGGAAGTTCTAATATTTCTAATTTAGTATATTTACTAAGTCTTTTTTTATACTCTTCTATAGCATCTATTAAATACTTTTCTTTTATTTTTCCAATACATATTATTCTTATCATATTTCTACCATCATACTTTCATTTTGTCTAGCTGCTTCGACCTCTACACGACTTTCAATTATATCATTTACTGTTTGTAAAGCTAACTCTTCTAAATTATTTGTTTCACTTAAATGAGCAAGTATTATTTTTTTAGTATTTCGTCCTATTAAATTCTTTAAATATTTTCCTGTCATTTCATTAGATAGATGTCCTGTATCAGAGACAACTCTTTGTTTTAAAACATATGGATAAGGACCATTCATTAACATTTTTGGGTCATGATTACTTTCTATTATATAAAGGTCTTTATCTTTCATATATTCTAAATTATTTTTACTAATATAACCAGTATCTGTCATATAAACTAAAGATCTTGTATCTTCAATTAAAAAGCCAACTGGATAAAGAGCATCATGCGAGGTATGTAAAAATCTAATACTAACATCATCTATTTGAAATTTATCATCATCAATTGTTACTATATAATCACTATCAACAATCTTGTTAATTGCTTTAAACATAGGACTCGGAATATAAACGTTTTTTTTAGCGTGTTTGACAATCGATGCAAGTCCTGATATATGATCTTTATGTTCATGAGTAATTAATATAAAATCAATATCATCTAAAGAATACTTATTATTTTCAAGTAACATTTTGGTTTTAGGATAAGAAAATCCTACATCAATTAAAATTTTTTTATTATCTGTGATTAATAATGTAGAATTTCCTTTAGAACCACTTCCTAAAATAATTGCTTTCATTAATAGAACAACAATGGGTTATAACTTTGGCCACCACCATATGGCTTACCTTGCCATATTTCAAAATGTAAATGTGTTCCATAGCAAGTTCCAGTACATCCCATATCTCCTATTGTTTGACCCATTTTAACTCTATCACCAACCTTGACATAAGTTGATAAGGCTACCATATGTAAATATCTTGTATAATAGCCATTTTCATGAGATATTTCCACATAATTTCCAAGAGTTCCACTATATTTAATCTCTGTTACCACTCCATCTTTAGCCGCATATATAGGTGAACCATATCCTGTTCCTGAAATATCAACACCACTATGAAGTCGTCCCCAACGCCATCCATAATTACTTGAAATAATATACGGAATATTGGTTGGCCATCCCCAGTTCCCAGCTGATACAATAACAGGTTGTTTCCCACCTTTAACAATAACTTCATCAACTACTGGTTTAATTTCTTCAGTATTAGAAATTAAAGCGGTTACTATTTCTCCATTTACTTCTTTTATCTTTTGAGTAACCCTATTAATTCCATTGCTTCCTTCAGTACGTGTTGCTTGATAACCGACTAATTGAGTATTATCATAAATGATTTCAGTTTTATAAGCCACAGTTTGATCTTCAACTTTATGTATTTCTTTTACTGTCTGAAAAACTGGATCCAAAACTCCAACTGTTAATTTTTGACCAGAATATAATAATGCATTGCTACTGCCTAAATTAGAATTTGCTATTAATACTTCATTAACATTCATTTTATTGGCCTCAGCAACCGTTGCTAAGGTATCACCATCTTGTACTATATAAGTTGACATATTCTGATTTTCTCCAAATAATAAATATTCGGTTAACTCATCTTCCGTTGTATAAATTTTCTCATTAACTGGAATATATGCATCTGTAAAAGTTATTTTAGCATCGATATATAAATTTTCTAATTTTTCTCCTGTATCCAATATTGTTTTTTCTATTTCATTTTCATAATCATTAAAATCTTGTTCAGATACAAATGATAAAACAACTTTCTTAGCACTAGCATTAAATATTTCTTTATCCAATATATTAATATAAATTTTCTTAGCTTCTTTTTCTTTATCTTCTTTTGAGGCTGTATCACCTAAATACCCAGTTGCATTTGTTTTATCAACTAATACTCTATAACCTTTAATAGTAAATGGTTCTTTTTCATTTATCATATTATATATATTACTAACAGATGTAATGTTTTCTTCATAAGTAATATCACGAGATACATTTATATCATTTGGAATATAAACATTATCTACTTTATATTTATCCATCAATTCCTTTTGCATCTTGTTAATATAATCATATAATTCAGTATCACTTTTAATAAGACCAATGCTTTCTCCTTTTAAATATACCTGATATGCTTCAATAGGAGTTTTATTTTTACTAAAAACATCATTTGTTTTAAAGAAAGTAATAAATAAACTAACAAAAATTGCTATAACTATTCCAAAAATTGTAGATACACTTATACTATTTTTAGGTTTTGGATTTAAATTAGGAATCTCTATATTATTATTTAAGACTTGATTATTTACATTAGTTTGATTTACAGTTAAATCATTATTAATATTAATCGTATTATTAGGCATATTATTAGGTATGTTATTAATATTATTTTCTAAATTATTAAAATTATTATCCACTTTTTATTCACTTCCCTCCACACTTACAGATGCTTCATTGGTAAAATTCAAAAATGTACTCATATCTCTTTTAAATAATAAATTAATTGTTCCTGTTGAACCATTTCTATGTTTTCCAATTATAAATTCACTTATGCTGGTATTATTATCAGTTCTAGCTGCTTTATTATAATAATCATCACGATATAAGAAGGCTACAATATCAGCATCTTGTTCGATTGAACCTGATTCCCTTAAATCACTCATAAGTGGTCTCTTATCTTCACGGGCTTCAACTGAACGAGATAACTGACAAAGAGCAATAACAGGAATTTCTAACTCCATAGCAAGCATCTTTAAAGATCTTGAAATATCAGATACTTCTTGTTGACGATTAGTTCCATAATTTTTGCCACCTGATACTAATTGCAAATAGTCTATAATAACCAAATCAAGACCTGATGATGAACTTTTAAGTCTTCGACATTTAGACCTAATCTCACCTATTGTTATACCAGGAGTATCATCTATAAATAAATTTGTATCTTCAAGTTGACTTAATGCTTCATTGAATTTAACATAATCATTATTATTAAGTTTACCACTCATAAACTTATAACCTTCAATTTGTCCAAGACTAGAAAGCATTCTATTTGCAAGTTGTTCAGCACCCATTTCTAAGTTAAAAACGGCAACACTTTTTCTAGAACCAATGGCAACATTTGTTGCTAAATTAAGAGCAAATGCAGTTTTTCCCATAGCAGGACGAGCACCTATTATTATTAATTGATTTTCATGAAGTCCTGAAGTCATTTTATCAAAATCAATCCAACCGGTTGGAATACCAGTAATATCTCCTTTAGTTTCAGCAAGTGTTTGTAAATTCTTTTGAACATTGTAAACTACTTCTTTAATAGATTTAAATTCTGTTGCTCTTCTATCTTTAACAATACTAAGTATCTTTCTTTCCGATTCATCAAGTGTTTCAGATACATCTTTATCTGTATCATATCCCATCTGATTAACTTCATTAGATACTTCTATTAAACGTCTAAGTAAACTATAATCATTAACAATTTTTAAATAATAATTAATATTAGCAGCTGTTGACTCTGTTGTCAAAACTTCCGTTAAGTAAATAACTCCACCTATTTCATCAAGATATCCTTTTTTTCGAAGTTCAGTTGTAATCGTAGTCATGTCAATTGGAGTATTTGTATCATATAAACTTTTTAAAGCATTAAATATTTTCTTATTATTATCATAATAAAATACATTTTCATCTATACTTTCAAATGCTAAATCCTGAGCATTTTTAGATAAAAAAATTGCATTTAATACAGCCTTTTCAGCTTCTATGCTATTAGGTACATTTCTAATCATGATTACCCCTCTGTATGAACTTTCAAATTACAAACAATATCTTTATAAAGTGTAACTTTTACTATATGAGTCCCAAGTGTATTAATCAACTGATTTTCTATTTGTTTTTTATCAATAATATATCCTAATTTATTAAGTTCTTCTTTAATTTGTTTAGTACTAATACTTCCAAACATTTTACCATTACTTGTTTTTACTTTAAAATTAATAGTAATTTTTTCTAATTTAGTCTTTAATTCTTCAGCTTCTTTTCTCTTTTCTAAATCTATTTCTTTATTCTTTTCATTTTCCTTATTTAATTTATTTAAACTTCCTTCAGTTTTCTTAATTGCATATCCACGTTTTATTAAAAAATTCATAGCATAGCCATCACTTACATCTTTAATTTCACCCTTTTTGCCTTGACCTTTTAAATCTTTTATAAATATAACTTGCATATGAACCTCCTTGTTTATAAATATATATATGTATTATACCATCTAAATTATAAGTTGTAAATTGACAAAATTATGTATGTTTCAATTAATAACTAAGTTTTAAAGTATTAGCAATGCATTTTTTATAATAAAAAAATTCTTATAGTATAAACTAAAAGAATTTATATTTTACTTATTTGTATATGGAAGTAATGCTATAGCACGAGCTTTTTTGATTTGTTCAGCAATATATCTTTGATGTTTAGCACATGCTCCTGTTACACGACGAGGTAAGATTTTACCCTTATCGTTAATATATTTTTTAAGTATTTCAACATCTTTATAATTAATATCTTTTCCTGTTGAACACATATAGCATACTTTTTTCTTTTTTCTATAAAATTCTGCCATTTTATCCTCCTTCTAAAAAGGTAAATCGCTATCATCTATTTCAACTTTATCTCCAAAGTCTTTAAATGGATCTATATCATCATTATTAGATGAATCCATAGTCTCAGAAAAATCATATGGAGTAAGTCCACTTTCAGGACTAGAATTTGATGAATCTGCTGGTTGTGAAGGCATATCTCCCTGTCTTGAATTTCTAGAATCTAAAAATTGAAATTCATCTATTACAACATCTGTTGTATAAACTCTTTTACCATCTTTATCATCATAAGAACCAGTTTGAATTCTTCCACTTACAGCAATTTGACTTCCTTTTGTTAAATATTTTTTCATTGTTTCAGCACGATTACCAAAAGCAACAATACTAACAAAATCTGCTTCTCTTTCACCACTTTGATTTGTAAATGTTCTATCAACTGCAAGGGAAGCACGCATTATAGCATTATTACTTGACCCATATCTTAAATCAGGATCTCTAGTAAGTCTACCTATTAAAAATACTTTATTCATTTTTACTCCTTTAATCTACTTTAACTACGATATGTCTAATAATATCTTCGTTAATGTTTGCAATACGATCAAATTCTTTAACTGCAGCAGGCTCTGCTTCTACAGTGATTAAGAAGTAACTTCCATTCTTGAACCCTTTTACTTCATAAGCAAGTTCACGTCTTCCCATATTCTTTTCAGAAACGATTCTTGCTTTTTGTTCAAGAAGAATTTTCTTTACGTTTTCAACAACAGCATTTGTTGCCTCTTCTTCTAACGTTGGTCTTACTACAAACATAAGTTCATAATTACGCATCATTACACCTCCTTTTGGACTAAATGGGCTAATTAAAGCCAAGAAAGTTTTAAAGTAACGAATTACTTCGTACATAATATAGCATAAACTAAAAAAAATATCAACAAAAATGTTGATTTATTTTTATTTTATACTATGTATCAAATTCTACATTAAGAATATTATTCTAAAACCTTATAATTTATTTTTTCATCTTTTTTATAAATTGTTAATTTTTCTTTATTATCACATATAACAAGTAGCAATTCATCAATATTATCATATCCTTCACTCTTTAATCTTTCAATTAACCATTTAGTATCATGTCCTATAGTTTTAATATTATTTTCCATTATCTCACCATCAAGTATTAAATTAGCATTTATTCCTCCACTATCCACTTTTAATTTCATATCACTAGGAGTTACAGGATGATATTTATTTTTAGGTAAAAAACTAATTTTACCGGATGGTTCCATAATAGCATAATTAATTTCACTTATATCAAAATAACCACTTTCTCTTGCATCTTGTAATAAATCATTTATATCTATTTTACATTTTTTTAACTGTTCACGACTTATTTTACCATTTTCCATAATTATAACAGGTTCTCCAGTAATTAAACGTCTAGCAATAATACTTTTTTCCGTAATAAAAGAGACAAATAAACTAAATATACCATATACACTCATAGAAATTAATCCTTCAATTATACTAATATCATCATTAACAGTCATTTCAGCTGCAATATTACCAAGTGATAAACCTATTATATAATCAAATATATTAAGTTCACTAATTTGTTTTTTACCAAGAATCTTAATTACTAAAAATAAATACACAACAGCAATACTTCCTTTTAAACTCATAAATAGAATATTATTCACAATATCACCATTTATAAATTACCCTAAAACATTTCAAATATACGAAAAAAGAGTTTACTCTAAAACTCTTTTCAAATCATCTTTTAAATTATCTTTCATTATATAATCACTAAAACCATCTCTAATAAATTGCTCTTTAATAATATTCATATCTGAATCTAAAAGAACTACTAGTTTTATTTTAGATTTATTTTTTTCTTTTAATTCATTAAGAACTTCAATAGCACGTTTATCCATATTATCATCTATAAATATATAAACAAACTCTTCACCAAGTCTTATTCTATCGATAATATCATTTGAATAAATTGACGTTTCAACATTATATTCATATTCATTTAACAAATTACTTAATTCATGAATTACATTTTTATCTCTACTAGCAACTAATACTTTATTTTTTACAATATTATCACTTAAATTTATTTTATCATCAGAAACTATCATTTGATCCACTACAACTTTTACTTCTGTTCCTTTATTCACTTCACTTTTAATTGTAAAATAACCACCTAATTTAGCTACTAATTTCTTAATTGTATTCATATTTACATTGTTAGTTTCAAGTCTTTTTAATTCTTCTTTTGTTAAATCATTGTCAACAAGTAATAATTCATTTACTTTATCAATTGTCATCCCAAGTCCTGAATCTTCAATTGTGAATATTAGTCTTACCATATCATATTTAACAATAGTATTAAGAGAAAGTTCTATAAAACCACTTTTAGTATATTTAATTGAATTTTCAAGTATTGATATTAATGTTTGTTCAAGCAATTTAGAATCCCCATTTAAATACTCTGGAATATTTTCATCAACAATAAATCTAAATTCTATATTTTCATTTATTTTCTTTTCTTCAAGTAATTTTATTTTAGTAAGTAATTTCTTTAAATTATACTTTTCAGGTATCATTTTTATATTAGAATAACTTAAGTTAGAAATATCCATAACATTATTAACAAGAATAGATAAATCATGACTCATATTACTAATTTCTTTAAAATTTTCTTGAAGTTGTGCAACTTTTTTTAATTCTATTGATGCATCTGCTAATCTCGTAATTTCTTCAATTGGTCTTTTTAATTGACTAGCTGCAAGAAATAAGAAATTTGATTTATCTTCCATTGTTTTATTAACTAAAGTTCTATTTTTACTAAGTTCATCAATTATTTTTACATCTGGATTTTCTATCGTAAAATACATAACAAATGTTATAAAAACAAATGCTGGATTAATAATTAATAAATTAGGAAATAATTTTTGAACTAAAACAATAATGCCAAATACAGCAATCAATAAATATAATGGAATAAACTTCTTATTACGCATATTTTTAATATTCTTAAAGAAAATAGTAAACATAACTATTACACATATAACAACACATGCATAGATTAAATTAACTGCTGGACCCGTTGGAAGTAACATACCATTTACTTTATTGACATTAATTGGTAAGAAAAATATATCAATTGCTATTATTAATAAAAGAAGTAATATTGAATTTTTCATTGTTTGTTTCATTTTTTCTTCACTTGTCTTGTCATTTAAAGTAACCATTAAAATATACATAGTAAAAAAATACAACCAAGATAAAAAACATAAAAACAAAAGTTTTAATGATAACAAATAATTAAATGCATAAGAATCTACTCCATTTTGCACCAAAATAAATGAATAAGATTCGGCAATGCAGCTTAAAAATGTCACTACAATCAAAAAACTATAAACTTTATTTTCAAAAAAATTAACTTTCTTCTTTGGAAAATAAATTATCATTAATAATATACAAAAGACTATACCAAATGCGGTAAAATAAAAACTCTCCATAACTGTCTCCTCTACTCTATATACATTATACAAAAAAAAATATAAGAGTTCAAATCATTTTAAAAAAAAATTAGATTTATATAATATCTAATCTAATTTTTTTACTTTTTGTATTGATTTTATTATTTTACCCGATTTTGTATAAATTGAATCATCTAATATATCTTCTTTTTCTAATGCTTTGAAATCTTTCTTATTATTTACTTCTGTAACAGGTATATATTCTCTAACTACATAATATTTAGGTAAATATGTAGGTGGACAATTTTCTTTTAAATAATTATCCAACATATATATTTGTGAAACATCTTCAGAATTAGATAGTACTAAATGTAATACAGGAACTTCACGTTCTACTTCATCAGACATTTTTACAGCACAGCAATCTTTAACCAAACCAGTTTTCATTACTTCATCCTCTAATGCACTAAGCCATAATTTTTGTCCATTGCGTGTTAACATTCTCTTATATCTTCCTTTATGGAATATAAACCCGTCTTCATCCATTACACCAATATCATCAGTATGTAACCAGTATTTTCCATCATTATGATATCGTTTAACATAATCTGTTGCTGCACTATTATTCAAATACCCTTTCATTAAAGTTGGACCTGAAATACAAATTTCTCCCTCCATATTTTTTCCATACGGAATTTCTTTATCTGTTTGATATTCAAAAATCGAAACATCAACATCTATCATTGGAATACCAAGACTTCCAATTTTACTACCAATGGCAGGATTACATGTTGCAACAGCTGTTACCTCACTTGAACCATATCCTTGTTGAACTGGCTTTGTCCCTTTTTGTTTAAAAGATTCATTTATCATTAATTCTTCATTTACAAGTAATTTATCTCCACCACTTACTGGATTGGTCAAATAATTAAAATTATATGGAGATATCGCCATTAATTTAAGTAATATTGGTCCAGAATAAATAATATTTGGTTTATACATATCAATAAGTTCAGGATATTTTTCTATTTCAAAGGCAGGTATTTGAGTAACTCTAACTCCACATACCATTAAACCACATGTTGCATTCAAATAATATGCAATTGCCGGTGGTAAAATATTCATAGACGTCTTACCATAAGTAAATCCATAATTACTATACTTAAGTCCATGAACCATAGCTACTAAATTTTTATTTGTTAATTCTACACCTTTAGCATCTCCAGTAGAGCCACCTGTATAAACTATAAGAGTTGTCTTATCTGTTCCTTTATGAAGTAATTTAACAGGAGTTTTCTTCAAATATAAATCTTTATACTTAGCATAGGATATCATTTTACTATTATTATCTTCTAACCTTAATTCCTTTTGCAATTGGTCAAGTTCTAGAAATTCTTTTTTTTCTATTTCAGGATCATATTCTTTATGAGTTGTATATACTAAATCATCAATTCTATTTTTTATTTCATTTCCTTTTAACTCGGATGTTATTATACTTTCCATAACAGGTATAGTAATTACTCGTTCTAAACCATTATCCATATTCAATACTTTTATTACATTCATAATTATTGGTGGTACATCAGTTACAAAGAAATATTTAGAATTGGTTAAATTCAACATATAATTAATTCTATCTGGACTTTCATCAAATTTAATTAAATTAGCAATTGCTCCCATTTTATTAAGTGCTAAAAACATGAATATAACTTCAGGAGTATTTAACATCATAAACGAAACAACATCACCTGATTTTATTCCTAAATTAGTAAACATCTTTATGTGTTTTTTTACTTCATTTTCTATATCGTTTTTTGTAAAACCTTTTTGACCAAGTAAATCCAATAAAATTGTATCACTTGGATATTTTTCTATTTCACTCATGAAATAATCATAAAAATTATCATCACTTATTTCTAAATCTTTGTAAGCAGAATCATGCCATTTCATCCATGGTTTATCAATCGATGCATACCCTGTTTTCATACTTTTACTTGTTTCTTTATCCAATACATATTTTTCTTCTTTCATATTAATCCTCTCTTAAATAATCACACACTATTCCTATTACAATAATTATAAAATATTGGAAGCGAATTAATCAATATATATGACACTTCTTTACTTATAATAAGTTACTATCTTTAATTATTTACATCTTTGACAGTGAATTAAAAAAATTACCTTAAATTATTGTTCTTATAAAGCATTTTTTAAATATTATTTCGTCAACATAGAATAATTTATTCACATAATTGTGGATAAAAAAAGAATTTAGTTTTTTTACTAAACTCTATTTTATAATTAACTCATTATTTTGATAATCAAATAATACTGTTTCACCATAGTGAACACTTCCTTCAATTAGTTTATTAGCTAAGATTGTTTCAAGGGTACGAGATACAACTCTTTTTAATGGTCTAGCACCATAATTGACATCATAACCTATCTCTACTAAGTAATCACGGGCTGCATCAGTTAATTTGATTTTTATATTTTTATCACTTAATCTCATTTCAATTTCCTTGATAATCTTATCAAGTACTTGATAAATTACTTCACGACTAAGTGGTTTAAATATAATTACTTCATCAATACGATTAATAAATTCTGGTCTAAAAGTACTTTCTAGTTCATGCATTACTAAATCGTCTTTTTCTTCTAGAGCATATTCACTTCCTAAATTACTTGTCATGATAATAATCGTATTTTTAAAGTCAACAGTACGACCATTAGAATCTGTTATACGTCCATCATCAAGTATTTGTAGAAGTAAATTCAACACTTCAGGATGAGCTTTTTCTATTTCATCAAATAAAACTATACTATATGGATTACGTCTAACCGCTTCTGTTAATTCGCCACCTTCTTCATAACCGACATATCCAGGAGGCGAACCAATAAGACGAGAAACACTGAATTTTTCCATGTATTCACTCATATCAATTCTTACCATATGACTTTTATCATCAAATAATTCATAGGCGAGAGTTTTAGCTACTTCAGTTTTTCCAACTCCAGTTGGGCCTAAAAAGATAAATGAACCAATTGGTCTATTAGGATCTTTTATACCACTTCGACTTTTAATAATACATTCACTGACTAACTTTAAAGCCTCATCTTGTCCCATAACATTCTTTTTCATATTAGAATATAAATTCAATAGTTTTTCCTTTTCACTAGAAACTAATTTAGTTAAAGGAATATTGGTAAGTTTTGAAATTACATAAGCAATATCTTCATCAGAAACTGTATCACTTAAAATTCTGTTTTTCTCTCTGGAATTTAATTCTTCTAATTCTTTTTCAAGTCGAGGTATTTCACCATGTCTAAATCTTGCAGCTGTTTCTAAATCATATTTATTCTCGGCTTGACTCAAAGTAAATCTTGCATTTTCTAATTCTTTCTTCTTTGCTTTTATTTCTTCATTTATTTTTTTCTCATGATTCCAAGATTCTTTTAATGCTTTTTCTCTAGCTTTTAAATTAACTAATTCTTTTTCTATTTTATCAAGTCTATTCTTGGATAATTCATCACGTTCTTTTCTTATTGCTTGACGTTCTATTTCAAGAGATAATATTTTACGAGTTACTGTATCAAGTTCAATTGGAACTGAATCCATCTGAACTCTAATAGTTGCACAGGCTTCATCTACTAAATCTATTGCTTTATCAGGTAAGTATCTATCTGTAATATAACGATTTGATAATGTTGCAGCTGCAATTAAGGCTTTATCAGTAATTGATACACCATGATGTATCTCAAATCTTTCCTTTAAACCACGAAGAATTGTAATAGTATCTTCAACAGTTGGTTCTGATACTTTAATTTTTTGAAAACGTCGTTCTAAGGCACCATCTTTTTCAATATATTTACGATATTCATTTAAAGTTGTTGCACCTATTACATGAATTTCGCCACGAGCAAGAAGTGGTTTTAAAATATTAGAAGTATCCATAGCTCCTTCTGCACCATTTCCAACAATCATGTGAATTTCATCAATAAACATAATGATACTACCTTCACTTTTTTTGATTTCATTTAAAACATTTTTTAAACGTTCTTCAAATTCTCCACGATACTTTGCTCCAGCAACTAAAGATGCTAAATCAAGTTCCCATATCTTCTTATCTTTTAAACTATTAGGTACATCGCCTGATATAATTCGATTAGCAAGACCTTCAA
Source organism: Bacilli bacterium (assembly GCA_017460745.1). Taxonomy (GTDB): domain Bacteria; phylum Bacillota_I; class Bacilli_A; order RF39; family UBA660; genus RUG591. The sequence goes on along the minus strand of JAFUAL010000052.1, from coordinate 34,138 downwards.
CAATTGCTGTTTTTCCAACACCTGGTTCTCCAATTAAAACGGGATTATTTTTAGTTTTTCTTGATAAAATTCTAGTTATTCCACGAATCTCCTCATCTCGTCCTATAACTGGATCTATCTTACCATTTTTAGCGTCCTTTGTAATATCACGTCCGTATTTTTCTAAAACATTTTCTTCTTTTTCCTCATTTGGATACATATTAATCTCCCCTTTCAAACTTTATTATACTCAAAAATTAGCACTTGTCAATATCGAGTGCTAATTTATTTAAAATTATATATTTTATTATACTACTGTTGGTTTTAAAAATTCTAAACCTGGTATATTTCTTAAAATTGTAAACAATATTACTAAAATTAGTAATATTAATAAATCTCTATCTTTTATTTTATAATATGCTTTTTTTCTAACCTTACAAATAAAGATATATATTAAGTAAAATAAAGCAAATATTAATAAACAAAACAAAAAGGGATTAAATCGAAATGCTTGATATATTTCTAAATTAAGTAATGATTTAAACATTCTTGTTGCTCCACATCCTGCACAGTCTATATTAAAATTACTCTTCCAAGGACATGGAAACTCAAAAATCAATACTAAAATTATATTAATCAAACCACATATTACTAGTACTAAATTTAAATGTTTATTTATAAATCTATTCATTTGTAAATTGTTTTGTTAAATTATCTATTATTTCTTGATTATGTTGTGGATACATAAAGTTATAAACAAGTTGAATTAATCCAATACAAGAAAGTACTATTCAAACTATTGCCATCCATTTCTTTTCACTACTAATTTTTCCTTCTTTCATATCCTTTAAAGCCATAATTGAAAGAATAAGTCCTGGAATTGCAACATAAGTACAACATAAAGCTCCAATTATAGAACATACAAAAGCTGCTGTTGTATTATCTTTAACTCCTGTTGTAGTTGTATTAGTATTCTTAACAACCTCTCCTGCTACTTTCTCTTTTTTACCTCCAACCTTAGCTCCACAATTTGGACAAAATTCTACTCCACTTTTTAACTCACTTCCACAATGTTCACAATACTTCATAAATTCCTCCTATCTATTTAAAGATTATCATAAATACCATAAAATTACAATCAAATTTTAAGATAAATTAAAACTCTACGATTAGTTTATTGAATTATAGAAAAATACAATTTATAATATTTTTAAGGTAGGTGAAAAAATGGATTATAACCAAATAGGTGAATTTATCAAATTAAAAAGAAAAGAAAAAAATTTAACTCAAAAAGAACTAGCTTCTAAATTAGGTATAACAGATAAAGCCATTTCCAAATGGGAAAGAGGTTTAGGATTTCCTGATGTATCATTACTTGAAGATTTATCAAAAGAATTAAATATTTCTATATTAGAAATTATAAAAGGCAAAATACTTGAAAAAAATACTCAAAATGATGAAACAGAAAACATTATTAAATCAACTTTAACAATAACAAAAGAAGAAAATAAAAGAAACAGAAAAGAATTGATAAATAAAGTTTTAACTTTTATTATAATTGGAACATCTTTATTATTAATTGGTTTAAACATTATACAAATTCATAATTTAAATAAGGAATATACATATGAATTTTTTGAAGGAGATCGAAAATACTTTGATGATAAATTTGATGTTATGACAAATAATTTAGAAATAATTAAAAAAAACAAAGGAATCTATGATGAACTTGATTACAACAATATTTTAATTAATTTAGAAAAAATTATAAATGAACTAAAAGAGGATTCAACTTTGAAATCAAACACTAAAACGACTTATAAAACTATTGATTTTTATATTATGGAATTAAAGAAAGATTATATTTATGTTGACAATAAGGAAGATAATATTATTAAAACACTATTAAAATATGATAAAAATGAATTAATTAATTCATATTATCTATTATATGTAAAAACAAACGAAAATTTAACATTTAATAATATGCAATATAATTACACTATAAAAAATTTTATAAATTATAAATTATTTCAAGATAATACAAATTATTTTAATAATGAAAATTATATTTCCATAAAAAGAAATAATATATCTTATAAAATTAGTAATTTACTTTACTTAGAAAAGTTAATTATGGAAGTAGGTGATATTCATGAATAAATTTATGCATATTATAAAAATTATTCTTATCTTTTTACTCGTATATTTTCAAATTATATTTGAATACAAATTTGGTTATAATATAAACTTTTTTAAAATTACATTTATAATACTAGAAATCATGTATATTATCTTAACTATAAAAGATTTAATAAAAAAAGAAAATATTTTAAAAGACAAGAAATACTTAATATTACAAATCATTGTTCTAATAATAACTAATTTAATATATATAAGATGTTTATATGATAAAAGTTTTATTTATAATAATAAAACATATTACTTAGAACTTGTAAATTATTTTAAGATGCATAATAGTAATGAAAATATATATTTAAAAGATATTAACATATATTATTTACACCAAAATTTTATTTATTTTAATATTTTATTTATATCATTACTTATTTATCATAAAGTAAACTTAAAAGAAATGGATAAAAATTAAATCCATTTCTTTTCTTATTAAACTTTTAAATATTTTCTAACTGCTCTGCCTGAACCAAACATACCAACAAGTATTCCTATTACCATAACTATAATACTTGCAAAATAAATAAATGGTTCTGGTTTTACTAATTTTATTAGGTCTGTAAATAACTTACCACCAAAGTAATTATATAAAGAATAGTATCCATATATCATAACGAATACAGGAATAATCGAACCAATAAATCCAAGTACCATTCCTTCAACTACAAATGGAAGTTTAATTGCAAAGTTACTTGCACCAACTAATCTCATAATAGATATTTCTCTTTTTCTTGAAAATATCGTTAACTTAATTGTATTTACTATTAAGAATAAAGTCATCAAAACAAGAGCAACAACGGCTACAATAGCAACTTTTTGAATTACCTTGAATACTGTTACTAATTGATCAACCATTCCTTCACCATATTTAACAACATCTATATTAGTTAAATTTTTAATCGTAGTAGCAGTTTCACCTATTTTTTCAATATCTTTTACTTTAATTAAATAAGTATGTTGCAAAGGATTGGATTCAGCATCCCATTCACCCATAGCAGTTTTAAAGGCATCATCTTCATCCATCATTTCTTTCATAATTTCAGATTTATCTTTAAATGTTACACTTTCAACATTACCAATTGCTTCTATTTCTTTTTTAGCCTTATCTAAATCCGTTTCATCTGCTTCATTAGATACAAAGGCAACTATTGTTAAATCTTTTTTTAACTCTTCTGAAAAATTATTAACATTGTAAGATATAATAATTGAAAGAGCAATAATAGTAAGAGTTACAACAATACATGATATACTTGCAAGTGATAAAGCAAAATTACGTCCAACACTTTTAAAGGCATCCCTGACACTTCTCCCTAATAATCTAAAGAATTTCATCTATGTATTCCCCCTCTTTATAATCTTTATATAAATGTCCATCTTTAAGGGCAATTACATGTTTTTTCATATTATTAACTATTTCTTTATCATGAGTTACCATGATAACTGTTGTTCCTACTTTTTTATTAATGTCAGCTAGTAATTCTACTATTTCCATACTCATAACTGGATCTAAGTTTCCAGTTGGTTCATCACATATTAAAAGTTTTGGATCATTTACTATAGCACGAGCAATGGCTACTCTTTGTTGTTGACCTCCTGATAAATCATCTGGGTAATCACGTAGTTTACTTTTAAGTCCAACAAGTTCTAAAGCTTTTAATACTTTAGGTCGTATTTCTTTTTTACTCTCTCCCATTACTTCAAGTGCAAAAGCAACATTTTCATAAACATTTGCCTTAGGAAGTAATCTATAATCTTGGAAAACTATACCAAGTTTTCTTCTTAATTTATATACATTAGAATTTCTTAACTTATTAACTTTTAAACCACCTAAAATAATTTCTCCTTTAGTTGGTTTTTCTTCTCTATATAAAAGTTTTGTAAAAGTACTCTTTCCACTTCCTGAACCACCTATTACAAAACAAAAATCTCCTTTTTCAATGCTTATATTTAAGTCATATAATGCTACGACTCCATTTTTATACTTTTTAGTTACATTCTTAAATCTAATGAATTCCATATTTCACCGCCTTATTTTCTAATAAGTTAATTATAGCATATAATCGTCAAATTTAAACAAAAAAATAAAAAGTTTTAGAAAGAATACATTCTTTTCTAAAACTTTATAATTTTAATTCAGGTATGGATTCACTTAATTTGGAAGTATCGGAATCAATTTTTACTGCTGCAGGTGGTTCCTCTGTTGCTGGCATAGGTTCAGGACTAATCACTTCTTCAGTAGTAGATGGCATAGGCGTTGGATTAATCTTTTTAGTTGGTTCAAATGATTCTTCCTCAAAATACTTAATATTATCATTAACCGTCGAGTCAACTACATTATTACTTATAGTAGTTATATTATCTTGTTTTTTTATAACTGGCTCTGATTCCACATTAGATACAAATTCATTATTCGTATTTTGAATCATAGTATTGCTAACATCACCAAGCATTTGATTTTCACCAGTTAATTTTACTCCTGTTAAATTGCTTATATTTTCTAATACATTAGTATTTGACTCATTAATTACTCCCTTTGCATTTGGATCTACAGAATTAGATGAATTTGCATTACTTTGACTAGTAGCAAGTTTTATTTCAAGTTTACCATATTTTCCTTTTAACAAATAACCTATAATTGCAAACATACAAATAAGTGAAATTGATGCATAAATAAAATAAAACGTTCCTGATATAGTATCTCTTATAAAATATAATATTAAATCCATATTATCTACCTTTCATATTTTTTCAATTATTTAGATTTACTAGCAAGGAATGATGCTGTTCTTACCATTTGATAAGAATATCCCATTTCATTATCATACCAAGATATTATTTTTACAAGTTGTCCATCTTCCGTATCCAAAACATCTGTTGATAAAGAATCAACTACTGAGCCATAATTTGAACCAATTACATCGCTTGAAACAATTGGGTCATTTGTAATCATAATTGTTTCGTTTTGATTACTAGAAATTAAATTATTTAATTCTTCTTTAGTTACTTTTTTCTTTAATTTTAAAACTAAATCTACTACACTTCCATCACTTACAGGAACACGTAAAGCAATTCCTTGCATTTTTCCTTTTAAACTTGGAATAACTGCTCCTATGGCACTAGCAGCACCCGTTGAAGTTGGAACAATATTTGCAGCACAAGCACGTCCACGACGAGACATAATTCCCTTTGGATGAGCAACATCAAGAGTTACTTGATCGTTAGTATAAGCATGAACTGTTGTCATATATCCAGACTCAATTCCAATATTTTTTTCTAGAATATCCAAAACTGGTGCTAAACAGTTAGTTGTACAACTTGCAGCACTTATTACTTCTTCAGTTCCATCTAAATCATGATGGTTAACATTATAAACTATAGTTTTAACGTCTCCCTTACAAGGTGCAGATACTATTACATGACGAGCTCCTGCTTTAATATGACTACGTGCCTTATCTAAACTTGTAAAATGACCTGTACATTCAAATACAATATCAATTCCAAGTTCACCCCAAGGTAAATTCTCAGGATTCATTTCTTTATATATTTTTATTTTTCTTCCATCTACTATTAAATTATTTTCATCACTTGTTATATCATTTACCTTGTAATTACGATGATTAGTATCATACTTAAGCAAATATGCTAAATCACCTGCTTCCGTTAAATCATTAATTGCTACTACCTCTAAATCTTTAAATTCACTTTCCATTATACGAAATACTAGTCGTCCTATACGACCAAATCCATTAATTCCTACTTTCATTTTTCTCTCCTTTTCTATTCAAAATAACTTCCACCAATAAATTCTCTTAAAATAGAATCATTTGGAATATTTTCACTTGCAACAGGTAAAAATATATCTAAAAGTCTTATTAATCTTTTAGCATCCTCATAATAAGGATTATCTCTTTTAACCTTATACAAAAGTGGTAAAGCATATACTTTCAGTACAGGAAATTCATATACTAGTCCTGTATTAATTGTAATATCTGCTTCATCTTGGAATGTAAAGATATTATTTTCTTCTCCAAGTCTCACATTTTCCCAAAGTTTTAATGTTTCACTTGGTTCATACCCTCTTGTATAATAATCTCTAATCAATCTTCTAATTAAACGATTATCAGTTGTGGAAATACGATTATCTTTATCAATATTTATTTCAGTTAAAGCTGATAAATATATTTTAACTTTATTACTTGAATTAATATTTTCTAAAATACTTGGATTTAAACAATGAATTCCTTCAATTAGCAAAATATCATGTTCAAGGAGTTTCATTTTCTTTTTGTATTCCTTTTTACCAGTTAAAAAGTTAAATGTTGGAAGTGTTACTTCCTCTCCTTTTAACAACTTTTCCATTGTTTTATTAAATAATTTTAAATCAACAGCTTCAAGACATTCAAAATCATATTCACCATTTGATTTTTTAGGAGTATCTTCTCTTTCAACAAAGAAATCATCCATTGATAATACTTTTGGACTTAATCCAAAGCATCTAAAATACATTGATAATTTTTTAGTAGTTGTTGTTTTTCCACTTGATGAAGGTCCAGATATTAAAACAAATTTTATTCTTTTATCACTTGCAATTTTTTTAGCTGTTTCAAGTAATTTAGCACTATATAAAGTTTCATTTATTTTAATTAAATCATATATTTTACCACTTGTTATTATATTATTTAAATCAACAGATGTTTCAAGATTTACTAACTTACACCAGTCTTTGGACTCTTTAAACACATCAAATAGTTTTGAATGATGTTTATATCTTGGTATTTCTCCATTAGAGTAGACTGTTGGAAATCTTAAAATTAAACCATCTTCATTTAAGTAAGTTAATCTAAATTCATTAAGACATGATGTATCACTTGGCATTAAACTAAACATATAATTGTACGTGTTACCTATTCTATACAAATTAACATAAGTATTTGTAATATATTCAAGTAATCCTGCCTTTTTAGTATCTCCAATTTCTGTAAAATAATTAATTGCATCATCACGCAGAATAGTTACTTTATGAATTTTTAAATTTTTTCTTACGGCATCCATCATATGAAGTTCTAAATCACGAACCATCTCACGGGTTAATTTACAAGTTGATTCAATATATAATCCTTTATCTGCTGAATATCTAGTAAGTAAATATCCCTTTTTACCAAATAGCTCCGTAAAACAAAAATTAGCAAGGAATATTAAACCATTCAAATATACTCTATTAGCAAAAGATGTTGTTAAATCAAAAAATTCAATCTTACATGGCTTATTAATAGTATCATTTAATTCATGATAATCAGAATCCATCTTAGCAATTACTATTCTATGTAAAAAATCTTCTTGATACATCTTACTAAGTTCAAGTAAAGTTATACCTTTTTTTACATCTACACTTTTTCCATTAACAGAAACCTTAATATTCTCAAGCACAATATCACCATACCTTCTTTATTCTAAGATTAGTATAGCATATTTTTTAAATTTATTTGCATTACTTTTTATTTATTTAACATAATTTAACACAAAATAAAGAAAAAAAAACATTACAATGTAATGATTTTTATTTTATTAAGCTATAACTAAATTAATTATTATAAAGAAGATAAATAATAAGAAGAATACTTCTAAGAAGAATTTCCAAATATTTTTGAACCATTCTGTATAATTAATTTTTAGATATGCAATTGTTCCAAGTAAAACAATACTTGTTGGAGCTACTAATATAGCAAGTCCATGCATTGATTGACAAATAAGTTCTACTAATGGATAAACACTTGTATCTGTTATAATACTCATTGCATAAGGCACCATAGCTGATGCTGTATAATAAACATCAATATTAAATATGCTTGCAACAAACATTGAAATTGAAAGTGTAACACTATTAAATCCATTTGTAATAGACATTAATGGATTAAGTATTGTAAGTACAATTGGATGATTTGATGTTGTAATTAATACTGTATATGCAAGAACCATTAAGAATGCACTAAGTCCAAATTTCTTAGCTCCACTTGTCATATTTTCAAATAAATCACTTAATTTAATACGATAAATAAGTGCTAAAACAAATGTTGCTAGTACAATAATAGTTGTAAACTCACTATTTGACCAACTTCCTAAACTTGAATTTTGAAGTGTGCTACCAAGTATTTTAGCAAAAATTGTATAATCCTTTATAGCAAATGACATAACGTTTTGATGGAATGTATCAAATATATTGATATTAAATGCTCCACTAAAATCTAGCATTCCCATTATCATTAAGATAATTATTAAATCAAAGATTACAATTGCTGGCCAAGATGCTTTAACTTTTCCTTTCTTAGTCTTAACTTCTACTTTTTCTGGAATTAATTCTTTATCCTCTTCTTTTTTAATATCTTTCTTTCTAATACGATAAACAATATTAAATACCAAAAGAGCTATTCCTAGTACTAATATACCTACTCTAAACCAAATAAGATCAGTATAAGTAGTTGATAATTGTTCTAGATACGTACCAGTTATTTCTTTAGCAAATAAACTACCTATTGTTCCAACAGCAATTGATCCTACAAAAGTAAGAGCAACTGTCATCTTATCATATCCCATAGTAATTATTAAAGCAGCAACAAATGGTAAAACAAAAATTAATTCATAGTTAAATCCACAAAATGCAACCATAACTGCTAAAAGTGTTACTAAAGTGATAAAGAATAATATTTCCTTTCCTTTAAATAATTTTGCAATTTTATCAACAATTTTCTTGAATACACCAGTTTTATTAAATACACCATAAAATGCACCAACTGCTAAAACATAAATGGCAATTGTTCCAAAATAATAAAGTGTAAGTGTTGGATAATTAAACATATCAAATAATCCAGCAGGATATCTAACATCAGTTTGTAATCCACCACTATAATAAGTTATAGGTAATATCCAAGTAAGTAAAAATGTAAATAGAATTGCGATAAGTAGTACCTTTAATGTATTATGTTTCTTCATAATGACCTCCCAAATGTATTATATAATATTATTAAAAACAAAAGCAAGACTTTACGTAAATATTCCTATAAAAGTTTAAAAAAATTGATTAAGAATACATTTTTTTGATAAAATAACAATGAAAGGATAAAAATATGAAAAATAAAGTAGCAATAATTGGATGTGGTAATGTTGGAGTATCTTATGCCTATGCATTACTTAATCAAAGAACATATGTAAATGAATTAGTATTAATTGATATTAATAAAGATAAAGCATTAGGTGAAGCAATGGATTTAAATCATTGTCTAGCATTTGCACCTTCTAAAATTAAAATATACGCTGGAAGTTATGAAGATACTCATGACGCTGATATTATATGTATTGCAGCAGGGGTTAATCAATTACCTGGAGAATCTCGACTAGAACTTTTAAATAGAAACAAAACAATCATGGAAGATATTGTAAATAAAGTAATTAGTAATGGTTTCAATGGAATATTTTTAATTGCAACTAACCCACTCGATATAATGACTAATATTGTTTATAAAGCATCTCACTTTCCACATAACAAAGTAATTGGAAGCGGCACATCACTTGACTCTGCAAGACTTAGATTTCTAGTTGGAGAAAAATTACATATAAATCCCAAAAACGTTCATGCATATGTTATTGGAGAACATGGTGACTCAGAATTTGTTTCATGGAACAATACAACTATTGGATTAAATCCAATTAAAAACTATTTAAATAAAAACGAATTAATAGAAATTGAACAAGAAGTAAAAAACTCTGCTTATTATATAATTGAAAAAAAAGGATTCACGAACTTTGGAATTGGAATTTGTCTTGTTAAAATTACAAACGCCATTCTTGGTGATGAAAATCTAATCATGACAGTATCTTGTTATAATAAAGAAAATGATTTATATATTAGTAGTCCTGCTATACTTAATAGAGATGGTATTAGAGAAATAATAGATTTAAAATTGAATGTTGAAGAAAAAATGAAATTCTTAAATAGCATAGAAACTTTAAAAAAATACAATGTATAAAATATTCTATTTAACATATATTACCTATAGGTGATAAAATGAATTTAGTTCCTGTTATTGTGGATAAAAGTAGTAATGGTGAACGAAGTTATGATATATTCTCTCGTCTTTTAAAAGATAGAATTATTATTTTAAGTGGCGAAATTGATGATAATCAAGCAAATATAATCGTAAGTGAATTATTATATCTAGATTCAATTAACAATGAAGATATTAGTTTATATATTAATTCACCAGGTGGTTCAATTACCTCTGGAATGGCTATTATGGATACGATGAATTTTATAAAAAGTGATGTCTCTACTATTTGTATTGGAATGGCAGCCTCAATGGGAGCTTTTCTTCTTTCTTGTGGAAAAAAAGGAAAAAGATATATTTTACCAAATGCTGAAGTAATGATTCATCAACCCCTTGGTGGTGTTGAAGGACAAGCAACTGAAATAAAAATCGTAGCTGAAAGAATATTAAAATTAAAAGAAAAATTAAATAAAATTCTATCTATTAATACTGGTAAGAATATTAAAGAAATTACCCGCGACACAGAAAGAGATTATTTTTTAGATAGCAAAGAAGCTTTAGAATATGGAATTGTTGATAGAATTATAGAAAAAAGAAAATAATTTATAACTTAATTATTTTCTTTTTCTATTAATACCAGGTATTTCTTTACTTGTTAAATAACTAAATTCATTGTTTTGTATTTTACTTTCTAATTCTTCTTTCTTTATAATAGATAAGTTATTATTTTCATATATTAAATAGATATTATCTAAATTCTGATAACTAACTTGATTTAAAGCAATTACAAAAACAACATCAGAAAAACTTGTTAAAGTAGTATAAAAAACATTTAATTCTAATTCACGACTTGTAAATACTAATTTTATTAATTTTTTAAAATAACTTAACTTATCAATAACTGACAAATCTAAATCTTTAATCTTTTTAAAAATCAAATCTATTTTTAATATATAATCATTTAAATTTCCTAAATCATTACTATTATTTATTTTGTTAGTTGGTAAATAATCATTTTCAAAACTAACTAAACTAGATTTATAACAATCATCTAAAATATCATTAAACTTTTCACGAGTTAAGTCATTTTTATTAAGACATTCAATACCAGTTAAAGGAAACTTAATTCTAACATTAGTTAAATCATTATCAAAAACAGACTTTATAGCTTCTACTTTAATTAAATAATTATCTAAACGAAATACTAAATATGAATGTATTCCATAATCACTCATTCCTATAACTTCATAATTTATGCCTAAACTATTTAAATAATAACCAAAAATACTAGTAAATTCAAAACAAACTATCTTATTATTAGTTTTATTAATCTGAGATAGATAATTATAATCATGATGTTTTAAAGTATCGACATTAGATTCATCTAAATAATATATTTCATCATAATTAAAAGTTTTACAAAGTTTAATATAACACATAATTATATTTTTTAATTTATCATTATCATATTTCGTATTAAGTATATCTTTAATATCATTACTTAAATCGAATTTATTAGATAAATTATCTTTAGTGATTAAAATTTTATTAAGTGCCTCACAGTCAATCTTTTTATATTGCATTAAATCTATAAAACGATTTTTAATAGAATCACTAAAAACATATTTTGAAAATAATTTATTTTCTTTAAAATAACTAATTAAACTATAAGTAAAGTATTCTAAATCTACTCCTTTATATTCTAATTCATTTATTGCTTTGTTATATAAATCATCAGATAATTCTAAAAAAGAAAAATAATCCAATATATCAAAAGAATAATTTTTATTATCTATATCTAAATTATATATAGAATTTTTATTAACATAATTACTATAATTTAAGTTTTGATAAATATCATGTAATTCTTGATTATCTAAATTATTCCTTTCTAAGTACTGAAAAATACCTTCTAAAAAGACTATTTTATTAACTTCTAATATTTTATCTTGATTATTTAATATAGTAATTGTTGAAATATTATTATCAAGTAATCCACTCTTAAATTTTAAATAATTATCTTGATCATTTAAAATACTTGAAAATATACTATAACCAATAAAATAACTTTTATCATCAATTATATCTTTTATGTATATATTATTTATTTCAAATTTTAAAACATTTAAATTATATTTCATAAGCTCACCAATACATATTTATAATATCATACATTATATTAAAAAGAAATTTAAACTTACAAAAATCCCAATTTAATGGTATAATATAAGGGACAAAAGGAAAGAAACAGGAGGTATTATATGTATAACATAGGCGATTATGTAATTCATAAAAAAGAGGTTTGTAAAATAGTTGATATTAAAAATAAATATATGAAAAATAAGGATTATTATGTTTTAGAATCTGTAAGTGATAATTCTTTAAAACTAAAAGTACCAGTTGATAGTAAATATATAAGAGAAACAATAACTAAAGATGAAGTAAATAATATCATTAATAATATGATGAATATAGAATACCTTGATGTTGATGATAAAAATATTGAAAGTATTTATAAAGATTTATTAAATAACCCAACTCATGAAAACTTAATTAAAATTATTAAAACTACATATCTAAGAAATAAAAATAGAATAGATGCCAAAAGAAAAATAAGTGATAAAGATAAAAATTATTTTGAACAGGCAGAAAAATATTTATATACTGAATTTTCTGTTGTTCTTGGAAAATCATTTGAAGAAACTAAACAATATGTTATAAACGAAGTGGAGAAGTTGAAAATTAATGAATAGATTTTTAGATAAAGATATTACATATTTAAATTTAGATAAAAATATTAGTTCTATTTTAGAAGAAAATAATATCTGTAAAGTTAATGATTTATGGGTTTATAATAAAAAAACATTAAAAAATATTGGTATGACCAATAGTGATATAAAAAAGATAATGATAAAACTTGAATTATTAGGTCTTGAACTTAATAAAAAGTATAATAAATAGAAGATATCTACTCAATATCTTCTTTTAATTTAGATGCTATTTCTTTTAGTTTTCTAAATCGATGGTTAAGTCCTGATTTAGTAATAATTTTATTAGTTTCTAAAGTCATGATTTCACTTAATTCTTGCAAAGTACTTTCAGGATATTTTAAACGATATTCTGCTACCTCTGCTAGTTTTTCAGGTATTAACTCAATTCCCATTTTTTCTTTTATTAAATTAATATCTTCAATTTGATGTGAGGCAGAATTTAAACTCTTTTCAAAATTAGCTTGTTCACAGTTATTAAGACGATTTGTCATGTTTTTATGATCACGATAAATTCTTATATCTTCATAATATAAAACTGCAATACTTGCATTTATTATACGAAGAAAATCCCCTATTTTCTCTGCTTCTTTTACATAAACCATATAACCTTTATCTCTTTTGGTAATTCGGCTATTTAAGAAAAATTCATTTAATAAATTTGATAAATACTCTGCTTCACTTAAATAATCAATAGAAAATTCCAAATGATACATTGAAGTCTTAGGATCATTAATACTACCAGATACTAAAAATGTTCCTTTTAAATAGGCTCTTTTTTCATCTTCTGTTTCTAATAAACTAGGATTTAATTTATAATTATTTGCATCATCTAATACTTCTAAATCTTTTAATATTAAGTCTAATTTATCTGGTACAGTAATACTATATAATCTATTTTTACTAAACTTTGTATTTTTAAATTCTGTTTTAACGTTAATATTATATAACTCTTTAAAAAGTGTATATATATGCTTACAAACGGTACCATTTTCAGTTATTATTTCTAAATTATTTTCATTTACATTATATGAATTTCTAAGTATAGCAGATAATTCAGAATGATTTGCATTTGTATTTTCATAGATATTACTTATTTCATTTTTTATTCTCGTGGTAAAAGACATGTACTACTTCCTTTCTTTTTTATTATAATAATTATTATTTTTATAAGAATATATAAACAATATTATACCAACTATTATTAAAATAATTGAAATAACTTGAGCCATTTTTAAATTAAATAGCATTAAACTATCTGTCCTCATACTTTCGATAAATATTCGAACTCCTGAATACCATATTAAGTAAAGTGATAATAGCATTCCATTTTTTATCTTTTTATTGTTCTTAATAATAAGCAAAATAATTAAACCAATTAAATTTAAAACTGATTCATATAAAAAAGTTGGATGATATACTACATCGTTAATAATCATACCCTGAATTATAAAATTTGGAACATGTATACTTTGTAAGAATTTAATTGATGTTATACCACCATGAGCTTCAGAGTTAAAGAAATTACCCCAACGTCCTACTATTTGACCTACTAATATACCAAGAGATGATATGTCCAAGTATTTCAATATTTCATCCACTTTTTTCTTATGTTTCAAGGAATATATAATAACAGTTAAAGCACCACCTATAATACCTCCATGAATAGCAAGTCCTCCATTCCAGACAGCAATTATTTCAGATACATTACTTAAATAATAATCTAAATTAAATAATACATAATAAATTCGTGCACCTATAAATGCAAAGATTATAGCATAAAAAATCATGTTAAAAAAATATTCTTTATCTATTTTTAAACGTTTAACCTCAAAGTAAGCAAGACTTCCCCCACCTATTACACCAAGTAAAATCATAATCGAATACCAATATATCTGTATAAATCCTAAATCAAGTGCTACTCGTTCCATTAAATCACCAACCATATTATATTAAAAAACTAGTAACATTTCAATTACTAGTTAAAAATATTAATTAATATCAACTAAAATATAATCTTCTTTTAAATCAACACTTTGATTACAATATGAACATATTCCATTATAGTTAATATCTAAATTTGCTCCACAGTTTGGACAAGTATGAATTACTTTTTTATTTACTTCACCTACATTTTTTTCAAAGGTTAAAATATTTGTTTTTTCTATTCGATGAGTATTAACTCCACTTTTAATTTTCTTAGTTTCATTATCCATAATATAGTCCATATATCTAGATATTAATCTAACTGTTACTACTTCTTTATTATCTATTACTTCAATACTCTCAATATTTATTTTATAAACATTTAATTCATCATACATCTGTGTTTCATGATTTTTAATATGATTTTCCACAATACTTTTATATTTTAAATATAATTCATTACTTAAAAAATGTTTTACTCTATCTATATCATTTGTCATAATAGAATATAAAAGCATTATATAAATATTTGAGAATTTACTAATTAATTCATTATCACTCATTCTAACTCCTATCTTTGATTTAACATCTTTTTATCAACAAGGACAAATTTATCACTATCTCTGTTAATAATAGAATCACAGAACTCACATTTAACACTACTTCCATCATTTAATTTAGCTCCACAATTAGGACAATAATTAATTTGATTATCTGTACTTCTCATATATGACAATTTATATTCATAGTTCCATACTTTATTTTTATTTCCTCGAAGTACTTTATTATTACTCATATCAATTAAATAATCGCGACAAGTTACTTTCATTATAACATCTATTATTTCTTTATTATCTTGTTTTCTAATACCTGTTATATAAACATCTACTAATTTTATATCTTCCATCATATTTTTTTGATTCTTAACTTTTAATGTTTCAAGTTGCATTTTATAAGTATTAAACATCTCATCACTTAATATACTTCTTACTCTTTCTATATCATTATCCATCCAAGCTATTTGAACTTCTTTATATATATTAAACGTTTCATTATAAAAATTATTTATATCTAAATTTGGTAATAATTGCAGTATATCAGCATTTGATAAATTACTATAACTATTACTTTCTTTATTTTTTAAAGAAGAATAAATTATTTCAAAAATTGTTGTAACAAATATTATTATTATAAAAATAATATCTATAAATATAAAAATGCCTGATATGCTTCCGTTACTAGAACCACCATAATCACTACTCCAACTAGAGCCTGAATCCCACGATGAACCAGAGTCCCATGAATCACCGGAATCCCAACTGGAATCAAATCCACTATCGGCTTTTACCTCATAAACTTTTAATCCTACAAATAAAACTAAAAATAAGCTAACGATTACAAATAACACTCTATTATTTATCTTTTTCATATTTACCTCTACTATGGATTTATCATATCAAAAAACTAGTAACTTTTCAATTACTAGTTAAATATTTTATTTAAGAATTCTCCTGTATAACTTCCTTCTATTTTAGCAACTTCTTCTGGAGTTCCAGATGCAACAATTGTTCCCCCGTTGTCTCCTCCATCTGGGCCTAAATCTATTATATAATCAGCACATTTAATGACATCTAAATTATGTTCAATAACTAAAACTGTATCTCCATTATCAACTATTCTTTGTAATATGGTAAGTAGTTTTCTAATATCTGCACTATGAAGACCGGTTGTTGGTTCATCTAGAATAAACAAAGTTTTACCTGTTGCTTTTTTCTGTAATTCTTTAGAAAGTTTTACACGACCTGCTTCTCCACCTGACAAGGTTGTAGCACTTTGACCAAGTTTAACATATCCAAGTCCTACATCTTCCATTACCTGAAGTTTATTTTTAATTTTAGGATGGTTTTCAAAAAATGTTAAGGCTTCGGTTACTCGCATATCTAAAACATCTGCAATTGTTTTATCCTTATATTTAATTGATAAAGTTTCAGAGTTATAACGAGAACCATGACATACCTCACAAGGAACATATACATCAGGTAAGAAATGCATTTCAATCTTTTTAACTCCATCCCCCCAACAAGCTTCACATCTTCCACCTTTAACATTAAATGAAAATCTATTTTTACCATATCCAAGCATTTTAGCGTCTTTGGTATTGGCAAATACATCTCTTATATCATCAAATACTCCAACATAAGTTGCTGGATTACTTCTTGGAGTTCTTCCAATTGGATTTTGAGTTATTATGACAACTTTATCTAAATTATCAAGACCAAGTATCTTTTTATATTTACCAGGTTTTACCTTTGATTTATATATTTTTTGCATACATGCAAGGCTTAAAATTTGCATAACTAAACTACTTTTTCCGCTTCCTGATACACCAGTTACACAGGTAAATGTTCCAAGTGGAATCTTAACATCTATATTTTTAAGATTATTTTCACTTGCTCCTTTAATTTCTATCTTTTTGCCATTGCCTTTCCTTCTTGTTTTAGGCACCTCAATACATTCTTTACCACTTAAAAAACGTCCTGTAATACTATTTTCGTTTTGCATGACTTCAGTTGGAGTTCCAGCTGCAACCACGTATCCTCCAGAGTCACCTGCACCTGGTCCAATATCAACTAAGAAGTCACTGGCAAGCATAGTATCTGTATCATGCTCAACAACTATTAAAGTATTTCCTAAATCACGCATATCAAGAAGAGACTGAATTAATTTTTCATTATCCTTTTGATGAAGTCCAATACTTGGTTCATCTAAAACATATAAAACACCTGTTAGTCTTGAACCAATTTGAGTTGCAAGTCTAATTCTTTGAGCCTCACCTCCAGATAAAGTTCCGGCCATTCGAGATAAAGTTAAATACTCAAGTCCAACATTCTTTAAGAAATTAAGTCTATTTTCAATTTCTTTAACAACAAGTTCTGATATTTTCTGTTCTTCTTCTGTTAATTTCAAATTACCAAACCAGATAATAAGTTCTTTAACTGACATACAAGTTACTTCATAAATATTTTTCTTATTTATTAAAATATTTAAAACTGAATCAGATAATCTTGCACCATGACATTCATCACATGGAAGTTCTATCATATATTGTTCTAACCAGTCTCTAATCCATTCACTTGATGTTTCCATGTATCGTCTTTCTAAGTTATTAATAACACCTTCAAAATAATCTTTGTTCTTTGTAACATTTCCACTTCTGCTAGTAATATTAAAAGTTAAAATATCAGGACTTCCATACAAAATAATATTACGTTCTTTTTTAGTTAACTTGTTAAATGGTTTATCCATATCTATTTTATAATGGTCGCATACAGCTTTTAGTCTTTTATATTCTATCGATTCTTGATCATCATTTAAAGTTTTGATTGCTTTATTGCTTATTGGTAACTCATCATTTATTACTAAATCTTCATCTATTTTTAATTTAACACCTAATCCTTTACAAGTAGGACAAGCTCCATATGGGGCATTGAAGCTAAACATTCTTGGTTCTGGTTTGGCAATAGAATAATTACAATATGGACAAGCATAGGTTGTCGAAAATAATATTTCTTCTCCACCTACTACATTCACTAATACTTTACCGGAAGACATATTAGTTGCACTTTCAATTGATTCAAATAATCGTGTTCTAATGCCTTCTTTTAAAACTATTCTATCGATTACTACATCTATTTTATCTTTAGTATTTTTATCTAAATTAATTTCTTCTGATAAATCAATAAACTCATCATTTACACGAACTCTAACATATCCCTCACGTCTTAATTTATCAAGAGTATCTTTATGAGTTCCTTTTTCAGAGTCAACAACAGGTGCTAAAATAATTAATTTAGTACCTTCCCCCATTTCCTCTATTTTATCAACAATTTCATCAACTGATTGAGAAGTAATTGGAATATGATGATTTGGACAATATGGCACTCCAATTCGAGCAAACATTAGTCTTAAATAATCATATATTTCAGTAACAGTACCAACTGTTGAACGAGGATTTTTACTTGTTGTTTTTTGGTCTATAGAAATACTAGGTGATAATCCCTCAATACTATCCACATCAGGTTTTTCTGAACCACCTAAAAATTGTCTAGCATAAGCAGATAAACTCTCAACATATCTTCTTTCACCTTCAGCATATATAGTATCAAATGCTAAACTACTCTTTCCACTTCCAGATAATCCTGTCATGACAATTAATTTATTCTTAGGAAGCTCTAAATCTATATTTTTTAAATTATTTTCTCTTGCACCTTTTATTATTATTTTATCCATAAAAACACCTCTAAAAATCTACAATATTATATCATATATATTTTTAAATTTAAATTGTTTTTTTATACAATATTAAGTTAATTACAATGCTATTTAAAATAATGATAATAACAGAATATATTAAATTATTTATTCCAAAAATAATTAAATTTAATAGCATTATAATGAGATTTATAAACAAATTAATCGTTCCAATTTTAATATTAAAATATTTACTAAATATTGGACCAATTAAATTAATACCACCCGTTGTAAAACCAAGTTTATAAATAAGTCCATTAGTTATTCCAGAAAATATACCAACAATTATAATACTTAATACTATATTACTTGAAATAACAAAATTACTTGTTATTTTTACAAATACAGGATAAACAATGGTTGCTATTAAAGAACCTAACGTTATTTTTTTATTCAGAAAAATTATACTAAGTAGAAACATAATAATATTTATAATTAAAATAATAACAGAATGCTCAATACTGGTTAATTTATTAATAATAATTGCAAGTCCTATACTTCCTCCACATACTAAATTATTTGGTTTCACAAATAAATTAAAATTAATTGATGCTAGAAATAATAATATTAATAAATATAGATAATCTTTATATTTCATATAATTCACCTCAAAAAAAGAAGTATTACTACTTCTTTGTATTTAATTTTAGAAAACTTTCTATAAATTCATCTATCTCACCATCTAATACTTTTAAAACATTACTTGTTTCATAATTTGTTCGATGGTCTTTTACTAAACTATAAGGATGCATTACATAACTTCTAATCTGACTTCCAAATTCAATATTTAAATTAGTTCCTTTAACTTCATTTAATTTTTGATTTTGACGTTCTATTTCAAGTATTTTTAATTTACTTTTTAAAACTCTCATTGCTTCTTCTCTATTTTGAATCTGACTTCTTTCGTTTTGACAAGATACAACTATTTTAGTTGGAAGATGCGTTATTCGAACGGCACTTTCTGTTCTATTAATATGTTGACCTCCTGCACCACTTGCTCTATAAACATCAATTTTTAAATCTTTTTCTTCTATTTTAATATCTTCTATTTCCTTAAATTCAGGTATTACATCAACTGATGCAAAACTAGTATGACGTTTATTATTAGCATCAAATGGAGAAAGTCTTACTAATCTATGAACTCCTTTTTCACCTTTTAAATATCCATAAGCAAATTCACCTATTACTTTCATAGAAACACTTTTAATTCCTGTATCTTCTCCTTCTAAATAAGAGATAAGTTCTACTTTAAAATGATGACGCTCTAAATATCTCAAGTACATTCTATAAAGCATATTAGTCCAATCACAGGCCTCTGTTCCACCTGCTCCTGCATGAAGTTCTAAAATACAATTATTTTTATCATATTCATTTCCTAAAAGAGTATATAATTCTAAACTAGATAGTTTAGTTTTTATATCACTTAGTTTATTTATTATATCCTCTTTAATATCTAAATCCATTTCTACTTCAAGTATTTCTATTAAATCGAGATATTCACTTATTTCATCTTTTAACTCTTTATTATTATGAACAATTTCTTTTAAATTATTAAGTTCATCCATAACAATGGTAGCATTTTTTTGATCATTCCAAAAATTAAGAGATTGTGTTTCTTGTTCAAGAGATGTAATTCGTTCTATTTTAGATGATATGTCAAAGTAACCTCCATATTTCATCTACTCTATTTTTATATTCTAATAACAAATTTTTTATTTCATTTAATTCCATAATATCTCCTTTATCTAAATAATATCATATTTTATAATTTATTTAAATTATTTTATCCACAAAAATGTGGATAAAATATAGAAAAGAAAATATAGATTAACTACATTTTCTTTAACTTTTCCTCTCCGATTATAGATGCATCTTTTATTTTAGAATCTTCATTCAAAACAAGTTCACCATCAAGACCATTTTCTACTGCACCTGTGGCATTAATAACTTTAGTTCTAGCAAGTATATCATGAAGTCCTCTTCTATCTTCTCTAAATAATATCATTCCAAACGTTAATACCATGAAGATTCCATATAGATATGTTAACATATCATTCACTTTTAAATATGATGTTTTATCAAGTCCTAACACAATTATAACACTAATTATATTCATTAGTATTGAATTAATTATTAATCCTCTAATTAAGTAATTATTCATAGTTAACTTTTTCTTATTATTTGATACTATTTTAATATTCATTAATTTTTTTCCAAGTGTTTGGCCATTCATAAAATAAGCAAACACTACAAAATAGAAAATTGTTAATACTGTTGTAACAATTGTAACAGTTACACTATTTCGATTAATAGAATATATAAGATCTGTTGTTCTATTAAAAAATTCTTCTTGCTCAATGCTTTCATTTGCAAAATCACTAACTAAAGCTGTATATTCATTCATGCTTTTATTATATTCTTTATTCTCAGGCAAAAAATAAGTAAGAGCTGTTGCTACAGATGTAACTAAAATAATATCTATAAAATATGCGATAATTCTTTTATAACTAAACGGTCTCATTTAATTCCTCCTTAAATTCATTTAATACGGATATTATATCACATATTTTATCTTTGGTATATATTTTTTCTTTTACACTCTTAGCATTAGGAATACCCTTTAAATACCAAGATATATGACTTCTAATTTCAAGACAAGTTAATTTTTCAGATTTAATTTTAGATAAATAATCTAAGTGTTTTAAACACATATCAATTTTTTCAATATTAGTTGGAGGTGGTAAAACAACTCCTGTTTCAAGGTAAGTATTTATTTCTTTAATTAACCAAGGATTACCAAGTACTCCTCGTCCTATCATAATTAAATCACATTTAGTTGTATCAAGCATTTCTTTAGCTTTATAAATATCTGTAATATCTCCATTTCCAATAACAGGAATAGATACGTTTTCTTTTACTTCTTTTATTATGTTCCAATCGGCTTTTCCAGAGTATCCTTGACTTCTAGTTCGTGGATGAACTGTAATAGCCTTTGCTCCGGCTTTCTCACATACTTTGGCAACTTCAACAGCATTTATAGATTTCTCATCCCAACCACTTCGAATTTTAACTGTAACTGGAACTGACACCGTTCGAGCAACACTTGATACAATATCATATATTTTATCTAAATCCTTAAGTAATGCTGCTCCTGCTTGACTTTTAACTGCAACCTTTGGAACAGGACACCCCATATTAATATCAATAATATCTGGATGCATATATTTTTCTATAAATTTAGCTGCTGTAATAAAGGACTCTTTATCACTTCCAAATATTTGTTGAGCAATAGGTCTTTCAAACTCTTCCATATAGAGCATATCTTGAGTCTTTTTATTATTATAAACTAAAGCCTTATCACTTACCATTTCAGCATATATTAATGAACATCCCATTTCTTTAATTATACGTCGAAAGGCACTATTACAAATACCAGCCATAGGTGCAAGGACTGTCTGTCCCTTTATTTCTATATCTCCAATTTTAACCATAATATCACCAAAATTCACTTATATATTATCAAATAATTTGAATTATTGCTAGTGTATTTTTTTAGGTATAGTTGAAATAACTTTGTTAATTACTTTAAGTGATATATTAGTATATTTTTTTATTTCTGATGCAGATAAGCCATTTTGATACATTTCCATTATTAATTCGTTTTGTTTTTGAACTATACCTTTTTCATATCCTATATCTTCACAAGCACTATATAATTCAAAATTTCTTAAATTTTCTTCCATTGTCTCTGTCATAACATCCTCCTCATATTTATTGTCTTTTGATAATTTAATAAGTTTATCAACATATTCTGTAAGTAATAATTCATCGCGTGTAAATTCTTTTAAGTCTTTTAAATTATTAATTGTTAATAACTTATAGAACTTCTCGTTTGTATCAATTTTATTGTATGCAATTTTTGCATATTTGTCAAGTATTACATTAATTACTTTAAAAAATATTCCTTTTTTAATATCATCAAAGCCAAATACCTTATCCATTCTTTTCTTTGGTAAATTTATTTTTTTATCTTTAGGATACCAATTTAAATTAATTACAATTACTTTAATTTTTTTCTTATAATAATCTTTCTTCTCTTTATTATTAATATTAACTTGATAAAAATTAACAACTCTTGTCATACCATATACTATATTTCGTATTAAAGAACCAAGAAAAAAATTATTTAATTCAAGTATTATTTCATATTCTAAATATCCAATAATTAAATCAACATATTTATTCCGATCATTTTTACTAGTTCTTGTTAATCGACTATTTTTAACAATACAATTACCATGAACTTCTTCATATGATAATCCAAGTATTATCATAACTATCCATTCAATTATAGACATATTATCTTGATTAATTAAGTCATGAAATAAGTTATCATTTCTTATTTGGGGAATTTGCATAAGCTCCTCCTTTCATGACCAATATATATTAACTAATTATATATAGTCAAATTTATAAATTGAATCCTATCTACTAAAAATTACAAACAAATTTTTTATAAAACAAAAAATTCTACTAGATAATTTAAATAATTAAAAAGAAAACTTATTCAATTCTAGAAATTAACTTTTAAATAATTTTACACAAATTAACACCAAATTTAATTTAAGTTATAAAAAGTGTTTTCAAACAAAATAAAAAGAACTTTAAAAGTTCTTTTTGCGATTATTGATTTTATTTAAATAATGGGTTGTAAATTATTTGGTCAACATAAATTAAATCAGGATTTGGAATGTTGTTATATCTAGCAATTTCTTGATAAGGAACTTCCCAAGCTGTTGATATTAACCATAATGTATCTCCCCAAATAACTTTATAACTTTTTTGATTCTTATCAGTGTTAATAGTTGTATTTGCTACCCATACTGAATAATCTGTTGTATCACTTGTTGTTTTTGTATTTTCAGTTGTAGTTGCTGTTGTAGTTTTACTTTCTGTAGATTCCTTATTTTCAGTTGTTGTAGTTGTTTTATCATCTGTCTTTGTTTCATCTTTCTTATCTACTTCTTCAGTATCTTTCTTATCTTCAACTTTATCTTTATCACCACAACCTGTACTTAAAAATAAAATTCCACTAAATAAACATAAAATCAATAGTACTTTAGCATTAATTTTTAAGAATTTCATAATCCTCCTTGTTACTTCTGTACAACATAATCTTATCATATCCAAATTCTTAATTCTACTATTTAACACTTTATTTGACATAAATTATGATTTTGTTATATCATCAATTGTAATTTTACTATTATGAGGAATAGGTTTCCATTCAACCCTCTTAAATACAGCAACATATGTTGTATATCTACCAATAATATCAAAAATTGGCCAAGTAAATGAGTATAATACTTTCTTCCAAAAACTCATCTTCTTAATTCTTTTTCTTTCAATTATAAATACATATATAGCTTCAAATATATGTTCAAAATAAGAAGCAATTCTATAAAATATACGAGACCAAATTGCAAGTATTAATCCCATATAAAGAGCTTTAATACCCGCTGGTATACTTAATTTAATATCAAAAAACATTCTTAAAAATCTTGATAAATACGTACTGCCATGAAAGAAATTAAAATCTATAATTCCATTTAAATATGTATAACTTGAATATAAAAGAACTGATACAAGTATCCATCTTACCAAATTAATAACCGAAAATGGAATTGATAACATTAAAATATCAAATGATGCAAATCTATATCTAATACTATCTATAATATTTAATTTTAAAGACTCATAACTTTTCTTATTTTTAGCATACTTTCTACCAAAAATAATATTTCGAA
Organism: Bacilli bacterium; assembly: GCA_017460745.1. Classification (GTDB taxonomy): domain Bacteria; phylum Bacillota_I; class Bacilli_A; order RF39; family UBA660; genus RUG591. The sequence goes on along the minus strand of JAFUAL010000052.1, from coordinate 9,112 downwards.
CCAGTTTAGGTGAAGTTTCAATAAAAGCAAGTAAATGGCCTTTGGACCAACGAAGTCTTTGACGCAATGCAATTTTTAAATTAGTTGGTTGCTCATCATAAAAAATAGCTTCATCTTGATAAGTAATGGAATAACCACTTGCAACTGAATCAACCGTCAATGCTCTATCTTCCGTTAAAGATGTATAATGCCAACCATTTTCAACTATTTCACTTGCTATTAAAAAACCAGTTCCTTGAATATTAGTTGCTAAATGAAATACACTTCTTGCTCTATGTCCTGTTCTAATAGATCTTAACCAATGAATAGCATATGTTGATGAAATCCAATTCTCATCAAAATTTTTAGAATGACGATATGACGTAATTATCTTTTCACCCTCTGCAAATGCATCATTCATTCTACTTATATAATCCGTTTTTAATAAATTATCAGCATCAAAAACAAAATAACCATCAAAACTTTTAATTCCATAATCTTTGTCTATATTATCAAATAAATATTCTAAAGCATAACCTTTAGTTCTATGGAGATCATCAAACCTTTCATAGCAAATACAACCCTTTTCTCGTACAATACTAGCTGTTTTATCTGTACAATTATCCGCAACTACAAAAATAGTTATTAAATCACTTGGATAATCTTGTTTTTTAATACTATCAATTAAATTACCAATTACCATTTCTTCATTTCTGGCTGCTATTACTATTCCATATTTATAATTTTTAGTTGATTTCTTAAACTTTCTAGTTGTAAACATTCCAACTAAAAAATAAACGACTTTATAATATACTAAAGCGGAGAATACAATACCAATTATATTATTAATATCTCTAATACCAGGATATAAATGACCAAAAAAAGTTATTATTTCATTAAATAAATAGGTAATAAAATTCATACTTCACCATTCTTTCTAGAAAAATTATATCAAAAGTAAAATAAAAAGAAAAGTCTAAACTTTTCCTATCTGATTTTAACATTTTTAACTTGTAATTTATTTTCCAATTCTGAAATTGTTTTTAATAAATCATTATAATATTTAAAATATTCTTGACTTTCACTTCGATTTTCTATCATAACTGATGCCATTTTTAAAGTATTAGCAAAAGAAAGTGCACCCTTATAATGTTCTATACTTATTAAACTATTTAAGACATCAAAACATTTAACAAAATAATCAAATGATATATTATTATTTCTAATTTTTTCTTTAATTTGGCATATTCTTAAATCTATATTCATACCTATCTCCCCTCATTTCCTAGGTATTTTAACATAAATACTTAAGAATGTCAAAAAAGGTTCTTAAACATTAAGGGTTGCTGACTGTGAAGTTGGCAATTCTTTTAGTTTACGAAAATAATTAGTAGCAATTAAAATTCTAGCTTTAAAATTTCTAAAGTTTCTAAAACCAAAAGCAATTCTTTTAATAAGTTTACAAGTATTATTATTTCTTTCCATAACACCATTGTTATAAGGATTTTCTAAAGTATTTTTTATATAAGGTAAAAAAACTCTTAAAGTATTAACAGATGTTTTCATATATCTAGAAATATTTCCATAATTATGATTTAAAGTAGTTTCAAGTAAATTATAATTTTTACTTTGAATAGCATATAAAATATTTTGATATAAATTATAAGATGCTGTTAATTCTGGGCTTAAATCTAATAAATAATCTACTATATCAACTTCTGTCATTAAGTTCTTAAAACATAAATACTTTTTCCAATGAGAACAATCTAAATCAAATCTTGATGTTAAAATAAGTTTCCAATATCTTTTAAATTTTCTATAATTATCTTTATTTTCTCTCATAATTTTAATTCTTGTTTTGTTTAGACTTCTACTTATTAATTGAACTATATGAAATGGATCAATAATTATTTTAGCATTAGAAAAACATTCTTTAATTAAACTAATATATGGAGTATACATATCAATTACAATGAATTTAACTTTTTCTCTACATTCTTTTGTATAATATCTAAAATATTTAATTAAATTTTCTAATTTTCTATCTTCCACTAAATCAAATGTTTTACCATTTTTAGCATCACATATATTAAAGGCCATTATTCTTTTTTTATATGTAAATTCATCAAAACACATACACTCGGGTAAATAATGTTTATATAATTTTTTACCATCATATACTTTATTATTTACTCTTTGAACAGTTATATTACTAACATTATGAATCCATGCTATATCTTTATGAGTTATTATTTTACTTGTATAATTATTGAGAGACATTTTAGTATTATTACTTATTCTACATCTATAATTTACTATATTAGTTTTAGCAGTTATAGTATGTTTACAATCTTTACAATAATACCTTTGCTTTTCCAATTCTAAATAGCTATTTAGTTCAGATACTTTTGGTATTTTTATTAGTGATTTCCTAGTTCCATTTTTCTTTATATTATTACTGTTACATTTAGGACATTTTATAATGTTATTTTTTAAATAACCCATATAAACTAAGCTTCTTCTCCCTTTTATTTTTCTTTCTTCTATAAAATTTTCTTTAAAATTTACATTTTTCTCTTTTATATTTAGTGATTTTAATATACAATTATTTATAGACATCGACAACACCCTTTACTTTATTTTTTCCAATAACATTGTAACAGGTTTTTGTTGCGATGTCTTTTTTTATACAAAAAAGAGTTACTGATTTTTACATCAGCAACCCTTAATGTTTAAGAATGTCAAAAAAAGAAAAGGATTATTCCTCTTCTTTTTCTACTTCTACATCATTTGCTTCAAGTAAACGAATTAAATCTTCTTTAGATAATTTAGAATATCCCTTTATATCTTTACTTTTAGCAAGTTCTTTTAAGTCTTCAAGTGACATATCAGAGAAATTCATTTCTTCTTCCTCTACTGGTAACTCTTTATGTTCAACTAAATAATCAATTTGTTCTTTAGTAAGAGTTTCACGTTCAAGTAATGCTTCAGCAATAAGTTTTACTAAGTCAGCATTTTCTTTCAAAATTCTTGTTGCATCCTTATAACATTCTCCAACAATCTTACGCATTTCTTCATCTATTTCATGAGCAACCGTATCAGAGAAATTCCTACTCTTATTATAATCACGTCCAATAAAGACACTTTCAGATTGTTGTTCTAATTGAACAGGTCCTAAATCACTCATACCATATTCTGTAACCATAGCACGAGCTATCTTAGTTGCTTTTTCAAAGTCATTATGAGCTCCAGTTGTAATTTCACCAAAGTTTAATTCTTCAGATACGCGTCCACCTAAAAGTCCTGTAATTTGTTCTAATAATTCAGTTTTAGTTGCTGTATATTTTTCTTGTTTTGGCACCATCATGTTATATCCACCAGCATAACTTCTTGGAATAATAGTTACCTTTTGAACAACATTAGCAGAGCTTAACTTAAGTCCAATAACAGCATGTCCTGCTTCATGGAAAGCCACAAGTCTTTTTTCTTCATCAGTATATTTCTTACTCTTTTTAGCAGGTCCCATCATAACACGGTCAGTTGCTTCATCTACTTCACTCATTGTTATATGGTCTTTATTTCTTCTTACAGCAAGTAAAGCTGCTTCATTAAGTAAATTCTCAAGGTCAGCACCACTAAAACCTGGTGTACGACGAGCTAAATTATTTAAAGTTACATTCTTATCTAAAATCTTATTTCTTGCATGAACTTCAAGTATTTCTTCACGTGCTTTAACATCTGGTAAGTTAACTGTTACTTGTCTATCGAATCTTCCTGGACGAAGAAGCGCTGGGTCAAGAACATCAGCACGGTTAGTTGCTGCAATTATAATAATACCTTCATTTGCTCCAAATCCATCCATTTCGGTTAATAATTGGTTTAATGTTTGTTCTCTTTCATCATGTCCACCACCAAGACCTGTTCCTCTTTGACGACCAACAGCATCTATTTCATCTATAAATATTAAACATGGTGCATTGTGTTTAGCTTGACGGAACATGTCACGAACACGACTTGCTCCAACTCCAACAAACAACTCAACAAAGTCAGACCCACTTATATAATAAAATGGTACATTGGCTTCACCGGCTACTGCTCTTGCAAGTAATGTTTTACCGGTTCCAGGAGGACCAACTAATAATACTCCTTTAGGAATTCTTGCTCCAAGTTTTGTAAACTTTTTAGGATTTTTTAAGAAATCTATAAGTTCTTTTAATTCTTCTTTTTCTTCTTTTAAACCAGCAACATCATTAAATGTTACTTTCTTTTGACTATCATCAAGTTTTGCACGACTTTTACCAAAATCAAATGATTTATTATTTCCACCTATTTGACGAGTCAAAATATAAAACATAAAGCCTGCAATTATAATAAGTGGTAAGAAATTAACTAAAGCAATTAACCAAAAACTACCATTTGGATCACTTTCAGTCTTAATAGAAAAATCATATTTCTCATTGGCATCAGTTATTTGTTTCATTACTTCTTCACTAAGAGGAACTGTTGCTTTAAAACTTTCTTTTTCTTTATAATCTTTTAATTTACCTGTTATGGTATAAACTCCTCCATCAAGACTTGGAAGAATAGTTAATTCTTCTACTTCATTATTATTCAAAGCATTAACAAATTTATCATAAGTTAAATCATGTACTTCTAAATTCAAAACGTTAAATAAATAAATTACACCAAGCATTATTACTATAAGTGCTAAATATGGTATTAAACCTTTTTTAATCTCTTTTTTATTCATAAAAATCCTCCTTACAAACATTTTACTATTATATCACATAATTCATTAAATTTACCATCATATTTTGATTTTTTTAACTTTGGTATCCAAATAATTTTATCATCACTATCAACAACAACAGGATAACTATTTCTTCTACTTCTTTCAACTTTACAATCTATAAAAACATCACTTACTTTTCTTTTACCATTTGTTCCTTTTAATTCTATAAAATCACCATCTCTTTTATTTCTAACATACAATGGTAATTTTACCATAGAACTATCTAAATGCAAAGTATCATTTCCAGATTCTTTACTTTCTAATTTAATAAACTTCATACCATTTGGAAGTACTAACCCATCTTTTAACTCAAATTTATAATCTTCTTCTTCAATTACTTCACTAAACCTCAAATAACTGTATTCTACAGTACATTTTATATTACTTGGTAAATTTATACTACTTCCTGTTTTATTACCTCTAATTAACTCTAAAATCATCTCTATATGCTTATCAGTAATATTACTAATATCATTACAAACTTCTTTTAATACCCTTTCAAGTAACATTTTCTCGATTAATACATCAATATCTAAAAATTTATTAATATTAATACAATTATTAACATAAATATCATTATAAACTTTATCTACTTCTTTTTCTAAATAATTATCAACATCACTTAATAAATTACTAAACTTTAAAAACTTTAAATGAACATCCTGATTTTCACTTTTTAAAAAAGGAAGAACATACTTTCGATATCTATTTCTAGTATATTTATCTGATACATTACTCTTATCTATTCGGTAAGGAATACCTAAACTATCATCTAATTCTTTTATCTCATCTTTAGTCATATAAAGAAGTGGTCTAACTAACTTATAATCATCTAATTCCGTAACACTTGATATTCCTTTATATCCTTTTAAGTTAGAACCCCTTGTTAACCTCATTAAAATAGTTTCCACCAAGTCATCTCCATGATGAGCCGTCATTAAATAATTAGCTTTATATTTCTTAATTAAATCATGATAAAAATCATATCTTATATTTCTAGCATAAGCATGAAAATTCTCTTTACCATATTCTTCTATTTTCATACTACAAAAATCTATATCACGTTCTTGGCAATATGCCTTTAAAAACTCTTCTTCCTCAGCACTTTCAACTCTTACATTATGATTTATATGAGCAACTATAATAGTAAATCCAATAACTTTTCTTAATTCATATAAAACATAAAGTAAAAACATAGAATCAGGTCCAGCAGATACCCCTACAACTACTTTATCTTCTTTTTGTAAATCTATAACATTCTTTAAATAATTATATACTAAGTCCATGCAATTCACCTTTGCTTGTATTTTACTAAATTTACTCTAATTTAGCAATATCTTAAAATAAAAAATATGCTAAAAATTTAACATATTTTTATAAATAATTAAACTGAAATTGTTTCATCACTTTTAATTTTTCTTTTAAACTCTATATTATATTCTTTTATAATATTTTCGGTTATAGCTTCTATTTCTTTTTCTTCAATTTTAGTTCTTGCATCTAAACTTATAACTATTGGATTTCCATTATTATCTTTTAAAATTTTACTATTAGTTGAATTTAAAACAATAGTGTCAGTATACATATTACCATAAACATAACTAAAATTCAAAACACCATCTTCTTCAGGAGACAAAATTATATATTGTTTTTCGTGAGGTAAAACATTTCTTAAATTATTAGCAATTGCCTCTTTAGCCTGTTCAAGATTACTAGGTTTAACATTATCATTAACATATATAGTTGAAACTAATCTAACATTAACAATATTTTCTCCAAGAATTTCTCTCACAATTGCTGGTCTTATTGTTTTCGTTATTATTTGTTTTCTTCCACCAATTCTGTCAATATTTTTTAATAATATTAGTTGTCCTACTTCCAATTATATCACCTACTTCTTTACTATTTTTTTATATTCTTCAGATTCATTAAATTTGTTTATAATATCCATAAGTTGAGGGTCATTAGCTGAAACAGTTTTAGTATTCTTCTTATTTGCCGCTGATAACTTGTTTCTTTTTTTTAACAAATTTGCAAATTTAACACTTTTATCTTCTTTCATATTTCCCTCCTTTATTATACCTATATAGAGAAAAATCAACCAACTAATGCTAACACTTGTGATAGTATTCTACAACTTAAATTACACTTTGTCAATAAAAATTTTACTCAGGTATTCTAAGTATCAATTCTCCATCTTTTGAATAAAAATATTTCTCTCTTGCATATCTTGCTAAATATTCAGGATCTTCTAATTTCTTAACATCACTTTCTAATTCCTTCTTTTTTTCTTCCAATGCTGCTAATTTATTTTCTAATTCCTTCTTCTCTTTATATTTATCTACAACCTCAAAAAAAGAAGTACCAAGTGTAATAACAATTACAACAATCATAATAATAGAAATTAATCCAAAAGTAGCAATTCTTCTTGCTTGCTTCTTAACTTTTCTTTTCTTCTTCTTCAAAGTATCACTTCCGTATCTATAGTATAATTATACTAAATAAATACGTATATTTCAAGTTTTAAAAGATTATTAAACCATAAACCTAAATTCTTATTTTCTTAAATAAAGAATTATATAGAAAGAAACTAATCAAAAATAAAAATAACATATAATAATGTACTATTCCACCATTTATTAATAATAAAAAATAAAAATATAAACTTCCCATAATAAAGAAAAATATAAAATTAGTAATTATATTAATAATCATACTTTTAGTATTTAAAAAACTATATAAAATATTAAATAAAAAAGAAAAAACAATACCATATATAAAAGTATAAGCAATTACTCTAATTTGTTCTATTAAAGTCATTTAAATAACCTACTAATAACAGAATTTTCTTTTTGTTTTTTATTAATATTTTCATCTACATAATTAATACTATTAATAAGTCCTTTAATACTAACTACTCCATCTTTAGTATCTAATTTCTTTAACTCTAAATCACTTCCTTTTAAAATAATATAACCCATACTACTTTCTATTAAAAACTCCTCTGAATCAAAACTATCAATCTTTTTAATACCACTTATAGTAATATTCTTTCTTTCAACCATATTTAAAGTATGATTATATTCTCGTATTTGATTATCCCTTTCCATATTACCCCCTTATAAATCTATGATTAACTAATAAAAAAAAGACCTATTGGTCCTTAATTATTCTTCATCTGGTTCTGTAGTTGGTTCTACTTCAGCTTTTTCATAAGCTTCAAGTATAGCATCCTCAAACATCTTTCTAGTTTCACGATTAATTGGATGAGCTATATCTTTATGACCACCTGGAACTTTCTTACTAGGCATAGCAATAAATAATCCATTGTCACCGTCAATAATACGAATATCACGTACAACAAAACATTCATCTAATTGAACAGTTGCACGTCCTTTCATTCTAGATCCTTCTTTTTCGAATCTTCTTACATCAACTGATGTTATTTTCATTTGTATCCTCCTTTTGAACTACTTGTTCTATATACATGATATAATAATTTCCAAAAAAAAGCAAGAAATTTTACTAACTTTTACTAAATATTGTCAACTTAATGTAATTAATCTATTATATCTATTTCTATCTTACCAACATCTTCATGACCAACTATTTTATTATAACAATCAATCAAAAATTCTTGGTTTTCTTCTAAATATTTCATAATTTTCTTTTTAACTTTACCATTAAGTTCTACCCCTTCAACTATTTCTAAACTATCTAAATTAATTACCGTTTCAAATTCATTATTTATAACATGTACATGTGGATAATTTACATGATTTCCTTCATTAGAATGAATTACTATTTTAATACCACGATAAGCAGCAAATGTTGCTCCAACTGGAAGACTAGGTAAAATACAAAGCAACTTATCTTCTATTCCAACAATTATATCCTTAAGATAATCATTTCCATTATCAATACCAATACTTCTACTATTAACATTATCAACTATATTAAAAGATAACAAATACTCTAAATCTTCTATACACTTAGCATCATTATAACCAATATCTACATATTTCTTACAAAGCACTTTATAAAAGTCATACACAAGTGTATTTTCATCATAACTAAATTCTTCAACACTAATAGAATCTCCAACAAAACCATTTTCAATATCATATACAAAATATCTTATTTTCTGCATACTCTTCTCCTTAATAGATTATTATATAAAAAAAATAATTAAAATTTACAACAATCGAGTAGAGAAAATTCACAAAAATTTGTAAATTTGTCCCTCTCACACCACCAGTACGTACCGTTCGGTATACGGCGGTTCAATTTATACTAATATGTACTTTTACGTAATGGTCTAATGGCAAAATTAGGCCTTTT
>JAFUAL010000051.1 GCA_017460745.1 Bacilli bacterium | reverse complement strand
GTTAGTGTAAAGAGTTTTAGGTAAAAAAGACATAATAAAAGTAATTAAAAATAATAATTTTTTAAAAAAATGGAATAAAATTAATACTTGAGTCATTATAAAATCCTGGATAATAGTTTGGTGGAAATAATGCTTCATCAACAGGTTCATGTGATGTATAAAATGAATTGTAAATAAGATGTTCTTGATTAATAACAAGAATGTCTTTTTTGTTTATATTATTTAGATATAATAGTTTTATGTTAAAAGAATTTTTATATAGTAATCTTAAATTTAATAGTTTAGTTAAAGTTTTTAATGAATATCCTTTGGGGCGAGAAGAAAATAAATCAGCTAAAGTATGAGATATTTGAGATTCCATAGGACATTTTAATTTGTTTTTATATAAATTATTTATATAATTCCAATTATTTAATATATAATCCTTTTTATTTGTTATAGTATCTTGTCGATAAGGATTAGATATTATTAATGATTCACAGCACTCTCTAAAATCTTTTTTTGAATCATTTAACACATAATTTGTTAAATATTTTTCTAACAACTCGTCTTGTCCTATATGATGTATTGCTTGTTTAAAATGAAATTTATCTAAATTAAACGAAACATTAGTTTTATCATTTACTTTAAATTCGTGTTGTAAATTTCTAATCCATCTAGCACCATCTCCCATAACATATATATTTTTAACTTTATCTAAATCATATACATAATATAAATAATCTAAGCAATCATTTACACAATCATTATCTTTAAAAGATGAAAAACTCATTTTATTTTTTAATTTAGTTCTATTATTTTTTTCTTCTCTTCCATCAAATACTACTATATCTTTTACCATTACATCTTCATTATTATTATTTTGCGTTGTAACAAATTTTTCATCAGCCATTATATATAAATTATCTGGAGTTTCTAATTCTTTATATTGTGGTTTTGAAATAGTTGATGATAAAATTATATTTCTAATTGTTTGTCTTGTTATATATTGATAAGGTTCTGTTGTCTTTATTCTATTACCAATCATATCGTTTACTATCTTAGCAACTTTTGTACTTGGATTATTAGCAGCATACTCAAGTATGGTTGCTTTAATATATGGATCAAAATAATCATATTTTTTTAATCCTAAGTAATCATCTATAAAACAAAAGGATTTATAATTATGTTTGCTTTGATATATTGTTTTACGATAAGTTATTTCACCAAATATAGTCATGATGGTTCTTGTTGTATATGCTTTAATATGATACTTATGCATTCTCTCAATTGAATTCTTATAGCCTCTATCTAGTGTTTCAAATATTGTTACAAGACTATTTTTAGCTATCTCACATATTTTTTCATCTAAAGTATCTAATAATCTTATATAATTAAATACCTTGTTTTCATTGGGATTTCGATTATCATTTTGTTTAATTATGTTAGAAAAATTATTAATTATTAAATTTTCTAAGATTTTTTCGTAATTTTGTGTTATAATTTCCATATGGAAGACCTCCTTAAATGTTTTATTTTTACAATTACATTTTAACATAGGTCTTCTTTTTTATATACTATCCCAAAACCATTTTACACCATC
>JAFUAL010000004.1 GCA_017460745.1 Bacilli bacterium | reverse complement strand
TATTAAATTTTCTAAGATTTTTTCGTAATTTTGTGTTATAATTTCCATATGGAAGACCTCCTTAAATGTTTTATTTTTACAATTACATTTTAACATAGGTCTTCTTTTTTATATACTATCCCAAAACCATTTTACACCATCGGATAAATAGAAAATTTGCAAATTAATAAAAATTATGGTATAATATGAAACCAATAAGGGAGGATTGTTATGAGCTGGTTATTTGGAGATAGTTCTGACAAAAAAAGCGTTGATGCTAAAAATGAAATAAAAACACGTTATGGTAATTGTTGTGCATTGTGTGAAAATTTAGATATTAATAATATGATGGCAGGTGGTTGGTTTTCATCTACTAAATATAAATGTTATAAAGGATGGTGTACTTTAACAGAAAGAAATAGTTGTGTTAAAGAAATTTCAGCAGATCCTAATTATGGACGCGATTTTACAAAAGTATATGAAATGATTACAGGAAGAAAATATTATATATTAACAGCAATATGTGAAATTTTAGGAATTAGTATGGACAATCGTTTATTTACAGAAATTAAAGCCTTGATTGAATTAGTAAGGGATGATGAATCAACAATTCGTGAGGCTATTGGATATGATTCGTTTGGACCAGAGATTGCTGATATGTTAAGAACTGATAGAGAAAGAGTAGAATTATGTAATTATTTACTTAATGAATATATAATAAAAGTATATAGTTTAATTGGACTTAAAAATTTAGATGAAGCAATTAAAGTATATGAAAATATGGTAAGATTTTTATTCTTTAGATATAAAAATGTAGATAATTATGCTGAAATAATTCAAGCTAAGAGATTTGAAAATCCAAAATTAATGGTAAAGTAAAAGTATAGAAATATACTTTTTTTCTTTTATGAATGTCTATCACTTGATTAGTTAACTCGATTTTTTATATAATAAACTCTGGAGAGTGAATTATGAACAATGAAATAATAGAATCTTTAGAGAAAAAATTAGGTATTAGCAAACGACAGGTTGAAACAGTTATTAAATTATTAAGTGATGGAAATACGATACCTTTTATTGCTAGATATAGAAAAGAAGCAACGGGAGCGCTTGATGAAGAAAAAATAAGAAGCATCGAAGAAACTTATAAAAAAGAAGAGAATTTATATAATAGAAAACTAGATGTTATTCGTTTAATAGATGAAAAAGGAATGCTAACAGATGAATTACAAAAAGATATCATGAATTGTACTAAGTTAGTTGAAGTAGAAGATATATATTTACCATATAAGGAAAAGAAGAAAACGAAAGCAAGTGAAGCAATTAAAAATGGATTGCAAGGGTTAGCTGATTTTATCATGACATTTAATGGTAGTCCAACGAGTGAGGCAAGTAAATATTTAAATGATGTTGTTAAATCATGCGAAGATGCAATTACAGGAGCAAAGTATATTATTGCTGAAAATATAAGTGATACAGGAAAATACAGAAAATATATAAGAGAATCGGTTAAGAATTATGGTACTATTGTTACGAAAGTAAAGAAAAATAATCCAGATACAAATGGTGTATATGAAATATATTATGATTTTTCTGAGAAGATTAAGTATATAAAACCATATCGTGTACTTGCAATTAATCGTGCTGAAAAAGAAAAAGTTATAAATGTATCAATTGATTATGATGAAGATTATATAATAAATTATTTAGAAAAAAATGTTAATAAAAACAAAAATAGTGAAAGTGGAATACTAGTAAGTGAAAGTATAAAAGATAGTTTAAATAGACTTATTATTCCAAGTGTTACAAGAGAAATTAGAAATGAATTAACTGAAATTGCTAATGTCTCTGCTATTAAAAACTTTAGTGAGAATTTAGAACACTTGCTGCTTACTCCTCCAATTAAAGAAAGAGTAGTCTTAGCACTTGACCCAGGATATAGAACAGGAACAAAAGTGGCAGTGGTAGGTAAAGTAGGAGAAGTTTTAGATATTACAGTTATTTATCCAGCACCTCCTCATAATAAAATAGAAGAAAGTGAAAAAATAATTCTTGATTTAATTAATAAACATAAAGTTGATATCATTGCAATAGGAAATGGAACAGCTAGTCGTGAAAACGAAGAATTCGTTGCTAATTTATTAAAGAAGTGCGATAGACATGTTGAATATATTATTGTTAATGAGGCTGGTGCTAGTGTTTATTCTGCATCTTTATTAGGAGCAAAAGAATTTCCTAATTTAACAGTTGAAAAACGAAGTGCAATTAGTCTAGCAAGACGACTTCAAGATTCTTTATCAGAATTAGTTAAAATAGACCCTCAAAGTATTGGAGTTGGACTTTATCAACATGATGTTCCTAGTAGAGAATTATCCGAGAGTTTAAATTTTACTGTTTCTAAGATAGTAAATTTAGTTGGTGTTAATGTTAATAATGCTTCATCTTCAATTCTTTCATATGTATCCGGTTTAAAAAGGAATGTTATAGAAAATATTTTAAAATATAAAGAAGAAGTTGGAAAAATTAAAAATCGAGCAGAACTTAAAAAGATAAAAGGAATGAGTGATAAAGTTTATGAACAATCAATAGGATTTTTAAGAATAGTAGATGGTGATAATCCGCTTGATAAAACTGATATACATCCTGATAATTATCAAGATGCGATTAACTTACTTGAATCAATTGGTATGAGTTTAAATGACATTGGAAGTAAAGAATTAATAGATAAGTTATCAAATATTGATAAGGAATACTATAAAAAATTAAATTTAGATAAATATACATTTGAAGATATTGTAAAATCTCTTGAAAAACCAAATCGTGATCCAAGAGATAAACTTGAAAAGCCAATTTTAAGGAGTGATATTTTAACAATTGATAATTTAAAACTTCATGATAAGTTACAAGGAACAGTAAGAAATGTTATTGACTTCGGAGCATTTGTTGATATTGGTCTTCATAATGATGGTTTAGTTCACATTTCTAAAATGTCTAAGAATTTTATTAAACATCCAAGTGAAGTATTACAAGTTGGTGATATAATTGATGTTTATGTTATTGATATTAATAAGGAAAAAGAAAAAGTATCTTTGAGTTTATTTTTAGAATAGTAAAATTGTAATTAAAAAAGATAAATTTTGAATAAGTTTTCAATATTTATCTTTTATTTATTATCATTATTTTTTGCATAAGGTTTTTTATTATCTGTCATTCCTAAAATATAATCAATACTTGTATTATAAAAATTAGCAAGACGCATTAAAGATTTTAAATCTATTTGTCTTCTTCCTAATTCATAATAACTATAGGCAACTTGAGATACATTTATGATATCAGCAACTTCTTTTTGGGTTAAATCATTATCTTCTCTTAAATCTCTTAATCTTAACAAAATAATTCACCTCAAGATAATTTTAATTTATATTAAATATTTGTATTGACTTTTAAAACAAAATGTTATATTCTTGAGATAGATAAAACAAAACATAATGTTTTAACGAGGGTGTGGATTAATAATGAATAGTAAAAAGTTAGTTAAAAAAATAATGTTAGGGATAATAATAGGATTACTTGTTGGAAGTATAGGAAGTATAGGAAGTATATCATATGCATTTTTTACATATCAAAAAACAGGAACAAAGAATTCTACTTTAATACTAGGTAAAGTTTATTTAAATCTAAGTGAAAGAGAGGGTATTCAAATAGAAAACTTTGAACCTCAAGATATACGACCAGACGAGTATTATGAATTTTCTGTATCTGGAATAAATGAAGCCGATAAAGATGTAGTATATGATATTAATGTTTTGCATGGAAATGATTCAACTACTGAAGGAGCTATAAGAGTACAAGATAAATTTGTAAGTTTTACTTTAATGAAAGAAGT
>JAFUAL010000050.1 GCA_017460745.1 Bacilli bacterium | reverse complement strand
GGCCCACGATTTTGTTTCACACTTCCTTCGGCCCCAAACCTCACGGCTGATGCTCTGTGCTTCCCTAATACTTCGTTGATACCTACGTGTATAGTGGACTTTCACCACCTAGTTATATGCCATGCACGGCACACAAAAAAGATAGCAATTGAATGCTATCTTAATGTTTTTTTAAATTTGTTTGTAAATGTTTTTTCCTTTATTTATAAGGGCAAGAGCCATTTTTTACAAACATTTTGTAATTTTTACAAACAAATTACAAACATTTTGGCTTTTTTTACGATTTTTTAAAATCTTTAAATCCTCGCAAACCCTTTATTTATAAGCTATTTGCCACAGCATTGCTTATATTTTTTCCCACTTCCACACGGACATGGGTCATTACGACCTACTTTTTTCTCTTTATTTTTCTTAGGTTGCTTTGTACTTCCTGAATCACTTTCATTTGTTATTTGTTTTTTAACAACTTCTTTTCTTTCTATATTTTGTCTAATTTCAGCTTTAAGTAAGAAAATAGATACATCCTTATCAATTCTATCAAGCATATTTTCATACATTTCAAGACCTTCTATTGTATAAGCACGAAGTGGGTCTTGACCACCATATCCTCGCATCATAACTGCTTCTCTTAGGTGTGATAATGTATTAATATTTTCAGTCCAATACTTATCAATTACATTCAATGTAATAGCTTTTTCAAATTCATTAGCAATTTCATTTGGTAAAACTGATAATTTTTCTTCATATTCTTTTTTTACTTTATTAAATATAAATTCTAAAGCCTCATCATTTGTTTTAGTTTCAATATCAGTATCTTTTATATTATTTTTTAATAAATCATGATTTACAATATCAACTAAATCTTTTAATGCTTCTCCTTCTATACTATCATTTGTATAATGTGAATCAACTAAATAATCAATATAAGAATGAATTGTATCAAGTGTTGTTTCATGAATAGATTCATTATCAAGAATTTCGTTACGACGTTCATATATATCTTCTCTTTGATTATTCATAACATCATCGTATTCTAATAATTGTTTTCTAATATCAAAGTTATTTCCTTCAACTTTAGCTTGAGCACTTGATAAAGCGTTTGTAAATGTTTTACTACGAATTGCTTGATTTTCATCAAAGCCCATATTTTGAAGCAATGATTTAATTCTATCAGTTCCAAATCGAACCATTAAATCATCTTCCATCGAAACAAAAAATTGAGATTCTCCAGGATCACCTTGACGTCCTGAACGACCTCTTAACTGGTTATCAATACGACGAGATTCATGACGTTCAGTTCCAATTACACACAATCCTCCAAGTTTCAAAGTTTCATCAGTTAATTTAATATCGGTTCCACGACCAGCCATATTAGTTGCTATTGTAACAGCACCTTTTTCTCCAGCATGAGATATAATTTCAGCTTCTCTAGCATGATTTTTAGCATTTAATACTTCATGTTTAATTCCTGCTTTAGTTAACATACTACTTATAAGTTCACTTGTTTCAACCGCAATAGTACCAACTAGTATTGGTTGACCCGTTTCATGTTTTTCTTTAATTACACGAACTATTGCATTATATTTTCCTTTGGCTGTTGGATAAACTAAGTCTGCATGATCAATTCTTGCAACTGGTTTATTAGTTGGAATTGGAATAACATACATATTATAAATATTTCTAAATTCTTCTTCTTCGGTTTTAGCAGTTCCTGTCATTCCTGATAATTTTTTATACATTCTAAATAAATTTTGGAAAGTAATTGTTGCAACTGTTTTTGTTTCTTGATTTATTTTTACGCCTTCTTTTGCCTCTACTGCTTGATGAAGTCCATCGCTCCATTGACGACCTTTCATAATACGACCTGTAAATGGATCAACTATTAATACCTCCCCATCTTGAACAACGTAATCAAAATCTTTTTTCATTGAATAGTTAGCACGAAGTGCTTGGTTAATATAATGTACAAGTTCATTATTATTAATATCATATAAATTATCTATTCTAAAATAATCTTCTGCTTTTTTATTACCAGCATCAGTTAAAGTTACACCTTTGGTTTTTTCATCATATATATAATCTTCTTCCGCTTTTAAACCTTTAGCAAATCTATCTGCATCAATATAAAGATTTGCACTTTTAAGTTCTCCACCGGATATTATTAAAGGTGTTCTTGCTTCATCGATTAAAATTGAATCCACTTCATCGATAATGGCATAGTTAAGTCCTCTTTGAACTCTATTTTCACTTTTTACAACCATATTATCTCTTAAGTAATCAAATCCTAATTCATTATTAGTTGTATATAAAATATCACAGTTATATTGTTCACGTTTTTCGGCTGTTGTCATATCATGAGCACGTCCATTAACTCCAACGGTAAGTCCTAATCCCTCATAAATTGGTCCCATCCATTCAGCATTACGACCAGTTAAATAATCATTAACCGTAATTACGTGAACTCCTTCTCCAGTTAAAGCATTTAAATAAGCTGGGAATGTTGTAACAAGTGTCTTACCTTCTCCAGTTTTTAGTTCTGCTATATTTCCATAATGAATTGCTATAGCACCAAGTAATTGAACATAAAAAGCCTTTTCTCCTAATTTTCTATATGCCATTTCACGAACTGTTGCGTAGGCTTCTACTAATATATCATCAAGTGTTTCACCACTTTTTAATCTTTCTTTAAATTCCGTTGTTTTATTTTTTAAATCATCATCACTTAACTTTTGATAACTAGAATCTAATTCCATAATTTTATCAGCAAGTGCTTCAAATTTTTGTAATTCTTTATAATCATGATTAAATAACTTCTTAAATATATTCATAATACCTCCATGTTTCTAAAATATATTCTATCAAAAAAAGAGTAAAATGAAAATACATTTTACTCATTATAACTTAAAATTAAATTAAACATGCTACTAATTATTCGGTTTCAATTACTCCATATCCGCCATTTTTTCTTTTATAAACAAGTGCTATACTATTTAAATCACTATCTTTATACATATAAAAATTATGTCCTAAAAGTTCCATTTGTAAAATAGCCTCTTCTAAGTTCATTGGTTTTATTTCTATTTTCTTTCTCTTAATCTCTTTTTCTTCTTCATCTGGAATATCTAATATTTCTTCCATGTTAAATTCTTTTATACCAGATTTTTCTTTTTTCTTTAATTTAGTTTTATTCTTTCTAATTTGTCTTTCTAACTTGTTTACAACTAAATCAACTGCAGAATAAAAATCACTTGATTCTTCTTCAGCTCTCAAAATTAAAGTTTTAAGTGGAATGGTAACTTCTACTTTTTGAGTATAATTACGAACTTTTACTAAAATAGTAGCTTTTAAATCATCAGTATAATATTTATCAAGTTTAGATAATTTTTCTTTCACATACTCCTTCATAGAATCAGTAATTTCTACTTTATTACCTCTTATAATTATTTCCATATAACCTTCCTTTCAATTTTAGTATAACACATATAAAGAAAAAAAACTATTTTTTTTAATAGTTTTTTAGACAGCTATCTTCTCTTTAATATAACAATTTTTAGAATAATTTAATTACTAGTTAAACCTTTTTATTTAATAGTTTCTGGTTTTACTACTGAAACATTTAATGCTTGATAACCCTTTGATGTCTCTAAAAGATTAAACTCAACATATTGGCCTTCCTGTAAAGACTTATACCCCTCTTGATTGATTGCAGAATAGTGAACAAATATATCATCTTTATCAGTATATTCAATAAAGCCATATCCTTTCTCATTGTTAAACCACTTAACTCTACCTCTTACCACAGTTTCAATCTCTCCTTCTTTTTAAATTTTTTTACTTCAGTAGATCTACACAACCATGCACGAGACAATCATAACAAAAATCATATAAATTTATTGTTTTTTTCTAAAATTGTATAATTTCTCATTTATTTCTACCAAAATATTTAAATTTTATTATTTTTAAGACAAAACCTATTATATTTTTACTGTTTTATTAAAAAAGAAACAAAACGATTGTAATTAATATACAATTGTTTTGGTGATAACATGATAAAAGATTTTGTTATTAATAACTCTATGAATATAGTAAAAGAAAATAAAAAATACGATCAAGAACAACTTGAGGAAATTAAATATGGTTTAGAATCCATATACTTATTATTAACTAAATTTGTTGTAATATTTACTATATCAATAGTACTCGGATTATTAAAAGAATCATTGTTATTTTTTCTATTTTTTAATATTTTAAGAACAACAGCATTTGGTATACATGCATCAAAAAGTATATATTGTTGGATATCATCAATTATATGTTTTATAGCACTACCTTATATAAGTAAAATAGTTATACTACCAAATATTTTCTTTATAATATCAAGTAGTTTATCTATTATCTTATTTATTATATATGCACCAGCTGATACAATTAAAAGACCTTTAATAAATGCTAAAAAAAGAAAAATTTATAAAATAGTTACGATATTATCTAGCTTAATACTTACAACTTTGATTTTTGTAATAAAAAGCAATATTATTAAAAATTTAATTATATTTGCTATGATATTACAAGTTATTTTAATCTTACCTATAACATACAAAATATTTAAATTACCTTATAATAATTATAAAAATTATAAATAATTTAAAATACGTATGTTATATAAAAAAGTAAAGGAGGATAGAAATGAAAAAAACTTTATCAATGCTTCTAGGAGCAGTTGCATTAGTTGTTGCTGGTGTTGCAACTACAGGATGCTGGTGGGCTTTTATTGATGAACCAGAAATGCCTAAATCAATGTTAAATAAATAGTAATAAAAAATCTGTTATTTTGATGTGAACCCCATTTGGTAGACATCAGAAAAAACCTGGGTTTTAAAAAATCAAGGGCGAACTTTAGTGAGTTCATCTAGACCCTTGATTTTTATTATGTAATTATAATAATAATTCAAATAAAGCTTGTCTTTAT
>JAFUAL010000049.1 GCA_017460745.1 Bacilli bacterium | reverse complement strand
TGAAGAAGATATTAAAACTGCAAACGAAAAATTAGAAAAATTAAAAGAAGAAATTTCTAGTATAAATGAAGATTCCTCTTGTTATGTTGAATATTTAGATATAATTAAAAGTTTTCTTGATATGAAAAATCCAACAAGAGAAATTATGAATAGATTAATTGATAAGATATATGTAACAAAAGATAAAAAGCTAGAAATTCATTATAGAATTAAAAAAAGTGAAGTATTAGTATAAGAAAAATACAGGTTGCTTTTGAGCAATTTTTAAAAAGACTTATGGGTATCACGAAAACAGGTCATACTGGTATGATGAAATGATTCCGTTTCGTGAGGCTGCAGAACTTGGAACAGAAAAAGTTATAAAAGAACATTCAACAATTGGTATAGTAATAACAACTGATGGATCAATTGGAGATTTCGAAAGAAGTGATTACCTAGATGCTGAAGAAAAAGTCATTACTGAACTAAAGGAAATAAATAAACCATTTATAGTTCTTTTAAATTCAACTCACCCTACCTTACCTGATACAGTAAGAATTAGTTCTGAATTAAAAACTAAATATAATATACCTGTTATGCCAATCAATATTGATTCAATGACAGAACGTGAAATGTATGATATTCTAAAAGAAGCTTTGTATGAATTTCCGATACTTGAAGTAAAAATTAAACTTCCTGATTGGATAGCCATACTTAATCCAAGTCACCCTGTAAAAAAACTTTATATTGATAAAATAAAAGAAAGTGTAATTGAAGTTGATAAACTACGTGATGTTGAAAAAATTACAGATCATTTTAAAGAAGTTCCCGAAATAGAAAATGCCTATTTATCAAATGTTGATACAGGAAAAGGTGAAGTAATAGTTACTCTTGAAGCACCAGATGATTTATACAACAAAGTCTTACATGAAATTATAGATATAGATGTAACCAATAAAAAAGACTTACTTAAATTATTTCAAGAATATAGTATAGCTAAATCTGAATATGATCAAATAAAATATGCTTTAAAAATGGTTAAACAAACAGGATATGGAGTCGCAACTCCAACTATTAAAGACATGAAATTAACAACTCCTGAAATTACCAAACAAGGAACAAGATTTGGAGTTAAATTAAAAGCAACAGCCCCATCAATTCATATGATTAAAGTAAATGTTAATTCAACATTTGAACCAATAATTGGCTCTGAAATACAATCTCGTGAACTCATAAATTCTCTCATGAAAAACTATGAAACTGATCCAGAAAACATTTGGAAAAGTGAAATATTTGGAAGAAGTCTAGACTCCATTGTTCAAGAAGGAATTCAATCAAAAATAAATATGATGCCAGATAATATAAGATTTAAACTAACTCAAACCTTAACAAAAATAGTTAATCGTGGAAGTGGAAATTTAATTGCTATTGTTTTATAGCAATTTTTTCTTAAAAAAAATAATGGCTACTCTTTAGCCATTATCTCATTAAAATATTCATTTATTTCGTCATAACAATCTTTAACAGCAAGAACAGATTTTAATTTCTTAGTTAATTCATCCTCTTGATTTTTTTTATTATATGCATTAATTGCTAACTTATTATATAAACTATATGTATTAGTCTTATTAAAATATGAAATTAAAATATCATTATCTTTAACAAATATAAAATCTATATTATATTTTCTTAATTTAGAAATCACTTTATCATAACTATTATTACCAAAACAAACTTGATCATCTTTAATTATATAATCAAACAAATGCCAAATAACCAAAGCATCCTCTTTATATGTTTTATAAAAAATACCAGACTTAACAATTATTAAACAATCCTTATTCTTACTTTTAAAACTATCGTATACATCAATTGTATTCAATTTATATTCCACTTCCTTTACATCAATATTTAATTGTTTAAAATAACCATTATAACTTGCAAGAGACTTTTTATACTTAATAGCATCTTTTTTCTTTAATTTTTTTAATCTTCTCCTTATCCTGTGATATGTTTTATTATTATAAGAAACAACCAACTTATTCTTTTCTACTTTATACTTGAACCCTATAAAATTAAATCCTATACTACATCTATAAATATTACTTTTCTTATTAATATTTAAATCAATATTGTTTAATTCATCATTTAATATTTTCATCATTTTTTTTAATTTGCTTTTATCCGTATCTAAAATTATCATATCATCCATATATCTAACATAATATTTACATCCAAGTTTTTCTTTAACAAAATGATCTATATCATTTAAAAAGAAAATAGCTAAAAACTGACTACTCATAGCCCCTATTGATAAACCTTTATCATTTGTATATAAAGGAATTTCAGTTTTATATAATCTATTAAATAAAAGAATATTATCATTAACATATTTCTTGTTAGTTTCCTTAACAATCATGTATATTAAATTAATAACATCAGAATCGGCAATATATTTTCCTAACATATTAATTAATACTTCATGATTAATTGAATAAAAATATTTACTAACATCAATTTTTAAACAATATACCTCTTTATCTTTGTTATTAACTAATATTTTATTAAAATACTGCCTTAATAAAATATTTGCATACTTAGATCCCTTTTCTTTTCTAGTTGCAACATTAGAATCGATTAATTTACTTTCAAGAAACGGAATTAAATAATAATTTGTAATAAAATGATTTATAATTTTATCTTTAATAGTTTGACTCATTACAAGTCGTGCTTTAGGTTCAAATATCATAAAACATCTAAATCTATCTGGTGTATAATTTCTGTTTTTAAGTTCATTATATATTTCCATAATATTTGTATTTAAATTAAGAGAAAAATAAAATATCTCTCGCTTACTTTTACAAGTTACTTTAACTATATCCCACATTTTGTATAAATTTTCTACAGTTAAATACTTATCATAAATATCATTAACTCTTTTCTTCATTTACTATCCAACCATATACTATATTTTTTACATTAGTTAACTTATCAATAGATGTATTTAATTTACTGCTTTTCAAACATTTAATATCTCTTATTTTTAGAAATAACATATCAATAAGCGAGATACTAACTTTTGAATCAATTAAATGTTTTATTCTTATGTTACCTTTAGTATTAATTGCATATATTATACTTTTTTCTAAGTTATATATTTCATCTAATAAATGAATTCTTATATCTCTATCAACGCTTGGGATATTATTTACTACATACTTTCTCGTATAATCATCAAAATCTAAAATATAACTATACAATTTAAAATTCTTATCCATATTTCATAACACAACTTAAGTAGTTTAAAGCTACTAAAACTTTCAAATAATTTACTAACTCTAGCAACCTATTTCTACCCTCTTTTTTAGCTTTGTATATTAATAATTTCACATACTAGCAAGGATTAAACCTGTTTCACTTAAAGTGTTATTGTTAAACTTCACCATAACTATTGTTATAAGTCTAACAAAAACGGTAGAGTAAATCAACACTTTGGGTTTAACACAGTGAAATTAGAAGCGCACACCGCCGCTATTATTGACACCGTTGTTGTTCAAATCACCATTCTCACGCACGTTGCCAGCAGTCGATACATAACCAGAGTTGAAATTAGCAGGCGACAAAAGCCATAGGCGTTCTGTTATAGTTTAAACCTAAATTATCTCTCCTTTCTTTATTCTTTTTATATATTGCAAGGGTTAAACCTATTTCGCATAAAATGTCTTATGTTAAACTTCACCATAGTTCTATACGTCTAACAAGTGGTCAATGGTAGTAATTTACACTTTATGGAAAACAGGAAAACTTACCATTACTGGTAAAGAATGTCACTATGGTTCCATCTCACCATTGAATTAAATCAACTGGCAAGCCCTTTTTCGGTTTAGCCCTGCAGGAATTCGCAATTAACATTTAATTGAGAATTCCTGCAAAACATATATTTCTATGGTTTTAAAACCATTAGAACTTAATTGAAAGTAGCTTAAAGTTACTAAAACTTTCGTTTTTCTACTAACTCTGGTAACCTATCTACAATAAGTTTTAGCATTGTACTAAAGTACGTTTAGCAAGGATTAAATCTATTTCACTAAAATATGTCGTTAAACTTCACCATAGCTATTGTTATAAGTTTAACTATGTTTAAATGTGAAATTGAGGCGCACACCGCCGCTGGTATTATTGACGTTCGTGTTGTTCAACTCACCAGGCTCATGGACTATCCCTGCGTTCGCGTTAGCCCAATTGCCATTGAAGTTAGCAGGCGACAAAAGCCGTAGGCATACCCTTTTTACGATTTAAACCTATATTTTTTTCTTCGCGTAGCATTCATACGCTTTCCTACTTTACACGTCCATATTATCACACTTTTTTATCAAAAGCAAGATAAAATTTACTAAACTAAAATTTTTTTATGTGAAATTAAAGGCGCACACCGCCGCTTGTATTACTGACATTCGTATTGTTCAACTCACCGGTCTCCCAGACACGACCTGCGTTAGCGTTACCATCGTTGCCGTTAAAGTTAGCAGGCGACAAAAGCCGTAGGCGTATTCTTTTTACGATTTAAACCTATCAACATAATAAATGTAGCTTAAAGTTACTAAAATTTACTACTAACTCTAGTAACTTATCTACAATTAATTTTAGCAGCATATATCCAAATATACTTGCAAGGATCAAATCTGTTTCACTAAAAGTGGTTTTGTTAAACTTCACCATAACAATTGCTATAAGTTTAACCAATAAAATGTGAAATTAAAGGCGCACACCGCCGCTGGTATTTCTGACATTACCGTTGTTAGCTTCACCAGTCGTATTTACATCACCCGCGTTAGCAACGGCATCGTTACCTGAAAAGTTAGCAGGCGACAAAAGCCATAGGCGTATCCTTTTTACGATTTAAACCTATATCTAATGTTAGTTTAAAGTTATTAAAAATTTCTATTAACATATCTACTTTTAATTTTAAGCCTATATATTAAATATACTTGCAGGAATTAAATTTGCTTCACATAAGTTGCTTTAACAATTGTTACAAGTTTAACCTATAAATTGTGAAAATAAAGGCGCACACCGCCGCTATTATTGACGTTAGTATTGTTAGACTCACCACGCTCATCTACAATACCCGCATTCGCGTTACCACTGTTGCCATTGAAGTTAGCAGGCGACAAAAGCCGTAGGTGTATTCTTTTTACGATTTAAACCTATAAATAATAATTTTAAATCTATGCATGATTTATTGTAATCATTTATGTGAAAATAAAGGCGCACACCGCCGCTGGTATTATTGACATTAGTGTTCGTCAACTCTCCAGTCAAACGAACATTGCCCACGTTAGCATTACCATCGTTGCCATTGAAGTTAGCAGGCGACAAAAGCCATAGGCGTGTTCTTTTTTTACGATTTAAACCTTTAAATATAATATTTGTAGCTTAAAGTTACTAAAATTTTCAATTTTTACTCA
Source organism: Bacilli bacterium (assembly GCA_017460745.1). Taxonomy (GTDB): domain Bacteria; phylum Bacillota_I; class Bacilli_A; order RF39; family UBA660; genus RUG591. The sequence continues at coordinate 73 of JAFUAL010000049.1, read as the reverse complement.
CTCTAATAACTTTTCTACACTTCGTTTTAGCATTGTATAAATAAAATATACTTGCAAGGATTAAATCTGTTTC
>JAFUAL010000048.1 GCA_017460745.1 Bacilli bacterium | reverse complement strand
GCATGGAAATGATTCAACTACTGAAGGAGCTATAAGAGTACAAGATAAATTTGTAAGTTTTACTTTAATGAAAGAAGTGGGTAATGATAACTGGGAAACTATAATTGATAGTGAATCATATGATGATTTTGAAGAACCACTTAGAATATATGTAGATAAGATAAATGCTAATACAACAAGTTCAGTAACGCATAAATATAGATTATATGTATGGCTTAATCGAGATATGACAATTTATGGAGGAGATTTAACAAGTGAAGCCGGTGATTACAGTATAGCAGAGTATAAGAAATTATATACAAGTGTAAAAATACAAGTAACGGGAGATTATAAAGCCAAAAATTATGAAATACCAGTTCATACAGTAACATTTGATTATAATGATGGAGTAACCGAAAGTACAACTAAAAGAGTTGTATATCATGGACATTATGGAACTTTACCAACACCACCTGAAAGGGAAGGCTATACATTTATGGGTTGGAATGGAAAGAATTTGTTTAATGAAGATAATATAACTGAACAAAGATTTACGGAATTTAATGAACAGAAAATTTTATTGGATGCTTCGAGTGTATTAGATAATAGAATGGATAGGTTAGAATTGCAATTATATAAAAATGGTGTACGTGTCACTATATATACTGGTTTTTACTTTACAACTGTTAATAAGAGTACTCAAATTACTAAGAATGATACTTTTGACGCAATTTTATTTAAAGCAAATACAAATAAAAGAGATCCATATTTTATTTTTTCTTTAAATAATTTAGTTGATGATAAAAAATATAATTTGTCTTTTAATATTTTGGCTTATGATACAAGTATTTCTAAAGTAACAATCTCCAATTTTCAGTTAGAAGAAGGAGATACAGTAACTGAATATGAACCATGTTTTATAACAAGTGGTACTAAAGTAGTTCAAGATAAGAATCATACATTAACTGCTATTTGGAAAGAAAATAACTAATATTTTGAAAAATTATAAAAGTAAATAAAAATTTGACTGTAAAAAGTCAAATTTTTTATATTATTTAATAATTTTGTTTAAAATACTATTAGCTATTTTTAAAGTATTAGAATCAGTATCATTTAATGGATTATATTCAACTAAATCAAATGATTTAATATTATTTTGTTTAGTTAAGTAAGTAGTTATTTCCATAGCTTCAGTTAAGTTAATGCCGTTTTCTTCTTTAACGCTGACGCCTTTAGCAATATTTGGATCAATTACATCTAAGTCAAAACTAATATGAACTCCATTTGTATTTTTATTTGCTATTGCAAAAGCTTGTTCCATGATTTTGTTAACACCATATTCTTTAATATCTTTAGTTGTATAAACAGTTACTCCCATCATTTTTATATTATTTATTTCATCCATTGCATTTTCTTCAAATGCTCGATATCCAACAACAACAGTATTTTTAGGATTAAAAAACTCACCATCATGAAATTTACTTAAATCTTTATTTAACCCATTAAGAGATGCAAGTGGTAAACCATGTATATTACCAGTTATAGTGGTTTGCCAAGTATTGTAATCCAAATGAGCATCAATCCAAATAAGACCTAAATTATTATGTTTTTTTAAACTTGCAAGACCTGATGCAATAGCAATACTGTGATCTCCTCCTAAAGTAATACAAAAATTATTTTCATTTGTAATTTTGGTATATAATTCTTTATTAAATTTATTAACTTCATCTTCATTTTTTTTTAAATCATTCTTATCTAAACTTTTAACATAATCTCTATTTTGTTCAATTAAAATTTTTTTATAGTTATTATCTAAAGTATCAATTATTTTCTTTGGACCAAGTCTTGCTCCATCGATTGAAACACCTAAATCGCTTCCTGCTCCAACAATAGTTATATCCTTCATAAATTACCTCTTTTTTTAAATTTCACTATAATTTTATCATAAAATGGGGTATAATGGAAGTGAGGTTGATATGAAAAAGTTAAAAGAATTAATTAAAACAGATTATGATGTAAATGTATTTGGTATTAAAATAAATTCAAAAGAAGTAGAAAAGGGTGACATGTTTGTTTGTATAAAAGGTGTTAAAACAGATAGACATGATTTTATAGAAGAAGCAATTAAAAATGGTGCAAGTTGTATAATTGGAGAAAAAGATATAGAATGTAGCATTCCTTATGTTAAAGTAAAAAATACAAATTATATTTTGCCTGAACTATGTCGTAAATTTTATGACTTTGATAGGCTTAATTTAAAAATAATTGGTGTTACTGGAACTGATGGAAAAACAACAACTACAACTAGTATTCAATATTTAATTGGAAAAGATAAATGTGGTTATATTGGAACTAATGGTGTTAGTTGTGCAAAGTTTACTAAAGATAGTCCTAATTCAACACCTGATCCAACACTTTTATATAAATATTTTAAAGAGTTCTATGATGCAGGGTGTGAGTATGTTGTTATGGAAGCATCAAGTGAGGGATTCCTTAGAGGAAGGTTGGATGACTTGTATTTTACAGCTGGAGGATATACAAATATTTCTTGGGAACACGTTAATGTTCATGGTAGTTTTGATAATTATGTTAAATGTAAATTAAAATGTGCAAGTCAAACAAATGGTAAATTTATTATTAATAATGATGATGAATATCATGATAGATTTAAAGAAAAAGCACTTAATACTTTAAGTTATGGAGAAAGTAAGAATAGTGATTTATATATAAAAGATTATACAGTAACATCAAGATATACTAATGTAACATTTGTTTATTTAGGAAGTGAATATAGTTTTACATCCCCTTTGCTTGGTAAATTTAATGTATATAATCTTGCTTGTGCTATGCTTATTTGTTTATCACTTGGATTTGATATGGAAAGTTTAATCGAAAATACAATGAATATAGATGTATCAGGACGTGTTGAAATGATTAATTTAGGACAAAACTTTCAAGTTATGGTTGATTATGCTCATACACCAAATGGTATTAAATCAATTTTAGATTTTGTTAGAATTTTAGAAGTTAATCGAGCAATTGTTGTAATTGGTTCAGCAGGAGAAAGAGATTATAAGAAAAGACCTATTATGGGGCGTACTGTTATAGATAATGCTGATTATGCAATTTTTACTTATGAAGATCCTCGCTCAGAAGATCCACTTGATATAATAAATCAAATGACGTCAGAAATAGATGATAAGAGCAAATATGAAATAGTAGTTGATAGAAGCTTAGCTATTAAAAAAGCCATTGATATAGCACGTCCAAATGATATTGTTTTAGTACTTGGTAAGGGTAGTGAAACATATGAAAAATTAAAGAATGAAACCATTTATTTTAATGATATGGAAGAATCTCGTAAATGGATAAAAGAAAGACTAGAAAGAGAAAAAATAAGTATTGCAAATTAGTCTAAAATTGTATATAATATGAGTTCGTGAGGTGAAATACCTTTTTGCCTATAAAGGAAAGGAATGTATAAAGAGTATGGAAAAGAATAAGAAAAACTATGTTGAATTAACAAGAAAAGTATCAGGTGATGAATGGAATAAAGCAATTCACGATGCATTTGAGAAAAATAAAAAGAATATTAAAATGGATGGTTTTCGTCCAGGTAAAGTTCCATTTGATGTGTATGTAAAGAAAAATGGAATGGAAAGTTTATTTTTAGAAGCAGCTGATTTAGTTATTAGCAAGACTTATCTTGAAGCACTTGAAGAGGCTAAAGTTATACCAGTTGTAGAACCAAAAGTAAATATTAAAAATGTATCAGATAAAGAAATTGAATTTGTTTTTGAAGTTATAACAAAACCTGAATTAAAAATTAATAAATATAAAGATTTGAAGATTAAGAAAGATGAATTAGTTGTTACTGATGAAGAAATTGATCATGAAATAGAACATTTACTTGAACACTATGCTGAACTTGTTATAAAGGATGGGAAAGTAGAAGATGGAGATACAGTAATAATTGATTATAAAGGAAAACTTGATGGAGTAGAGTTTGAAGGTGGAAGTGCTGAAAACTACAGTTTAGTAATTGGAAGCAATACATTTATTCCAGGATTTGAAGAACAATTAATCGGAATGAACAAAGAAGAAACAAAAGATATTAATGTTACATTCCCTGAAGATTATCATGCTGAAAATTTAAAAGGTAAGGATGTAGTGTTTACTGTAACTGTTCATGAAATCAAAACTAAAGAAGCAAGAAAACTTGATGAAGAATTCTTTGAAGATTTAGGAATGGAAGGAGTTAATTCAGAAGAAACTTTAAAAAATAGCATCAAAGAACATTTAGAAACTCATAAGAAAGAAGATATCGAAAACAAGTTTATAGAAGAATTAATGGATTCTATTTCTAAAAATACAGAGGTAGAAATTCCTGATGAAATGGTAGAAGAAGAAATTCATAGATTGATGCATCGTTATGAAGAAAACTTAAAATATCAAGGAATAACACTTGATTTATACTATCAATTTACTAAAACTACTGAAGAAGACATGAAAAAACAACTAGAACCAGAAGCATTTAAAAACGTTATGTATCGTCTAATCTTAGAAGAAATTATAAAACTAGAAAAAATTGAAGTAAGCGACGAGGAATTAGAAGATGAAATCAAAAAAATGATGGAAAAATATAATATTACTCGTGAAGATATTGAAAAAGAATATCAAAGTTTAGAAAATCTAAGATATGACTTACAAATGAGAAAGACATTTGATAAATTAAGTGAATTAAATGAAGTTAAGTAATTTACTTAATTTTTTTTTTATGATATTATATACGTATAGTAGGTGATGATATGAGAATGGATCGTTATGATGAAGAAAATGTAGATAACCTAAAAAAGTCAAGAACTGATAAAAATCAGGAATTGTATACAGATGTATATTTAAATAATGCATACGTTGATATAAGTGAGATAAATGAAGTAGTTAATGAGACAAATGATGTTGAAACAGAATATAAAAAAGTTACTCCTGAAGTAGCACCTTATTCATATAAAGAAAAAAATTATGATATAAATGAACTTATTGAACAAGCAATAAATGAAAATCAAGATAATTTAAAAAGAAGTATAGAACAAACAACAGAAATAGATAGTATTATAAAAACAATAAATGAAAATCAATTAAAACGTGAGAATAGTGATAATTTACTTGCTGCTTTACTTCCTGATTCTGATACAACAACTATTATAGAACCACTTGGTGAAGCAATTACTAGTACTAAAATGTATGATACTAGCATTTTACATAAAGATGAAATGAGTAATGATTTTTTAGAAGAATTTGAAAAAGAGGAAAATAGCCCAGTTTTAGAAAAAGAAATAGAAGAAGAGGAAGAAATCTTAGAAGAAAGTGCTGAGGAAGAAGATTCAAAAAGTTTAAATGTCGAATCAACTAAAAAAGTTTTAGAAATAGATGATAGTTTTGCAAATGAAACTAAAATTGATAAAAAGAAATTATTTATAATTATAGGAATAGTTTTAGTAATTATATTAGTTTTAGTAATTTTGATTTGGAAAAAAGTAATTAAATTTTAATTGTATTATGAGGAGTGTTTATGGATTATAACTTTTTATTTAATATAAGCGCTTGTTTTGCATTAAGTTTTTTGGTAGGAATAGAAAGGCAATATCGAAGAAGGATAATAGGACTGAGAACGACAATTTTAGTTGCAATAGGAAGTTTCTTGTTCGTTACTTTTTCAATTAATGTCGGAGCAAGTGATATTTCAAGAATTGCTAGTTGTGTTGTAACTGGTATGGGCTTTTTAGGAGCTGGAGTTATTCTTAAAGAAGGTAAGAAAATAAGAGGATTAACAACGGCTGCAACTATTTGGTGTGATGCAGCAATTGGAGTTCTATGTGCCGGTGGTGCAGTATTTGAAGCAGTAATTGGAACTTTAGTAATATTATTTTCAAATATAGTTCTTAAGTATGTTAATGTACTTGTTAATAATGTCAGTGGCAGTCGTGATGTATTATCAGAATTTAAATTAACTATTACAGCAAACAATAAAACTTTTGATATTATTAAAAAAGATGTTGAATTATATTTTAAAGAAAATAATATTGGTATAGTTTCTAAATCATATGAAGATGAATTATTAGAAAATAGTATAAATTATAAATTTCAAATTAAAAAAGATGAAGTTGATAAAATAAAAGAAATAGAAAATATTATTACTAAAAATAAAGTAAGAAGATTTTCTATTACTAAGTTAAGTGATATAAAAATAGATGAATTTGAAGATTAAAAAAATGATAGATTTATCATTTTTTCTTTTAAAAGTTTTTTTGAGACTCAAGAACAACTTCTTTTAAATTAAAGATGAAAAAGTTTATTGCTGTTAATTCATTATCTTTTGTAATAGGAGCTGAAATAAAATATATTTCTTTTTTTAATAGCCTTTCAATACATCTTTCTACAAAACTTTTTAATCTTTCGGCAAGTTCTAAACTATTTATTGTCATATTTTTTTGATTAGTAGGAGTCATTACCATGTTTTCATATTCTTCTAGTATATTTCGATATTCAATTACAAAATTATTGGCTTCATCGAAGACATCTTTGAAGTAAGGATCAATTTCTCCTCTAATGAATGTTGCAATGGCTTGCATACCCATTGTTCCAAAATATTGATTATCAATAACATAACTTGGATTAATGGTTGCTTTTTCTTTTAATCTATTTAAACTAGATACATATAGTTTTGCTTCTTCAATTAAATATAAATTAATTGTGTTATAGTAAAAGGCAAATACTTCTTGATTTTCAATTTTTTCATATAAATCATTGGCATATTCGATAAAATCGTTTACTAAAATGAGGGCTTCGTCATTAATATTTTCCATTTCTTTGATTTGAGCAGCAGTTGGATTAACATCTCCAACTATAATTTGTTTTTCTTTTTCGGTAATAGTTGTATCAATATCAATTCCAAATAATTTTTCAGTTAATAATTCAAGTTCTAATGTATAAGGTGTAATAACAATACCACTTTCAACAACATTTTGGGGTAGTCCATTATAAGCAAATTCAGCAACTCTTTTATTTAAAACCTCAGCACGTCTTGCTAATTCATTACTTTTATTAATTAAATCTTTGTAAATTGGAGGAAGTGAAACTTCAATACGTGCAGAATATTCTCTTAAAGTCCACAAATAGTAAAGATTAGAAACTAATGATTGTAAGAAGAAGTCTTTATCTGTTAACATAATATCACCAATTAAGTATATGATAATTATTAAAATTTATACTTTATATGATAGTATTTAAGCATTAATAAATTATTTACAAAAATAAAATACATGATATAATAAATTAGTAAAAGATTATTTTATATACAATAGGGGGGATTCATCAGAGTTTAAAATTGAAAGAGATGGTATTCATGTATGAAAGATATTCTAAGGTATAGTAAAAAAGAAGTAATAATAGTTTTGATTATTTTATTACTATTGGCAGCTGCACTTATTGTATTTTTTTCTAATTCCAAAGAAGAGACTAAGAGTACAGTAAAGCAAACTAGAATAATCTTATTTGGAGATCAAGAAATAACTCTTGAAGAAGGAGAGAGATACATTGAACCAGGTTTTTATGCCATTACTAATGAAGGTGAAGTTAAACAAAATGAGATAGAAGTTACACCAAATACCATTGATACCAGTGTTCCAGGAACTTATTATATTAGTTATACATATGAAGATAAAATAGAAAGAAGAAAAATTGTCGTTAAAGAAAAAGAAAATAAAGAAGAAGATAAGTCATTGCTAACTCTAGAATTAAAGGGAGAAACGATGATTAGTATTGATGTATTAGATGAATATATAGAACCAGGATATATAGCAACAGATACTAAAGATGGTGATATAAGTGATAAAGTAGTTGTATCTGGAAGTGTTAATACAAAATTACCTGGTACATATACTTTAACCTATGAAGTTCAAAATTCAAGTGGTGATGTAGTAACAAAAACAAGAAAAGTAATTGTAAAAGAAGGCATAGTTAATGTTGAAATTACAGGTAATACATCTATAGTAACTTCAGAAAATGTAACATTAACAATTACTATAAAAGGAAATAATTTTTCTTATATTAAGTATCCCAATGGATTAGTATCAAAAGAAAGAATATCCACTTACGTCGTGGATAAAAATGGAACATATGAATTTTTAATATATGATACTACTAATAATTATATATCTAAAAAAATTACAATTTCTAATATTAATAAGAAAAGTTCTGTAAGTCAAGATGGTACAAGTGGTGAATTAACAGGTACATGTACAGCAACTTTAAAAGATGGAAAAACAACTTTTAAAGTAACAAGTTCAAATGCGATTTCAAATTATAATTTTAATTCTATGTATTCTAGTAGTTCAGCAACTTATACAGTCGAAAAATACATTAGAGAAAATAATTTTGTAGTGATAAGTGATAGAAATGGCAATAGTAAAAAAATAACTTGTCAAACTAAATTAGAGGCCTTACCACCTATAACTTCTAGAGTAAGTGGTACCATAAAATATAAAGGAGAAAGTGATACATTAAAAGTTTATATTATTAAAAGTGGAGGTTTTTATTTATCATATGTTTGGGCATATGATCCTGTTAATCAACTCTTTAAACAATATACTTCTGGCAGTTCTAAGATAGTAAAAAATATTTTAGAAATTGCCACTAAAAATAATAATAATTTGAAAAATAAGTATATGATTGGATTTAATGCTAGTCCACCAGTTAATTCTAAATATTATACTGGATGGAATGAAAAAAGTGAGTATAAATTAAAAGAACCTCTCCCATTAATGATTTATAATGGAAAAGTCTTAGTAAATAATCCAAATAAAGGTTCAGATTTGTTTATTTACTATTTAGATGGAAGTAATCAGTTGAAATATACTCCAAAAGTTAATACTTTAAGTGCTGCTGATAGGGAAAAATTGTATACTGAAATAATTAATAGTGGTGCTCGAAATACTATGACTTGGCGTCCAATTTTAATAGATAATTATAAAGCAGTAACGCTTGAATCGAGTATTAAAACAATGGAAGCTGCTAGAAAGCAAGCCATTTGTCAAGTTGATAGCAATAACTTTATAATTATTACATCTGAGACTTCATCTCAGGGAACTATAACTTATCCAAAATTTGTTTCGAATATCGAAAAATTAGGATGTCGAGTTGCTATGGAATTTGATGCTGGAGGTTCAACATCGCTTGTATGGAAAGCACGTGGAACTAATACAGTTTCAAAAGTAGCCGGTGGAGGACGAGAACTTACATCAGCAATGTATTTTACAGAACTTTCATGAATATATAATAAAATGTATAATAAAAAAATAAATTAAAAGTAAAGGAAGTGTTATTATGAATTTAATTCAAGTATTTATTTTAGGTGTTATTCAGGGGGTAGCAGAATTTTTGCCAATATCATCAAGTGCGCATTTAATTATTTTTCGAGATATTTTTGGAATAGGAAGTTTTTTAACTGGAAAGTATGAAATGAGTTTTGATATTGCATTGCATTTTGGTACGTTACTTGCTATTTTAGTCTTCTTTTTTAAAGACTTTATAAGAATGTTAAAGGATGGATTTACTAAGGGGACTAAAACAACTGATGGTAAACTTTTGTGGTATATTGTAGCCGCAACAATTCCAGCAGCTATAGTTGGGGTATTATTTGAAGATAAAATTGATAGTTTAGTTAGAAGTAATTATGTTCTTATATGTGCTGCTTTATCAATTATGGGTATAATTATTTATTTAGCAGATAAGTATAATCCTGAAGTAAAAACATTTAAAGAAATGCGACTTCGTGATGCAATTATTATAGGATGTAGTCAGGTATGTGCACTTATTCCAGGCTTTTCCAGAAGTGGAACAACAATTGCAGCAAGTAGGTTTTTAAAAATGAAAAGAAGTGAAGCAGCTAAGTTTTCATTTTATATGTCTGCACCAGTTGTAGCTGGAGCGGTTTTCATTAAAATTTTAAAAGGTGATATGATATCTCTTATTACATATAATCCTGCTGCTTTTGCCGTAGGTGTTGCAGTATCTTTTATATCAGGACTTTTGTGTATTAAATTTTTACTTCGTTATATTAAAAATCATGATTATAATATCTTTATGTGGTATCGATTAGGAATATCTTTACTTGCTTTAATAGTTTTACTTTTTAAAGGTGTTTAATTTACATTGGTTAACTTGATTTATAACGAAAATAATATTACAATGAATATGAATCATGAATTAGGTGATTATAAAAGATAGAAGGTGATTTAATGGAAAAATACATAATAATAGCAGTAGTATTTATTATAATTCTATTTGCTGTTTTAAAATCAATGAAAAAAGATGCACATTTGGAAATAAATAAATTAGTAGATTATTTAGGTGGTCGTGATAATATTGTTTCAAGTGATTATAACTTATCAAGATTTGTTGTTACTCTTAGAGATTCAAGTATTGTTAATAAAGAAGCTATTCAAAAACTTGGAGCTAAAGGGATAGTTGAAATTGATAATCAATTAAAAATTATTTTAGGTAGTAATTCACGTGCTTTAAAAAAATATATTGATGATATAAAAAAATAAGTTCTAATGTTGAACTTATTTTTTTGTTTTAAAATAACTTTTTTTCTTTGGAAATGGATCATAATAAAAACTAGTACTTTCTATATCATATATGTATTCTTTTTCTTCAATAAATTTATGAATAGAATCACTTAATAAATTAATATTTAGATCACTTTTATAAAAATCATCATAGTTTTCCATAATAAAGTTAACGATAGAATCATATTTAAGTGAACCACCAATATTAAAATTGGTTAAATCTATTAATCTAGAATTTTTAAATTCGCTTTCTTCAATTTTTTTATCACCATACAATTTAATAGTTTTATCACATATTGGACAAGCACATGTATAAATAGGTCCTACTTTATGAGGCTTTTTATCAGTAAATTTTAAAACTAAGCTATGATTACACATATTTTGAAGATTTAATCTGCGTTGTTTTAATTCTATTAATTCATCATTTAGATGTTTTTCTAATGTTTTTAATTGATTTTTAATTTCAAATATTTCTTTTTCCATAATATACCTCTAAATTAATTATAACTTAATTTAACAAATTATTTTTTTTCTTGACATAATTCGACAAATATCAACAATTAAATATGTAATAATACATACGAGGTGAGAAATGAATATAATAATTGATTTAGTTATAATTATTTTACCAATATCATTATATCTTTTAAATATAGCTTATAATAATAATTATAAAAGAACAAACAATAAATATTTACTTTCTATGATTTTAATCTTTGAAACATTTTTATTTATAATATTTCGTAATAATTTAAATTCTTTAATACTTATTAATATACCACTTTTAATAGCATATTTAAAAAGATATGAAGTAACATCTATAATAATATCTTTTATATTACTTCTATATTATATAATTTATTTAAAATATAATATATATTTTATATTTTTGGAGTATGTTTTATATTACGTTATTTATATTATATTTAATAAAAAAATACTTAGAAGAGAATTACATATTTATATATTTATTTTTATAAAAAGTATGATTTTATCAATAGAAATATTTTATTTTAATATAAATAATAATCCATTCATAATAAATATACTTGATATATTATTAAAAATGATAATCTTTTATATTTGTAGTTATTTAATATTTATATTTTTAGAAAGAGGAGAAGAAACAATGAATTTAACTGGAGCTATAAAGGAATTAGAAAAAGAAAAAGTACTTAGAACATCACTTTTTAAAATGACTCATGAAATAAAAAATCCAATTGCTGTTTGTAAGGGATATTTAGATATGTTAGATATAAATGATAAGAATAAAGTAAATAAATATATTCCAATTATTAAAGGAGAAATAGATAGAACTTTAACTTTAATGGATGATTATTTAGAATATACTAAAATTAAAGTAAATAAAGATATTACAGATATTTATATGTTGATGAATGAAGTAATTGATTCTTTAAATATATATTTTAAAGAGCATAATATAAAATTAATTACTAATATTCCAGATGATGAATTATATTTAAATATTGATTATAATAGAATAAAACAAGTTATAGTTAATATTTTAAAAAATTCAAGTGAAGCAATTGATACAAAAAAAGAAAAAATGATAATAAAAATAAATACTAAGTTAACTAAAAAGTATTTTTATATAACAATTGAAGATAATGGAATTGGTATGGATAATTATACTTTGAGTAATGTTACTAATTTGTTTTTTACAACAAAGAAAAATGGAACGGGATTTGGAACTAGTTTATCAAAGGAGATTATGGAACTTCATAATGGTAGTGTAAAGTATGATTCTATTTTAGGGGTTGGAACTAAAGTTGTTTTAACTTTTCCAATTGATGTTAATAATGAATTTGAAAATAATTTAAGTGTTGTTGGTGATAATACAATATTATCTGATCAGTAATAAAAGTATGAAAAATATAGTTAAAAATATGTTAAGTTGGCTATTTTGTACTATATTTTTTTTAATACTTATGATAAAATTATGTTGGGTGTTTATATATGAAGAATATATACAGTATGACTTTAGAAAAATTAGAAGATTATTTTTTAAGTATAAATGAAAAGAAATATAAAGCACGTCAATTATTTGATTGGATTTATGTTAAAAAAATAGATAATTTTGATAATATTACTAATATAAAAAAGGAAGTAATTGAAAAATTAAAAAGTGATTTTTATTTTGATAAATTAGAAATAGTAAAAAAAGAAGTAGATGTTGATGTAAAAAAATATTTATTAAAACTTCATGATGATAGAACAATTGAAGCAGTTTTGATGGAACATGATTATGGTAATAGTTTATGTATATCTAGTGAAGTTGGATGTAATATGAATTGTTCTTTTTGTGAGTCAGGAAAAATAAAAAAACAAAGAAATGTTGAAAGTGGCGAGATGGTATCTGAAATCATGGCAATTGAAAAAGATACTGGAGTAAGAATTAGTCATGTTGTTATTATGGGGATTGGAGAACCATTTGATAATTATGATAATATTGTAGATTTTATTGCTATTGTCAATAATCCTTTTGGAATTAATTTAGGTAGTCGTCATATAACTGTTTCAACTTGTGGAATAGTACCTAAAATATATGAATTTAGTGATATTCCTTATCAAGTAAATCTTGCAATTAGTTTACATGCTCCAACTGATAATTTAAGAAGTAAATTAATGCCTATCAATAAAGTTTATAATATAGAAAGCTTAATTGAAAGTATAAAATATTATTTAAGTAAAACGAATAGAAGAGTTACATTTGAATATATAATGTTAGATAAAGTAAATGATAATCCTAGTGATGCCATGGAACTTGCTAAATTACTTAAAGGACTTAATTGTTATGTTAATTTAATTCCTTATAATGAAACAAGTGGAATAGAGTATAAAAGAAGTAGTAAGACACGAATTTTAGAGTTTTATGATACTTTAAAGAAAAATAATATTAATGTTACAATAAGGCGTGAATTTGGAAGTAAGATAAGTGCAGCATGTGGGCAACTTAAGTCTAGTAAGGAGAAAGTATGAAAAGTTTTTATTTAACAGATGTAGGAAAAGTACGCGATCATAATGAAGATAGTGTTATAATACTAAAAAATCATAAAGATGAATATTTAATGGCTGTTGCTGATGGAATGGGTGGACATAGAGCAGGAGAAGTTGCCTCAAGTATTGCTATTACTTATTTAAGCAAAAGATTTAATGAGACTTTTTATGGCTTATCTAAGGATGAAGCAATTGATTGGATAAATGATTGTGTAAAAAATATTAATATGGAAATATTTAAGCATGAACATACTCATAGTGATAGTGTTGGTATGGGAACAACTTTAGTTCTTGCTATTTTGACTAAATCATATTTATTATTTGGTAATATTGGTGATTCAAGTGGTTTTGTTATTAAAAATAATGTACTTCATAAGATAACTGTGGATCACAGTTTAGTAAATTTACTTGTAGAAGCAGGTGAAATAACAGAAGAAGAAGCTAAAAATCATCCAAGAAAGAATGTTTTAATGAAAGCACTTGGAGCCAGTGATGTTGTGGAAGCTGATATATTTGATTGTGATACAGATATTTCGGGAATACTTCTTGCAAGTGATGGCTTGACTAATTTGCTTGATGCTAGTAAAATAGAGAATGTGATAAATAGTAGTCTAGAGATAGAAGAAAAGATAGTAAGTTTGATAAGATATGCCAATAATGAAGGTGGAACTGATAATATATCAATTGCTTATTTAGAAAAAGAAGAAGAAAAAGAGGAAAGTGGTGAATATAGTGATAACTAGGGGTCAGAAGATAAATGAACGATATGAAATAATTAGAAGTATTGGGGAAGGTGGAATGGCTAATGTTTACCTTGCTCATGATGTAATATTAGACCGTGATGTTGCAATTAAAGTTTTAAGAGGAGATTTAGCAGGTGATGAAAAATTTGTTAGACGTTTTCAAAGAGAAGCTTTAAGTGCATCTAGTTTATCTCATCCAAATATTGTAGAAATGTATGATGTTGGAGAAGACAATGGGACTTATTATATCGTTATGGAATATGTTCCAGGTCAAACTCTAAAACAAGTTATTAAAAAGCGTGGAGGAGTTTCTTTATCAGAAGCAATTGATATTATGCTTCAAATAACTGATGGAATGAAAGAAGCTCATGACTCTTATATTATTCACCGTGATTTAAAACCTCAAAATATATTAATAAAAGATAATGGAGAAATTAAAATAACTGACTTTGGAATTGCGATGGCTCTTAACAGCACTCAACTTACTCAAACAAATTCAGTTATGGGAAGTGTACATTATTTACCACCTGAGCAAGCAAGTGGTAAAGGTGCAACTATAAAAAGTGATATTTATTCAATAGGAATACTTTTCTATGAATTATTAACAGGAAATCTTCCATTTAAAGGAGACAATGCTGTTGAAATAGCACTTAAACATATGAAAAGTGATATTCCAAGTGTGAGAGAAGCCAATGAAGGAATTCCTCAAAGTGTTGAAAATATTATTTTAAAAGCAACGGCAAAGAACCCTAAAAATAGATATGAAACAGTTGAGGCTATGCATAATGATTTATTAACTTGCTTAAATGAGGATAGAAAAAATGAGAGAAAAATAGAATTTACTTATCCAGAACATGAAAATGAAGAAAAAAAGGTCGTAGTTGCAACAGAAGAAGTTAAAACTGATGCTGTAAAAGAATTAGATGATGATATGTCTGATTTTCAGGAAGAAAAGAAAAATACATGGATTTGGGTTTTATCAGGTATATTTATGTGCATAATGCTTATTTTAGTTGGAATATTTGTTATATATCCAATGTTTACAGAAGTACCAGATGTTGTTATTCCAAATGTAAAAGGAATGAGTGTTGCTAAAGCAGAAGAAACATTAAGAAGTAGTGGTTTTGAAATAGCTTTACAAGTAGAACAAATAAGTGATGAAGATGTTGAAAAAGGATTAATTGTTAAAACATCTCCTGCTATTGGATTAAAGAGAAAAAAAGGTTCTACAATTACTCTTTATGAATCACTTGGAAGTGCTGAATTTGAACTTGAAGATTATACAGGTAAAAACTATATTGAAATAAAAACTATATTAGAAACAAAATATGAACTTGAAGTTATTATTGAAAAAGTTGAAGTAAGTGATAATGACAATTATGATAAACAAGAAATAATAAAACAAGATAAAGAAGCAGGAACCAAAGTTGCTAAAGGAGATAAAATTACACTTTATATTCCAAATATTGTAGATGAATATCCTAACTTCGTTGATGAAGCATGGTCACTTGAAGAAATTCAAAGTTTCTGCGATGAATATGGAATAGTTGTAACATTCGAACCAAAGGTAACTAATGATTATCCTGAAAATACAATTGTTTATCAAAGTAGACCAGCAGGTTCTCAAATATATAAAGGTGCAAATTTAACAATTAGATATGCTCAAAAATACGAAGAAGAAACAAATAAACCAAACAATTCAAAAGAAGACACAAAGGAAGACACAAAAGATGAGAGTTAAAGGACAAATAATAAAAAATATAAGTGATACATATGATTGCCTAGTAAATGAAGATATTTACACATGTAAATGTCGAGGTAATTTCAGACATAAAAACATAATTCCCATGGTTGGGGATTTTGTTTTCATAGATACCGAAAAAAAAATAATTGAAGAAATTATGGAACGAAAAAATTCCATTATAAGACCAAGAGTTTCAAATATTACTAAGGCATTTGTGGTTACAAGTTTTGTTAATCCAGATTTTAGTACTAATTTACTTGATAAATTGCTTACTGAACTTGAAATTAGTAATATAATCCCAGTTATTATTATGACTAAGATGGATTTAGCAAGTAAAGAAGACTATAAAAAAGTAAAAGATGTTTTAAAATATTATGAAAAAATAGGTTATAAGGTTTTATATAATACAGATTCATCTAAAATAAAAGATGAACTTAAGAATAATACTACTGTTTTGATGGGCCAAACAGGTGCTGGTAAGTCAACTCTTTTAAATAAATTGTTTAAAGATTTAGATTTGAAAACAGGAGAAATATCGATGGCACTTGGACGTGGAAAACATACAACAAGACATGTAGAAATAATTGTTAAGGACAATATAAAAGTAATTGATACTCCAGGATTTTCAGCTTTGTCATTTTTAGATTTAAAAAAAGAAATGGTAAGAGATGCATTTGTTGAATTTAAAAAGTATCCATGTCCATATAATGATTGTATGCATATAAAAGAAGCAGAATGCAATGTTATAAAAGAAGTAAAAAGAGGTAATATTTTAAATAGTAGATATCTAAACTATAAAAATTTTATAGATGAATTTGGGAGGTAAACATGAGAAAAAAACAACTTGCAGCATCCTTCTTAGGAAGTAAAAATGCAGGCCAGGCTTTAAAAAAATTAAATGTAACTGATATTGATTTAATTCATGTTGATATAATGGATGGTAAGTATGTTAAAAATAAAACGATGCCTTTTTCAGAACTTTCAACAATTACTTATTATACTGAAAAAAGACTTGATGTTCATTTAATGGTCAAGAAGCCACTTAAATGGATTGATAATTTGGCAACTTTAAATGTGGATTGCATTACAGTTCATTTAGATATAAAAGATGATTTAGATAAAATAATTGAAAGATGTCATATGTATTCCATAAAATGTGGAATAGCAATTAATCCTAATCAAGAAATAGATTTGGTTTATCCATATTTACCTAAAATAGATAAAATCTTAGTTATGAGTGTCGAGCCAGGTGCCTCAGGTCAAGAATTTATTCCAGAATCAATCAATAAATTAAATGCCTTGAGAGCTGAAATAAATAAACAAAATTTGAAGACATTATTAAGTATAGATGGAGGAGTTAACTTTTTTAATATTAAAGATTTACAAAATGCAGATATTGTAGTATCTGGTTCAACTATTTTAAAATCAGATGATTATCAAGATACAATTACTAAACTTCGAAAATGCTTAAAAAAACAATAATTAAATTCTTTTAAATATAAACAATATATGATAAAATAAGATTGGAAATGGACGGGGTAGAATGTTATTTAAAAGAAAAAAAATACGATTAGAAAAAATAAAACATACTAAAGAAAATATAAAAAAAATATTTAAAGAAAATATTGAAGATTATGAAAATTATAATTTAGTATATGCATATAATAGAGAATTTGACTTAGAAGTAAATGATTATATCTATACAAGTTTAATACTTGGATATGATACTGATAATATGAGATTGATCATTTTAGAAGTAGATAAAGAATTTCAAAATGTATTTAATATCATTAAATTATGTAAGAAAGATTTTACTAAGGCTATTTATAGTAAACAAATGGATGAATATATAATTTATTTAAATAATAAAAAAAGTGATAAAATAAATTTTTCTTTAATAACTGAAAATTATATTGATACAGATATCCTAGCTTTTATAGAACAAAGTACGGAAGTCGATGATTTTAAAGATTTTTATTTAGATTTTAAAAGAAAATCAAGACTCAAAAAAAATAAAGGTGATAAATAATATTTATCATCTTTATTTTAATTTAAATTTTACTGTAATATAAGGAAAATTTTCATCAATACTCATTCCTTCACTTAAAGTATAATCTTTATATAAATATAAGTTATTTTTGTTATCAATATATAAATTCATGTTTTGAAGTGTAATTTCATCAAAATTTAATATTTTTAAGTAATCATTAAATGTTTCATTGTTTAAATAATTCATCTTTTTTTCATATTGATAATATTCTTCTATTTTACTTAAAACGATACCTTCTGCTTGTTGTTTGGTTAAGTTATATTTATTTAATATTTGTTCATTACTAATTACTGTTTTAGAAGTTGTATCTATGTTATATGTCTTATACTCTAAATAAGCTAAATCATCATCTGTATCATGACTAATCATAATAGCAAGAGATAATATATTATCGTTTAAACTTACTTCATAATCCATAACTCCTGTTTGATAACAAGTTCTAAGTAAAAAGTTTGTTAAAATTTCTTTATTTATTTCATCAAATGTACTACCACTTAATTTAAAGTAGGGAATATTATTGTATTTAAGTACATTATCAAAATCACAGTTTGTATTATCTAAGTCAATATCACTTCTTTTTAGTTTTGTTACATAAGAACTTATTAATGTATTATTATTTGTTTTATTTTTAGGAGAAAGGTTAGTAATTACTGATAAAATAATAATTAACAATAATAATACTACAATTATAATAATACTTTTTTTATTATTTTGAATTAAATCTTTCATAAATTCTCCTTAATAAGTTTTCAAATTAATTGGTTCTATATGCCAATCTTCTTTATAAGATGCGTTTAGAAGAGGGAAATGAAGACCATAATCTTTGGCATGATCATGAACCCAAGCCATACCTGGACAATTAGTTCTAGTTCTTGAACTACCACATTTGCTACTCGCATTTTTATAAAATGTCACATCACTTGCTATTCCCCAACCATGATTAGATCTACCAGGGGATGCAGCACGTCCTTTTTCCATACTTTTATAATAGCTTTCTTGAGTTGCATAACTTCTACATCCTTGACTTGATATACTTAGATTATATCCAGCTTTTTTAGCACCTTCAATTAATTGTTGTAGCATATTGTAAAAATAATTATTATATCCGTATTTATTATTATAGCCTTGACTTAAGGGATTAGATGGACAATTTTTTCCTGAATAGGTACTTGGATTACCACTGACATATTTTGGTTTATAAAAGACTCCGTTTTGAACATAAACACCATTTTGTTTATTGGTATCAGTTAAATTACTTGAGTATGTAGAACCAGTTGATGTTTCATTAACCTTATTAGCATTTTCTTGAATACTTTTTTGATATGCTTCATAATTTGCATAATTAACAAGACTTTGTTTTAATCTTTCATTCTCTTCACTAGTTAGTCTAGCATCTTCATCATTAACTAATGCTTCAATAAGTGTTGAATCAACTTTGTTATAACAACTTAAAAAATTATTTTGATAATTATCATCTTCATTACTGAATGTTCCCATAAAAGAAAATAATACTCCAATTAAAGTTGGAACTAAAAATATTATAATTGCGGCAATTATTCTTGAACTAGATTTTTTAAGTATTACTCCTTTATCATCATTTGCATTGAGTATTCCTTTATATACATCTAGTGTTACTTTTATAATTAATAAAATTGGTACTATAAATCTTAATAAATTAATGGCAACTTTTAAATAGTAAATAAGTCTAACACTTAAAAGTGTATCACAAAATAAAATTTGCATACTATCACCAAGGTAATTGTAACAAATTATTTTCTTTTAGTCAATTTTATGCTATAATTAGTTAAGATTTTTAAGAGAGGTGATTTTAATGAAAACCGTTGCTATTGTTGGACGTCCTAATGTTGGTAAAAGTACATTGTTTAATAAACTTGCACATGCTAAAATATCAATAATAGAAGATACTCCAGGTGTTACAAGAGATAGAATTTATTCCGTTATTAATTATTTAGATTATAAGTTTAATTTAATAGATACTGGCGGAATTGATTTAAGTGAAGCTGATTTTAATAAATTAATAGAAGTTCAAGTAGAAATTGCTATAGATGAAGCGGATGTAATTATATTTTTAGTAGATGGTAAAGAAGGTATTAATCAAAACGATCTATATTTAAGTGATAAATTACATAAAAGTGGAAAGAGAGTAATTGTTGCAATTAATAAAATAGATAATAAAGATAGTTTAGTGCATAAATATGATTATTACGAATTAGGATTTTCAGAGTATATTGAAATAAGTGGAGAACATTCAAGTAATGTTAGAGAACTATTAGACATGGTAGTAAAAGATTTTCCTAAGATAGAACCAGAAGATGATAAACGTTTAAAATTTTCAATAATTGGAAGACCTAACGTTGGAAAGAGTAGTTTAGTTAATGCACTTCTTGGAGAAGACAAACAAATTGTATCTGATATTCGTGGAACAACGAGAGATGCAGTTGATACAATTTTTAAATATAATGATGAAGAGTATGTTGTAATTGATACAGCTGGTATTAGAAAACGTGGTAAGGTTTATGAAAATATTGAAAAATATAGTTTACTTAGAAGTTTAAAAGCAATTGAAAGAAGTGATATATGTCTACTTGTAATAGATTATTTAGATGGAATTAAAGAACATGATAAACATATAGCTCATTTTGCTATTGAACAAGGTAAAGGTATTATTATTGTAGTTAATAAATATGATGAAGGAGACGCAAAAAAGAAAAATGAATTTATTAAATTAATAAGAGCTGAATTCCAATTTTTATCATATGCTAATATTTTATTTGTAAGTGCTAAAAATAAAAAGTATATTCATTTAATTATGCCTGAGATAGTTAAAACAAATGAATCAATTAATAAACAAGTTGCAACTAGTGTATTAAATGAAATAATTGAAGATGCCTACAATTTAAATTTACCACCTTCATATAAAGGAAAAAGACTAAAAATATACTATTGTTTAGAAGAAAGTGTTAAACCACCTAAATTTGTTTTTTATGTTAATTCTAAGAATTTAATTCATTTCTCTTATTATAGATATTTGGAAAATAAGTTAAGAGAAAACATAGAATTGACTGGAACTCCTATTATTTTAAAATTTAAAGAAAGGTCTAGTAAATGATAATAAAAAAAGATTATTTAAATAAAAATAATAATTATTTAGAGATGGAAAAAGAAGGTCTTGAAAAAGCGATTAATAACTTTGATAAAAGATTTAAAAATAAAGAAATAGAAAGAACTAATTTTTTAAAAGGATTAGAAGAATTTTCAAAAAAACAAATTGATTTAAATAAAAGAATAAATAAGGAAGCACAAAATAAAAAATAATTTCTCTCATATAATATATGGGAGGTATTAATGAACGATAATTTATTTAAAAAAGTAGAAAAGAAAACAAATGTTAATAAAAGTACAATTTTATCACTTGCTGAAAAATTAAAATCAAGTAATTTCAAAGATGATAATGTATTAAATGAAGTAATAACTGAATTATCTACTTTAACTGGAAGAGAAATATCAAATGAAAAAAGAAGTAAAATAATTAAAGCTATAAAAAATGATAAAGTACCTAATGATATAGAGAATAAATGGTAATTAATTATAAATTTTAGACGAGGGTGAAAAAATGAAATGTGTGATGATAATAAATCCTAAAAGTGGACATGGTTTTGATAAAAAAAATAGCCAAAAGTTTGCTAATATATTAAAGTCATTTAATTATGAGTATGAAATATTATTTACAAAATACAGAGGACATGCAACAGAGATTATTCAACAATTAGATGATTCAGTTGATTTAGTCATATCGGCTGGTGGTGATGGAACTTTTTCTGAAGTCATGAATGGTAATTTAAAAAGGAAGAAAAAATTTGTTCTTTCACATTTACCAGTTGGAACTTTAAATGATATTGGTCATATGTATGGACTAGTTAATAATATGTATACTAATTTAAAATTAATACTTGCTGGTGAAGTTAAATCAGTTGATGTTGGACTTATTAATAATCATGCATTTACATATGTTGCATCATTTGGTAAATTTATGGAAATACCATATAAAACTCCTCAAGAATTGAAAAAAAGATTAGGATTCTTTGCCTATGCTTTAGAAGTTTTAAAAAGAATATATGAACGTATTCCTAAAATAGAAACAGAATTTATTATAGATGGAAAAAGACATGCTGGAATGTATACTTTTATAATTATTTCCAATGCTAATAGAATAGCTGGCATTAATAATTTTTATCGCGATATGAAATTAGATGATGGTAATTTTGAAGTAATGCTTTGTAGTCTTTCTAAAAAAACAGATATCCTAAAAGCTTTTTATAATCTTAAGACCAATAATTTAAGTTCGACTTCTGGAGTAGAATGTTATAAATGTAGTAATTTAAAGATAAAGTTTAAGAACACTAAAAAGGCATGGTGCTGTGATGGAGAAGAATTTAATGATAAATCCGGAACTTATAAAATTGAATTGATGAGAGATGTAAAACTTATGTTACCAAAGAAAAATATCAAGAAACTTTTTATTAGTGAAGAAAATTAGAATTCTAATTGAGTCTGTAAATAAATCTGTGTAAATAAAAAATCTTTCCATGATAAAATAGAAGAAATGGAGAGATTTTTATTATGAAGGAAAATAACAAAGGAAAAGAAATATTAAAATTATTACAAGATAATTATGACATCCAAAGT
>JAFUAL010000047.1 GCA_017460745.1 Bacilli bacterium | reverse complement strand
TGGAGTAGAATCAAATAGTAGTATTTATAATGTAGATAAATATTTAAGAGAATCTAATGTAATATTAACAGGAAAAAATGGAAAAACAACAAGAATAGATTGTAAAGTAACCATGGAAGTACTTCCTGTTAATAAACCAAGTGGTACTATTAAATATAAAGTCGAAAGTGATTCTTTAAAAATATATATAGTTGAAAAAAATGGTTTTTATTTATCATATATTTGGGCGCGTGATGCAGTTAATCAGTTAAAAAAACAATATACAACTTCATCTTCGAAGAAACCTGCTGATATACTTGCTATTGCTATAAAAAATAATAATTTAAAAAATAAAATAATGATAGGTTTTAATGCTAGTCCACCTGTTAATAGTAAATATTGGAGTGATTTAACAAAATATCCAGAGTATAATTTAAGAGAACCTGTTTCTTTGATGATATATAATGGTAAGGTACTTGTTAATGATTATGAAAAATATACAGTTAATCGTCAGATATATTATGTTGATGGAAGTAATCAATTAAAATATACTATGACTTTAAAAAATAATACTGTAGAAGAAAGAAAACAAATATTTGATGATATAATCAGTGCTGGTACACAGAATACATTTAGTTTTAATTCATCTTTAGTTAAAGATGGAAAAGCTCTTGATTTAACTCAGTTTTCAGATGCTGCAAAGCTTGCTGAAAAAGCAAGACGTCAGGCACTTTGTCAAGTGGATAGTAATAATTTTATTTTAGCAACTTCAATTAATGGTAAAAGTGCTGGTTCAATTAAAAGACAAACACTTGCTAATAATTTAGCAGCAATTGGTTGTAAAACAGCTGTTAATTTAGATGGAGGAGGTTCAAGTGCAACATTCATTAAGAAAAGTGGTACAGAATCTTTAACTAATGTAACTGGTGGTGGAAGAGAACTTACATCTGTTTTATATTTTACTGAACTAAGTTAAAATAGGACAAATAAACATTCCAAATTCTAATTATTTCATACTATAAATTAGATAGGAGGAAATTATGTTTCAAGAAAATTGTTATGATAGAAATATAGATGTTGATACTAATTTTTTTGCTGATAATATGACAAACAATATTGATGTAGATGTAGATGTTAATGGAATGAATTCTAATATGAATACAAACATGAGTATGAATACTTGCCCAAATAATCCAATTGTTGAACCAATGCGTGAAAGATGTATTAATAGAACTATAGTTCATCAAGTACCACATATTTGTCCAATTAGAACCAGAATTATAAATCATCATGTATATAAACATACTTATAGACCTGAATATTCTTGTTGTGAAGAAAATGTTGTAAGTAATATTGATCAAGGTTCATGTTGTAATTTCTAAAGATTGTTTGAAATTAGTTTTTAATTTCAAATAGTCTTTTTTTAAAATAACTTGTATATTAAATGCAAATATGATATATTTATATTGGTGGTTATAAATATAGTATAGAAAGATTTGGAATGTCTTTCTATACTATATTTTTTTATTTATATTTTTTAAAGATGGGAGATGGTAAATGATGACGAGATTGCGTCCCAATGGTGACGGAATTGAATTGATCTAGTAATTTATTAATAATAAGTGGTTCAAAGTCAAAAAACATATGGAAAAGGAAGGTAATAAAAATGAATAATTTAATGATGAATGAAACTTTATTTGAAAATATTAAACATATTGATGCTAAAGGATACGAATTTTGGTATGCAAGGGAACTTTCAAAAGTTTTAGAATACAGAGATTGGAGAAATTTTTTGAAAGTAATAGATAAAGCAATTATATCAGCTAAAAATAGTATTTCAAAAGAAGAAGATTGGGTTGTTGAAGTCAACAAGTCAATTAAAACTGGAAAAGGAAAAGAAGAAATAATTAAGGATTATAAATTGTCAAGATACATGTGTTATTTGATAGTCCAAAATTCAGATCCAAAAAAAGAAGTAGTAGCACTTGGACAAACATATTTTGCAGTTCAAACTAGAAATCTAGTTTAGAACAAATGACAAATCAAAAAAGGAGATGATAAATTATGTTAGATACAAGTTTTAATAAAATAATTGAACTTATAGAAAATAGAAAAAATAATGCATACAGAAAAGTAAATGAAGAAATGATTTTATTATATTTAGATGTTGGTAAATATTTATTTGAATTACAACGAGATAGTAAATACGGAGATAAAATTACTACTAAAGCATCAGAATTTATGAAAAAAAACTATCCAAATATTAGAGGTTTTACAAAAAGAAATATTGAAAGAATGGTTCAATTTTATAAAATTTACAAAGACGATAAGATTGCGACACCACTGTTGACGCAATTATGTTGGTCTAGCAATATGCTTATTCTTAGCAATACAAAAACTAAAGAAGAAAGACATTTTTATTTAAAGTTGGCAGTAAAAGAGAATTATTCTGTAAGAGAACTAAATAGACAATTACAATCTTTATATTATCAAAGATATATGCTATCTGATGGTAATTCATCAAAAAGTGTAACAGAAATAATAAATGAAGAAAATGATTTTCCAAATACTAGAATATTAGATACATATAGTTTAGAGTTCTTAGATTTACCAAATGAATTTTCTGAAAAGGACTTAAAAACATCTATAATTAAAAATTTAAAAGATTTCATTTTAGAAATTGGGAAAGATTTTACCTTTATAAGCGATGAATATAGAGTTCAAGTGGGCAATCACGATTATTTTATTGACTTATTATTTTACAGTAGGCAGTTATCGTGTTTAGTAGCATTTGAATTAAAATTAGGAGAATTTATGCCTGAATATATTGGAAAAATGAATTTATATTTAGAGGCATTAGATAGAGATGTAAAAAGAGAAAATGAAAATCCGAGTGTAGGAATTATATTATGTAGTTCAAAAGATAAAGATGTAGTTGAATATTCAATGAGCAAAAATATATCTCAAACTATGATATCTGAATATAAATTAAAATTAATTGATAAAAAATTGCTTGAAAATAAGTTGAAAGAAGTAAAAAAAATTATTGAAAATAAGTAAATGGTATTATATATATATTCTTTATAAAAATAACATCATACTTTTTAAATATGATAATATTAATTGAATATCCAAATAAGTAACTCACTATGATATCGGTATACCAATATCAGTGAGTAATGTTATTGTCATTTGTAACAAGCAATAAAACAAGAGCTAAGTGAAAGAGAATATCTTTTATTAACAGAAGATGAAAGAAGATTTTATAATAGAAATTTAACTAGAAAAGGTAATTATTCTTTAAATCAAGTGGCTCTTAAAGCAGGAGTTAAAAATTTTGATAAATTTCATAATGCAGGATATAAAGGATTATATAATGGTGAGACTGCAAATGATATTGCTAAAAGGAAAGGATTAAGATATCGTGAAGATATACTTGATAATATGGGAAGTGAAGAATTAGCTGATAATTTATTTCGAATTGTTCAAACTGAAGCAAAGTTAAAAAAAGATAATATTGTTGGTGAAAGTAATGCAAATAAAACTCACTATGAAGTAGGTGCTTCAGTTAGAAAAGCTATTAAAGAGGTTGGAGGTACTATGCCAGAAGTTATATGTACAAAATGACATGACTGCATTTATGACAAGATAATAACACACTATGATATTGGTAAACCAATATCAATGCTTATAAATTTTGCAGACGCGTCTGCAAAATTAGAAAGGAGTTAAAAATGATAGAAACAGTTCAAAAAGAATTTAAAGCTACAATTGGTGATGTTGTTGATAAAATTCAACAAGTGCAATTAGAAATGTTTGCAAATGCAAATAAAAGTGTATTAGAATTGTATTTTTATATAGGTGAGACGATAGAAAATAATATTCAATGGGGAAATAAATTTGTTGATGAATTATCTGTTGAATTAAAAATAAGATTTTCAAAAGCAAAGGGGTATTCTCCAAGAAATCTTCGAAATATGAGAAAGTATTATTTGTCAGTTAAAGAAAATGAAGAATTAAAAGAACTTTCTTATAAAATACCGTGGTCACATAATACAATAATAATGGACAGGGTAAAAAATGATAATGAGAAAATATGGTATATAAAAGAAACCTATAATAATGGTTGGAGTTATGATTATTTAGAAAATCAAGTAAAAAGAGATGCTTATTCTAGACAAATTCTTGGGGATAAACCAAATAATTTTGGATTAACATTACTACAACCTCAAAGTTCTTTGGCAAAAGAAATTATGAAAGATCCATATATATTCGATGTTGGTGAATTAAGAGAAAATTATGTAGAAAAGGATGTTGAAAATGCATTAATAGAAAAAATAAAAATGACTTTGTTGGAATTAGGAAATGGTTTTAGTTTTATAGCAAATCAATACAGAGTTACAGTAAATAAAGAAGAAAATTACATTGATTTATTATTCTATCATACTAAATTACATTGTTATGTTGCCATAGAATTAAAAAATAAAAAATTTATACCTGAATATGCCGGTAAAATGAATTATTACTTATCTGCTTTAGATGATATGCTAAAAACTGAATATGACAATCCATCTATTGGAATTATTTTAGTTAGAGATAAAGATAAACTAAATGTAGAATATGCACTTAGAAATATTAATAAGCCTATTGGAGTAAGTTCTTATGAACTATCAGAATATTTACCAAAAGATATATTAGAATCATTGCCAACTGAGGAAGAATTGAATTTACACATAGATATAAAAGAGTAATGTCATTTGGTAGCAGCAACTGAAGACTTACCAACCACTGACAAAAGTTTAAAACAATTAGAAAAAGAATGTAATACTATTGAATGCAATATTTATAGAATTGGTAAATAAAGAATTTATATCAATTATTGATTCAGTAAGACATTAAGGTTATGAAGACAACTAAATAATGAAAAATTTAAACTAACATAATCTCGCGAGTTTAAAAATGATTTTGAATTTGTGCAATTAGTTGCACAATTATCATGGAAACATAATAGTATTGTTTATATATTATAAATTATAAATAAATTTATATAATCGGGAAGGAAAAATATGGTAGGAATACTAGAAAAAGATTTTAAAATAATAATTAATGAAATAAAAAAGGATATAAGAAGTACTCAGACAAGAACACTTTTACAAGCAAATAGCAAACAGAATTTAAACCAGAATATATGGATATAAAAGATGAATAATATTATTAAAACGAAAAAGAAAAAACAACTAATTACCTTAATTAATTGTTTCTAATTCTTTTTATCTTGTTGTTAAATTCATAATATTACTTTTTCCACATAACCAATCAAGAGAAATATTATAACGTTTACATATTTGATAAGCAAATGAGGTTAAGATAAGAGTTTTACCTGATTCATATGCTGATATTGTAGAATGAGATGTATTAAGAAATGTTGCAAGTTCTACTTGAGTAATATCATAATGTTTTCTAAATGCTCTTAGATTTTTACCTACAACACTTTTATTTAAATTAATCTTATCATATTTATTCTTTTTATTACTTAATTTTGTTAAATAATCTAGACTAACATCAAAGTAATTTGCATAACCATTTAATTTATCTAATGGAATAATTTCTTTATTATTTTCCCAATTAGAAATATTTACTTGTTTAATGTTAAAAAAATCTGCTAAATCACTTTGTTTTAAGTCATTGTCAACTCTTAGATGTTGCAATCTTTCTAAATTCATTATAACCACCAAGATAATTTTTACATTAATTTAAATATTTAAAATTTATATATAGGCAAATGCGACATTTTGTGTTATAATGGAATAGAAAGTATGGAGGATTGTATGAATAAGTGCTGTAAATTACATAAAATTAACGTTTTAGAGCATATTAATAATGATTTTATGAAAAAAGGAAGTGATTGTAATGGCAAATGAAAGTAATAAAAAAACACTTAAATGGTTTAGAATAAGTGCAATAGTTTTAGGTGTTATAGCAGTAATTGGTATTGCTTATGCTTATTTTAGTTATACAAAATTAAGTAGTAATGCTCAATTAATTACAGGTAATATTTATATGTATTTAAATGCAAGTGATCAAATAGCAATTAATCCTGTAATGCCTAGAAGTAATGAATTAGAAAGTGATTCTATAGCTTTTTCTATAACAGGAACTAATGAATCAGATGATGACTTAATATATGATATAAGTGTTATTCATGGTGATGATTCAACTACAAATGGAGCTATTAGAATAAGAGATGAATTTGTATCTTTTACTTTAAAAAGAGAAATTTATAATGAAGAAACACAAGAGAATGAATGGGTAACTATTGTTGATAAAGAATCTTATCCTAGTTTTCGTGAGGCTTATAGAATGTATTCTGAAACAATAAGTGCTAATACAACAACTGTTGTAACTCATAATTACAAATTATATGTATTTATAAATAATAACTTAAAAGTAAACGATGGTTTATTAACAGGTACTGATGAAGATTATACATTAGAACAATTTAATAAATTATATGCTAGTGTAAAGATAAAAGTAACAGGAGACTTTAATGAAAAAGAATATGGTGTAAACTTTTATAAACAAATATTTGATAAAAATAATAATAAAGGAACAAGCGATACAGTAGTAACTTTCTCTGAAAGAAGTGGAACTGATGGTAAAACAGGACTATATTATATGAAAGATACAGTGAATGATGCTTATCCAATTTATTACTTTAGAGGGAATTATCAAAATAATAATGTAGTGTTTGCAGGATACTGTTGGAAAATGGTCAGAACAACAGATACAGGTGGCATTAAGATGATTTATAATGGAGTCTATGATGCAACGAGTAAGTGTGTGCATGCAACGAATACTTCTGAAACAACAGGAATAGGAAATTCGGCCTTTAATTCAAGATATCAAAGTCTTGCGTATATGGGGTATTCATATCCAAACCAAATAACATTACAAGATGGAACAAAGAGAGCAGTATATGAGTGGTTAGAAAATGATACCAATATACTAAGTAGAACAGAAGTAGTATATGGAGCGGACGTAGAATATGATACAACAACAGGAAAATATAAATTAACAGGAGGAACAGTAACGGGAGCGCCAGACGATACCCATCATTATAGTTTAAATTCAAGTGATGTAGATGCGATAGCAACAACAGTAAGATTTTACTATTATGCAAATAAAAATACAAGTGAAACAGAAAGTGATAGAAAAAATTATTATATAGAGTTAATTGGTGGAGATAAAATAGATGATGCCGTAAGAAGTATGACAGAAGAGCCAGTCGACGCCTATTCAACAATTCAAGTAAAAATAAATTCATGGTATGATAGTAACATTAAAGCGAAATATGGAGATTACCTAGAGGATACAATCTGGTGTATGGACAGAAGTAGAAGAGTAAATTACAATGATGGATGGTATACAACGGGAAGTTTAACAACTAATTATCATACCCAAACGTATGAAAGGGCAAGCTTAAGTTGGTCGACAGGAAATACACCAAAGTTAACATGTGATAATGATAATGATAAATTAAAGTATGCGTATGGCCATGGAAACATCGGAAGTAAAGCGGCACTGCTAACATACGATGAAGTAGGACTAGCTGGAATGACTTGGTATACAAATACAACGTATAGTGATAACTATTTGTATACAGGATATTGGTATTGGCTTTTGTCGCCTGCTTATTTCACTGGTAGCGATGCTAACGCGAGCGTGGGTGCTGTTGATCCTAGTGGCGGGGCTAGTTACCACTACGTTCGTTATACCGGTGGCGGTGTGCGCCCTGTAGTTTCACTAAAGCATGGAGTTCAAATATTTAATTTAGATGAGGATGGAGTAGATGGAACAGAGGCTCATCCATATATAGTTGGTACAAATATATCTTAAGGAGTGACGTAAATGAACGAATCAGATAATAAAAAAAATAATAAAAAATTAAGAGTAATTCTTATAGTAGTATTCGCGATTATATTAGTTTTAGGAATTTCTTATGCATTCTATAATTATATGAATATGACCAGTGATAAACAACTTATTATGGGTGATATATATTTAGATTTAACTGAAGGTGACCAAATTACCATTGATAAAATAATGCCACAGAAAGAACTATTAGATGATAATTATATAGAATTTACTGTGAGTGGAAAAAATGATAGTGATACGGATGTAATATATGATATTAATGTATTACATGGAGATGATGCTGATATTACAGGTGGAATAAGAGTAGATGATAATTATGTATCATTTACCCTTATGAAATTAACAGGATCTGATCCTAATAATGATAGTGATTGGACTACTGTTGTTGATAAAGGAAATTATGTAAATTTTAGTGATGGATATAGAATATACGCTGATAAAGTAACAGCAGGTACAACAATATCTCATACATATAGATTATATGTTTGGATAAATGAAAGTATAAGGATATATGATGGTGGAGATTTATCAACTTTAGATGGAGATTATAGTGCTTCTGATTTAGGAAAGTTATATGCAACTGTTAAAGTCAAAGTAACAGGAGACTTTAAAGCTAAAACATATGGCGTAAACTTTTATGATCAAATATTTGATAAAGATAATAATAAAGGTGTAAGCGATACTGTAATAACTTTTAGTAATAGAAGTGGAAGTGATGGTAAAACAGGACTTTATTATATGAATTCCACAGCAAGTGATGATTATCCAATTTATTACTTTAGAGGAAATGTTACAACTAA
The DNA here is from genome assembly GCA_017460745.1 of Bacilli bacterium. GTDB lineage: Bacteria > Bacillota_I > Bacilli_A > RF39 > UBA660 > RUG591. Next base: position 636 of record JAFUAL010000047.1, on the reverse strand, counting down.
TAATGTAGTATTTGCCGGATACTGTTGGAAAATGGTAAGAACAACCGATACTGGTGGAATCAAGATGATTTATAATGGAGAGTATGATGCAACAAATAAATGTGTACATGTATCAAATACTTTAACAACAACAGGACTAGGAAATTCGGCCTTCAATTCAAATTATAAAAGTCTTGCGTATATGGGGTATTCATATCCAAACCAAATAACATTACAAGATGGAACAAAGAGAGCGGTGTATGAGTGGGTAGAAAATGATACCAATATACTAAGTAGGACAGAAGTAGTATATGGAGCCGATGTCGATTATGATGATTTTGATGGAAATGGAAGCAAGGAATATAAATTAAAAAGTGGAACAGTAACAGGAAAACCAGATGGAACGCATAAGTATAGTTGTAATTTGACAAGTATAGATGGAACATGTACCTTAGTGAGGTATTATTACTATGCAAACTTGAGTACAAGTGAAACAGAAAGTGATAGAAGAAATTATTATATCAATCTCCAAGGAGGAGATAGAATAGATGATGCAGTAAGAAGTATGACAGAAGGACCAGTCGATGCAGCCTCAACAATCCAAACTAAAATAAATGGATGGTATGATACAAATATAAAGAGTAATTATGGAGATTA
>JAFUAL010000046.1 GCA_017460745.1 Bacilli bacterium | reverse complement strand
TTTCTTTTTCTTCAGCGCTCCAATATTTATTTTTACCACCTTTTAGTCTACCGCTTGGCATCTTTATCATCTCCTTTTAATAATTATTATAACAAAAAAGCAAACACTTTTTATGTGTCTACTTTTATTTTATAACTTCACCACAAAGAATCCTTTTTTCTCAATAGTTAAATTAAGTTATGAAAAAAAATAAATCTATTATCATTTATGGTTTCCTTTTAATAAGTTTTACAGTTTATTTATTATGCGATACTTTCTTAATATCAGAAGTATATCAAGTTGTAGAAAACAAAGACAATACTGTAAATAATCAACAAAATAGTAGTTCAAAAAGAAAACCCAAAAAAAGCAAAGAAAATGAAAATAGTAGCCAAAGTAGTAGCGATGAAACAAACGTAAAAAAAGAACTAACAGACACAAGTTATAAAGATAATAATATTGAAATAAATATACAAGAAATTACAGAATATAATACATCAATATATATTGCAGATATTAAATTAAGTGATGCTAGTTATTTAAAAACTGCTTTTGCTAAATCAAGTTATGGAAAAAATGTAACTGATTATACTTCTAGTACTGCCAAGTCTGTTAATGCAATTCTTGCTATTAATGGAGATTACTACGGAGTACAAGAAACAGGTTATGTATTAAAAAACGGAGTAGTTTATAGAAGTACTGCTAGTAATAGAGAAGATTTAGTAATTTATAAAGATGGAAGTTTTGAATGCTTTAACGAGAGTGATATAACAACTCAAGAATTAATAGAGAAGGGCGCATATAATGTTTTATCTTTTGGACCTGCTTTAGTTAAAAATGGACAAATAAGTGTCGGGGCAACTGATGAAGTAGGAAAATCTATGGCAAGTAATCCCAGAACAGCAATTGGAATAATTGATAAAAACCATTATGTCTTTGTAGTATCAGATGGAAGAACTAATGAAAGTGAAGGATTAAGTTTATATGAACTTGCTACCATTATGCAAAATCTTGGTTGTAAAATTGCTTATAACTTAGATGGTGGTGGCTCTAGTACAATGTATTTCAATGGAAATATTATTAATAACCCAACTACAAATGGAAATATAAGTGAAAGGAAAGTGAGTGATATTGTCTATATTGGAACTAAATAAAGAAAAGAAGAGGATATTATTTTATACTATTTTTTGCATAATATTTGCAAGTACCTATGAAATATTTAGTCATGGTGTTTTATCAATATTCATGATAACATGTTTCATATTTCCTTTAATTCTTTTACTAGAAATATCTGTAATAACAAAAAGAAAAATAAGTATAAATAACTTATCTCATAATATATTTAAATCTAGTATTTTAACTTTTACAATTTATTTCATAATTAAAGGTGTATTAGAAATATATGGTACAACCAATAGTTTAATAATTATTTACCCAATTTTAGGATTAATTCTTTTAATACTTAGTATTATTACTTATTTTAAAAGGAGTTAGTCCTTTTTATTTATTTTTTTATAGATTTTTATTAATATATTTTGTATCTTATAATATAATATATAACAAAAGTTATAAATGTAGAAGGAGGTATTAGATGAAAGAAAATTATAACGTACTAGAAAACTATCAAGAAAGGACTTTTGAAGATATTAAACATATTGATGAATTAGGTAATGAATACTGGGAAGCAAGAGAATTAATGCCAATGCTTGAATATATTAAATGGGAAAATACAAAAATCAATGATTGCTTGTTCTAGGAGTAATAATAGCATAAATTTTCATTTTTCTGAAATTAGGAAAATCGTTGAAACAAGGGTCAATAAAAAGGCAATTAATTATATTTTTTACTTATAGATTTTACGTAAACTTTATTTTCTACTTCATTAATTTGTTCTGTTACATCATTTTTTAAATTTAAAAATTCTTCTTGTCGTCTTTTAAGATTAACTTGATCTTGATAGATTTTATTTATTTCAGCAAGTTTTTCCGATACCTCATTTTTATATTCCAATGATTTTATTTCATCCTGAAATGATAAATTATTTAAATCTAACATATTAATTACTTCTTTTAATTTAATAGTTATTTCTTTTTCTATTTCTATATCTATATTTGCTTTATCTAGTTCTTCAATAAAATCTTCTATCTGATATAAAATATTTTCTTCATATAGAGGCACTTTTTTTCTAATATGCTCTTCTTGTAATATCTTACTATTTGGAAATAAATCTGCTAAATACTTTTTAATCGTTTTACCTTTATTTTTAATAATTGTATATCCCCATTTAATACAAAAAACAATTTGTCTAAACACTGAAAATATAAGACCTATTCCTATAATTGAATGAAGAGCCACAGTAAAAAATACAGTTATAACAACAAGAAATATAAAAGTTAATAAGGCAAATAAAATAGTAAAAAATTTCCCTTGCTTTAATTCATCTTCTAAATTATACTTAACAATAAATTTATCTATTATCCTGCGATATAGATTTTGGATTTTAGAAATAATTTTATCAACTTTATCTGATTCTAATATTTTACTAATTCTCGGATGTTTCACCTTTGATATCTCATCTTTTATTTCTTTTAACTCGGAATTTTTCATAAAACTACCTCATATTTCTAAGGTAGTATTTTAATGTTTATTTAGTTATTTGTCAAATTTTTATAAAAGAATGTATAGAAATTTATACATTCTTTTAAATCATTTTATTCAACATTTTCTATTGCTTCATCAAGTATTACTTCTGTTATTTGATGATTTCTTATATTCATATTAAAATAATTATTTGCATCATTTACAGAATCACATTTAGTTTCATAGATATGTAAACTATCATTATTTTTAACAATACAATAATCATCAGAATTCTTTGTAGTTATTTTTTTCATAAAAGTTTCATCATCACTTATAACATAAATAGAATTATCTATACTTTTATAAACTATATTATAATCTACATAATTAAACATACCAACAAATAATATTTCATCATATAGATCAGATTTTATTTCTTGATGGCTAAAGTTAAATTTCTTTATTCCAAACTCACTTATTTCATAGTAACCATTTACATCATATGTTTGATTAAAATTAGTAGGTATTTCTTTAAAGTCAACAATATAACCATTTTGATTAGATGTTGTATAAATTAAATTACCTTCATCATTATAAATATTAATCTTATTGCACAAAGTATTAGCTTGTTCACAAGTATGAGAGTCGATATAGAAATAACTTTTTCCATTACTTCTTAGAAAATATAAAGTACTTTCTCCTAGTTTATTTAAATTATCAAGTATCTTTTTTTCTCCTTCTATATCATAAATAGAATCAAAATTAATACCAAATTGTCCTTTAAATCCACGAGTTGTTGCAATATATTTTTTATTCCAATTTGCAAATCGTAACTTTAAATCCTTAAACAAATTCTTATCATTATCTATATTATAATATGAATAATAATCACTGCTGTAATGAATAATAATGCCATTTAAATTACCTTCATCAGTATTTAAAGCAAGTTCAGAAATCTCTTCTCCATAAAGATTTAAACCAATTGTTTTATATAAATTATAACCAACGAGTTTTTTATTTGTATCGTTTTTCAAATATGCTTTATAATCACTATCACTTTTATATATTTCAATTGTTGTATCATAACTTACAGGTTCAACGTAAGTTAAGTCATAAATTAAATAACTACATACACTTAAAACTACTAAACCTATAACTAGATATACCATTGTTTTTATATTTCTATCCATTTTATACCTCACTCATGTACTCAATTAGTCTTAAGAAAATTTTAGTACTTCTTGCATCTAATCCTTTTTTTCGAAGTTTTCTAATTTCAATACGTTTTTTAGAAGGTGGTAATTCTTCACTAAATAGAACACTTGCTATAGTATCTTTTAAATTAGTTGGTACTTTTAAATCTGATAGAATGCTATCTATATCATCATTAATTAACATCATAGCATTTATTTCAATATCACTTCCTGCACAATTAATTGTAAGTTGAGATGATGTTGGAACATTTTTTACTTCAATCACAAAGTCATTATCCATTAAATAACTATTAAACGGAATTAATGTATCATTTGAATATACTTTAACGTTCTCAGCAAGTTTTGTATTTCTAAATCTAATTTTATAATCCCTTGTTAAAAACAATAAATCACTTTTACCTTCTACACATCTTATAATTAAAGTATAGTTATTATTTAAATAATTATAATCTATATTAGTAACAGTAAAGTTTCCTTTTAAATAATTTTTAGTAATTCCATCATCCTCATATAAGCTATAAGAGTTACTTTGACCAGGGAACACATGAATTTCAAGTTCTTTTGGGGCTTCAGTTGACATTAAATCATTCAAACCCGTTGTTGGAATTATACCACCGGCTTTAACAAAAACGGGGTAATCTTCAATAGTATAAAAGGCAACATATTTTTTATTTCCTGCATATTTCTTACCAGTTTTAAAATCATACCAAACACCTTCGGGTATAAAAAATCTTTGAATTGTACGATTAATTAAAGGATCACTTTCTTTTACAATAGGGGATATTAGCATAGAAGAACCAAAGTAATATTCATTTATATATGAAGGATTATCATAGGTATCAGGATAATCATAGTAAAGTGGTCTAATAAGTGGAAGACCATCTTTATGATAATGATATATTTCGGTATAAAGATATGGGATTATTTGATTTCTTAGTCTTAAATAATAACTCACAATATTATTAGTTACAAAATCCCATCTCCAAGGTTCTCTTTTATAATAATTACCAAACTCTGTATTAAATCTTAAGAAAGGGGAGAATACTCCAAATTGAACACTTCTAATATATAATTCAGAATCTTCAATTCCGCCAACTGATCCTCCTACATCATGACTCCAATAAGAAACACCAATATTTGATGCAGTAATATTAAAAAGAGGAAGTATTTTTAATACATCAAATGATATTATATTATGACCTGAATATAAAATAGGATATCTATGAGGTGCAAAATTAGCATTTCTCGATAAAACTACACTACGAAGTCCGTCTCTTTCTGAATCTTTTTTCATGTAATCATTCAAGATAAACAAAGAATTCAAATCATCTAAATTATCATAGTCATTCCAAAATAAATCAACACCTAAACTTTCTAAAGGATGGATAAACATTTTAAAATATAAATCCATAAATCTTGCATCTGTAGGCTTAAAATCAATATTCCCACTTTTATTTAATTTTATATACTGACTTGCAACTTCAAAGTTTTTTTCATAAGGAAATATTCCATCACGTGGATTAATTATTACACCTAATCTAACATTCATCTCATGTACTTTATCAATTAAACCTTTAGGATTTTGAAATAAACTTGGATTAAAAGTAAATCCAGATGTTTTTGATAAATTTACATTTTTATAGCTCCAATCTTTATCAAGTAAGAAGACAGAAATAGGAATATTATTATATTTAAATTTATTAAGAAGAGAAATTATATGCTCATCACTATAAGGAATATCACGACTCCACCAGTTACCAAGAGAATATCTTGGAATAATCTCTGGATATCCTGTTAAAGTAAAATAATCTTTTATTACTTCATTAAAATCATTACTATAAGCAAATAAATAAATATCTTTAGAGTTTGCTTCTCTTGTATGAACATTGGAATTCTCATCTAACAACAAAGAATTAGAATCATCAAAAACAAAATAAAATTCAGGATTAAATAAACCTTTATTTAAATTTGGCATTTTTAAAGTATTATCTAAAGATACTGTTGTTCCTCCATAGTTACGAACTTCTTTTTGAGTATAAAACCATTCTTTTTTACTATAGTTTATAGTACCAGATAAAGTTTTTTCAGAAAATTTAGCATTCCTTTGATATTTAATTTGCATGTATCTTGTTGCTATATAAACATAGGCTTCATCTTCTTTAACACTAAGCATAGGTAGGGGAAATGTTCTATTAATAACATTAGCACTTGCTAAATCTACGAATGTTCCAGTTTCACTATATTCAAAACGAATTATTCTATCAGTTAATACTTGAATTCGATATTTACTACCTTTAACAGTTGCTTTTTCATTTACTTTTAAATTATGTGTATTTATTTTAAAATATGGTCCTAAATCGTACATAAATACCTCCTATTTGTTTTCTATAAATCTAACATAGTATTCTTCATAAGTCATTTCATGTTCATGAATATATTTAGCTATTTCTTCTCCAACATATCTAAAATGCCAAGATTCATATTTTATACCTGTAATATTTTCATCTGATTTTTTATATCTTAAAATAAATCCGTATTTATAAGCATTTTCGTATACCCAAGAACTTTCTTTAGAGTTTGCAAATACATCAGTTGATTCAGCTTTTACATCAATTGCTAGTCCTGTATGATGTTCTGAATATCCAGGATGAGCAACATAATTTTCTGCATAAGTCTTACCATATGTTTTTAAATATGTATTATATGTTTTTTCTTGCTCAGCATAATCCCTATATCCTGAACGAACTAATATTTTATAATTAGTTGCTGCCTTACAATCTTCTGCCATTTTTATAAATGCTTTTAATGTTTCTTCATTTAATTTTTGCTTCGTTCCATATTCACTTGGTACATCAACTAAATTATCTGGAATAAATTCCTCAAGCACACCATTGTATTTATTAACTAGCATATCATAACTAAATTTATTAGTAGTTTTTACATCTTTATAAAATTCTTTATCAAGACCAATATTTACATATATAACTACTAATTCTTTATCAATATTATGTTCATTTTGATACTTTATATATCTATCCATATTTTCTAACTTTGCAAAATCATATTCTAAAAATTTAGATACATTTTCCATATAATCTTTTTCTAGAAAGACTTTTAATGATTCATTAGTTGCACTTCTTAATATATAATTTATTTCTTCTTTATTGTAACCTTTTTCAATTAATATATTAACATTTTTAGTATAATCATCTAACTCATAATAAGTTAAATCTTTATAAATACCAAAGTTATCTAGTTTAAAATCATTACTTTGAAAAACAATATCAAGTGTTTTATTATAAGATAGCTCTAATACTTCTTTTTTTAAATTATTTTTTAATATATTTTCGATACTTGCTTCACTATAGTTTAAATTTCTTAATTGATATTTATTATATAGCTTAATGGGATTAACTATTTCTATCACAACAACTAAAATGATTATAATTAAAACAACTATACTTTTTTTTCTTAATTTTACTCTCTTCATTTCTATCCTCTATATATAGTTTAGTATATCACGTATTAACACTTTTGTAAATTAAAGATTTGCTTTATAATAAAAGAAAAATGTAGAGTTACAATTGATGTGACACCAAGATTATATAAAAAAAGCAAAAAATCCGATAAAATATTAATTGAAACAAAAAAAATATTTAAAGAAAGGACTTTTTGCTATGAATAGTATATCACAAAATATCAGATATTACCCACATGATTTAAACACAAAATATTATGCAACTAAATTATATATGAAAGGATACCCTTTATCTTTGGTTTGTAGAAGATATAAAATATCTAAGTCTTCTTTACTCCGATGGAAAAAGAAATTTGATGGAACTAAAGAATCTCTTCAAGATAAATCTCATCGTCCTTTAACAAAACATCCAAATGCTCACACTAATCAAGAATTAAAATGGATTAAAGATTATATAAGGAGAAACCCTAATATTTCTCTTCCTGAATTATATGGAAAACTTAGAACTGAAAAAGGTTATTCTAGACACGCTTGTTCTTTATTTAGAGTTATCAGAAAAATGAACTTAAATGTTGTAGTAGAAAAACATGAAAAATACATTCCAAAAAAATATGACACTCCTAAAATGATTGGTATTAAATGGCAAATGGATGTTAAATATGTTCCTAAAAATTGCTATGTTGGTAACGATGCACAAAAGTTTTATCAGTATACTGTAATTGATGAAGCTTCTCGTGAAAGATTTATCTATCCTTATAAGGAACAATCTTCTTATTCTACTATTGATTTTGTTAAAAGAGCTATTGTTTACTTCGGTTATAAACCCCAAATTCTTCAAACTGATAATGGTATTGAATTTACTCATACTTCTAATACCAAAAGAGAACATCCATTAGATACACTCTGTAATCAATTACATATTTATCATAAGCTTATTAAACCTCGTACTCCTAGACATAATGGTAAAGTTGAAAGAAGTCACAGGAATGATCAACAACGTTTTTATTCTTATCTTTCTTTTTATTCCTATGACGATTTGTTGAAGCAAATGAAAGCTTATCTTAAACGTTCTAATAATATTCCTATGCAAGTATTAAATTGGCTTACTCCTATTCAAAAACGAGAACAGCTAAAAAGCAATGCTATTGCATCGCTTTGAATTAATATTTTTTCGAATTTTTTGGTTTCACATCATTTACAATTATACAAGATTTGCTTTATAATAAAAGAAAAACTAGTAAGTTTACTAGATTTTATTATTTAATTAATATTTTATTATCTTCTTTACTATGTCCTATGTTATAACCTGTCTTTTCTTCAATAACCTTAAGTAAATGTTCTTGAATTATCTTAACTAATTCTTCTTTCTTTTCAGAAAGATAATATATATCTTGAGCCTCATACATTTCCAAAATGGAATGAACTTGATTATATTCTCTCATTCTAGCATCACATAACCATCCGTATTTTAAAAGCTCATTTTTTTGTAATCTAAAAATATTGTAATCATCTGTGAGAGACCATACTACATCTATTTCTATATCTTTTGAATTAATAACATATTCATTATTATTCTCATCATACAATAACAACTTATCAAAACGTGGAACAATTTGATTAAGCGAATATCTATTCAATCGAATCTTAAACAAAGATAATAAACATGGATAAAGGTAACTATCATATTGATGTAGCAAGCCATTAAGAAGTTTGGAATTTTTGAAATTACTAAAACCTAATGTCTTTAAATTTAGTGATTGAGTTAAATTTGTACTATAATATGGTGCTAGAGTAGATGGAATAATTATTTTTTTTAAATCCGAAAAAAATACATCATATATTTCTTCTACCCCTTCTTTAAAAATTACCCCTTCTATTTTTATATCGTTAAACCAATACCCTCTAAAAATAGACATAGTAGATGGTATAACTATGATTTTATTTTTCATATCATTTTTAATGATTTTTAAAATTAAAGCATCATAAACATTATCTCTTTTTATTTCAATTAATCCCTTTGGAAATTCATACATATTTTCATTTTTCTTTGTTTTTTTATATAAATTATATATTTTATAAAAAGATGGTATTTTTATTTTTTCTTTCATGTTTAAATTTAAATCTATAAACCAGCATATTGTTTTTAAAGATAGTTCAGGAGTAGTTTCTAAAGAACTAGAATAAAAATTCAAATTATAATCTTTTATCAAATCACTTGGATCATAAGATTTAAATAAATCCAAATCATGATAAGATATATTATATAATTCTTTAAAACGTATTTCATTATCAAATGCTAGTAAATAACTTAATAATTCTCTATTCATTAATACTTTGTCAAAATCGAAATATCTTCCTGTTTTAAATAAAGGAATTAATATTTTTAAAAGTTCTTTTAATAAATCATTTTCTTCAAAAATATGAGCAACTGGACTTTTACCATTTATAATATTAGCTATTTTATTTGATACTATTTTTTTATAAAACTCAAATTCGTTTTTATTTTTAGCAAATTCATAATATAAATTTGTTCCAAATTTTTTATATCCTTTTTTATTAATTTCAAAAGTAATTAAGTTAAATTTTATATTATATAATTTATATAAATATTCGTCTTTAACTAATTTTTTTCCATATTTCATAAATATTTGAAAGGAAAAATTAATATTCTCTAATTCTAAGACTATATCTTCATAATTATCATATGTAATATTTAGTTGTTTTAATTTTTCAATTTTTTGATTCAATTCTTCTATCTGATTTTTATTTTTATAAACATATATTTCTAGAAATCTTTCATATAAAACAATCTTTTTTATAGTTGATTTTTCATAAAATTCAATATTGTCATATACTTTAGGACAAACTTTTTTAATCATTTTACTTACCATGTCTAAATAGTTTAATGCATTATCTATAAATCTTTTTTCTTGATTTAGTTTATAGTTTTCATATCCTAATATTTCTGATAATCCGTAACGCATATAATTCTTGTTTCTTCTTCGTTCAAAGTCTTCTTCAATAAATTCTGGTAATTCTACATTTAAAAGATAAGAATTTATTTCTAGTTCTAATGCTCTTTTTTGAGATGCAAAAATATTCATGTTAATTATTAAGATATTTATTTCATTGAAAATGGCATTTCTTTTATTTTTAGAAAATAAATATCTTATATCATTTTGTAATTCACTAAGAGCTATTAACATCATTTTATTTTTGTTATCTAATTTAGTAATTTCTGCTAAATATAGCTTTAGTTTTAAATATTTAATAATATTTTCGAATTCTTCTTTTTTAAAATCCGACTCATCTATAGTAGCATTTAAAAGCAAGTCAATATTCATATTCATTTCAATTGCTAAATCTTCTATTTGTAAATCGTGGCTAGTTAAAATTTTTTTATATAATCTTTGCTTATATATTTCTTTATATTTATCTATTAAATTAACAAGTTCTTTATTATTTTTATATTCTTCTCTTGTGGGTAAGATAACAACATCTGTTAAATTAGCAAGAGATGATTCCATTTTAACTTGTACTTTGAATATTTTTTTTAATATTTCTAAAACCTTCATAATCATCACTCACAAAATTAGTAAGTATTATAATATAAAAATAATAGTTTTACAAGTTTTATGTATTTTTATTAACTAATAAAATTTGAAATAATTTATTACTGGGTAGAGTTTTCTTTTTATTTATGATATTATATTAAAAGCGAAAAGAAGTGAAATAATGTATTTAAATAATAAAAGATATTATACTTTAGATAGTTTTTATAAAGAAAAATTTGGATGCAAAATTGCTAAAGTTAGTTTAAATGCTAATTTTACTTGTCCAAATAGAGATGGAACAAAGGGAGTAGGGGGATGTATATATTGTTCGAGTCTTAGAAGTGGAGAATATGCAGGAAATCAAGAACTAAATATAGTTGAACAGTTTAATCAAATTAAAAATGTTATGCTTAATAAATGGCATGATGCTAAATTCATTGGTTATTTCCAAGCCGGTACTAATACCTATGCAAGTGTAGATAAACTTAAAGAAGTATTTGAACCAATTCTAACTCTTCCTAATGTAGTTGGTTTAAGTATTGCAACTCGTCCTGATTCTATAACCGATGAATGCCTAGATTATTTAGAGGATTTAAATTCTAGAACTTATTTAACCATAGAACTTGGACTTCAAACAATTCATGATAAAACAAGTCAACTCATAAATAGATGTCATAGTTTAGAAGAATTTCAAGAAATGGTTATAAAACTACGTAAAAGAAATATAAATGTTGTTGTTCATATAATAAACGGACTTCCATATGAAACACGTGATATGATGCTTGAAACTATTAAATATCTAAACAATTTAGATATACAAGGAGTAAAAATTCATATGTTACATATTTTAAAAAATACTAAACTGGCTAAGATGTATGAAAAAGAAAAATTTCACGTTTTAACTAAAGATGAATATATTGATATTGTTGTATCAGAGTTAGAACTACTAAGACCTTCTATTGTAATTCATAGAATCACAGGAGATCCTAAAGTAGATGATTTAATTGAACCTAATTGGCTTGTAAAAAAATTTGTAGTTTTAAATGATATAGATAAAGAACTAAAAAAGCGTGATACTTATCAAGGAAAATTATTAGAAAAAAAAGATAATTGATTAATTTACAATTATCTTTTAATTAACTTTTTTTCCACATTCAGGACAGAATTTTGTATCTTTACTTAACTTGGCTCCACAGTTAGGACAAAAGTTTAACTTAGATTTTTCTGTTGTCTTTTTTGTTTCTTTTTTATTATCATTTGTTGTTTCTACATTTTCTGCAACTATTGTTGCTTCTTCAACTTGGGACTCTTCTGTTCCATTTGGTTTCATTAAGTATAAGAAAACCCCACCAAGCAATGTATCAGTTATAACAGTAAATACTGTATAAACAATAGAATTTTTAGGTTTTAATGCTTTAAACATATTATAGAATGCCCAACTTTCAAAGAATAGTTTTGCAAAGCTGACAAGTCTATTTAAATCACCATCGCTATTACCTAAAAGAAATGATGCAGCTCCAAGTCCTAATGTTATCCAAACAAAAGTTGTAGCATTTTTATTTTCTTTATCATATACTTCAAATCCTAATTTACCAACTATATAACTTCTTCCAATTGGAATAAAAGCAAGCCATGGATTTGGTATATCATGTTTTTTAGCTAAGTTCATTATACCTATACTACTAAATACCCATAAAACTACTATTGCTATTGCAAGCAAAATAACAAAGAATACAGCAAGAACTCCAAATGTAGCAAGAAAACTACCTAATGTTCCTTCTCCAAATTCCCCTAATTGATCTAAACCCTCTAAATTATAAGTTGCCATAAAAACACACTCCTTATCTATTAAAACGGAAATGGCAAATGTCTCCGTCTTTAACTATATAATCTTTGCCTTCAATTCTTAAACGTCCTGCTTCTTTTACTTTTAATTCATCTTTATATTTTATTAAATCATCATAACTCATAACTTCAGCTTTAATAAATCCATCACGAAAATCTGTATGAATAATACCTGCACAGTCTCTTGCATTCATGCCATCTTTAAACGTCCATGCTCTAATTTCATCACTTCCGACTGTAAAATAAGTTTTTAATCCTAAAAGAGAGTAGGTTGCATTGATTAAGTCATCAAGTCCTGAAGATTTTATTCCTAGCATTTCTAACATTTCTTTTTTTTCATCTATATCAAGTTCTGCAAGTTCACTTTCAACTTTGCAACAAGTCTTAATAACTCTTGTATCTGTATCTTTCAAATATTCTTTTAAGGCTTCTACATATTTATTATCGTCAAGACTTAAATCACTTTCACTTACATTAGCAAGATATAAAATAGGTTTTATTGTTAAAAACTGATATGATTTTATCTTTTCTAATTCTTCTTCTGTAAAACTTATTTCTCGTAAAGGAATTGCTTGTTCTAAAGCATCCTTCGCTTTTTTTAAAGCGGATACTTCAATTAAACTATCTGAGTCCTTTGATGTCATTGCTTTTTTTTCTATTTTAGTAAGCCTATTATTTACAATTTCTAAATCACTTATTGTAAGTTCTAAGTTAATTATTTCTACGTCTCTAACGGGATCAGGTGCCCCTTCAACATGAATTATATTCGAGTCATCAAAACATCTAACAACTTCAACGATAGCATCGACTTCCCTTATATGTGATAAAAATTTATTACCAAGGCCTTCACCAGTAGATGCCCCTTTAACAAGTCCTGCTATATCTGTGAATTCAAAACTTGCTAAAATTAATCTTTCAGGCATATACATATCATTTAAAACATTCATTCTCTCATCAGGTACATTTACTACTCCAACATTGGGATCAATTGTTGCAAATGGATAATTAGCTGCCAATATATCTTGTTTTGTTATAGCATTAAATAAAGTTGATTTTCCTACATTTGGTAAACCTACAATTCCTGCTTTTAACATATAATCACTCCTTCATTTTCTAGATTTAAACTGTTGGATACACTCCTGGTCCAATCGGTAATCCTATTATATACCAACCGATTAAAAGTAGCAACCATGTAACTGAAATTATTATAAAATATGGCATTGTATACTTAATAGCTTTAAATATTCCAATTGGTTCACTATCCTTATTATAAATATTCATATAAGCAAGAAATATAACAAAGAAAGCTGAAAGGGGAGTAATACCTTTAGTCATAGAATCTCCAGCACGAAGTACAAATTGTAAAAACTGAGGTGATATATTAGATTGCATTAAAGGTGGAACTATAACTGGAGCAAGTATCTCCCATTTACCACCGGCTGTTGTTAAGAAAAGTGTTGCAAGTGCTATTAATAAAATCGAAATAATTAAAAGTGGAATACCAGAAAAAGTTAAACTATCTATAACATTAGCAACTATTCCTGTTAAAATAATTCCTATGTTTGTTTTCTTAAAAATAGCTATGAATTGAGATGCTAAAAATATTAATACAATTACTCCACCAAAATCTTTTAAACTATCATGACTTAATCTAAATACATCTCTATCATCTTTAAATTTCTTAGAACCAATTCCGTAGAAAAGACCTGTTACAATAAATAAAAGTGACATCATGAATGTAAATCCATCTTGGAAATAAGAGTTTTCTCCAAATATTTGTTTTAAATAAGTTTTCTCTGTCATATCAAGAAGAAGTCCTGAAAGTGGTAAATTTGGTATTACTGAATAAATAAAGAAAACTATCATTATTATAAATGCAATTAAAGAGTACTTAAAACCTCTATTTTCTAGATACTCTTGATTTAATCTTTCTTCCTCTGGATTAGCATCTATTACTTCTATTACTTCTACTTCTTCTAAATTTTCTATTTCCTTTTTCTCTTTAATTTTACCAAAATATGAAACAATAACTTTTTCTACAATAACAGTTCCAACAATTGATAAAACAATTGATGATACTATCATTATAAATAAATTAGATAACAAACTTACATGAAATGTTGAATCAATTATTCTAGCTGCACTTGTTGTATATGGTATTAAAGAAACCTCTGCTGAACCAACAAAAATGCTAGTACTTGCACCAAAAGCTACTCCACAGAAAGCGGCCATTATACCAGACATTGGGTTTCGACCTTTTTTCTCATAAATACTTGCAGCTAGAGGCATTAAAACAACATATCCAATATCATTTATCATCGTTGAAATTGTTGCTATAAAAATTATGATAAACGTTAATACTTTATTATTTATTTTTGAAAATACTTTTTTATTTAAAAATTCTAAACAGCCACTGGAATCCATTATTGACATTGCAATTGCCATAAGTAAAAACATTGATAGGGGAGCAAAACTAATAAAATTCCTAGTTGCATTACTAATTATATATTTTAAACCATCAAAACTAAGTAAATTTTCTACTTGAACAGTATTTTGAACCATCGATAAATCAATACTACTTACTGTACTATATGTGGTTTGAAAATTTAAAAGCGATAATATAAAACTTAATATAATTGTTAAAGCTATTAATATTAAATATGTGCTAATAGGATGTAACTTTAATTTTTTAAATTTTAGTTTCCTTTTTTTATTCATCTGAATCCTCCTTGTAAGAAATTATCTTTTTTATTTTTTTATTAAATTCTACGCGAGGAATCATAACCATATGGCCACAATTTAAACATTTTATTTTAATATCAGCTCCAAGTCTTACAACTTCCCATTCATTTCCACCACATGGATGCTGTTTTTTCATTGTAAGTATGGTTCCAATATTATATTTTTTTTCTTCCATTTTTATAAACCTCATTCACTTATATTTAAGACTTCCATAATACGATTGAAATCGTCTAAATCTTGGAAATTTATTTCTATTTTACTTCCTCTTATTCTAACCTTTGTAGATAATCTATCACATAGTATATCTTGAACATATTTGTAAGTTCTATTTTCTTCTGTTTCTTTACGCTCCATTTTATTACGTTTTTCAAGGGTTTTATCTTGAGCTAGTTCTTCAATAGCAGCAGTTGTTAATCCTTCGTTTATTATTCTATCTGCCATTTCTTCTACTTTAGCTGGATCTTTTATCTTACTAAGTGTTCTTGCATGAGTTGCAGATATTTTTCTAGCAATTACTAGTTCTTTAACAGAATCAGGTAAATTCATAAGTCCTACCATATTAGTTACATAACTACGACTTTTACCAATTCTTGCAGCTAATTGTTCATGATTTAAGCCTTTAGCTTCCATTAAATTTTGATAAGCCATTGCTTCTTCTATAGGATTTAAATCTTCTCTTTGTAAGTTTTCAAGAAGAGCAATTTCCATCATTTCTTGATCATTAAAATCACGAATTATAGCTGGAATTGTATCACGTCCGGCTAGTCTACTTGCTTTAACACGACGTTCTCCAGCAACTATTTCATATCCTTTAATACTTCTTTTAATAATAATAGGTTGAAATACACCATGTTCTCTTATAGAACTAGCTAGTTCATTTAAAGCTCCCTCATCAAAGACTTTTCTTGGTTGGTAAGGATTACTTCTTAACTCTGATAATTTAACTTGCATGATTTCTTCTTTTGGAGTTTCTTCTATTATCTTTTCTTCAATACTATCAAAATCTAATACTTCACCACTAAATAATTCTTCAAGCCCTCTTCCTAAGGCTCTTCTTCTAGTTGTTTCCATTTCTCATAATCACTTCCTTTGCTAAATTAATATATGCTTCAGACCCTTTACTTTTTGGGTCGTATGCAACAATTGGTTTTCCATGACTTGGAGCTTCAGCAAGTCTTATTAATCTCGGAATAATTGTATCATATACTCTATCTTTAAAATAACTTCTTATTTCTTCTATAACATCTAGTCCTAAATTTGATTTAGATAACATTGTAAGTAACACTCCTTCTAAATCTAGATTAGGATTTAAATTCTTTTGAGTTAACATAACTGTATTTAATAATTGAGTAATTCCTTCAAGAGCAAAGAATTCACATTGAACTGGTATAATAACTGAATTACTAGCTGCAAGGGCATTAGTTGTAATATTTCCTAAACTTGGAGGACAATCTATTATGATGTAGTCATATTTATCTTTAACTGCCTCTATTTTATCTTTTAATTGAAATGCTCTTTTAAATGTTGGATCATTTTTACTTTTTTCAATAAATTCTATATCAATTCCTGCAAGTTGTATTGTTGAAGGTAAAATATCTAAATTTTTAAAATCTGTTTTAATTATTACTTCATCTATGGTACAAATACCAGTTAATAAATCATAGACGCTTCGTTCAATATCTCCTTTATTAACTCCTACACCTGTTGTTGCATTTCCTTGAGGATCTAAATCTATTAGTAATATTTTTTTACCAAGTAATGCAAGAGATGCTGATAAATTTATACTTGTTGTTGTTTTTCCAACTCCTCCTTTTTGATTAACTAACGATATAATTTTTCCCATATGTCTACCACCTTCTCAAATGTTATCAAATATATTTTATCAAAAAAGTAACAATAATGAAAGATTATTTAGAAAAAACTTTAATTATTTAAAACAAATTAGTTAAACTTAATTTATATAGATTTTAAAAAAAACTGATTAAATAATATCATCAGTTTTCTTAATTTTTATTACTATTTGATATACATCATCAAAATCAATTTCTTCTGTTTCTATATCAATCTTGTTTTGTTTAATTGCATCAGTTGTCTTTTTAAGTTCCATAACAGCATCAAGTGGTGTTTTAATTGTATAAACTGGATCTAAATTTATATAATCATTAGAAGATGATTGTTGTTGAGTTTCCTCCTGAGATTGCATATTAAAGTCTGTATCTTGACTATTTTCCATTGATTGTTCATAGCTTGGAACAATTTCAGGTATTCCATTCATATCACTACCATTTGCAAAATCGTCTACTGGAGCAACACTTTCATCATGATAAATTGCTTCATCTTCTTGAGTAGGTTCTTCTTCCATACCCATAGGTACTGGTTGAGAAAACATCATATCATTATAGTTTTCATCATTTAAATTATTTGGCATATCATTTAAGTTGTTTTGATTATTACTTAAATTTGGATTTGGCATTCCATTACCATTGTAATTATTATTCATACCAGTAGACATATTATTGCTTGAAAATTCATCGTTATTCATATCAAAACTATTTTCTCTAGGTACATCAACTATATTTAAAGGTTGAGAGAACATAGCACCTTGATTTGGTTGAAACATCTGACTCATACCACCATTAAAATCAGGAATTGGATTACTATCATAACCCATTGGTTGATTGTTACCAAAATTATTCATTCCTGCATTCATACCTTGACTAAATGCATTTGGTTGAGGATTCATATTATTATTTAAATCATTCATAAAGTAATTATTACTTTGTTCCATCATAGGTTGACTAAAGTTATTCATATTGTTATAGTTATTCATTTCAGGTTTTTGTGGTTGATTATAATTACCAAATCCATTTTGAGTCATTCCAAAATCATTTGGCTTTTGAGTATTAAATAAACTACTTTGACCGAAATTATTGAATTCATTTTGAGAATTCATACTAGAGTTTATATTATTATAATTATTATTTTGTTCAAAATTATTTAAAGCCATTCTACTGCTATCATTTGACTCATCACCTTCATTCTGATTAAAATCATCAAAATTAGGTAAAAATTGATTCTGAGTTTTAGGTAAATTATCTTCTCTAATATGACTTACAAATAAACCTGAATCATTATTATTATTTGCTTGGACATCCATTGGAGCATTATTATAACCATCAAACATAGACCCTAATGAACTTGTTGTATTTTGATTCATATTAGAACTTTCCTGCATTTCATTAAAATATGAGTTCATGGAATTATTGCTATTATCAACTGTATTATCATCAAAATTATTATAATTATAACCCATATTACCATTATTATTCATATTAGGCATATTGTTAAAATTATTAGGATAATTATTATACATATTACCAGTTATGCCACTTTGATAATCATTTAATCCCATTCCTCCAAAATTTCCTCTATTATTATTCATAAAACTCCTTTCGTTATTCTCTTCTACAAATTCATTCTTAATATCATTTATTTCTTCACTATTATTTTCTTCTAATTTTAAAGAATCTCCATCATCACTATCATCATCTGTATGGCTTTCTTTGTATTTCTTTAATTCTTTATCTAACTCTCTAACTGTTAATCTTTCATTTTTTATTCTTTCTAAAAATAGTAATTGATCTCTTTTATTTTTAAGGGTTAACAAACTTCTAGCATGTCGCTCGGATATTTGATTTTTCATCAAAGCATCTTGAACCTCATCAGGTAACATCAAAAGTCTTAATTTATTAGCAACCATAGGTTGACTTTTTCCCATTGTTCTTGCCAACTCTTCTTGAGTCATGTTATCAAGTTCTATTATTTTCTTATAAGTTCTTGCTTCTTCAATAGCACTTAAATTTTTTCTTTGTAAATTCTCAAGAAGTGAAACTTTAGCTGACTCATTGTCATCCATATCTTTTATAATTGCTGGAATGGTAGTAAGTCCTGCTAAAGCAGAGGCTTTAGTTCTTCTTTCTCCTGCAATAAGTTCATATTTCCCACCCATTTCTCTAACAACAATAGGTTGAATAACACCATGTTCTTTAATTGAAGACGATAACTCTTGTAATCCCGGTTCATCAAATATTTCCCGCGGTTGAAATCGGTTTGGAATAATATCATCCAGTCTCAAGTACACTACCTTATTATCATGTGCCTCTCCCATTTACATCCCTCTTTCTTTTTAAATCATTTCCCTTATAATATATTTCATTATATCACATTTTTTTTACATCACCAATATTTTTTTTTAAATTCTTTATTAAATTAATTTCCCAAACTTTTTAAGACTAAAAAAACTATTAAAAATTTGTAATTTTAATAGTTAATTTCTTTTCAAACTTTTTTTAATTTCGGAATACTTACGAGGATATTTTTTATTGGTTGGCATTAGTTTTTCTATCTTAATTAAATTTCTTGTACTTTCTTCTTTAGGAAGTTTAAAGGTATTTATTTCTACAACTTTACCATTTAATTCTTTTATCATCGTCTGTGATTCAGCCAGTTCTATATCTATATTTCCCTTCATAGCAATTAAATAACCATGAACTTTTACACTTTGAAAAGTTATTTCAGAAAGTATTTTTAAATGAGCAACGGCACGTGATACAACAACATCATATACTTCTATATGTTCTTTACTATAATCTTCAGCGCGTGCACATTCAACTTCTATATCTTCTAAGTCTAGTTCTTTAATAACTTCTTTTAAGTAATTAACTCTCTTATTTAGAGAATCGAGTAGGGTAATTTTTAAATTGGGAAATACGATTTTTAAAACAATTCCTGGAAATCCGGCTCCTGTTCCTACATCAAGTAATTTTAAATCTTGATTTAAATCTATTACCTGCTCTAAAGTTAAACTATCATAAAAATGTTTTAAATAAACTTCTTCTTCTTTAACAATTGTAGTAAGATTGATTGCTTCATTCCATTTGATTAGTAAATGATAAAACTTATTGAGTTTCTCTAATTTAGATTCATCTATATTTATATGTAGTTCTTCTAGGGCTTTTATAAATTCTTCTTTAGTCATTCTTATACCTCTTTAAAAATAAACTAAGTACAGCTATATCACTTGGATTAACGCCACTTATACGAGATGCTTGACCAAGTGTTGTTGGTCTTATCTTATTAAATTTTTGACGGGCTTCGGTTGCTATATTTTGAATAGAATCATAGTTAAAATCAACAGGTATTTTTATATTTTCAAGTTGTTTTAATCTATCAGCATCCCTCAAAGCCTTTTTAATATAACCTTCATATTTTATACTAATTTCTACTTGTTCCATGACTTCCATAGAATAAGGAAGATTTAATTCTAAAACTTGATTTAAGTCATTTAATGTAATACTTGGACGTTTTAATAAATCGTAATATGTAATACCATCAAGAATAGGGGTAGTATCTATTTTTTCAAGTATATTATTATCTTTGGTTGTTAATTTATTACTTTTTAAATAATTCGTTAATTTTTCTATATCATTTAATTTATTTTTAAATTTCTCATATACAGAATCAGTTATTAAACCAACAACATATCCATATTCACGAAGTCTAATATCTGCATTGTCATGACGAAGAAGTAGACGATATTCTGCACGACTTGTAAGCATTCTATATGGCTCGTTTGTTCCCTTAGTTACTAAATCATCAATTAATACTCCAAGATATGCTTCATTTCTTTTTAAGATTAAAGGTTCCTTATTTTGTAATTTTAAACTAGCATTTATTCCAGCAATTAATCCTTGAGCTGCAGCTTCTTCATAACCACTGGTTCCATTTATTTGACCAGCCGTAAATAAATTTTCGATTATTTTGTTTTCTAAACTTGGTTTCATTTCTATTGGATCAATGGCATCATATTCAATGGCATAGGCATATTTTAATATTTTAGCATGTTCTAATCCTTTTAAACTATGAACCATTTCTTCTTGTATTTCATGGGGCATACTAGTTGAAAATCCTTGTAAATAAATATCATCATAATAAATACTTTCAGGTTCTAAAAATAATTGATGTCTTTCTTTATCTTTAAATTTTACTACTTTATCCTCAATTGATGGGCAATATCTAGGACCGATTCCCGTTACATATCCACCATACATACTAGATTTTTCTAAATTATCCATAATAAGTTGATGAGTTTTAGCATTAGTATAAGTTAAATAACAAGGAAGTTGTTCATTTAATTTATAGAGTGGGGTAGAGTCATATGAAAAAGTTCTAAGTACATCATCACCTGGTTCAACTTCAAGGCATGAAAAGTCAATGGTGCTTTTTTCAATTCTTGGAGGTGTTCCAGTTTTTAATCTTTGAATAGTTATACCTAATTTTCTTAAATTATCACTTAAGTTTTTAGCTGTTTTTTCTCCATGAGGGCCACTTGATGTACGTTTATCACCAACTAATACATCTGCTTTTAAATATGTTCCAGTTGTTAAAATGACAATAGAAGAATTTATAATATCTCCATTTTCAAGTTTTATGCCAACTATTTTATTATTTTCAACAATTAAATCATCTACTATTCCTTCTAATATAGTTAAATTATCTTGATTTTTTAATGTTTCTATCATATTTTTAGAATAAGTTACTTTATCAGCTTGAGCACGAAGAGCACGAACAGCTGGACCTTTTTTGGTATTTAACATCTTAAGTTGTAACAAACTTTTATCCGTATTTTTACCCATCTCACCACCTAAGGCATCTATTTCTCGAACAAGTATTCCTTTAGCTGGTCCTCCAATTGATGGATTACATGGCATATCAGCAATATTATTAATATTTCCAGTTAAAAGTAAAGTTTTATGACCAAGACGAGACGTGGCAAGTGCTGCTTCACATCCTGCATGACCTCCACCAACAACTATAATATCATATTGCATATACATCACTTCCTAACTTTATTTTATCTTTTTAGTTTCTATATTTTTTAAATTATCTCTCAAATATATAATTCCAAGCATTTCATTTATTAAAATATTAATATCAATTTGTAAATCATTTAGTTTTTCTTTATTTTTTATTTTAGCTATTCTATTAGTTAAAGTTAAAAGCCTTTTTTTATAAAAACTTAATAATAATTCTAACTCATAAATATTCATATTAGCAAATTCTTCATAATTTCTTATATAATACTGTCTTTTTATATATTCTCTTACAATAGAATCATTAAAATAAACATATTCAGGAAGTTCATTTTCAGAAAAGCCTTGATTATATATTTCCCTTAATTTGTCAGGTACTTGAAGATTTAATTCAATCATAAATTCTATATCTAATTTTTGAATTTTATATCCATATTCATATATACCCGGTTTTATTTCTTTCATTACAAATTCTTTCATTTAATACTACTTTCCAACACAAAAATTCTTAAATAAATCATCAAGTAATTCTTCATCATATGATTCACCTGTAATTACTCCTAAAGTATTCCAAACTTCTTTTAAATCCATTTCTAGTATATCAAGTTCTATACCATCTTCTATTTCTTGAATAAGTTCAATTAATATATTTAAAGATTCTTTTATTTTCGTTATTTGTCTTAAATTGGTAATATATGTAAAGTCATTATTGTTAATTTTGTCCAAATTGAATACTTCTTTTATTTTATCTTTCAACACTTCTATTCCTTGATTATCAAGAGTATTGATTGATACTACGTGTTCTAAATTTAAATTATCTAGATTTAATTTTGTTTCTAAATCATTTTTATTAATAACAAAAATTGTTGTCTTATTACATGTTTTATTAATTAGTTCTTTATCATCGTTTGTTAATTCTTCATTATTATTTAATAAAAGTAATACAAGATTGGCATCACCTAGCACTTCTATACTTTTTTCAACACCTATACTTTCAACTACATCATCGGTTTTTCTAATTCCTGCCGTATCAATTATATTTAACTTAATTCCATCTAAATAAACTGTTCCTTCAACAATATCACGTGTTGTTCCTGGAATATCTGTAACAATTGCTTTATTACTATCAAGTAATTTATTTAAAAGACTACTTTTTCCAACATTAGGGCGTCCAATAATGGCAACATTTATTCCTTTATATAGCATTCTTGTATCTTCATAATCTTTAACTAATTTTTCAAGTTTGGCTTTTATATTTGGTATTTTATCCTTTAAATCATTAACTGTTACTTCATAAATATCATGGTACTCTGGATAATCAATATTAACCTCAATATTACTAATTAATTGTAATAAATCTCGTCTTATTTCTTGAATTAACTTACTTAAATTTCCATTTATTCCTTGAAGTGCAACACGTCTTTCAATATCTGTTTCACTGTTAATTAAATCAGAAACGGCTTCGGCTTCTACTAAATCTATTCGTCCATTTAAGAATGCTCTTTTAGTAAATTCTCCTCGTTCTGCCATACGACAACCATTAAGAAGTAATAATTCTAATACTTTATTAGTTGAGGCTATGCCTCCATGACAATTAATTTCAACGACATCTTCTTTGGTATACGTTTTAGGACTTCGCATCACGCTTACTAATACTTCATCAATTATCTCTTTATTATTTACAATATATCCATAATGAATAGTATGACTAGAAACATTTTCTAAATCATGACCTTTAAATAATTTATTAACAATTTTTATTGCTTCATTTCCACTTACTCTTATAATTGAAATTGCTCCAACTCCAAGAGAAGTAGCAATACTTGCTATAGTATCATTCATATAATTCACCCCAATTTAACAAATTAAATATCACTTGTTAAAATAATCGTATAGATTATATCACATTTTAGTTCCTTTGTTAAATTATTTTTTTAGAAAAAAAACTATGCCTAGGTGACATAGTTTTCAGTTAATCCCAAATTTGACCTGTATAACCATTTGTAATGTCTTTTGTTTCTATTTTGCTAGATAATATATCATAATAAATTTCTAACCCATTTACTTCATCATAATTTTTAAACCAACCAGATGAATTCATTTTATTTTTAAATCCAATAGCAATTTTTATTTTACTTTCTCCTTCGTCATAGCCAGAAAAGTTATCTTGATATAAATAATTATCATTCCATTCAAAAATTTCATATATTGCATTATTTTTAACATTTCTAACTTTAATTTTATTATCTTCTATGTAAACAATATGATTTGGAATTAAACCTAACATTTTTTCTTCTTCTATTTTTGAAATTAAATTACCAAATGTATCATAAATTTTAATAACATTATTATCATTGATATATATTTTAACCTCATCTGAATCAAGCATATAATCACTAACATTTGATGCAATTTTATGTAAATTCTGACCATATATATCGGCATTTGAGTAAGGATATCCATCTGTCAATATACTAACAACAAAATATTTTGAACTTGATTCTGGTATAATAGAATAGTCGATGCTATTTTCATTATATAATAATACTTTTTCATCTTTGATGCTTAATAAATATTGATGAGGATCTATTGGTCCAGGTTCTATATCAAATTTTCTTGCTGTCATAAATTCATTATTTATTAATTTATATTCACTAAATTTATTTTCATACATTTTTTTATCAGTTTCAATATTATAAAATCCTCGAACATGTGTTACATCTTCATAGTCTCCATAAATTATTCCTTTCAGACTACTAGTTTGGTTTTGAGCATTATAATAAAACAATAAATTATAATATTTATATGAATCTTCTAAGTGCAATTTTTTTGTTTCAAATGTATAAGTATTAAATAATTTTAGATTTTCATGGTTATACAAAAGCCAATAACCTTTTCTATCATATATTTTTCCTTCTTCTTTGTCATATAATTTTGTTTGAGTTTCAATATCGAAATATCCGTTTTCAATCATTACTTTTTTATTTACATTATCTTGAGCAAGTTCATTTTTTTCATAATAAATTCCTAAAATTTTATCTTTTTCAGAATTATAATATACATCATATTCATTATAATCATCTTCTAAATTTATATTGATTTTTTCTTGAGTATTTGTATTATAAATTTTTAACCCATTATCTCTATATAAAAAAACGTTTTCAAAAGTTGTAAGTACTTCTGCATCAGTTGTCTCTGTTTCAATTATTACTTGTTCATTACAATTATCACTTGAAACTTTACAAACATTATTTCCACCTTTATACACAATTATTTTTCCAACTGCTGGCTTTTCTTCCTTTTCTTCTGTATCGTTATTATATGCATTAACTAAGCCCTTATAAAACAAATAACCAAATCCTATTAGTGATAATACTATAACGATTATAAATACTTTTTCTTCCCTCTTTATTTTTTTCATTTTCTTACTCCTATCACTTGTCTATATAATATCACATGCTAAAGATGATTTGCAATAAGTTTATTGTTTATATTTTTCTATTGTATGTTAAATCCTATAACAACAATTAAATCTATTGTCAAAAAAAACTATATCTTTAAATTAACATAGTTTAATCACATTCAATTATTACAAGAGGAACTTTCATTTCTCGATTAGTAAACCCAGCATGATTTGCTTTGAAAATAGGGGAGTTATCATCATAATTTATAGATATATTTTTAGTTGCAATGAGTAAATAATCTCCAATAGCATCACGTAAATAAGTATTGTCCTCGTTTCCAAACAACTTATTTTCTATTACCTCATCGATTGTTAATAATTGAAAATCATGTTTTAGTTCTTTATTATATAAATTTAAAAAATCCTCTTTCTTTACTATTTTCTTTAATTTAAGTCCTACTGCACGAGATTCTATAGATGTAGTTCTTTCTAGCATATCATATAATTTTGGTAAATCATGTTTTAAAACTATATACTTGGTAGCAATTAGTCCATGATCGGCAGTTAACAACATAATTGTATCTTTAAGTTCTTTACTTAAGTTTTCAAGTTTTTTATTTATGCTTTCTACTTCTTCTTTTACTACTTTAGAATTTATTCCAAATTCATGCATTAATTTATCAGGATTTTCTATATATGCATAAATAAACTTTTTAGAATCAATCTTTGTTAATTCTTTGATTCTATCTATTACTTCATCTATATTCATACATTTATTACACTTACTAAAAGGATAGGCAAAGTATGCTGAATTTTTACTTGTTTCATTTATTAAATCAACAATACTTTTATAATTCATATAATTTCTATCTGATATACTTTTTTTAGGTTGTTTTCCTAAATCTTTTGTTAAGTTTCTAAAAATTGATATTGTTTCATTGGTATCTTTGAAATACATGTCCCATCCTAAATAATGATGAATTGCAGGAGTTAAACCAGAAAGTAGGGTAGTAGTAGCTGCTGTTGTTGTAGGTGGAAATACACTTGATAAGACCATTCTTTTATTTTGTTTTAAAAAACTATTTGTTGGTAACAATCTATTTAAATTATAATTTCCTAAACCATCACAGACAAATAAAATAACATTTTTATATTGTTTTTCTTCTAATAACTTATCAAGACTTACGAGTGTATTATTAAATGGATTAATATCAAAATACTTTAAGATTGAATTGGATAAATTTAAAAGATTATTTTCATCATAATTTACTACCATATTTTTAACTCCTAACTAATGTCTTTATTTTTTCTTGTTCCTTTTTTGGGAAAATATTATCTAGGTACTTTATGCAAAATTTAAATTGTTCAAGTAATCTAATTGTTTCAACTCTTGGATTTGCAAATATTGCTTTTAACATAGATTCACTTTTAGTTAACAATCCTTGAAGTAAAAATAATGTACTTTCATTAACATTAGCTTGGCCAAGTAATCTTATACAAAATATTACTTTATCTTCTGGAATGTCTAATTCGTTCCATTTACAATAATTCACTAAATTATTAACAAATTTATTAACTGAATAAAAACAATTTTCAAGAACTGTATCTTCTGGCATATCAATTGCATGATAATTAAATTCACATTTATTGTCATCTGTATCCCATGTAAGATAGCGATATTCCTGCTTTTTTAGCATATCAATACAATAATTAAGTCCTTCGTGAGTATTGGTCAAATCATTTATATTATACCTTATATCTTTAAATCTTTTTAAACTATCTTTGCCATACACAATTCTATAACGATTTCCATATTGATATTTATGTGTTATAGGTAAAAAATTATCCATTTGATCACTTCGATGTATCATAGCATGTATTAAAACATTCTTTTTATTACTTGATACCTTATGATTAACTGGTCCAACTAAACATGAATATCCAACTTCAATAGTATCTGTTGTTAATCTTTTAGATAAATTTTCTAAAAACTTTTCAAAATTAATTATTTTATCTCGATTTACATCCGATGTAATAACTCTAATATCATAATCATTATCCATTCTATCTAGATAATCATTATGTGCCATTGATCCTACTACGAATATTGTTTCCATATCCGCATCACTTAGAAAATACTTAATAAACTCTCTATCAATTTGTCTTGTCAATTTTTTTAATTCATTTGTCATTTTGTGCCTCCAAGGTACATTATAGGGAATTTATCTGTCGAACTTTGTCGAATTTTGTCAAAGAAAAAAAGTAATTATTTGAAATGCATCCCATAGGGTAGACAATAAAAAAAAGCATTTTATACTTAAAAGTGATAGAATACACTTCCGAAAGGAGGTGTTTTTCTATGGCTTCAAAAGGTCAAAAATTCAAAAAATATTCTAATAATTTAAAAGAAG
>JAFUAL010000045.1 GCA_017460745.1 Bacilli bacterium | reverse complement strand
AAGCATGTTAACTTCGTTAAGCATTGACAAAATTCATTCTTGTATTGTTTTGCAACTAGCAAAGAAACAAAAAAAACAACTCAATATTTCCTTTGAGTCATTTTTTCAAAAAATTTGTTTCACATCATTTACAAACATACATTTACATATTTTATATTGTATTTAGTATTTGTATTTAATACATCCATATATTCCAAGAAATCCCAATAATATTAAACATGGAACAAGAGATATATGAATAAATTCAAATAATTGAAACAATACCATATTATTTATATTATATAAATATTTAAAAATTAACATGACAATACTAACAATTAAAAACATTATATTAGTTATAAAAATAAATTTATTAATTTTAGTTATGTTAAAATCACTATAAAAATAAAAATATACTCCATAAACAAATATAAAAAGCGGTATAATTAATCCGATTGATACTAGAAAAACATTTAAATTAGCTGGAAAAATTCTCGTTTTAAAAATAAAAGAAAAGAAATTATTAAAACTAGTAAGTGAATAACTAAATCCAACTATTACAAGTAAAAGACCTACAAATTTCATATATAAATATCTAATTGTCATATTTACCTCTCATTCTTAATATTATATTAAATAGTATTGTTGCTATACATAAAATAGTTGTTATTCTCATTAGCAATAAACTATTACTTGTATATAATTCACTATAAATTGATGGATCTATTTTTAAGCTTAAAAATGTATTATAACATACAAAGGCTATTAGAAAGAAAACATAATTTGCAATTTTATTTAAAAAATTTATTTTTTTACTTAATAATGAATAAATAAATAAAATAATACTAATTATAATAGTTACTACAAATAATAAATAAGTTGGATACCATATATATGTAATTATTGCTTTTAAAAACTCATATATATAGTTATTATCAAATAATATTATTAATAAAAAATAAATTATTCCATATCCCGTAAATAAATATTTAATTATTTTATTATTTTTTTTATCATTCATTATTAATATTACTAAAAATGAAATTAATAATATAATAAATATAATAAATTGCATAACTAATTTCCTCCTTAGTAACTTTCTACTCCTACAAGTTCTAATATATAAATCGTTTGATGTTCTTTATCATCTTTTGTACAGGTTATAAGTGTTAATGTAGTTTTTTCATCATTTCTATATATATTAACACTACCATCTTTGGTTTCTTCATAAATATTTACTATTTCATATTTATAAAGTTTGCTATTATAATAAATTTTAGCAGTATCTGATATATTTAATTTATACAAGTTTTTAAAATAAGCAACACTTGATGTTCCAGAATGACCTGCTAATATAAAATTACCATTGATAACATTCGGAAAATCTGATACCTCAAGTATTTGAACATGATAATCAACATAGTTATAAGGATTATCAATTGGTAGTAATCCTTGCCTTAAATTTATTTTATCAATCTCTAAAAAAGCAATATAATTAGGTGTATAAGAACTATCATATTTACTATCAGATATTTCATCATCTAAATAGTTTGTATTTACATTAACTGATATTTTATTTTTAGTTTTTTCTTTAAATATTTCTGTTTCAATATTAGTTTTTATTTCACTACTAACTTCTAGTATTTTATCATAGTAAAACAACGTTATAGATATAATTAGCAAGAGAGACCCTACTATAAAAAGTAAGGTCTCTTGATTGATTTTAACTTTTTTTCTTGATGACATAGTATCCGACCATTCCCATACCAAATACCATAAATATTGAAGAAATTATTACTAATAATTTTGTATTATTAAGTGCTGTCTTAGGAGCCTCAACTTCATTTTCAACATAGAAATATTGAGTTTCTTTTGTATCTTTAATTTCTATTTTTACTTCCTCATTTATTGCTTTATAACCACTTGGTGCTTCTATTTCTTTTACATAATAAGTTCCATATGGAATATATGTTAAACAATCATTACTTGGTGTTTCAGTTGTTTTAATTGTCTTATATAAAGTTCCATCTTCTTTATATAATTTAAATGTTGCACCCGCAAGAGGTTTAGTCGAACCTTTTTCAACTTTATAAATACATGCTTTAATAGGTGCATCTTTCATATCTACTGCCTCAGCAACTGTACCATCTTCTTTTACTGTAAATGTTACTGTTTCTGATTCAGATGAATAACCTTGTTGTCTTAATTCTTCTGTCATTGTTTCAGTTAAAGTATATGTACCAGCAGTAAGAGATATTTTATGAGCATCACAGCTTGTTTGAACTTGTTCAGTTTCAGTACATATATAAGCACCTAAATCATCATCACCATCCGAATAATCATTATAACCTGTTGTACATGTAGTTATATTTAATACTTCAACATCATCACTAACAGTTGTTGAATCGTCACATGTACATTTTGAAGTCCATTTACCAATTTCAAGTCCTGTTGAATCTTTTACTATATTGCCTGATGAATCTCTTACAACTAATTCAGCACCTTGAACACAGGCACCGGTTGTCATATCGGATTTTGATATTTCAACTTCTTTTGCATCAGTAAACGTTATAAGTCCATTTGTTGGTGTAAGTGTTGTATATGTTCCTACGTCATCTAAACTATCGATTGATGAACCACTCTTACCCAATACAAAATGATATTTTTTAGTATCAAGTGAATACCCTTCTGGTGCTTTAGTTTCCCTAATAAAATATGATCCAGCTTGAAGATTTGTAACACAATATTTTTCTTGACCATTATTTGCAGATGTGTCAAATATTTCAACAACCATTCCATCTATATCTTCTATTTGATATCTTGCATTAGCAAGAGCATGACTTCCTGATTTACCATCTAATTTTGTAAAGCAAATACCTGTTGCGACATTGTTAACAACAACTGCAATAGTTTTTGATGATGTTAAGTCAATCTCAATAAATCCTTCTGCATCAACTGTACCTACATTATTACCACTTGCATCATAAATACTTGTTCCATTTGCATATAAATCATAACCATAAGCAGGTTGAGTTTCTCTTAAATAATAAGTTCCAAGAGGCAAATCAGTAAATAAAATACTTGAAGTATCACTATAATTTGTTTCTATTTCCTTATATAAAACTTTTTTATCTCCTGATTTATAATATAATTCAAATTTAGCATTTGATAAACATCCTGTTTCACTGCTTCCACATGTTGCTGATTCATAAGTTGCTGAAGTTTGTTCTTTTACAATAATTTTATCTTCACTTCCACTAACCTTGTAAAGAACAAGATTAGCTTTTTCAGGAACTCTCTCGATTACAATTGTTCCACTTGTAGTATATCCACCACGTTCCAATCCAATAAAGTCTTGTCCTGAACTTGCTTTATAATAATAAACATTATCCGTTGTTCCATTAGCTTTTACTTCCCAATTAACTGAACTTACATTATCTTGAACATTCGATATTGTATAAGTATAAGTGCCGCTTGTTCCACTTCTAGTTGCTGCCAATGTATTTCCTGAATTATCCTTGAATGTTATTTCATAATCATCAATATTAGTTTTAGCAGTTATTGTTAACACCTTAGCTGATGAATCAAAATTATTACCCGTAACACTAAATGTTTTTGATTCTGCTGTTCCAAGACTTGCCAATTTAGTTTGAAGTGTTGACATATACCATTGTATTAAAGTATCTATTCTTTGTTTTGTATATGTATCTTTTTTATGACTATAAACATATTTATAAAAATTACCATCTGAACTGCATCCCTTTGAATTATACCAAGCTGCCTCTTCTGAAGTAATAATTTTATTTGTATAGTACTCATCACAACTATCAAATGCAGAAAAACTTGATATCGTTCCTCTATAAGAATAATAAATAGATGTTTTTCCTTTTTGAATATTCCAAATTGCTGCTTGAGAAGCAGTAATTGCTTCATTTACATTTAATTTATCAAATTCATACTTATCATAATCTGTACTGCCAATTCCTTTGTCAGAACTTTTTAAAACCGCTTTTAAAGTTCCAGAATCACCTGAAGTCGCTCCTAAATTTATATAAGGATACATATAAGGCATAACAGCACTTAATTGACTTTTTTTATTAGCACTTAAAGCTGTAACTTTAGAATCATCAAGTGAATATCTAGTTCTTTTACTATCTGATGATAAAGTTTTTCCTTCCTCAGCACAAAAAACAACTGCTTGATACTTTTTACCATTTATATTACTTTCTGTTTCGATTAATTTTGTACCAGATGCATTCGTTGAACTAAAACTACTAAAATTATGAGTAATCAAATGCCAACTATAAGTATTCTTTCTTAGCATCTTATACTTTGTACCAGATGGTACCACATCACCTAAATCTACTGCCGTATCAGTATTCCATGCAAATGATGCACTAAATCCGTAAATTAGTGTAAAGGTAAGTGCAAATACCAATGCTGGTAATAATATTAAAAAACTTTTTTTATCTTTCATATATACAAACACCTCTCCATAGTATAAATAAATTATAGCATTAAAAAAAAATTAATACAATACTTTTTTAAAAAAAGAAGTTACCACTCAACTTCTTCTTCATCATTTTCTTTACTATTTTTTAATGCTTTTTCTTTGGCTTCTTTAACTTCATCGGTGATACTTCCTTCAACGTCTACATTATTTGGAGTACACAAAAATATACCTGTACCAAGTTTCTGAAGGCCACCATTTATTGCATATAAGGTTCCACTTAAAAAATCTACAATTCTTTTTGCTTGATCTGGTGTTACTCTTTTTAAATTAACAACAACGGCATTTCTTTTCTTTAAATAATCAGCAATTTGTTGACTTTCAGAATATGCACGTGGTTCAAATAAAATCATTTTACTACCATTTCCGGTTGTAGTAAATGCTTTAGATTCCGCATCATAAAATTCATCTTCATTAATATTTTCATTCTCTCGAACTTCATTATCGCTTGTTCCACCAAAAAAACCTTTAAGTTTATCCATTCCCATATATCCTCCTATTGTCAAATATAATTTTAAGATAAAATAATGATTTTGTCAATCATATTGTACCTTTGTTTAATTTTTTTTGAAAAATTTACTAATTACTATAAATATTTTTTTATTCATATAATGCATTAATATAAAAAATACATAAAAATTTTTTTAATTTAAAAAAGTACAAATTAATTTAAATAATAAAGTTTTTATTTTTTCAGAATTTATACATATGCATTTTTATCATAATCTATGGACAATATTGGTAAATATTGGCAATTAATGAGAAAATTTAGTTGGTGGTCAATAATGTTTTATAATTTGAAAAGAATAAGAGAATCATATGAATTAACGCAAAGAGAAATGGCAAAGCTTTTAAAAATAAGTAAATCAAGCTATAACTACTTCGAAACAGGAGAACATATAATACCTCTTAAACATTTAAACAATTTTTGTAATAAATTTCATGTTACGATGGATTATGTTTGTAATTTAACAAAAACAAATACACATGTAGCTAAAAAACATAAATTGGATTCAGTAGAAATTGGAAGACGTTTAAAACAAGTTAGAATGAAAAATAATTTAACTCAAAAAGAACTTGCTAAAGTACTAAATACTACTCAATCAAATATTAGTTCTTATGAAAATGGAAAGACTTTAATTTTAACAGCTTTTCTTTACAACTATGCAAAATACTTTAACGTAAGTTTAGATTATTTAACTGGAAGAACAAACGAAAATATAAAGATAAATTTATAATTTATTAAATTTATCTTTTTTTTAATACCATAATATATGAAATTAAAGTTACTACTTGTAAAACAATTGTAGTAATAGTAGCAATTAATAAAATACTATCACCAAAAGTTAAAAATTTTCTTAAATATAAAAGGCCAATTAAAATAAATAAAAAAGTTGTTTTAACCTTACCAATATATTTAGTTTTAGGATTTAATTTTTTATAAAATTCGTATAAATTTACAATAGTTATTAAAAATTCTAATATTAAAATAAAATATAAATATCCTGATAAAATAGGAATTAATAAAGTTGCAACAAATATTTTATCAACAAAAGCATCTAAGTATTTTCCAAATAAACTAATTGCATTATAGCGTCTTGAAAAATAACCATCAAAAGTATCAGTTAAACAGAAGATAATTATCATTATAATAAATAAAGTATGTTTATTTAAGTAATATAGAGGCAGTAATACAAATGGTGAAAATAATCTTGATAATGTAAGTATATTTGCAAATTGTCTTTTTATGTTACCATTTTTTAAATCATTTTTCATTTCTAATAAACCTGATTTTAGTATTTCTATCATATAAACTCCTATTAATAACCATTATATATCAAAAATTATGAATTTCCAAGTAGTAAACGTACTGTAGATGAGGCCGCAAGATATGTTCCACCAGTTGGACTTTGGTCAATTACGATATCGCCATTTCCTGAATATTCAACATTATAATAGAATAAATCACGAGCTGCTTCACGTTTGGTTTTACCAATCGTATCTGGTAAAGTGTAATAAACTTCATCATCCCAATAATGAACTTTTTCTATTGCATCTTCTTGTCTTTTTATATCTAAAATATCAACTATATCAAGCAGTATTCTTCTTGCAACAGGTGCTGTTGTATAACTTGAAAGTAATGCTGTATTTTTTGGATTATCAATTGCAACATAAAGGATTGCTTTTGGGTCATTTGCAGGAACAACTGACATAAAACTCATTATGTAATTATTTTCTAAATACCTTCCATTTTCAACCTTTTGAGCAGTACCGGTTTTACCACCTACTCGATATCCATCAATATAGGCATACCTTCCTCCACCCCTTGCAACAACTGATTCCAAGGCATATTTCATGGTATCACTTGTTTCTTTACTTATAGTTTTACGAACAAAAGTTGGACTATTTGAAACAATTACTGTATTATTAACAGGTTCATTTATACTTTTAACAATATATGGTTTATAAAGACTTCCTCCATTTACAACACTTGAAACAGCTGTAACTTGTTGAATAGGAGTTACACTTATTCCTTGACCGAATGCACTTGTTACAAGTTCTAGTTCTCCAACTCGATCAAGAGAAAACATTATTCCGCTTCCTTCACCATTTAAATCAATGCCTGTTTTTTCTCCAAAACCAAATAAATCAAAATATGAAAATAATTTTTCTTTACCTAATAATTGACCAAGTTTAACAAAGCCTGGATTGCTTTGTATCAATACACGAACACTTTAGGACAGAAGAATCTCTACGACAAGCCATAGTTTTTAATGTCTTATCTTTAAGTTCTACTTTTTCGTTCATATCTAAATCTATATCTATATCTGGTGTATTAAAATCAAAATAAATATATAATCTAATATGTTTTCTATCATTATTAACTTTTTCAACGATAACTTTATCAACTAATAAATTTACTAAGAATGGTAAATTCTCTTTAATATCTAATTTAGTAGTTAAGCAAGATTCTATTTCTTTTAATTTATTTCTTAATCTTTCTTCTTCTAAATTTTGATTTTGTGAATTATCAATTTGTTTTTGTAATGTAAATAATTCTTGATTAAATTTATCATTTCTTTTTTTAAACTCAAAGTCATCAATTATTCCTTTTAAACTTAAATCTAATAATTTATCTTTTTGTTTTTCAATTTGATCTATTTTTCTTTTAATATCTTCTGTATCAATATCAGTAGTAAAATTTTTAACAATGTTTTTATATTCAGTTAAGACTTGTCCTAAATAATCTTTTTTATGCTTAATAAAATCAGTAAAGACATCTACAAATATTTTATCTAAATAACTTTCTTTTATAATTGGTGATTCACATTTTGATACACCATCGACTTTATAAGTTCTACAAGCCCATGTTGGATTTAATGCACGATTTGAGCCACCACTACGAATAAAGATACTATTACAATCTTTACAAAATAACTTTGCAGAATATTTATATTTCTTAATATGTTCCTCAGAATTAAGCACATGCCTAGATGGTAACTTTTTTCTTTTCTCGTGTAACAAATTTGCTTTATTCCATAATTCTTCTGATACTATTGGTGGAATTCTATCATCTTTTTCTATAATATTTTCTTCCTTAGGTAATTTCTTTTTCTTATGAGTTTTATAATCTTCAACTTCACTTAATTTTGCAGTATAGTAACCCTTATATCTAGGATTAGATAACATCTTTGCTAAAGTAGTCTGACAATAAGGTTTTCCTTTAGAATTTACATATCCCATTTCTGCCAATTCTTCACCAATCTTTTTTAAGCCAACACTACCACTTGCATAAGTAGTAAATAAATACTTTATCATTGGTGCTTCGTTTGGATTTATCTCATATCTTCCATCTTTTTTATAATAACCAGTTAAGTTGCCACCTATTAATTTTCTATCTTTAATCATTCTATTAATACCAAATTTAACTCTTTCAGATAATTTACGAACTTCATCTTGTGCCATACTAGACATAATAGTAAGTCTAAATTCAGCATCTTCTTGAATAGTATTCAAATTATCAGAAAGGAAGTAAACAATAACACCTTGTTTTAATAGATATTCAGTATATTTAATGCTATCAACTGTGTTTCTTGAAAATCTAGAAATTTCTTTAGTTAATATTAAATCAATTTTACCTAGAGTAGCATCTTCAATCATCTTTAAAAATGAATCACGATTTTTAACTGCTGTACCACTAATTCCTTCATCAATATAACCACGAGTAAAAATCCAATTTTTATTTTCTTTTATCATATCTTCAAAATAATTCTGTTGATTTTCAAGTGAGTTTAATTGATCATCTTTATCAGTAGAAACACGACCATAGTAAGCAACTTTTAATTGCATATCATAAATAGTTTTCCCTTTTCTTAGATCTTCTCTTGCTTTTTTTATATCCATATCTAACACTTCCTTTCATGTGTTCTTCAAACCCAAGATAACTAGGATGATTGCATGGTACCTCTCTTGGAAAGGATTGTCAAATCATCCTCAGTTATTTTGGAATATTCATTTCGTATTTTTTTTAATCTAGACATTATAGAAACTTCCATTTCATTATAAGTTCTAAGATCAATAACTTTTTCATCGTATAATTCTTTATTAATAATTAATCTATATTCAAGTAACTTATATTCAAAAGGTAAATGTTTTGTACTAAATCTTACTTCTATATCATTTTCTAACATAGAATGCCTCCAGTTAAAAAATATGAACTAGAAAGATAAGTTATTCATTTTTCATACTTGAAGTAGTTATCTCTTTTTGTAGAGTATTATCTATTTCAAGTGGATTCTTTAAATGAATTTCTATTGTAGATTTAGTATTATTTCCATTATCTATTTCAACATGAAATACTTCTTTATTTACTTTACCTTTTATAAAAGTTAATTCTTTTGTAGTAAGTTTTTCTTTTAATTCAAAACTTGCAAAAGTACGATTATTATTTTCTTTATATTCAAATAAATTTATTTTATCTTTTAATAAATTTTGTATAACTTCAACAATGTTATTTAATTTTGCTATTTCTTCTTCTTTAAACCTATCATAAGCCGATAATTCTTCTTTATATATACTTTTATTGTTTCTATTTCTTGATAATCTATCATATTTAGTTTCAATGTTTTCAACTACAAAATAAGTATTACTTAAATCTTTTAAAGGTGTAATTTCTCTAGGTAATTCACCACTAGAATAGCAAGATAATTTTTTATATATAACTGTATCCCTAAATATTGGATAGCCTATGTTTGGAAATATAATTGTTTTATAATGTAGATTCTTAACTTCATCTGGTGTTAGTAAATCACGAGCAATTAAAGAAGTAGATTTATTCCCATTATAATTCATTAAACTAACAGATTGACTAATTGAACTAGCCTCAATAGTTTTTTTACCAAGTCTTTTACTAATAGCCTCTGCAGTATCCATTGTGTTAGTTTTAAGATAAGCAAGTCCAGAGTTATCAAGTATGATTTGTGCTACTTCTTTGCCATATACATTATCTAATTGACTTAAACTTTGTATAAATAAGTGATAACGAAGTCCTCTTGATCTAGCCACACTAATTATAGATTCTATACTAGGTTCTATTAGTGGTGGACAATTTGAAAACTCATCACAAATCCAATCAATTTCTATTGGAACTTTTTTACTATCAGTAGAGTTAGCAAGTTTTACTAATTCTTTATAAAATAAACCTAATATAATGGTAACTAAAGAATAGTAAATTTTATCTTCATCTGGAATAATACAAAAGATAGCTGACTTTTCTTTACCTAATATATCAAAATCAAAATCTGATTTACTAGTAACATTAGCAACATTGACATCATCAAATATTGCCATTTTTTCCGAGAAAACACTCGTTATACTCTTATAGGTATTCTCACTAGATGAAAGTATTGGTATTAAACTATCTTTTGACTTAGATCCATAAGGTTTTTGTTCTATATAGAATTTAAACTTTTTAGAGTTTTTATCTTCCATAGTAGAGTTTTGAAACTTACGAATAGAAGTCATAGTAATTTGTTCTCTTTTAATTTTATTATCTTTATATTCTTCTAAAAAGAAACCAATTAAACCCTCTAATAAGTTTTTAGCACTATTATTCCAGAAAGGATCTTTACCTTGTGTTTTATCATAAGTAATCATAGATGCTAGAGATGTAATTAATCTATTAGTTTCTGCATAACTAGAAATAGAATTATTTTGATATTCTAGTTTTAAATTTTCTTCATTTGTTTCATTAGCCAATTTTTCATATTTAATATAGTTTTCATATTCACGAATAATAGGCTCTAATATATTTATATGGTTAGATAATTCTGGATGCCTAAAATCTATTGTTAAGACTTTATATCCCTTATCATGTAGCATTTTAGAAGTAGTTTGGTATATTTCACCCTTAGGATCAGTTACAAAGACACTTCTTGATTTTTTGGCATTTGCTATAAAAGTTACCATATTAATAACACAAGTAACACTTTTACCAGATCCACTTGATCCTAAATAAACATAATGGGGTGTTTCTTTATCAAACCATACATGAGATACATTTTTATCATAATATACTGGAAAACCAACTTCATTAATATTAGATATTCTTTCTTTAGCAAAATACTTATTTATTTCTGATTCAGTAGAAAACCTTGCTGATCCATATTCATTATTATTTTTAACTTTATGTTTAGATATAATAGGCTCTATATACATAAAACCTATAATAAATAAAACAATAAATAGCAATAAAATTAAAAGGGATAAATTCATTATCTATCCCTCATTAATCTATTGCTATAATTCATAATCCTCCTCAGAATCTAGTTCTTTTTCTGGATCATAGTATAGTTCCTCAAACATATCTATATCTAATTTAGATAAGTCTAAACGAACTTCCTTATTACCATAGTATTGTCTTAATTTTAAGATAGTACCATCTTCAAAACTAAATTCTTTAGATGAATGTAGAATTGTTTGTAAATCATCAAATTTCTCATCAATATTATTCATATTCATAATCTACCTCTGATTCTTTATGTAAAACTTCTTTTCTAGCAAGTTCAAGTCCATGTTTTAAAGTAGGACTATTAGCAATTTGTTCTCTAGTTAATTCTATAGCATCTAAAGTATCATCTAATTCATAAGTATAACCATATTCGTGATTTTCTAGTTCACTAACAAACATATCCTTAATATAACCCTCACCAGTTTTATCTGCTTTGATTAAGTCATTATGTTCTTTTCTTAAAGTATCCCACATATCACCAAATCTTTTTGCATCAGTTTTTCTAATAAATCCACCTCCACCAATAGACACAACTTTATCTGTATCTTTAGGATCTAGTCCTAATTCTTTCATACCTTGATTAAATTGTTCATCAGAGAAAGCAAATTTCATTGGAAATTCATTAACTATCTTCTGATGTTTTTCTTTTATTTCATCATATTTATTAGTCATTAATATCATCCTCCTTACTTGTTTCTGATATTCTTTTTAAAGCAATATCATAATATTTTTTATTAATTTCAAACCCTATAAATTTTCTATTTTCTAGCATACTAGCAACTGCTGTTGTGCCACTACCAATAAAACAATCTAAAACTATTTCATTTTCTTTTGAACTATTCCTTATTAGTTTCCTAATTAAAGGAAGTGGTTTTATAGTAGGATGTCCATACATTTGCTTATCTTTTACATTTAAAGTAGATAAATATATTGTTTTAGCATCTTCATAAGAGTTTGGTTTACAATAACCTCCTTTTCTAAAATATAAGCAATATTCTTTATCACCTAAATACTTATTACTATATAAAGGCATAGGGTTAGTTTTACCCCATATAATAATTTCTAATTTGCACCCAAGTTGTTCAACGAAATACTTCATGTAAGTAGGTATTTGTCTGCCATTACACCATATATAGATATTAATTTCTTTCATAACTCTTATTAGCTCATCTAAGACAGATAAATCATAACCATTAACTAAATTACTTTCTTTTAATTCATTTTCTAACTTAGTTAAATCATGACATAATCTACCAGATCCTTTTTTACCACCTTTAGTACAAATATCATAAGGTGGATCTATGACTACTAAATCAATAGAGTTATCTGGTATTTTTTTAAGACCTACTAGACAATCCTCGTTGTATATCTTATTTACTTGCAAATTTATGATTCCTTTCATAAAAAAAGGTAGGAAATATATCCCACCTTTGCCTAGTTAAATATTCATAATCTATATTTAATATATTACTTAATCTATATAAATAAACACTACTAACATTTCTTATCTTATCATTTTCCAGCTTACTAAGAGTAGAGATAGAGATATTAGAAATATTAGATAGTGCTTCTAAAGTTAAATTATTTTTTAATCTTTCTTGTTTTAATATTTTTCCAATTTTATTTATAAACATTCCTCCTTTTAAAATTTATTGTATAAAAAAACAGATCACTTATAACATGATCTGCTCGATTAATTGTAATTTATCAATTCCTTGACTCAAATCCCTCATCCCAATCTATATATCCTTTATCTGCATATTCATTACATTTTAAATAAATCCTATAGTAAATTTTACAATCTCTTTGATGATCTAACTTATCTTTATACTCTGTGCTTATATCTACATATACATCACAATATGATTTATTATCTATATCTAATAATTCCTCTTTCTTTATGTAACCATTATTTATTAAAAATGATGAATTATAGTGTGTACCTGATAAATCTTTAAAACCATCAGATATTTCACAATTAGGATACATAGCACCTATATTCCATTTGACTGCTTTTTCCACACTTTTTCTTATCTCATTATACCTATTTTCATTTAATCTCTTTTCATTTGCTTTATTATATCTATTTAATAAGATAAAAGATAGAAAAATAATTAATAAAATAATTAAAGGTATTATTATAAACTTTATTTTTTTACTCATAAACTATATTATTTCCTTTCTAAAATTCCATTATTATAAATATAATTAGCAAGTTGGCTCTCTTTATTATCAGAAATAGTAAATTCTACATCTTTCTCATTTCGGCAATATATTTTAGCACTTTTATCATTTGGAAATAATTGTTCATATTCTATTTTATAAATTGATTCACAATATTTTATATTTTCCTCTTTCAAAAGAGAAATAATTTTGTCCTTGTTTTCAGTATTTACATCTAAAACATAATATTTATGATTAGAAGCATCATTAAAGAAAGATTTAACTGAAAATACAAATATAGTAATAAATAAAATTATAACCCCTATAACCGATAAAATAGTTATAGTATACATTTTGCTCTTAGTTTTAATAATTTCTTCTTCATCATTAAACTCCATTTTTCCCTCCATATTATTGAATATAGGTAAATTTCATTTCTTCTGTATAACACTTTTTATTTTGACAATATATTATTTCTAATTTAATACTATCTTTAAAAGTTTCCTTTGTTGTTTCCAGAAAAGAATCAGATTCGCCAATAACATTACCATTTTTGTCTTTTTCTCCTAATAAACCATTTTCTCCTATAACAACATCCTTATACTCTTTTTGATTCATATCTACTTTTCCATATTCATTACCATATAATAATCTGTTATTAAAATATAGATTAACTAAATAAGTAATATTTTTGTTCATTGATTTTTTAAAATTAAAATTACTAATTAATATTTCTCTTTCGTTGTTATTATAATACACCTTACCTGTCTGAAAATAAAAATGTTCTGATTCACCTACAAATTTATATGTATAATTGTTAGAAAATTGATGTTCTATATCATCCTTATATTCTATCTTAATATCATTTTTTGAACATCCCACCGACAAAACTATTAATAGCAATGAACCAATTAAAAATATTTTTTTCCTCATAAAATTAACACTCCTCAAATGTTTAGTTATTCTAAATTCCAAGTTAATCCATTATCATTACTAATAAATATTAATTCTTTATTTTCATAACCATCCTTATTTGAATTAATTTGATAAACTGAACATTTTATCTTTAATTTATTTTCCTTATAATAGGGAACTCCCTCTATACTAATATAATCAGCATTTTCATTTGTATATTTAAAACTAGCAGATATAAAAGTTTTACCACTATCACTAGTAACATATAAACCTGTTTTATTATTATCTAAGTAAACTTTACCAGTAGAAATAGCAAATCCTAAGTTTTCATTTAGGAAAATAAATTTTGCCTCATTACTAACTTGAATTACATCATCAGATACAACATAAAAGTTTTTACCTTTATCTTTACTTCTTAAAACATGGACTAACATATTTTGACCTAAAACATTATCAACTTTACTAAATCTTAATATTGTCTTGTCAAATTTTTTTTCATATAATACTTCTTCATTTTCTGGTAGTAAATAATTATCACTATCATCTATACTATCAGATTTATCAATATCTATATTATAATTATTTTTATCTATTATTTTTCCATCTTTATTTTTAACAAAAGTTTCTGTTCTTTTAGATTTTATTTTACCATTATTATCATAATATGTATATTCAACACTATCTGGAACATTTGGATTATCAAAAGGATCATATCCACCTTTACCAAAGTCACCATGCACTTTTACTTTTGTTCCCATTAAAAGGAAACCATAAGAATCATAATAATCAACATCAACATGAAGAAAGGAAGAAACAACTGCAACATATTTCTTATTATCTAAAGTTGTGGTATGTTCAGGTTTATAACTAAAAATTGCAACAAATCCAATAATAGGCATAAGAATAACAAAAAGCAATATAAAAGGGATAGTTCCTAACAACGAAAAAATCACAACTTTCTTTTTATTATTAGAAGATATATATATTTGTTGAAATATACCAACTATAAATCCAGTAATAGATATTAAAATTATAAGAATAATAACCCAAAGCCTAAATCTCATATTCATTAAATATAAGATAAAATTAATTAATATATTAATACCAATAAAAAGTAAATCATAAATAAATATATTGTTTTTTATTTTATTTAATATTTTTTTCATAATCATCACCTTATTTTAATGTAATACTTTTTTCATAATCTTTTAGATAGTTTTCTTTTAGTATTAATTTTTGTTCCTTTATAACAAAGTTTGAAACATTTGGAATTTCTATATCATTCTCATGTTCCATGATTTTAGTTCTATAATAAATCAATTCATCATTTATAATTTCAAATGTTCCAGATGATCTTTCAATCACTTTTTTAGTTTTCCCATCATTATAATAAATATCTAAAGTAGCAATCCATTCATTTTGATTATTATTAATTTTTAAACTAGGTAAA
Source organism: Bacilli bacterium (assembly GCA_017460745.1). GTDB lineage: Bacteria > Bacillota_I > Bacilli_A > RF39 > UBA660 > RUG591. The sequence continues at coordinate 125,916 of JAFUAL010000045.1, read as the reverse complement.
AATTGTATTATTAAGTTTGATTCCTCGTCATACAAAGTACGAAATGCATTCAATACTCCTAATTTTTTAGAATATTCTTTTATTTGCCAATCATTACAATAGTTTCCATTTCTAATATTATAAGAAATAGTATTATAAAATATATTTCCTTTAACATAATAATCAATAATAGTAATATTAGCATCAGAATCATAAAAATATGTAGTGTTATTGCAAGAAATATGCTCCAAAGTATTTACATAATTTTTTAATTCACTTTTTAATATACTTTTTCCTCTAAAACTTTTATAAGAATAACTATTTTCATTATTCTTTTTTAGAAATGAAAATTTGGGAACACCTAAATTAATTATTTTATTTTCAGTATGAGTATATCTTATATGTTCAATATTATAACCAAAAGGGATTAGTTTAAATAAGATAATACAACCAACAAAAATGATTGGTAATACAAATATTAGTGTTTTTCTTTTTAATTGTCTTTTAATTTTTATTCTTTCTTCTTGTAAAATTTTTTCAATATTTATATCATCCTTTTTTTCTACTTGTAGAATACTATAAATATCTGTATCTAACTCATTTGCCAACTTTTCAATGATAGTTATATCTGGTAAACTTAATCCTCGTTCCCACTTACTAACTGCTTTATCGGTTACAAATAAATTATTACCAAGTTCTTGTTGTGTTAAGCCTTTTTCTTTTCTACGAGATGCAATAAATTTTCCTATTTTATTGTTATCCATAATTACTCACCTCAAAACCATTATACTATAAAAAAATAGATATGAACTCGACTGTTAGTTTAGTTTCTTTTTTTCTATATAATTATAACATTTTTTTCAAAATAAAAAAAGCATCCCTATACTAGCAGATGCTATACTACATCAGTTGTACTACATTACTGCTCAACTGACAAAATAAACATAACAAAATTGTCATATCTTGTCAATTATAGATTTTTATTATATGAGTTATCTTGAAATAATTTACTGAATTTCTTTTGTGCTTCTTCCATTTCATCATTAATATTTCTAATAGCATTTTCTATTTCTTTTTTATTTCTAAATTGTTGTTTTGGACTAGGATTAGATAAATAATTTTTTAATATATCTTTTCTAGTTTGTTTTTTATTATTAAGATAATGCTTTAGTATAATTTCTTGTATAATATCATTTTCTTTAATTTTAGATATATTTTTAGATTCCTTTTTGTAATTATAATTTGCATAGTTTACAATAGCATTATAGATATAATTATCTACATGCTTATTTTTATTATCAATGGCAGTAGTATCTACATTAATATCTTTGATATTATTATCTTCATTAATCTTGTAGAAATAATCATTTATCTTATTTAATGATTTTTTAAAATTATCATATTCCAATTTAAAATTATCATTTGATTTAGAAAAGATATAATTCTTAATATCTTTAGTTAGAGATATTATTTCTTTATTCTTAATTGATACATACTTTATTTTAGTATCTTTACCAAGTCTATCATTATAAAGTAACTGACCAAGTCTTAATATCTTTTCTTCAAGTATTAAATCTTTTTTATTTCTTAAAAGATAATTTTTTTCCTTAGGATTAAAATACTTTTTTAATTCTTCAATTTCTTTATTAGTTTCTATAACTAAAGGGGTATATATCTTTTCTTTTTCTATTGTATGGATAACTTGTGCTTTTAAAAAATCAATTTCACTTTGAGATAGCTCACCAGTTCTACGATAACCAACTTTATTTTTTGTATATTCATAGTTAGGCTCTTTTTCCATAAATGAAAAATGAAAGTGTAAATTATCTGTATCAGTATGAAGTGCTAGTTGATAAAACATTTTTTTAGGATCTTTAAAACCACATTTTTTAAAGAACTTAGGTAATATGTTAGTAGCAAGTTCTTGCTCTAATTTATGTACATCAATATTTTCATTTAAATAATCATTATTAAAAGATAATACACCTTGCCATAGATTAGAATTTTCTAAGTATTTAACTGCTAACTTTTTTCTTTTATCAACTTCTTTTTCAGTAGCAAATTTACCATTTTCTATAACTAAATTCATTGTATCTTCTTTAGTAAGTTTACCAGTATAATAATCAAACATAGACATAGCTCTTTTTTCTTCATTAGTATAATAATCAAACATTTTTTTAACTCTCATAATACTTTTATTATGATTTCTATATTTACTATCTGGGTTATTTAAAGCAAAAGTAAAAATAGAGTTAAATATAACTTTAGGACTATTAGTCATCTATATAATTATTCCTCATCTTTTTATGAAATTCAATTAAGGCTTTACTATTTTTAGGATCTGTTAAATTATCAAAATCCATATCAGAATATATTTGCTCACCTAAAGATGAAACATATATTAATTTCTTAATAATGTAATTTAAACTAGATTCTAATTTATTAATTCTATCTAAAATATCACTACCATTTAAAGCAGATATAGAAAGAGAACAAACTGCCTCTGAGAAAGACAATTTGTTCTTATCTTGATAATCTTTAATACGAGCATATTCTTCATTAGTAAAATAAATATGTTTATCTATTTTCTTCATTGCTTATTTCCTTTAATCTATTTAAGACAAAATCCATAAGTTGTAATTTTAAACTATCATAATAAACTTGATTATCTTTAGTATAAGTAATACTTTTATAATATTCATTTTCTGGTAAGAAGTATCTTATACCAAACTTTTTATAATTATCCATCCATTCCTTAATTCTTCTTTGTGGTAGTTTTTTATGAAGTATATTTATATCTAATCCACCACGAGCAAAGATTTCTCTTGCAGTAAGTTCTGGAAAATCATGTTTTAATACAATAGTCCATAATTTGAATAATGGCTCGTATTCTAATTCTCGTTTATACTTTACACTTCTAACAAAAACAGATTGCTCTAATTTAGCAATTTCAGCATCGGTATATAAACGAATTTTCATTAACATAGATCCTTTCCCTTATCAAAATATTTTAAACGATTTATCAAGTCATCATTAAACTCATCATCATCTAAAATTTTGACTGCCATATCTTGAATCTCTGGTAGTTCAATTTTAACACCAAGAACTTCAGCAGTATCACCAATTCGTTTTTCAACTTCATTACTATATAATTTTTCAATATAAAAAATCATATCAATTTCTGTTACTTTATCATCTTTTCTAACCTCTAAATCAAGAACACTTTCATGATTTTCAATATCTTTGAGTATGATATCAATATTTTCATTTATATATTTTTTTGATTCTTCATCAAAGTTTTTTAAGTATGTTTCTAATGATACATTATAGTTTTCACATACTGCATCATCTAAAGCATAGTTTACAATATCATTTGCTATTAATTTATTTATCGTTAGTTTTTGTTCCGATTTCATTATCATAACCTCCTTGTTTTATCATTTCTAAATAACCAATTTCTAATAACTGTGTCATAGTTTTAGAAATTGAAACTTTATAATATGTAGCCATTAATTTAATTCTATTAAATAGATCTAATGGCAAATATAACTTAAATATTTTCATAAGACCTCCAATCTTTAATAGGATGAAAACACCCCTAAATTGTAAGGTATCTAAAAAAGCAGGATAAGAAGATAGCCCCACAAAACAAACTTTGTCCTTATTTCATAAGGGTTTGTTATGGGGCTATTCTTATTTCGTACTTACGAAATTCATCCTACTTCGTAGGTTGATATTAAGGTTAATATCTTATTTTTCCTTTTATTTTAGGGGTGTTTTACTTTCGTGTTTTCATCCTAAATTATTATTTTTATTAATTTTTATAGGATGGTAAAGATGGACTAGGATAATCAATATTAGGTTTAAATGTATTATCATTCTCATAAGTAAAATCAATTAAACTCATACCATCTATTGTTTTACCATCTAATGAAACTTGATAATGTAAATGATTCCCAGTACTATAACCAGTAGTTCCAACACTAGCAATTTGTTGTCCTTTAGTTACTGGCTGTCCTTTAGAAACTTTGGCACTATTTGGATAAAGATGAGCATACCAAACTTGATAAGTCAAATCATTTACTTCACAACTTATCTTAATTTGATTTCCACCACCATTAGAAGTATCAGTTACATTTTGGCTTTGAGTAAAAGATACAGATTCAACTTTTCCATCACAAGTTGAATAAACTGGTGTTTGGGCTGAGTTTGCAAGATCCCATGCTTCATGAACATCATCTTTACCAAAGACAACTCTTTGTTCCATAAAAAAACTAGTTACACTAGAACTAGTAAAATCTATTGGTGAGGAAAATGGCTTTTCTTGTTCTTCATTTATCTGACCACTTTCTAAAATATTTTCATCTTTGCATACATCAAAATTCTTATATTTTGAAAGCTCACAAACATCACTTATAGGCAACATTTTTTTACTTTCTTTATCTAAGTTATCTGAATATATTTCATCAAAAGTTAGTTTTTCATCTTCAAGATAAAAATATAAAATTCTTTCTAAAGACACATAACCATTATTATTTTTGACATTTTTATTTACAACAGACTTATATTGCTCTGCATATTCCATATTATCCTCAACATAACCATCTGTTATATTTGCACCAAAAAAATCAAGTATCATTAAAACTGGAACTAATATAATTAATAAAAGAATAATTAATCCAGTAGTAGATGATAAGAGTAAGGCTAGTATTTTTTTCATTACATATCCATCTCTTTATCTTCTTGCTTTTCTAATGTTTTAGAATACTGATTAAGTTTAGTAAGTAGATTATATGCTCTTTTAGATAAATCAGAAATATCTTTATTGCTTAAATCATTTTCACTAGCAAAATAATGAATATCATTACATAGTGATTCAATTAAAACTTCAATACCATCTTTTGAAAATAAGCTTTTTTTCATATCTTCAAAAGCACGATCATCATTATCATAAGCATCGTTATATTCATAAGGATCAAAATCCTTAGCATAATTTACTAATTCTACTGCTAAATCATCCTCATATTTATAATTAGTATCCATTAGTTTTCTCCCATCATAGTTCGTTCTAATTCAGTAGCACGAATCCAAACTCTAAGTCTATTTTTATTATCTACATTAAGTAGGAATTCACCTCGTTTAGCAGATAATAAGAATGCTTTTTGAGTATCTGTAAGTGGATTATTTTTAAATAATTCTAAGTATGCTAGTAAATCATCTTCTTTTAACATACCAACCATAGTATATTGGCAGTTATTGAAAATAGCTGTTGCGTGTCTTAATACACTAGCATTACCTACAAAGTCTTTTACACTTTGAGTGCTGACAACTAAATTTGTAGAATACTTACGAACTCTACGAGCAAGTTGTCCAAAATTTTTAAGAACTTCATTATTGTTCTCATCAATGAATAAGTGGAATTCATCAACTACAATACTTATATGTTTTTTCTTATTACCAGATTTTTCATTTTGTATTTTATTTGCAACAATACTATTATTTAGGTAAGTAAGTAAATTTAATGTTTGAGTATTAATTAGTCTTTGATTTCCACTATATAATAATTCTTGTAAATTGAAAGCAATTAAATCATTTGATAAATCAATATTAGTATGACCATCAAATAGGAATGAATCAGTTCCAGTTAAAAATCTAGAAACTAATATTTCTAATTGATCTATTAATTTCTTTTTCTCATTACTATCTAATTGCTTTTTATAAACTGGTAAATATTCATATAGCTCACTAAATATTGGATAATCAGTAGGACTTAAACTTTGTAAAGTATTAATAGATGTATTTTTAAATATTCCCTTAGTATTATATAAAGATTCAACTACTGATAATAACATTACTAATTCTTTTTCAGTAATATTCTCAAAAGCAGTTTTAAAGAATGCCTCTAGAAAACCTAAATGTTTTGCTAAAGGACAATCTGTTTCTTTTGTTTCTTTATCTTCATCATCACTAGGAATATATCTAATTTGAAGTGGATTAATAATACCACCCTTTTTAGAGTAGAGATCTATATATTCACCACCATTAGAAATAACTAAATTTTTATATTCGTTTTCTGCATCCCAAATAAAAATTTTAGTACCACGAGCATATTCATTAATAATCATTTTTTTCATAGTAAAACTTTTACCACCACCAGTAGATGAAACTATTGCTATATTATGAGAAGTTCTTTGATTATTTAAAGTAAATGGATCAAAGAATATAGGTAAAGAAGTATGTAAATCCACACCTAACATATAGCCTTTAGAATCATTAAAATAAGTTTTGGTAAATGGAAAACCTGCACTTAATGTTAAAGTAGGTAAATAGATAGAATAATCATTTAAAGATAATGTAGTAAGATCAAAGTTTTGCCAACACTCCATTTGTCTTAATTTTGGAATATCAAGTTTTATTTGGTATCTATCTACAAGTCTTTTTAAATCTCTAAATGTATTTTCTCTTTCTTTTCTAGTACCAGTAATAATAAGAGTTAAAGAAACTTCTTTAATCTTCTCATCACCATTTTTGATTTCTAACATTAATTGTTGGAAGTTTTCTTTTTGAGTATCTAATTCAGTAGCATCACTTAATTTTTTGGTAGTGCTTCTATCAGATAGTAAAAACTGATATTGTGAATTTACCCAACGAACTAGCTCATCTTGACTAATAGCATCTTTAATACTAATACAAGCCCTTACATCTGGAACATTAAATATTTCTTCAAAGAATAACTCATCAACAAAAGGTGGAATATTTTTAATAGTAACCATTTGAGCCTCTATATCATCAATTTTAAGCATATTAGTTCTTTCTTGTATATTTAGTGGGGAAAGTAATGATGGTAAATCACTCCAGATTAAATCATCCAATGCTTTAGGATTCATATATAAATTAGTTAAGAATTTATATATTTCTAATCTGTTATCAATTACCTCCATATTAATTCTAGGCTGTATATTTGCAATAATATCTTCAATTTCATCTAATTGCTTTTCTAAGATATTTAAGTCTTTAGCAATTACAACTAAATAATATACACTAGATATAGTGTAGTGATTTTCTTCCAATTCTTCTATTAATCTTTTACTTTCATCAAGTAATTTATGTTTTTGTGTATCTTCCTTATAATAATCAATTAATTCATCTAAATTAATTTTGTTATTATTAAGATTTATTTTTTTGATCTAACTTATAACATTTAAGATTAAGTCCTTTTACTTGATATAAACTTTTTAGAGCATAAAAAAAGTTTTGCTTCTCTGATTTAGAAGTTAAGGATAAATCAATAGCCTTAACTTCTATTAAAGATGCAACTTCACCAGTTTTTAAATTTATTAAACCATCATCTGCAACTGACTTAACATTTGAAAATATTTGAGAGTTTTTAATTCTTTTTTTCATTCGTTTTTTAATTACAAACTTAGGTTGTTGTTTATCAAGTTTTTTCTTTTGTTTATCTAAAACTTGATCTTTATTTGATTTTTTCTCTTTTTTAGGGAATAACCCGATATTATCACCTTACTTTCTTTTTAATTTGCTTTTATATATTTACTTAAAGTTTTAATTTTACTATCTTTAAGTTCTTCATTAAAGAAACAATAATTTTTGTTTCTAAATAAATAATTAAAAAGAAGAATCACAACTTTATACATACGATTCTTCTTAGAAAGATTTATAGGTATTAATAAAAATGCACAAACAGATAAGAACATTAATGCTTCAATTTTTAAATTAGTAAAAGCAAACAATACTAAAAAAATCATAAGCATAGGAAGTCCAATATATAAGTCTGTCATTTCTATAAATTTACCTAAAGTCTTTTTTATACTTTTAATTGTTATATACATAACTTATCACTCCCTTGACCTATATCTTCTACGATACATATTTCTTTGGGGCATTATGGAACTAACTGCTTCTCCCATATTTTCACGACCTCTCATCCTCATAGATTTACCAATATTAGATGGAGTTGAATTTTTGACTTTACCACCAAATTTTTCAATAGTATTTCCAATACCACCTCTAACCATATTTCCAATAGGACTACTAGAAGTTCCACCAGATCCTTTAATACTATTACCAAATTTTTGAATAGCATTACCAACTTTATTAACGACTTTATTACCACCAACTTTACCAACAGCTGATGATGCAACACCTAGACCAAAAGCACCTGCACCAGTAAGAGCATTACTACCAACATGAGTAGCCATTGACATAGTATGTCCATAGCTCATTAAACTCATTAATTGCTCACGACCAGAATTAGCAGATACATTTGCTCCAATAAATCTATTAATAACTTGTGATCCAGTAAGTAGGAAAGTACCACATCCAATAAACATTAATGATTTTAAAGCCATATCTTTAAATGTAGAATTAGCAAAGAAAGTTGTACTATTAATAGATTGCATCACTATTACTGTGATTCCAATTATCATCATTACAACTGCACCTTGCAACATAAGAGAAACTAATTGTTCTATAACTGCACTTCTTCGTTGTTTATTACCAATAGAAGTAGCAAAGACTATTGGACTTATCAGAAATAGAAATAAAAATTCTATTTGCCTACGAGCCAACATCATACCACTAAAGAATAATGCATATAGAAAAAAGCCACCAACAATAATAGCCATTATCCAATTTATATCATATTTATAATCTTTTTCATCTGGTAATATCCATCTTGAATTAGTAACATATTTATCATTAAACATCCTTTTTTTAGTAAATTTATCATTTTTAATATTAGCACCAATATCCTCGTTTTTAAATTCATCACTTGCTTTATAACCCTCAGAATGATTAACATACATAGTAAGCATAGAATCTGACAAAGTAGTACCATTACTTGTAAAAATATTAGAAGTATAACCACTTAATTTCATAGATAAAGTATTGGCTTGTGTAAACAAGAAAACACTCATTAACACAAGCACACTACATTTAACAATTTCCATAACTATTTGATGAGTAGATAAACCCTCATCTGGTTCTAGAATTTTCATGACAAATCTCCAAGCAATAAATAGTGCTAATAAGGTTATGGCAATAGCAATTATTCCAGAATGAAAATTTTTAAATATTGTATTATCTGAAACACTATCTACAATATCATATAAATTTAATTCTTTAAGTATATTAAATAAAGTATCAATTAAATTATAGATAAAGTCAATTACTGCCCAACCTAATCTTCTAAGTAAATCAAGTGCTTTTAACATATATCACCTAGAATAGACTGATAATTAAGTTTACTAATGAAATGGCTAATATAATTCCAACTATACCAAACATAGTTTGAATAATCCTTTGTTTTACATGGGCTTTTCTATCCACATCTGCAACTGCATACATAACAAAACCTATAACAAGTGAAACACCTGCTAAGGCTATTCCAACTCTTAAACACCAATCTGTAAGAGTTTTGATGGCTTTTAATATTGAATCAATATTATAATTACCACCATCTAATTTATTAATTGCTAATAAATTCATAGTGTTCCCTAAATTAGTAAGGGAAGTACCTACGAATTTAAACAATAGACATCCTCCTAAAGTTAATAAAATTCATTATATCATCCTCCTTTAAACTAATAAATTTAGAAAAAGAGCAAAATAGTGATATAATTAGTTTGTTATTAAACCACTTTATTATGTCTTTTGACATTATAAAGAATAACACTGAGTTAGTTAGGGCTAACTCTTTTATTTTGCTCTAATTTCATAACTAAATGTCCATTTCGTTTGAATTATCTTTTTCTTTTACATAATCCAAGTTTTCACAATGATCAACTACAACTTTATAATCTTTAAATGTTTTACCATCTTTTTCATAAAGTTTAGTTTCAGTTCTACCTTGAACTGCTATTTTGTTACCTTTTTCCATTTTAGAAACATAATCTGCATTATGATCCCAGAAAGTACAATCTAAGAAGTCTGCATCATATTCACCATCTTTATTTTTGTAACTTCTAGGGACTGCTATTGTAACATTAACAACTTTTTTGTCGTTTTCTAATTCTTTTAATTCTGGATCAGTAACTAATCTTCCAATAAAATAAGTATTATTCATCAAATCACCTCCTTTACATATCTAAACTACTAGAAAGAATTTGATTATATCTTTTAGTAGTTTTTTCAATAGATTCCTTTCCAAATAATTTAGTATATTTAGAAATCTGTTCTTCTGTTAGTGAACGATCTTCACCAATTTCTGGATCATCACCAACTATAAAAAAATTACCAACTATAATGTCATGTCCTATATCTCTATTTGGTGGTAGTCCATAAATTTTACCTTCCTCATTACAAACAACTGCAACATCATCACAATCATTTAGGTAAGTATATTCAATATAACCACCAACTAATTTTTGCTTATCTTCTAGGGTATTCTTTATAGTTTTTTTTACTGGTAATTTGTTGGGTTCTATATAAAGAACATCAATAGTTCTTTGCAATATCATCACTCCTTATCTAAATTCACTTAATAAATCTTCCATTTCTTTTAATTCTTCCTCAGTAGGTGGTATTGATTCACACCTTTTACCATGCCAAAGCATAACACCATCAGTATCATAACTAATCATAGAAATTTCATCTTCAAAATTGAAATCTTTATCAAGTTTTAAAATTTCTTTTGGATATATATAATAAATTAATCTAGTATCTTTTTTATATGAATGTAGGTAACCATCAATATATAAATTATTACCTTTAATTAATAGATTTTGATATTTAGTAATTAAATCATTATTTAACCTAACTTTATAAAAAGATGAATTATATATTTTGTTATCTATCATTTCATTTTGTACTATATCAAAAAACATAAACTTATTATTGTTTATGTCTATTTTAATATCTGAAATACTAGTAATCTTTCCAATTAATTCAACTTTGTTTTTATGAATGTTACCACCTCCAATTAATTTAATTAAAATTAATTTATTAAATTAAATTTATTTATTATATTTTTTCTTTATATTTTATTTATTATATTTATTAGTAAAGTGCATCTACAATGGATGGTCATTTTTGATTAATAAAGTAGAAAAATTAGACTAGGTATAATCTTCTAACACGATCCTCTGTATATGAAATAGTAATTAGTTTAGCATCTTTTAATTCTCTTATAAGTCTTGTAATAGTTCTAGGTGTTACTCTTAATGTTTTACCTAAAAAACTATTTGTAGCATAACAAAAACCATTTTGATGACATAAAAGAGAAATATATCCATAAAGAATTTTAGATGTGGCACAAATCTTTTTACTACTTAATACAAAGTCTGGTATCTTTAAATAATCATTACTCACTAATATAGCTCCTTACTATCTAAATAACCAATATAGACAACTTGAGTATCTTTACTATTTCTCTTACAAGTAATTAAAGTTATAGTAGTTTTACTATTATCTCTATGAACTTCAATATTACCATCTTTAGGTGTATCATATATTTTACTTAAAGAATAAATGTATTTATACCCACCATAATAAACATAAATCTTATCATTAATATTTAATTTATCTAAGTTTTTAAAGAAAGATATATAACTAGCTCCATTATGACCTGCAAGAACTAAGTTACCATTGACTACATCTGGCATAGTAGATTTATTAATAATTTGAATATTATAATTTACATTATTATATTTACTACTAGGATCTACTAAACCTCGTTTTAGATTAATAGATGGTATTTCTAAAACTGCAATATAATCATAAGATGAAACTTTGGAAGTAGTAGTTTCTTCTTTAGTATCTTCCTCTAAAATTTCTATTTCTTCATTAGTATCACTTTCTAAAAATTCTTCAATTTTTAAATCGTTTTCTTCGTTTAATCTTGCTTTTATTGAATAATTATAAATAAGCATAAAAGCACCACAAACAAAAAGAAATAGACCAATACATTTTATTAAATCAGTATGTCTATTTTCTTTTTTTGATGCCATATATACACAATCCTAAACCAGATATTACTAATACAATACTTCCAATTAATTCATAATTTATATTTGATTTGCCAGTGCTTGGAACTTCAAACACTTCATCTGTCATAGTACATTGAACAACTTGACCATCTTCAGTTATTTCAAAAAACATTTTTTCTTCATTAAGTTTATAGTTTTCTGGTGCTTCCTTTTCTAAAATGTAGTATTTGCCAACTGGTAAATCAGTAATAACAATTTTCCCATTTTCATCAGTACGACCAGAATAAACTAATTCATCGTTTTCAGTATAAATTTCTATAAGAGTATTTGGTAGAGTTTCACTTGTACTAAAATCAGTTTTAGTAAATTCTAAAGTTCCTTTTGGTAAATGATTCTCTAGTGTAATTGTAAATGTTACGACTGAAGTATATTGATCCTTATATTTTAATTCAAATGAATATTTAGTTTTATCTAATACATGGTTATTTATAGTAGATATTTCTTGTAAATAGTATTTACCTAAATACAAATTATCTAAAGACACATAACCATTTTCATCTGTTATTAATTCCTTGATTAAGGTATCTTTCTTATACTTTAAATTACCTAAAGCATCATATATATTATCACTAGCATATAAACCAATTTTAACTCCCTCAAGATTAATCTTAGTATATACATAACCATTATCAGTTAATTCAACTTCTTCACCAGTTTTATTTATTTCAATACTACCTTTAACTGGTGTATTTTCAAATTTTACTTCAAATAAGATTCCAAATTCATTATCAGTAATTAAATTAGCATCTTCTCCAATCTCAAATTCTACTGATTTATCATTCCATAAATAACCATCTATAACTTGATCAACTTCTTCTAAGTAGTAAGTACCACTTTTTAATGGATAAGGTGTTATTAAAATACCATTATCATCAGTTTCAAAAGTATCAATAGTCTTAGCAGTAGGATAAGTAATTGTTTGAGATACATATTCATTATTTTTAACATCAAATATTTTAAATTTAATATTAGATCTTTCAATTACTTGTCCAGTTTCTGAATCTACTTTAATTACTTTTAATTTAGCAGTTATTTCTGCATTACCAAAAACTTTATTGATAGTATCACCAACTTCACGAACTTCAAATTTATAATCTTCCATCTTTTCAAAATTATGGGTAGAAGTTAATTGTTTTAAAGTATAAGCTCCATAAGGTAAGGTAACATATATTTTACCCTCACTATCAGTAGTTTTCTCTTGAACTAAGTTATTGTTCTTATCATATATACCAAATTTTATACCAACTTCTGGTGTCATAATACCAGTTTTATCAGATGAATAAATTTTAGTAAATTCATAATCTCTAGTAATGACATCTTCCTTAAATTTTACATAAGTTAGCATACTATCTTTGGTACTATCAAAAGGAACGACTTCATCACTTAATAAGTAGCCATTGCTTGGACTAACTTCTTTTAATGTATATTGTCCAAAATATGGTAAGTAATCACTAATAGCATAACCATTTTCATCAGTAGTTAAAGTTTGAATTACATTACCAAATTTATCTATTATATTAAATTTAGCACCAGATAAAGATGCCTCTCCTTGTGGTGTAGTAGTCATACTAGCAGAATCCACTTTATTTATTTCAACTTTACCACCTAATGCTTTTAGATTTACAGAGAAATAAACTGGATCTACATTTCCACCACTAAGCATATTTTGAATGCCATCACCATAATAAATTAAATATGATCTACTATAAATTTGCTTTTTAACAAATTGTAGAGTTACATCACCTATCTCAGTAGGGGTAATTGTTAATTGGTTTCCATTAATACTAACATTAGCATTATTGGATGCATAAACTTCATAATTACTTAAAACATTATTTGTATCAGTTAAAGTAACAGAAGTACCAACTTGAGCAGTAACTGTTGTACCATTAAAACTAGGTTTTGTATAATGATTTGCAACTAAAGAATTTATTACATTTCTTTCAGCATCCACATTATAAGGTGTACCAGCACCATATCTTTCAGTGCTATAAGTAACACGAGTATTACCACCTAATATAGTTTCCCAAATAAGTGCTTGAGTAGCTGCTCGATATGCTTGAGTTTGATGTCCATTGTATTGATAACCATAATATGCAAGTAATAAAACTCTTTGTTTTATATTATTAGATAATCCAGTATCTTCCCAAGTTCCTTGTTGCATGGTAGTCCCTTCTGGAATACCTGGCTCAATACAAAATGCTACATTACCATCTACATAATAGTTTTCTAGTTTCCAAGATGAATAATTAGATCCATTATCACTTCGTTCATACCAATAACCAGTAAAATCCATTTGAAGTGTAGCTGCAAAAACATTTTGTAAACCAACAACCATAGTTACAAAAGCACCAATGAACATAAATAATATTTTACTTAATTTTTTCACTTTCTATCTTTTCCTCCTCTCGTGAACATCTACTTGAAATAACACAAGCAGAATAAATAAAAAGCACTAATAAAATTACTAGTGCAATACCTATAAATAATAAAATTTTCATAGTTTCCTCCAAATAAAAAAGCCAGTTTGAACTGACTATTTATACTTATCACAATTTCCAGAACTACAATTTATATATAAATATTGTCCTAAAATTGTACCTTGACCATCTACAACATCAATACACCAAGAATTAATAATATCTACTGTGTCTTTAAATGATATTCTAGGAACATCTGCTAGACAACTATCCATATTGGAATATTCAATTTTACCATGATGAAATGAATAATAAAAATCATTTGGATTAGGAACACCAATATATTGATTTACATTATTATTAGTTTCTTGTTTTGGTGCTTCTTCATGTACTTCAACATTATTATTAGCTGATGTAGTAGAAGTAGTTTCTTCTTTAATAATTACATTAGTTTCTTGATTAGTATTATTTGTTATAGACTTGTTTGAAGAAGTAGATTTTTCTTTTTCCTTTTGTTTTTCTACTATTTCTTGTTTTTCTTCTTTTTGTTCTATTTGCAATTCTTTTTGATCTGATTCAATAATATCATTATTATTAAGTTCATTTTCTTGAACATTATTACTTTGTCTTAAATTTTCACTAGCATTTTCAAATAAAGTAGAAATTGGAATAGTTAATAATAATAAGACAAAGATACATGATAATACTTTAATGATTTTAAAAATAATATATTTCATAATACCACCTTTCTTGAATGGTACCTCTCATTAATTAGTTTGTCAAATCATCAGAATTGCTAAATACAATCATAAAACCACCTCCTTTAATGTAATAAAAAAAATGTGAATCTAAATCACATTTTAATTAACTCTAAAAATTCTTGATATTTTTGTTCTTCTTCGTCATCACCAAAGCCATCATCTTTATAAACTTCTATATCAAATGCACTAGCAAATTTTACAATACAACTATTTTTAATTGGTATTAGTCCATAATTAGAACAACCGATTTCTTTAAAGGCACGAGTTTCTGATTTTTGTTGGTATAAACAGATAGTATAATAGACAAGTTCTTCTTGACTAAATGTTTCTGTTACAAGACATATTTGTTTAGATAATTTTTGATATTCAGTATCATCATCTAAATATTTATCTAGTTTAGTATATTCATTAATACTTTTAGTACCCTCATCGACATAAATATATTTATATTTAGTCGTGATCTTAATAGGCATCTCATCATAATGTTTACTTTTTAATTTTCTGTATTTTTTCATAAACTTACACACACGATAAAATGTCCTATCAAGATCATAATCTACCAGATCCATTTTTGATAGTAATTCGTTGTCTAATAATTCTTCTTTTTCTAACATTAAATTATCCATTAAAACCCTCCATTTCAAAACAACCAACAAAAAAGAGAAACTTATAAAGGGGTTTTTATCCCTATATAAGTTCCTCTCATTTCAGTAAGAGAACTACAATTTAAGTTATATAAGTTGTAAACAAATTGTTTTAATACATGATTATTCATATTCTATCACCTTACTCTTATAAGAAGTCATCAAATACTACTACAATCACTTCAAACATAACTAAATCAATTTCTTTCAAAATATTGGTTATTATTCTAATGTTTATTTTTTATAATGTCAATGCTTTTTCCATAATTTTCCTAAAAAAGCAACAAAAAACGATGAATTTGTCCTGTTTGGTATAATTCATCGATTTTACTATATTTTACCACTTGACTTGTCTAAGTCAACAATATTTCAATGTAAAATAATTTATTTTAATTTATTTTGATGTATTTTATTAAAACCCTTATACATACTATAATTAAATAAGGCTAAGTATATCATCGTTTGTTAGTGTTCTAACTTTACTTTTTAAATCATCATAATATTTTTCTGCTTCATCTTTGTTGTTAAATTCTTGATTAAAATACTTACCATAAATTTTATTATCTTTTTTATCTTGAAATAAAGAATAAACTACATATTCTTCATCACTACCATTTATAGTAGTGGAACTAGTAGTAATCATAACAACACTTGCTATATAATTATCTAATTCAAATTCTTCATGTATATTACTAGAATTAACATTTATACTTTTCAAATACTCCAAAATATTCCCTTTTGATTCTACATTATTATTTACTACTTCCATAAATGCACCTCAAAATTTACTATTTATTATATTATGACACATTAACAAAAAATATCAATGTTTTTGCCATAAAAAGTTAGAAAAAAATATGCAATGTAAATTACATATTAAATTTTTCTACACAGAAGTTAGAAACTCTATCATATAATTCATCAAAAATTGCAAATACTATTAATGGCATAAAGACTACTGAGATAAGAACATCAAACCACATAGGAAAAGCACTATAATTTAATTCTAGTATTTCAGTATTAAATCCCATTTTAGTATCAAAATAAAAATACTTAACAAGGAATATAAACAGAATAAAAGACAATGCTATAAAGATTCCTCTAAAAATTTTTTTAGTCATTTTTACACCTCCTTGTATATGAGAAAGGCAACTTCCTATAAATATAATATAGGTTTTTTCTCAAAATTACAAGTGTTTTGCTTAAACAGTTGTGCAAAAGACAATTATTTAACACTTGTATAAAATAAATCTTGAAAGTGAGGTAAGAAAATGAAACACTCTAGCAAAGAAATACTTTCTATGAATTTAAAGTTTTATAGACAAAAATATAACTTATCTCAAGAGAAGTTTGCTGAGAAAGTTGGTAGTAACTTAGTCTATATTAATGAATTAGAAAATTGTCATAGAAAACCAACAATAGATATGTTAGATAAAATTGCAACTGGTATGAACGACAACATTGATTCTAAACTTAATATGACTGCTTCTGATTTAATTAAATACGATGCAAACCATAAAACTAGTTTTAATAGAATAGACGAAAAGCAAAAGAAATAATCATTAACGACTATTTCTTTTTTTATCTATTTCCTTTGATATGATTATGTGTTCTACATAACATTTGGCAGTTTGAAATATCAGTAGATCCACCTTTACTCCAAGCAGTTACATGATCTGCATCCATATCTTTATATTCCCATATTTTATTTTTGTTGCTCAAACCCTCTAATACACACATAGGACAATTTGATATTTCTTTTGATTTTGCTTCCTGAGTTTGTTTAGCATATACAGTCTTTTTTACTGGTTCATCAAATAATCTAATATTTAATAATTTTATATCTTCTGCCTTACAACCATTTAAAATATATTCATAGCATCCTTTTCTATCTTTGACAAAGAAATCACTATATAGCTCATGAAGTTTTTTTGAAACTTCTTGAGAATTATATGGATTTTTATGATACTTTTCATACATTTTACCCCAATTAACACTTTGCATTTCATCTTCTACATCAGTAAAGACTGTTGATACCCAATTAATTACATCATTGAAATAAGAATTTAATTCATTAATATTGTCATCTTTTCTATGTTCTGCCATATAATGCTCTAAATTTCCATCTTTTTCCCAATCTTTAGAAACCCAACCAAGTGCAACCTCAAGTAATCCTTGTCTTTTAACATCAACTTTCATATAACTTAGCCATTTATGAAGATTAGAATTTTGACTATTACTAAATACTTCTTTAGCCTTTGAAATAAAACTTCCACTATAAATAGCATTTAATAATTCTTGATCATTTAATGGTTTACCTGCAATATTAATAGTTTTAAACCATTCTTTTATTTCTGATTCTTCACCTTTACATATATATATTGTTAATTCTGTTTCTAAAATCTTTTTTTGTTTATCTTCTGGTAATGAATTAAACTTATATGGAATACCTGAATCATCAATCCAAGCAAACCAATTTGTAATATATCTACCAATACTAGTAATTCTTTGTTGACCATCTAATATCTCATATTTATCTTTTTCTGATTCAACAAAATATATTAAACCTATTGGATAACCTTTTAACAAAGAATCAATTACTGCAACATCATCTTTTCCATTTGCATAAATATAATTTCTTTGATATTCTGGTTGAATTGTTAATTTGCCACTCCAACCAAATAATCCTTTTTCTTCACTTTCACTATATTGAAATCCCTCACAAATATCTTTAATTTTTAAATCTGTTCTTAAAATTGTTTCCATAATATTATTCATCTACTTTCTGAATTAAAATTCTATCATAAATTTGTTTCCCATTAATATGACCTCTATGTCGTAAAGAAGGAATAGTTCTTAATTCTTCAACTTCTTTTGTCGTATCACCAGAATGTGTATGACCAATTATCCTAAATTGTTTTGGATTATGAAATTTTAAGAAAGTAATTGGAACACCCATAACACCAGAGTAATCAGATGGTATAGCATCATATCTAGGCACTTCTATTGCTTTATAGTTATCAAAAGTTGGATATTTATTATCACCATAATCTTTTTCAAGTTTTTTTATTAATGGCTTATTATATCTTAAATTATCTTCCATAGTCATTAATTTTAGCTCTGTATGTCTTCTTTTTAAATCTATATTTGTGTACCAACAAATATTACCCATACTACGCCATTTTTGACCTTTTTCATCAATCCAAAATCTAGTATCTCTTGGCTCTGAATCTTTTGGAACTTTAAAAGCCATATCACCAGCATTTTTACCTAACCATATAATTCCATCTCTAATTAAAGGAAAAGTTTCTTTAGTTGTAGCATCGTTTTCATTACCAATAATTATAAATTGTTTTTTTCCATCGATTAACCATGCAAGAAACTCCCTAAATAATGAAAATGGTGGATTAGTTATTATAATATCTGCTTCATCTCTTAATTTTTTTACTTCGTCAGATCTAAAATCACCATCACCCTTTAAATAATCCCATTCTAAATCATTAATATCTATTTTACCAGACTTATTTGTATCTCGATCTAAGGTAAATATTTTACCATGTGAATTTGTTTTGTTCTTATCAAACTTAGGACTCTCTTGCTCAAATAATGATAATTGAACGAACACTGCACTTTTTTTATCATTTGCATAACTTGTACTAATTAATTTTTTTAATCCTAATAATTCAAAATTTTGTGCAAAATATCTTGTAAAATTACTCCATTCTGGATCATCACATGGAAGTAATATAGTTTTATCTTTAAAAACATCTGGATTATATTCTAAATAGGCATTCATTTCTTTTTCTATATCTGAATATTCAGTATAAAATTCATCATCTTTTTCTTTTTTAGCATTTGCTAATTGAGTATTTTTAGCCATAATAATATCACTTCCGTTCGTTATATAAATAATTATATCATATTTTTTTGAATTTTACTTAAATGAGTGTATAAAAAAATTTATATTATTCTGAATAATATAAATTAATAAAATTATTTTTTAAATCTATTGGATTATATTTAGATAATTCATAACTTTTTATTATATATGGTATTATTACATCTATATCATTTTCATTTATAACTTTGAAATATCTACACAATGGTTCATAATTTGATCTACCAACTATATTAAGAATATTGCTATTGTCTTCAACATTTAATAATCTTACATAAATACCATACTTCTTTTTAGATAGGATAGTAAAGTTTCTTCTACTTTTAAACATTAGTCCTTTATTAGTAATATGAGAAGTAACATTAGAATTAATTGCATTAATCTTAATAGAAAGAGTTTTAAATAAACTATCTACTGGATCAACTCTGGATTCAGACAAATAATAGTATAGTTTTTTACATAATTCAATAATATAAGTTAATTCTTCCATATTATCTATTTTAATAAAATAACATAAACTAGATTTTTCATATCCTTTTCTTATAGACAATTTATTTTCATAATCAAATTGTTTTATATCTTTATAAAACGATATTAAAATATCAGATTGATCAACTTGTACTTCAATTATTTTTTTAACAAGTTTATATGCAACATTTTTAATTAAATAATTTCTTTTAATATCATTACTTATATTTAAGATTTGTTTATCAAATTCATCAAATAACTTAATAGCAATATCTTTTTTATTATAAATTATATTTTCATAACAACTTGTATCTACATTTAATAATTTTGATTTTCTTTTAGATGCTTCTTTATCTACATTAGAAATAACACTAGTTTTAGACATATCAATTACCTCACTATTAGAATATTGAACTCCATCATATATTAAATTGTATGTAGAACAAACCTCAACTTTGGTAGAGTAATTTATATTATTTGCAAGTTTTTCTTCAAATTCAAATATGTTCCTGTATTTATTCCAAGATTACATGAATTTTCTAAAACTTGCAAGAATGTTTGATCTCCATGACCTCCACTTTTCCAACACCCTATTCTTGTTCCATTTATATGAACACTTCCTGAATCATAAAAATGATCATTATAAATATCTATGACTTTTTCTTCTACAGCACTTGACATAGTTATTATTTTGAACGTAGCAACCATACCGACACATATTAAATTTTATATCTAAAATGTTTATTAACAGCCCACTTATCGATTAATATTAGTAAACTTTTTACTAATTGTTTGTCAACTGTAATACCAAGATAATCAGCTATATAAAGTCTTAGACATATAGATAATTTCCAATAAGCATAATTGTTTTCAAAATTTATAAAAACTTTTCTATTTCTTTTTATATCCAAATGGGATAAATAATTTCTATGACCAACTGCTTTTATAATAAATATGTAATCTTTATCAGTACTTGTACCAACATTAATCATCTTCTTATCTCTTTTTGATAGTAAATAATTTGTACTATTGTTATCTTTGAAATAATAATCTAATATTTCCCTAAAATTTTCATTTGAAAATGGCCCAATTGTTTTAGACAAGCCATCCAAAAGCTGAAGTAATGATGAATTATTAATTTCTAAATATCCATTATTATTCATAGCAATCATAAGCATATCAAATAATATTTTTGTTTCTTTTCTAAATTCTATAAATTTTTGAATTAATTTAGGAGTAATAATATGTGAATCAATATTACTAATTATTTCATTTTTAGGATTAATTTGTTCTCTTTGGTGGTATTTATCTACTAATTCTCGATACAACTTAAATTCAGTATTTTTATCATATAAAATTATGTTTTCTAATTTTGGAATATCTCCAAAAATCAAAAAAATTAATTCAAGAATTGAATATAAAATTTTAGATAAAGTTTTAAAAGTAGTATCAGTATTACTTTCAACTAATAAGTCAATATAAAATTTATCATCACTTTTAGAAGTTAATATGCTTATTGTTTTTCTGCTATCATACTTCATACTAAATTTTGCAATATGCCATTTAAATTCCGTGTACAATGGATATGATGTTTTTAATAATAAGCGTGTAATTTTTATTTTATCAACATTGCTATCTAGAACTATTTTGTTCTCATAAATAACATCAATAGGAGCTGTATATACTTTAACAGAACTATATTTATCTTTTCTACTATATCCCCAAATACAACCATTACAAGTATAATAAATGCCCTTGTCATCAACTAAATAGCAAATCTTATAAACATTTAATTTACTTGAATTATCTGATAGCTCATCAACATAAAAATCAAATAAGTTCTTAAATTCTTGATTATCTAAATTAAGACGCAAAACTCTATGTTCAATATCTAATTCACCACATACATTTTTATAATTAATATTATCACAACTTATTTTTCTTATAACCATATAGTACCTCCGTAATAATATTATATCATTTACACAGTTTTATAAATTAATTTTCAATAAAAAAACTTATAATGTTTCTACGTATACATTATAAGTAAATTTATTCATATTCCTATCTGGTCTTACTATTTCAATACTATCGCATTGCTGATTTTCTAAATAAAGTATTTCATCTTCTGTAGGGCCATCAATATGTCTAGCGCCTTTAATTCTAGGTCTTTCTTCTGCAAATAAGTTTAAGTATATATCTAATATTATATTATATCTATCGTCATCAATTTTTGAAACTATTATTTCATCTACAAACTTTCTAACAAATTCTTCCAAAGAACCTCCTTCAATTTCTTCTTGAATAGACCTGGACATTTTATCTATATTAATATTGCTTTCTTTTATTTTATCAACTTCTTTTAATATATTTTCTTTATCTCTAACAAGTCTTTTTAAATCTATTTCATAGTTAGCAAATTGCACTTTAAGTTCTTCTTTCTTTAACTCACCATCTAATACTAAATCAAGAGCAAGTGTCTTTTTATCTTCAATTCTTTTAATACTTCGTTCAATGCTTTTCAGTTCCTCATCATATTTATTATTTATATCAATATTTTTATACAACTCTAACATACTTTCAATAATAGTATTTTTTTGTGGAATAATATTATTCATTATTATATTCATAATATTTAATAAATCTTTTTCAGCAATAACAGGTGAGGCACAAGCTTCAAGTCTATAATTTAAATACATACCGCAACTCCAAGTAGGTCTATTCTTTCTTCTATTACCGTGAGACCTTTGAAAATTTGTATTATGTTCCTTACAATAAATTTTTGAACTAAAAGGGTATTTTAATCCCCCGGACCAATAATTATTATTTTGATAACTAGCTGTTCTTGTGCTTAATATTTCGTTTGCTTTATCCCATATTTCTTCAGACACAATAGCTGGTATAGAACCATCAGTACATTTTTCTGATCCTAATACTTGTTCATCCTTTGGAATAGTTCTTCTTCTTTTAGTTCGATAATCCATTATCTCGTATGTGTGTCCACGATAAAAGCCCTTATACTTTGGATTACTAATCATACGTTTTAATGTATCTTTATCATAAAATCTTCCTTTTTTATTATAATATCCTAAGGTAGCTAATTTCTTTGCTAATTTATGGAATCCATACTCACCAGTAGCATATAATTCAAATACTGTTCTAATAAATTTAGCTTCTTCAGGAACAATTATTAATTTACACTTATCTTTTTTATATCCGGTTATATTTGAAGAACCTAATACGTGTCCTTTTGCTATTGCTTGTCTATGGCCAAATTTAACACGAGCAGATAATTTTTTACTTTCTTCTTGAGCAATATTAAACATCATATTAAGAAATACTTCTGTGTTAGAATCAAATGTGTTTAAATTTTGATTTTCAAAAAATACCCCAACATTATTTTTTTTTAATTCTCTGATATAGTGAATTGAATCTTCTAAATCACGAGCAAATCTTGAAGCCTCTTTTGTAATAATTAAATCAAATCTATTCAATTTGGCATCTCTAATCATGCGCTTAAAACTTGGTCTTTTATCAACTCTAACGCCAGTTACACCTTCTTCAACATATCCAGATACAAATGTCCAATCAGGTTTTGATTTAATATAATCTTCATAATAATCTAACTGATTATCCAATGAGTTTAATTGTACATCACTATCAGTAGATACTCTACAATAATAAGTAACTCTAAGTGGAAGATTATAAATCTTTTCACCACGAGCGATTGCACTAACAATATCATCATAATTCATAATCTTCCTCCTTCTTACTTAAAGTTTTTATTAAGCTGTTTGTAGTCCTTTAAGAGTTTTTAACAGAACATCATTTACAGCTGAAAATGTATGTTCGTCAATTACTTTCTTTTTATAAAGACTAGTATTAATAATAATTTTCATTTGTACTTCAGTTATCTTATTTATATTCATAAATTTATTCCTTTCCATTTGATAGTTAATCATTAAAGTTTATGTAATACTGATTAAATAATTCCTTTAGAAAAATATCTAATTATGTTTTACAAAGCTTTCTGAGCATAATATTATGTCGTAATTTTAAGAAAAAGTACACTAATTGTATTTAATTAGTATTTCATTTCACAAAAAGCATTTGAATAGTATTCAGGCATAGTATTAGCTTCAATACGATTATTTAATTCTTCTAATTTATCCTCTATAATTTTCTTTTCTTCATAAGTAAATTTATGAGACAAAGTATTATAAATAAAATTTGCAAAATCTATATAATTAGGACTTGTATAGTCTACATTTTTATAGCAATACTCTCTATTATCCGATTTAAATAGATCCTGTAGTTTGTTTTTTAATGCTAAATAAGTAACTTTAAGATTATTAATAGAATTAGTATTTTCTTTTAAAATAGGTTCAGAATTTTCTCTTTGTAAAATTTTTTCAATATGTTTTATAAGATTGTAAACATCACTTCTTAATAAACAATCCATGTTATTATTTATTGTACTAGTCAGTTCATCTAAATCTTTATAAATACCTTTATAAGTCTTTTCAAAATCTGTTATATTTTTTTCCATTTTTTTACTTACATTTTCTATCATTTCATTTGTAGAATAATAATTATTTTTCATTTGTTACATCTCCTAAAATTATATTTTTATTATCTAAATCATTATTTGTAATATCCATTACTTTAGTTATAAAATTCAAATCTTTGCAATGTATAAAATCGGCTAAAAAATTAGCTATTCCTATACTTTTCTTGTTGATTAAATCTTCCAATTTAAGCATTTCTATACGATTTTTAATATATCTGCTTAAGAATATTTTTTCTGCTTCATCTTCTTCAAAAAAGAAGCTTGAAACTACATTATCTATAATTGTATTTCCTTCTACAATTTCATTTTTAATCTTTTTCATTTTTAATTTCTCCTTTTTTATAATATTTAATATTTTTTGTTTGTAAGTATGTAAGTATGTAATATTACTCACTCTTAACATAAATTCTTTTAGAAACTTTCTTTCTATCATCTCTTGGTCTAGTATCAACTTTGGATACATAACCATATTGCTTCATGCGACTACCAAAGATATTCTTTTTTACTGGTTCTTTGCAAATAATTTCGCTGCAAAATGTTTCGTATGAACTATACACATCAGCTACAAATTGATTTTCTATTTCATTAATACCACTATCAATAAAATCTTTTACTGTATCAGAATTATGATAATATTCATTTAATGTTTTAGTAAGTGTTTCATTTTCGGTAATATAATAATTATTTTGTAATAATCTATTCATACCCTTAATAGCAATATTTAAAAAAGTCGTTTTAGCAGAATCAGTGGTTAATTCTTCAAGTAAGTTAGGGTTATTGTTATTTTTGTCTACGACCATATTAAAT
This sequence comes from Bacilli bacterium, assembly GCA_017460745.1. Lineage (GTDB taxonomy): Bacteria > Bacillota_I > Bacilli_A > RF39 > UBA660 > RUG591. Next base: position 100,364 of record JAFUAL010000045.1, on the reverse strand, counting down.
TCAATTATTATTAATCTTCTACGAGTACCACCACTTTTATCAGCAAATTCTGGCATTGTATTTGTTGTACAAATAATAGTTGCTGTATTCATAAAACTTACTGGATTTCTATATATTGGTCTACAAGAAATTAATTCACCACTAGCAAGCGATTTTAAGGTTTGTGAACGCTCTAAATATATTTTTTCATAATCAGCATCATCGGCAATATTAAGTAATTTACCAGCAAGTGAATAAAGTTTAGTATCATCTTTAAAACCAGTAATACTAATATTTGAAGCCAAATCTTTTCCTACAAATTCTCTTAGGGCAGAAGTTAATGTACTTTTACCATTTCTGCCTTTAACACCATATATAAAAAACATAAATTGAGCCTTAGGTTCAGTTATTAAAATACTACCAATCATTTCTGTAAGCATATTTGTAATGTCTTTATTATTGCAACTCACATCATTTAAGAATTTAATAACTTTTTCGTCTTCTAATTTACTGTTATAATCAATATCAAGGTTGTATGGACAAAAACTTCCATCATCCTTAATTACCTCATAGGATCCATTATCTGTTAATGTTAAAATACCATTATTTAATCTGATTTTATTTATTTGGGTTGTAATCTTATCTGCATATAATTCCAGCTGATATAAAAGTTCTTTAAATTGATTCTTAGTTAATTTAATATCTTGATTTATTCTATATGCCAATTGTTTCGTATCGCTTATATATTTGGTATCAAATCTACCATATAGCACACCATTATATAGTTTAAAATCATATTTATTACTAAGATATTCAGCTATATATGACAAAACACGAATACGATTTTTTGCTAAATCAGGTCCAAATATATCATTTAAATCTTCATTTTCAGAATTATCATTATAATTATCTTTTTGTTCCGAATCATTGTAATTATCTTTTTGCTTTGAGCCATTATTATATAATTCATCATAAGCAAATCTTTTCATATTATCACTTAAAATATCATAAGCTTCTTTTACTTCCTTAAACTTTTTCTCATCTCCTGTTTCTTTATTATCAGGGTGATACTTTTTTGCTAATTTCTTATAAGCTTTTTTAATTTCTTCTTGTGTTGCATTTTTATCTACACCTAATATTTTGTAATAATCCTTATTCATAATTACCTTAACTCCTTTTTGCAAAGATTAATATAATAATCTAAATCTAACATTGACTTATCAAATTTATCCACAGAATCATTAAAAACGTAACAATGGTCATACGAATTTGGCATTTTTTCTCTTTGATAAAATGTTCCGTTATACTCAAATATGTTTTTACATTTTTTGGGTAAATCAACCTTTTTACATTTATAAATATATCCATAGCTAATATCTTTAACAGCAAAAACTCTATTGATTTTTTGTGGTTGCTCTATAAGTTGTCCGTTATATTCAGAAAAACATTTATCGTATGTTTTACCATAGCTAACAATTAATTGGAATCTTTCAATTTCATTGTTTTCATAGCATTTATAGACTGTTTCTTCTATTGGTGTTTTTGATTTATAATATTCAACTAAACATTTGCTAATAATACTACGACTATTACTGTAATACATCGACTTATTAGATTCATAATTTTTAAAATCTTGTCCCTTAAATTTTGTTTCATTATCCTCAGTTATTAAGAAATAGTTATTAATATTTTTTTGATATAAAAACTTAATTCTATCTTTATCAAATTTCAACTTAAATCTGTTTTCAAAATCATTTATAATATTAATTATTTCATCATAATTCTTAGGATTATATTTAAAAGTAATACTATCAGTATTTGCCTGAAGCAAAATAATGTATTTGCCTAATTCTATAATTAATTGTGTAAGTATTAATTGACCATTTATTACAATATTATTCCCATTATGATAATCTTGCATAATCTGATTACTTCTCATACAACCCGTAACCTTATTCAAAATTAGTTTATATGCGTCAGACCTTACTTCATCAATTTCTTTTAGTTTTAATCGTTTCTGGTATATGTAGTCATATAATTCTGGTTTATCAAAAGACCTACTATAAAAATGATTATTAATAATTAGGGTTGGGTAATAAGATTTAACATCTACTTGCATTATGTTATTCACAAACATTCTTGCTTTAGTACAAGCATGTAGTCCACCAAAACCATATACAGCGGGTACTCCTAATAATTTAGTTTTATATTTACCAATTTTTTTGTTTTTAACAATTACATTACCACTATTATTGATAGCATCATAATAATCAGTTCCATTAAAGTAGTTGTATTCAATATTCGCATAAAAGTCTAAAACTTCATCTGGTATTAATTTAAAATTGATATTATTACAATAATTAATTGATAGATAATCACGTGGTTCATTATACTTTTTACACTTTAATATAAGTGATACTAATTTGTTTTCATCAACTTTTATTGTTTCGATAGGTAAATTAAAATCTTTTATTAATGCAAATTTAGCCTCAAAGTATTGACTACGATAATCGTATAATCTTTTAGCACCTAAAACATCATTACAACAATATTTTGTTATAGTTTCTAATTCATCTAAAGTAAGACTTCTCTCAATACTAAAAGATACAGAACTTTCAATAATAGACATTCCTAAATTTCCCATAACTTTTTTAAGACTTATACGTTTATTATTATTTTCTCTTTTTATATCTTGCGATAAATCTAAGCTTTTAAAATTTGGTAATAAGGTAACACAATAAGTATTATCATCCTCATCACAATTAATGATTTTTTTACTAAGATTATATGGGTTATTTCCATTTAAAATATCTGAAAGTATCAAGTCGTCATAACGATAATTATTGTATCCAACAAACCAGTAATCTATATGATTCTTTATAAAAGTCTCCAAATCACTTTTTTTATTGTGTATAATAATAAAGTTATCATCAAGACTAGCTACAAATAGCCAGTCTTGATAGAATACTTCAAAGTCATAAAATATAAGATTATTCACTAGGAACTTCCCTATAAAGCCTTCCGTTCATAAAACCATCTTGATTTTCAATTACAATTTGAGCTGTTTCTCCAATTAAAACTTGCATGCGTTCCATAATAGAATAATCATTTATTACTTCTTCATCTTTAAAATCATCTTGTTCATATTCACTTAATAGACATCTCAATTCTGTGATACTAGAATCATCGGTACCATCAGTAAGATAATAACTAGCATATAAACGTTTACATCCTTTTTTATCTTTATTAAGACACATAACTTGAATAAAAGGATTACCATTAATATTTTCTCTTAACGATATATTGCTAATAATAACGTCATATATTCCTTCTTCTGGGTTATAAGAACCTTTAGCTCTTTCGTTTTGTTTGTAATTTCTTAAAATCTCCAAACGTCTCATTTGTTTTTCAGTTAATTCTCCATTTTTTAATGTTTCTTCCATATTTTTCTTTACTACAAATGTATTAGCGAGAATCGTACATTGCAGCATCCTCCTTAATTACTATTTTTTTCTCGCTTATAAGTCTATTTTTTTTGGTGAAAAATACCAATAGACTTTTAAGTGGCTTTAATATACAATAAATGTCATTAACGACAACTTGCATTATAAAGAAATAATCACAACCACAAATGACATTATTTCCTGTGCACGCATTAATTATTTCATAAAAAAAATAACCTGTAAAAAGCGATTAAATAGTATCGGAAAAATTCGGAAAAGGAGGAAGATTATGAATAATAAAAAAATTCTATTACAAACAATAGAATATGAGAAATATAGCATAGGTAAAATAGATTTTCCTGATTCACTTTTAGTATTGGGAGAAAAAATAAAAAGGCTTGAAACTAAAAAATGTAATACTCTAGATATTAAAGATTCAATAAATAATATAGGAAAAGCAATAAGTGATTTAAATAAAAAGCCAATTATAATAAATGATACTATCGACAAATTAATCACTAAATATGATAAAAATAGTAAACAACTTTCAAAATTATATAGCATGAATTTTACCGACGAATTATTTCAATATGATGAATCAATAAAAAATATAATTTTATCTAACGATGTAAAAAAACTAATAATAGAATTTTTTAACATTTACGGTATTCAAACGGCAAATAGTTATGTATATGATGATATAAAACTAGGTACTTGTGAAGAATATCGAGAAGCACACATATTTGAATTATATCCAATTATTAATACTGCTTTAACTTATTATTTAATAAATAATATAAACGATACTTTAAAAAAATTAGCAAATAATAAAAATAGAAGTTATATGTATCAAAAACTTGAAAAAGAACTTGAAACATTTCCTTCTTTATATAAGAGATTTAAAAAAGAAGCATTTCAATATCAAGAAAATAATGAGCTTGATATAAATAAAATAGAATACAAATATGTACACAAAATAAATATTACTTTTATAAATGAAATAACAAGTTATCTTATCAACTTTAATATAGTATTAGCTATATACTTGAATATGATTGATATACCATACCCTGAATTAAGAGTAAATAAGTATAATCCTAACATTATGAACTTATCAGATTATGATCCTAATGCTTTTACAAAGAAATCGGAAATACACCATACAGTATTACGTATATGTTTAGAATCATTACTTAATTTATTCTCTGTTAATAAAATAAAATGTGAAAAATGCGGTAAACCTGCTAACAACGGAACTAATTATTGTTGTGAACATATAAAAGAATTAATTAAAAATCATATTAAAAGAATTAAAAATGAAGAAGAAAAACAACTATTTCAAAATGAATTATCTGCATTAGAAAAAGACGAATCATCGTCAGTTCCAAATTTTATAAAATGGCAAAATGTGAAAAAATGTAAAGATAAATATGATAAAACTAATAGAAAGAAACTTACAAACTTACAAAAGTAATTCTATATTATTTAACATTATTTAATTCAAGAATCCTATTTAATTTAGGTCTAGACCAACCCATAACATTAGCAAATTCAGTTTTATTAATTTCACCTTTATTAAATAAATCAAGCTTTCTATAAAATTTATCAGGTATATCATCTTTAGTAAGTTTAGGTCTACCTAATATTTTTCCTTTACTTCTAGCGCCTTCTAAACCAGAACGAACTCTTTCTCTTATAACTTCAACTTCAAGACTATTAAAAGCCATCATAATATTTAGAAAGAAATCAGTAAATGGGTCTAATTTATCTCTAGTAAAATCTACACTTATACCATTAAGTAATAATTCTAATTTTAATTTCTTTTCTTTTAAAATTTGAACTGTATTAAAGAAGTCTTTAAATGACCTTGATATTCTGCTAAGTTCATAACAATAAATAATATCGCCTTCATTACATTTGTTAAGTAATTCCTGTAATTTAGGTTTATTTTCTTTAGTACCACTTATATATTCATATTCTATATTTTCTTCAGGTACACCAGCTTTTTTTAATTCTTCAATTTGATGATTAACACTTTGCATATCTCTTTTTTCATCCAGAGAACACCTGCAATATCCTCTTTTAACATTACTACAATATTCCATAATCTAATCACTCCTCTTTGTAATAAAAAACATAAAAATAGTTTCTATTACAAATATAACGTAAAAACGAGCTTTTGAGAGCCCGTTTTTAATTAATTTATAATGTAATGATAATCAAATGTTTTATGTACACCAGAATTTTACTCTTTATGATTAATTAATTTCTTTATTTCATCTAGCTTATCTTTAGGAAGCATCAATATTTTATTTAAAATAAATTTATACCTATCATTTGATGAACCTATTGATTCCCGATTTCTATCTATTAATTTAATATTTAATCTTTCTAATTCGTTTGATAACAAATTTTCTTTTTCAATAATAACAACAGCAACCCCATCACTATAAACAAGAACATCTTTATCATTGTCAATACATATTAACTTACTATACATAATTCATCTCCTAAATATTATTTATTTTTGCATATATGGTTCAAACACTTTTAATAAGCATTGATATAATGGGTCGTTTTCTCTTTCTACATCTGTAATTTTTTCTTCTTTATTTGAATTTAATACTTTACTTTTATTAACTGCTTCGATTATTTCCTTCATTGCATCATCTCTCTCTTTTTTTAATTGTCTCATATATTCTTTCATATCTATTCCTAGACCTTGAAATACATGTATAAATTGATATGATAACCAGTCGGCTTTTGATACATACCATGCTCCTCGAACTTTAAAACCAGTTAAATGACAATCTTTTAATTCTCTATATAAAGTAATATAAGGAATTCCTGTCATCCTTGATAGGTCTTTTATTTTATAACATTGGTCCATAATTAATACCTCCTTTATCAAATGCTATCAGATACTATCAGACTTTATCTCTAACATCATAATTAATATATAAACAAAGTACAAAATAAAAGATAGTAATTTATACTATCTCAATTAAAACTTACCATTACTAAGTGTATAAAGTTTCTCATAGCTACTTGATATTACAACATTAAAGTCTTTATCTTTATAATCTTCTTTAACTTTTGTAATTGCTCTTATAGATTCTTCTAATACTTTTTCATCTTTTGTTATTATTACAAAAGTAATATCTTTTTGGTCTTTAATCTTATCATAGGGTATTACACCATTTTTAATTTCTATAACATCCTTTTTATTAATCACAACTTATTCCTCCTTTATATTTTATTTACTACATTTATATTTAAATGTCTTATGATATAATTTGTTCGGTGAATCACAAGCAATAGATATTCCATATTCTCCGGTATCAGTATATTTTATATAGCCAGCAAACTCACAACTTGTTTTATTAATACTATAACCATGTTCATTAGCATAATTAGTTTTTGAAGTATCAACAAAATAACTAAGGTCATCACAACTAACTAAATTATCTGAACTATCACTTTCATTGTTTTTATTTATATTTATTATAATAAATATTACCAATAATACAAATATGATAGGCACAATTTTTTTAATAAATGGATGTATATATATTTGACTATTATTTCCTATTTTATATCCACAATGAATACATACATTTGTAGTATCACTTATTTCTTTATTACACTCAGGACATTTCATTAATGCCATATCACACCTCCATATATCAAAGTGAAACTTTGATATAATAAAAGTATAACATAAAATCAATTTTTCTCAAAGTGGTACTAGGTTATTTTCTCAAAGTCATACTTATATAATTTTATTATGAGGTGGTAGAAATGTCTAGTAAAGAAAAAGAAATAGATATAAGGGAAGTATTTAGTCAAAATTTAAAATATTATAGGATTAAATCTAATATATCACAAGAAAAACTAAGTGAAATAGTGGGATTAACAGATAAATATATCTCTGATTTAGAAAGACAACTTTATGACCCTTCACTTAAAACTATTGATTCATTAGCAAAAGCATTAAATATTGAAACATATTTATTACTTAAATATGACGACACTCACAAAGACGTTCCAAATAGAATATAAATAAACTCAAGATTATAATTACATAAAATCTTGAGTTTTTTTAATTCTTATGCAAATGATTCTTTAAACATTTCAATAGTTAAATTTGTTTCAGTTCCATTTTCTAGTTTTATTATATTCCAAACATCATTTCTTTGTACAGGTAGATAGAATATATGACCTGTAAGACTTGAAGCAATTAAATAACATTTCTTTAATTCATCAACTTTTCTTTTATAGGCTTCTGAATCAAAATTAGCATTTTGTCCATTTGAAAAATTAACACTCTTTACTTCAAATAAATGTAATTTATTATCATTGTCTACTAATACAAAGTCAGGATATGATGAGTGAATACCATCTAAATAATATTCATATTTAATATCTGAATTAGATATATAATTCTTTCCCCATAAATATTTATCATATTCTTCTAATCTTTCAGGTACATCATTTCCTAATAAATCCTTTTTATAAAATTTACTATTTGGATTCAATTTGCCTGTAGTAATCTTTTTAATATGTGAAGTAGATAGATCCTTTAATATGCTGGCCCATTCACGTTCTGCTTCGCTATCAAAAGCAAATTTATCAGCTCCATCAGTTCTTTTCCAAACCCAATCACTTATATTAACATAGTTACCATTATCAACATACATACTTGAAATAGGGAATGACGATATTATTTCCTCACCAGAATCATCTTTTCTTAACGACATACTAGTAAGGTAATCACACTCATACTTATCATTTTCGGTTTTAATCTTATCAATATTTTCATTAAACTTCCACCATTTTTGATAATTATCAGAGTAATCATAACACATCTTTTTGATTTCATTGTCAGATTTATCTAACTTCCTAAACATTTCAAATATACTCATATAATGATTATGATTTTCATTATTATTTAGATATTCTTCAACATTGAAATTTACCTTTTTACTTAAATCATTTATTACAGTTGTTTTAATTTGAATATTATTAGTAATATCAGTTGGTTCATCATAAAGTTTAACATTTCTAACTTTCTTTCCATCATCAGGAATAATTCCCCATACCCATGAAGTCATTGCTAATTTTTGTGCTTCATCAGATAAACTTTCAAAATCTAATAATCTTGGGTTTCTTCTAACTCTACCTATAACTTGTTCATCTAATTGCTTACTTTGAGTATCTCTTATTTGAAATAACATACATGCTCTAGGAATATCCCATCCTTCAGATATAACCATCTTAAATATAATAATATCTATTGTTGAAGAATTTTCTTTAGCATAATCTTTCCATTTAGAGACAGGTAATTTTTTTGCTTTAAATGTATCATTTGTATCGCATTTATCATCCTTATCAACAATTAACATCCATTTAAGGTCTTGATGTTCAGCTTTATTTAATTCAGGAAAAATGATGTTATTTAATTCATAATCTGCTTTATCTTTATTAGAAATTTGTATTATTAAGCAAGGATTAACACCTAATAAATCTCTGTATTTTTCTTTAATTTCTTCAAATTTATTAATTGCTACTCCAATATCTTCATCATCACTTAATTCAATATATTTAATTAGTTTTGCATTAACTGCTTCAGTATCAGTTATTTCTACGTCAGGAATTTGACGTCTTCTTAGTTTAGGAGTAGCAGAAAAATTTAAAACTTTATCAAAGTAATCATTTGAAAGTGTATCCAAATTGTTTGTAGCAACATGACACTCATCTTTAATTAAATATATTTTTTTATCTTTTCCACCAAGCCAGTCATTTAAAGTCATTATTTGTAAAAAGTTATCCATAGCTCCTTGCATAAGTCTTCCACCTTGTTTATATAAATCTCTAGGTAGGATATATACATTATAATCAGTAGGGACAAATAATGATTCCTCACCACTTATTTCACTTGATATTAAATAGGGATTTATTTTTTTAAATCTACCTTTATCTTTATATTCTCGAAACTTATCAAAATTTTGTTGTGCTAAATTTCCTTTAGATAGAGTAGAAACTAGAAATATAACATCCTCATTTTCATCTAGTATTCTGTTCATAAAATCAGCCATCATATATGTTTTTCCACTACCAGTAGGAGCTCTAAAAGTTAATTCATCTCTTTCTTCAATTAATTCTACTAATTTTGACACTGCATTTTGTTGGAGTTCAATAGCTTCCTTTAACATTATTCGTTCTCCAACCTTTCTTTCCAGGCATTATCAGATTCAATATTCTTTTGAGTGTGTTCAAAGTTATTGCATACCCATTCAATTTTATCTTTAATAGAGTTAAATTTATTTAATCCATATAATGTTTCATCTATAACATCAAATGGAGTTTTATTTTCTGCAGATTCAAAATTAGCAACTTTAGCAATTTCATATACATCTAAGTTGTCGCCATAGGGTTCGTTATTATTTATCCAATCAAATTCTTTATTGCCATCATAACATTTACCAGACATTATTCTTTTTAATCTCTTAGTAGTTACATCGTAAGCAATACCATTAGGATTCATATTAGTAATTTCATTATTAGTGCATAAAATAAACTTTCTATTACCGCCATCTTCTCTATTTAATTCCATAACAGATTGTCCAGTAGTACCAGAACCAGCAAAAAAATCTAACACAATAGCATCATCTTTTAAACATGACATTTTAATCAATTTTGATATTAAATTTATTGGTTTAGGATTTTTAAATAAATCATTTGAATTCTTAAATATTTTATCAAGTTCCTTTTTTCCATAATCATTTGAACAATCATTATCCATAAAAGATAAAGTTGTATAATATTTACCTGCTTTATCAGTATACTTAATATATATTTTCCCAGTATTATCCTTTTCTAAAGAACAATTTAAATAAGTTTTAGTGTATATTCTTGGTTTTCCATTATTACCATTTTTTACAACTATGAATCCATTTTTTAATCCAAATTCATATTTATCTTTGCTCCATCTCCATGCCCAGTCTGCTTTTTTATATTTTCCAGACTGACGTTCTTTATATTTTTCGTAATCACCACCAGGATATATTGTTTGACCGTTGTAATCAATTGGGTAATCTAAAGACTTACTATAAGATAAACTATCATAATCTAAGCATTGACTTAACTTGTATTTTCCTCTTTTATCTACATATTCATCTTCTAAATTATACCCAGAATCATCCATTTCATCCATTGAAAAAATTATTTCATTACCAGGCATTGCGTAGGCTAAAACATAATCATGGTTTTTTTGAATAGTAGTTGTAGATTTTCCACCTTTTTTAGTAATTCGTGGTGCTACGAATAAAAAACCTATTTCACCAAATATTTCATCGAACATACATTTAACGTAAGATTGATTCCTGTCATCAATGCTGCAGATAATTACACCAGTTTCTTTATTTAATAATTGCTTTGCTAACTCTAATCTAGGATATAGCATTGATAATAGATTATCTCTTGTTATCGCATTGTTATAATTAGTTTCAGCAAACTCACCCATACTATCTTTTCCATAGGGTGGATCTATATATATGACATCTATTTTGTTTCTATATTCAACAAGTAGGTTTAATAGCGCATCATAGTTATCTCCAATAATTAATTTGTGAGTTAATTTAGATTCATCATTTTTAAAGCTTAACTTATTATTTTTCTTAAAATACTTAATTGTATTATCCATCTTTTCAAGTCGTTTATCAAAGTGGAATCCCGTTCTTTTATAAGTAGTTCCAAGTTGAGCTATAGAAATTGCTTCTGATAAACTATCAGAATTATTAATTAGTTTAATAAGCAAATCAGCATTTGATTTTTCTATAATCTTATCTTCAACTCTTTTTTCAATTTCCGAAATTAAGTCTTCTTTACTTTTATTAATTGTTTCATCTAACATAATATACCTCCTCAAAGTATTACCTCTACATAAAAAGTATACCATATTTTTTAACAAAAATCTCGTATTTAGACAAAATAAAAGATAGAAGCTTTAATTCTATCAATATAAATTATTCTATATTTTTAAATAAATCTTTTAATTCAATATCTAACCAGTAACATATAATACACAGTTCTTGTAATGTTATTCTTTTAGCTTTACCACTAAGTATATTAATTAATCTTTGTGGTTTAATATCAGGATTAGCTTTTGCTATTAGATATTCTGCTGCTGTAATATCTGGACAAGTCTTTTTAAACTCTTCATCATTATCCATCTTTTCTAAAAACTTTAATATTTCTACTACTATTTTTTGGTAGATATTCATATCAACATTAACTCCTTTCATTGTTTCTTTGTAATTTCGTCTATAATTTTTTTAATTTCGCTTGTATTTTCTAATATTTGTTTTAGATTTTCAACACTACTAATTTCAATACTTGATATTTTTTCTTTTATATCTAATAGTGATTTAGTTATGTCATCCATATTCCTACACCTCCATAGTTTTAATTTATTATACTGTGTTTTTTCCATTTTGAATTAAAAAGTTAATCTAATTCACTTTTAGGTATATCTTTTATTTCTTTTTCTGTTTTTCTACTAATTATCTTATTAATAATTCTATTTTCAGCTGGTGGTCTCCAATGAAGAATACATATTCTATGTAATTCATCCTTACATCTTTTATAATTATTAAAGTAATAATCCATTATTTTATCAATATCATCCATACGTAATGTAGTTCCATTTAATTGACTAAAAGCTTTTAAATCATCTTCAAGTAATTTAGTATCATATCTATATAAAAAGATATTAACTTTCAAGAATAGCCTGTATAAATCAATATGGTTATTAAGTAATGATTCTAATTTATCTAAATTAATACTATTCTTATTTTCATACTCATTAATATATTCTTGATACTCTTTATCTTGAAATAGTTTATCTAATAATCTTTTACTAATACTACTCATACAAATATCTTCCTCCAACTAAATTATATCGAGTACTTTTTTATTTGTCAGTGCTTTTTATCAAAATAACCAGAACTAAATTATTGCTTGTTTATTCTCAATATATGGAGTTTTAACTAATTCTAATATATTTATACTATTTTGTTGATTCTGTGAGAATATGATACTCCAAACAAGACCACAGGACTTATTAACTAATTTCATCGTCATCAAAGTCCCACAATGATATATCTTGAGTAATATATCTTAAATTATTAATCAAGCTTGTTTTAAAGTAATTATATTTATCTTCTATCGGATTATCATACTCATCCTTATTCTTATTTAACTTCATCATCTTGATAATATAATTACTACACTTATATATTAACTGATAGTCATATTCTTTCTTTAACTCATCAAACAAAGTATTATATTTATCTAATTCAAAATCATTTTCACTAATGAATCCTCGTCTAATTAACTCACTTGTATAACCACTTGGTAGTGTTTTATCTATTTCATCTTTATTATTATTTAATTTATTATCATCCCTAATTTCCATATCTGGTAATTCCGTATCCCGTATATTGGGATATGGTAATTCATATATAACATAATCATACTTAACAAACCTTCCCTTATCATCTCTTATAGACTTTCTAATTAAATAGTTTTTTGATTCCAATTCTTTTAACAACCTATGGATAGTATTTTTGCTTTCTTTAACAATAGAAGTAAGTCCTAATGTTGAATAGGACCAGTCATCAGGTAGTGATAACATAGTAATTAATAAACCTTTAGCTGGTAAACTTAATTCTTTATCTTTTAATAATTCATTAGATATTTTTGTATAATTAATTCTATTATCTTCTCTAAAGACCATACTATCACATCCTCCGTGATAATATATTTTATCGTGTTTCATAAAATTAACGAGCATAATATCAAATAAAAAGAGAATAAATTAATATTCTCAAACCCTTATAAATACTGGTCACGGTATGGTTGCTATGTTTTTAAATGTACTTCCTGGTTCATATGTCATCCAAATTGGTAAATTTCTATTTAGTACTTCTGTTGAAAATAACTTATAATTATTTGGATTAAAAGTTGGACGACTAGACATTGCAAGAATTTCAAGTGTATTAGGATCAACAACAATTGCAAGAGAATTATCAGGTTTTAATGTACTTTCAACATTATTAAGCTCACGTTCAACCGACATTTGAATATTTATATCAATTGTTAAAGTTATATTCATTCCACTTGCTGGTTCTAAGTAAATTTCACTTAAATTTATTTTATTACCTTTAGCATCACTGAAATATTTAATAGCACCATTTTCTCCAGTTAAATACTCATCATACATAAGCTCTATCCCACCAAGTCCTTGATTATCTATTCCAACATAGCCGAGAACATGAGACAAAGTTTCTCCATATGGATAATATCTTTTAGATTCCTTAACCAAATATACTCCTCTAAAATTATAAGAATTTATTTTATCGGCTATATCAAAACTTAATCTTCTACCCTCAGGATGCACTCTTTCAATAGAAGTTTTTTTAAAAACATGGCTCTCCATTTCTTCATAAGTAACATTTAAAATATCTGCTAAAACTTTAGTAACTTCTTCTTTGTTATCAATTTGATTTGGAACTAAAACCAAACTTGTTGTTGTAATATTATCAGCAAGTACCACGCCATTTCTATCCAAAATAAGTCCCCTATCTGCTTCAATTGGTAAATCACGACTCCATAAATCCATTGCTAAACTTGATAATTTTTTATAATCTATCATTTCAATATATACAACTTTTAATAAAATAACAACAAAAAAACTAATAAAAAAAATTAAAATTAATTTAATTCGACTATCAATCTTTTTATTGAACATATCATTCACCAAAAAATTATATGCTTTTTAAAAAAAATTATTAAAAAATAAGTTATATTACATAACCTATCTTTCTATTAATTAATAATTTTCTTTTTTTATTTCAAAATAACTTTGTGGATGAGCACACACAGGACATACCTTTGGAGCTTCTTTTCCAATTACTATATGTCCACAATTTCTACATTGCCAAATTGTATCTCCATCTCTTGAAAATACTAATCCTTCTTCTATGTTATTAATTAGCTTTCTATAACGTTCTTCATGCATTTTTTCTATTTCTGCAACGCCTCTAAATTTTTTAGCAATCGCTGTAAATCCTTCTTCTTCAGCAATTCTTGCAAATTCAGAATACATATCTGTCCACTCATAATTTTCTCCATCAGCTGCATCTTTTAAATTATCAAGTGTTTCAGGAACACTTCCACCATGCAATTCTTTAAACCACATTTTAGCATGTTCTTTTTCTTGATTTGCTGTTTCTTCAAATATGGCTGCTATTTGCTCATAACCATCTTTTTTAGCTTTACTTGCAAAATATGTATATTTATTTCTTGCTTGAGATTCTCCTGCAAAGGCAGCAAGTAAATTTTCATATGTTTTACTTCCTTTTAATTCCATAATTACCTCCTTGAATTAAATCAAATTTAGTATAACAAATAATTACAAAAAAACAAAGTGATTTTTTTATTTTTAGATAACTTAATACATAATTAATCATATAATATCTTGATTGGAGGAAAAAATTTATATGAAGAAAAAATTAATTGTGATTTTTTCATTTATTATACTTTTAGTAATTATATTTGGAGTTTTATTAAACAATAAAAAAGATTCTAATTTAAAGAAAATTAGAGTTGCTGAAGTTGCACATAGTGTTTTTTATGCACCAAGTTATGTTTCTCTTCACAAAGGGTTCTTTGAAGACTATGGACTAGATGTTGAATTTATACTAACACCAGGTGCTGATAAAGTAACGGCTGCTGTTTTATCAAATGATGTCGAAATTGGTTTTTCAGGAAGTGAAACAACAATTTATGTATATAATCAAGGAGAAAAAGATTACTTAAAAACATTTGCAGGGTTAACCCAAAAAGATGGAAGTTTTATAGTTTCAAGAGAAAAAATTGATAATTTTAAATTAGAAGATCTAAAAGGGAAAAATTATATTGCTGGTCGTGTTGGTGGTATGCCTGAGATGACTTTAGAATATATCTTAACCAAAAATGGAATTAATCCAAAAACTGATATAAATCTAGATACAAGTGTTGCATTTTCTGCTATGCAAGGGGCATTTATTGGTGGAACAGGAGACTTTGTTTCTCTATTTGAACCAAATGCAACAGCTGTAGAACAAGAAGGATACGGATTTATTGTTGCAAGTCTTGGTGAACTTGGTGGTACCGTACCATATACTGCATATAATGCAAGAAGTTCTTATATAGAAGAAAATCCCGATATAATTGAAAATTTTATAAAAGCAATTCAAAAAGGACTTGACTATGTTCATTCACACACAAGTATGGAAATAGCCGAAGTAATTAAAGATGAATTTCCAGATACAGGTATTTCAGATCTGGCAACTGTTATAGAACGATACAAATCTGTTGATACTTGGCCTGCTACAACAGAATTTACTGAAGAATCTTTTGATCATTTGCAAGACATTATGATAAATGCAGGAGAACTAAAAGAAAAAGTAAATTATAAAGATTTAGTATATACTAAATAATTTAAAAAATATATAGTTGTCATTATTTGTTTTTTATTAATTTTATTGTTACTCCTTGACCTATTATAAAATTAAAAAGTACTGTTTATTAAATGTATTTTATAATGTATAAACAAAATAACAAAGTATTAAACTTTATAATTTAATAAAAAAAACTAATAAAAAATAATGTAAATAGCCCTTGACTTTATTTCTCGTATAAGTAGAAATAAAGAAGAAGGCTATTTTTTATATTAAATTATTGAAACATATAATTCAATTATCTTGCTAATTTTTTATAACAATTTTTTTACAATTAATTATATGCTATTTTATTTCACTAATAATATATCTAAATTGACGAACATTTTCCAAATTATTTTTAATATTAAATCTGTTATCATCAAGATTTGTTCCATAGTCTCTCCAATCCATTTCATATGAATTATCTAATTCAATTTCTCCATCACTAATTGAATTACCACTTTTATTATACCACCTCAATAATTTTCCTCGAGGAATTGCATATTTTTTGGTATCAAATTTATTTTCATATTCCTTAATAACAAAATCACGATATGAACTTTTTTCTTTAGGGCCAATCCAATATATTGGTTCATTTGTCAACATTATTGCATAGCAACAATCAACCATCCTTATGTGTTTTTTAATTTGTTCTAATCTGTCAATATCTTTAACATAACTATAACAATTTAAATTATAAGCTACATGATTTTTTAATACATATTCCATTTCATTATTATCATTATATGTTAAATACTTATAATCTTTTTTTATATTGCCTTTTGTCTTATATTTTAGTTCAATTGGATAATATTTATCATTTATTACAACTAAAATATCTACATACATTTTATAAAAAATTTCAGGATTTTTTTTATCTGGTACTTCAAAACACCATTCATGAAATATATTATATTTTTCTACTTTTTTTTCTTCTAAATAGCGTTCAATTTTATTGGCTAACGCAAACTGAAAATCTGCTTCTGAACAAAATATATGTCTTTCTTTTGATAAGTTAGACATAATAATATGCATTATTTCTTTAGAAAAAACTTCCACTCAATAACACCTCCTAAAATTAATATAATTTTATTTTTAAATTTTTTCATTTTGTTCAATAAATTTTATTATTCCTTCAACAGAACAATCTTTAGATACCATGAAACGTTGATTATCGTTTTTAGTTGATAATATGAGTGGTTTGACTGGAACGCCTTCATCATTAAGTGAGTGTATTCCTTTAATTATTTTTTCATAGTTTGAGAACGCATGACCATTTTTTTTAACAGATGACTCAAAAAGAGAAATATAAATGTGTGGAATATTACTAACCGCTTCTCTTTTTAAATACTTTGCAATTTTTTTATTTAAATTTTTTTTAGCAGCAATAAAACCACCACCTTTTAATTCAACTGTTGCTATTATTTCTTTTTCAGAATAAAATCCTCTAATAATATTGTCTTCTTTACCTTTTCTTAATATTAATGCATCATATTCTATACCATTTTTTTCGTTAAGAATAAAACAATTAGGTTCCGAAAAAACATATTTATCTTTAAATATTTCATTGCTTTCAAACATTTCCCTTACTAAGTAATAAAATTTTAAAGCTGTAACTTTTGAATAATTACTATTATATTGTTCGTTACAAAATTCTATTAAATCATAATAAAGTTTAAAATATTTATTTACATATTCTTCAGTAAGTTCATTAATATTTTCAATCAAATTATACGGATTACTACTAAAACCATCATCTTCTTCAAACTTATTACTTATATACACCTTTGTTATATTCGCTGTCCCATCTCCATTATCTTCACATTTTCCAAGTATGGCACCTTTTTTACTTCTTCTTATTATATATTCACCAGATTTTTCTTCTAATTGAAAATGACAATAATCGTTTTTAAAAAATGGAATTTGTTTTCTTAATTCTAACTTTCCATTAATATATTCACACATATAATACAGTTTCAAATCTCTCGTACATTGTATGTATTTAAATTCTGCTATTTTTTTCATTTTTTTTGATTCTTCAACATTATTATCTTTAGCTACCATAACATTATTACCTCTTTACCTTTTTATTTGAAAACATCTTTTAAATTAATTAAATTTACTTAACACTTTCCTTTAACTTTTCATATATTTTAACCATAGCATAAGTATCTAACTCACAATATTTAAGCATGTTTTTTCTCAATTTTTCTTCCTCTAATTTAGAAAGATTTTTTAACGATAAATATGCACTACTTGCTTCGTCTCCTTTATGGATCTGATCCAAGTTATGATAATCAAGCGATGGATCATTTGGAAATAATGCTGGTAAAACAACCTTAATAGATGACCTTGACCCAATTTCTTTAACATAATAATCATGATTATCAAAAATTTTCCATAAATCAACGATATTATTTCTTATATTAAATAAATGATTTCTAAACTCTGGAAATAATTCTGCCATTTCTCTTAATCTTGTTTTTTCAAAACTTTCATTATAAACTAAAACACATGAATTTAAAGGAATATCTTCACATAATTGTTTACATAAATCATACATAGGATTTCCGTTATAATCACTGCTTAAAAATTCTTTATGATATAATTTTTCATTTTTATCTAAATAGTAGTGCAAACTATATTGAAAACATATTTGTTGATAAGTTTTAGTCCCATTAATAGTAGGAATTGCAACTTTATATGTCTCAAAATCTAAAAAATATACAGGATACGTTAACGATTCTAAAAATTCTTTTATTACATTTTTATTTATTTTAGGTTCTAAATCATATAATTCAAATTTTATTTGTTCTTCAGCTTTCTTATTAAAGCCACCTGATTTTAAAATTTCATCATATGTTATTTTATTTTGATAATACATTTCTAATTTCTTATCAAATTTTGTCTTCCAACCAATATCAAACACATTTGGATTTGGTAAATTCTTAATACAATATTTAAAAAATGGACAGTCATAAGAAACATTTTTACTTTTTTTACAAGCACGAGAAATATCAATCTTTGGTTCTTTATTAGAATTAATTATACTTTTTCATTTTTCAACCTCTTTTTCTACCTTTTTTAAATTGATTAATGATGATACATCTTCTATATTAAAATATTTGTTTATATTTAATTCTCCATTTTTTATATACTCATCATTAACATATGCTATATATGACTTTTTTACCTTCAAACCACATTTCTTTAATATCCAAGTTTGATATGAAATATCATCTATATGAATACCTCTAATCTCTGTTGATGATTTAACTTCATATATCTCTACACCATCTTTATCATTTTTTAATATATCAACTGAACAAAAATTACCATTATAATTAAATGAAGCTTCACATACTATGTTTGGCGCATTTTTAATATGTTTATTTGTTTCATTTATCATTGAATCTACATTTTTATTATAATCAACTAAAATTATAATCATTACCAAATAAATGTCTGGCCAAATTTCCAACTTTATTACCATTTTCTAAAATAATTTCATTATTTATTTCTTCTTGTTCTTTTTTTATAACACGATAACCGTAATAATTTTATATATCTACAACCTAACATATATCTTGATTTTGATAAATTCATACTTTCTCCTAATAATTATACAATTATTTTTTCACATCTATAATTAGATTATAACATAAAATTTTATTATTAAGAAAAAATAAAAATGTATATACAAAAAATATATATTTTAACACTTAATTAATTTTTCTATTTCATCTTTAAATAGTATTTTTTTATTTTTTAATTCTGTTGCTATTCTATCTAATTTGTTTCTATTTTCAATTAATATTTCTTTAACTTCAACATAGTAATCACTGATTAATTTATTAACTTTATCATCTTTTGATTCTTTCACTTTTTCTGATGTTTCATTTGAAAAATGAAACCAAGAATCAAAACCATAAGCACAATAATTATCAACAATTTCTCTTGCAATATTATACACTTTATGCAAATCAGAATTACAACCAGTATCTGCAGTGTGATATACAATTTCTGTAGCAGCCTTTCCTGCTAAAAGTGATTTTATTGTATTTTTCATAAATTGAATATCATCAGAATAATTTTCATTATTACTATACACAGTTAATCCTTTTGTAGTACTTTCAACATTTATAGTTGTTGCAAATAATACAGAATTCGGTTCTAAAATTTCTCTTATTAAAATATGTCCTCCCTCATGATAAGCTGTTCTAATTGTATATTTATCTTCTTTTTCTTCTTCTATATTTGTATTATATTTCAGTTCTAATGCTGCTCTTAATAATTCTTCCATTCCAATACTATCCTTATTTTTATATCCAGCATATATACCTGCTTGATTGCAAACTTTTTCAAGTTCAGCGCAAGAACAATTAGTTAAAATATATGAAAGATTTCTAATATTAATATCTTGATCTATTTTTTTATTTTTTAAATAATGACTAAATATTTTAAAGGCATCTTCATCTTTTGGATTACCAAATTCTATTTTAATATCAAATCTTCCTGCTCGCTTTAATGAATATGGAAGCACATTTATATTGTTAGCAGTTGCAATAACAAATATATCTTCATTTTTTATATCATCAATCAATGATTGAATAGTGACATATTCCTCATTATTAGTTTTATTATCATTTTCTGAAAATTTGTCTAAATCATCTAATAATATAATTGATGGTTGATTTTCCTTTGCCTCTTTAAAAATATCATTTATATAGTCAATAAATCTTCCATTTGATTTTACTTTTCTTACAATATATTTTTTTCTATTAATATTATTTATAAATTCTTTAGCTATACTTGTTTTACCAGTTCCTGGTGGACCATATAATAGCAAACCATTTGGTATTGTTGAACCTATTTTTTTGTATTTTTTCTGATTATTTAGTACATCAATAATCCTTAATAACGTTGTTTTTATATTATCATAACCTATAATATTATTAAATATTTTACTTTCATTTATCATAAATGCCCCCTTAATACATTTTTTTCATATATTATATATCCTATATTTTTTTATAAAAATTTAGTATTTTAATTACAATTAATCATCTTCTCTTAATATTTTTTGAATACTTTCTTGTGATTCTATAATATTTCTTATATAAGACAGTGTTGTAAAATATAAATTAATTTGCTTCTTTTTAGAAATATCTGGAATTTCAATGTTTTTTATATCCTCAATAGATAATTCGCTATTTAATTTTTTTCCATCGTTTTTCAAATACTTTTCTATTCCTACAAATTCAAGATACATCGAAATATATGGTTCGTAATATTTATCACTATCTATTTTTCTTAAGACTATATAATTGTTATTTACCATTATTTTATTATTCTTAACAATTACATCATTAAAAGTTTTGTATGGTTTCTTTACTGATATAACAACATCTCCAAATCTTAAATAATATTTATCTTTAATTTTTTTTGAAACTTTAACTTTAATTAAGTCCTTATTTGGCAAATACTTATAAGGCTCTTTATTAAATTTTGTATAACCATAATTATTGTATAAAATTGAATTGAATACAATATTATCTTTTTTAAACATATAAACTTCTTCTGTTTCATCATTTTTAGAATAATTACTTAAATTAACTCCAACAAATACTTCCTTAAAAATATCTTTAATTTTCACATTAATCACTCCTTTCAAAATTTTCAACCTATATTTTAGCATATAAATTTATAATCAAAACTGATTATTTTTATCTAATAAAAAAAGTATATTAAATTCACTAATATACTTTTTTAATTACAATTTTACTTTATAATGAATTTTATATTGTTGCATAAGTAAATCATTTATTATTTCTCTTTCATTTTTATAATATTTCTTAAAGAAAATAGATTTGTTGTATTTTCTTTTAATATCTCTCTCTAATAAAGAAATCATTTTCATATAACTTTTAAGCATTATCATTACCTAAATCTTCTTCAATTTTAATATATTTTTCTATATCTTCTTTTTTAATAGAAATTTTTCCATGTTCGCCAATTCTACATTTCTTCCAATACTTAATGTTATTGACTCTTTTTAAAAATCTAAATAAACCTCTAAAAGTATAGTAAGTATTATTAAAGCAGTCATTTTCTTTTGTAAATAAATATACATATCTTATATCATCTGTACTTTCTTTTTCTTGATTTTCTTGCCAAATATTATCTTGAATAAAAAAGTTGCCAAATTCATTACCATTATTAAAGTCTAGCGTTAATACAATGATTTTTCTTCTTTGAGTATCAGTATTAGGGTTTATATCAACATCTACTATTCTTACACTACTTCTAGTATTAATCTTTTCTTCATCTATTTTTATTGGATTTTTTAATATATTATTAAAACATGCAAGACACATGTAAGCTGTTCTAAAATGAGTTTTATCTTCTTCTAATATTCCATTTTTATTAATAAATTCAATACTATTTTCACTACTGTTTAATACACTGTCATTTTCTAAATTAAATACTAATGCATCGTAATAATCTTTTATTAATTTATCAGTATTTTGGTATTTTTTAAATAGTTCAACTATTTTTTCTATTTTTTCTTTATTATTAATAAAATTTATATGTTGATCAAAGAAATTATCATTTTTTAAAAAATCGTAATTTCTATCTAACTTCATTAAATATTTTTTAATTTCATTTTCATCATGATTAAAATCGTCTCTTAATTCCAAATTGGTTCTTATTAAAACAGAGTATATATTATCTTCTATATTATCACTATTGCAATAAATTTCCCAACTATCAAATATATTCATACTTCTTTTATTTTTTATTTCATCTAAAAACTTTGTATAGTATAAAATAGACTCCTTTTGATTATTTCTCAAACCACTACTTGTTTTATTTTCTATAATTAAAAATTTTTGTTTTCCATTACTCATATTTAAAACTAATAGAATATCAATATTTAGAAACTGTCTTATTATTTTTACTTCATATACTTTATCTATATCTTCTTTAAGTCCTTGTGGAGATATCTCTTTTAAAAATTCTTTTGCTAAATTATAATTTTCAATTCTATCAGGATAATTACAATTAATTCCTTGAATAACCCAAGAAAAGAAAGAGTCTTGACTTGTTTCTTTTGTTGCAAATTTAAAAAGATTATTTTCTCTTTTCCATTTTTCTATTAACATTTTTTACCTCCAAAAAGTAAAAGTTATACTTCCACTTTCATGGTGTAAGTATAACATACTCTTTTTTACAATTCAATAAAATTAACATAACACATAAAAAAATACATTTATTTTAATCTGTATATTTCAAAATAAATATTATATTCTTCACTTTTTAGTTCAAAACTATATAAATTATTTTACTTTACGACCAATAAAGTCATATAAATAGTCACATATATTTGAATAATCTAATCTTTTATTAACATTAAAATAATCATCAACTTTTCTCATATTTTTCATTTGTTTTGAAACGCTATAATAACATATTGCAATATCACTACTGGTTTCTTCTTGTAAATAATTTACAATATCACTATCACTATCTTTAAAAATAACTTTAAAAGGAATATTATTTAAAATAGATTGAGATACAATACTTGCAACTTCTAATTCGTCTGGAAAATTTGTTTTTATATCTAAATTATATTTATTATTTAAATATACTATTTCTTCTTCAATTAATCCTATTTTTAAAGGATTAATATTACTGACAATAGATGAAAAACATAGAAAAGGTATAAAAGATTCAATATTACTTAAATCATAATAGGAATTTAAATAATAAGTACCACCTAAAAAAAAGATATTTGGCATCTTAGAGTCATTAATTACTTTATAAAATTTAAAAATATTTAAATTATCAATAAACTCTTTTTTTCTATCTGATAAATAAATATTATATTCATCTTTTAATATTTGAAAAAAATTAGTTGATAAATTACATATATTTTTAAATTGACTTTCATTCATCTTTCATCTATCCTCTATTCTATATACATTATAGAATATTATTGTCTAAAAAAAAAGTTATTTGACAAATAAATGTCAAACACTAATTGTAACATTTAAACTATTATTTATAGTCTTAATAATAGTTTTATTTACTTTAAATTTCTTAATATATCTAGTTAATTTCTTTTCATTTATTATATTTTTATTATTAATATAATAAGTAATTACTTCATCATATATTTTTTTATCTACTTTATTTCTATTACGTATTAATTCTATTAATAATCTTTCTCTATCATAAATATTAATTTTTATTCTATCCACTTTTAAAGTAGTTTTTCCTATTTTAAAAATATTATCTAATTGATAATACTGTATAATTTTTTTAAAACGTGTATCCTTAATTCTTATGGAAGTTCTGTTAGAAGCTAAATGATAAAACTTTGGTTTTTCTTTCAATATTCCTAAATAATAAAAAGCACTATCCATAGTAAAAATCAAATTAGGAAACTTTTTTACTACATATTCTAATTCATTGTATTTATCATCATTATTTTTGAAATACAATCCTCTATCTATTCTTTTAATTTCTCCATTTTTTAATGCCTTTTGAAAATAAAAAGTCGTTTTATATTTTCGCAATGCTTTTTGATATGTTAAAATCATGTCACATCTCCTTTGCCCCATGATTATGATATAATTATAATATATAAAAACATTATATTCAATAGATTTAAATTTTTATTTTTTTCTTTTAGTTTTAGAATATACTCTTGAATCAGTTATACTTGCAATTCTAAGACAAGACCAAATAATAACTAAAAAAATTAATAATAAACATATTAAAATTATTTTTTTCATATAAATCTATTTCATTATAATGTTTATAAGTGTCAAAATATGTCGAATTTTATCTTTTTACTTTTTTAGAAAAATAATAAACAATTAATCCTATAATACTTCCTAATGTATCTATTAAAGCATCCAATAATTGACCAGTTCTTCCATTTACAAACGTTTGGTGGTATTCATCAAAAAGTGAATATATAATACATACTATAACACATATTAAATATAATTTATAATTTTTAAATCTACTTAAATGTAAAGCATTTAATAATAACAAAGATAATATAAAATAAACTAAGGCATGCATGCATTTTCGAAGTGGCATATTCAGTGTTACTACAATTTCATTTCTTTTTGCATCACTTGGTTCTTTAACTATTCCTAAATCATTAGTTGTATTTATAGTTGTTTCTACTACTGTATTAATTACTTGTTTACTTTTTTGATTAGAATTATCTGAATCCATTGCCGAAAAGAAAAATATAACAATTAACCAAATTAAAACAAGTATCCAAGATATTACCTTTTTTATTTTCAAATTACACCACCTTAAATATTATAACATGAAAAAAAACTTATTTCTAAGTTTTCATTTTTATACATACATTGGAATTTTTTCAAAAGAATCAGAACTCTCTTTTTCTATTTCATTAAATAAAACAATGTTACCAGATTCTAAAGTTTTTTGAACATCGATTAATCTTTGGTTGCGACTTCCTCTAAATAGCATGCTAAGATCTCTTTCTTCAAGAATAAATCTACCATCAACTAAAACATCAATGTTCTCTAAAAATTCAAGATAAACTGGTTTTTGTTTTGACATTTTTAAAAGTTCTTCAAATGTAAAACCAGTATATACCCAAATATTTAATCCTTTGCTTCTCGCGTATTTTGCAATTTCTAAACAGGCTTCCGGTTGAAACATTGGGTCTCCACCACTTAAAGTAAGTCCGGTATGATATTCTAGTTCATCTAAAGCATCTTTTACCATATCAATAGGAACTAGTCCACCACCTTCAAAATCCCAAGTTTGAGGATTTTGGCAACCTTTACAGTGATGAGAACAGCCTTGAGTCCAAAGTACAGCTCTAAGGCCTGGTCCATCTACTATACTGTCAAGTTGTAAGTCAGCTGCAAGTCTTATATATTCTACTTTTTCCTTACTATTTTGTTCCATGACATACTCTGTCGTTTACTTCTTCTTTTTTAGCATTGTTAAATCTATCAAGGGTTCCTACTAAATATCCTGTAATTCTTCTAATTCTTTCGAATTTAACTCCTTCTCCAACTGTTTTAACTTTTTTATTTTCTTTTTCCATTTTAATTTTCTCCTTTTCTTCTTTATTTTTTATTTACAATAACAATCATAGCAATTGACTTGTTCCATTGGAACACCTTCATTTTCATGACGTCCGCATCTTGGACAAACATCTTTTATAACTCCAACATATCCACATACTGGATCTCTATCTACTGGATGGTTAATAGCACCATATCCAATATCAGAATCATGCATTATACGAACAACACTTTCGAATGCATCAACATTATTGACAGTATCACCGTCAAGTTCTACATAAGAAATATGTCCAGCATTTGTAAACTTATGATATACTCCTT
The DNA here is from genome assembly GCA_017460745.1 of Bacilli bacterium. Classification (GTDB taxonomy): domain Bacteria; phylum Bacillota_I; class Bacilli_A; order RF39; family UBA660; genus RUG591. Next base: position 73,985 of record JAFUAL010000045.1, on the reverse strand, counting down.
CAACTTCCATTTTATGTTTTACACTAGTCTTATAATAAACTGGTACATGGAATGAGTTTGTATAATAATCTCTATCAGTAATTCCTTTTAATTTTCCATAAATTGATTTATCTATTCCAACAAAACGTCCAGATAATCCTTCAGCAGGGGTTGCAAGACATGTAAAGTTCAAATTGTATTCCTTAGTATATTCATCACATTTATCTCTCATATGTTTTACAATTTCAATACCAAGTTTTTGAGCCTTTTCACTTTCTCCATGATGTTCTCCAATAAGAGCTTTTAATGTTTCAGCAAGTCCAATAAATCCAATTGATAATGTTCCATGTTTTAATACTGTTCTAAGTTTTGAATTTGGTTCTAGTTTTTCACTATTAATCCATACATGAGAACCAAGTAAGAACTTAAAGTTTCTTTGATGTTTAGAACATTGACACTCAAATCTTTGTAATAATTGTCCTTTTACTAAATCCATCATATCATCAAGTTCCTTGTAGAAACCTTTCATATCTGCTTTATCACGTTCACCTAAAGCAATTCCATATTTTATACCAATTCTTGGTAAGTTAATTGAAGTAAAACTTAAGTTTCCTCTTCCTGGAGTTACTTGTGGGCCACATACATTAGCAAGGACTCTTGTACGACATCCCATATAACCAACTTCTGTTGTATAATCTCCTTCTTTATAGAAAGGTTTATTAAAACTTGAATCTATAAATGAGAAATTAGGGAACAATCTTTTAGCAGATACACGACATGCAAGTCTAAATAAATCATAACTTGGATCTTCTTTGTTATAGTTTATTCCATCTTTTACCTTAAAAATTGATATAGGGAAAATTGGAGTTTCACCATGTCCAAGACCTGCTTCAGTTGCAAGTAAATAATTCTTGATAACCATTCTTCCTTCAGGAGTCGTATCTGTTCCAAAATTTACTGATGAAAATGGCACTTGAGCCCCTGCACGAGAATGCATTGTATTTAGATTATGAATAAATCCTTCCATTGCTTGATATGTTGCACGATCTGTTTTGTTAATTGCATTTTTATATGAAGTTTCAAATATTTCTTTTACTCGCTCGCTTACTCCAGTGTATTCATTAAATATTTCTAAATCAAATTCTATACTTTCAAGTTTATCTATCATTTCAAGAACTTTATCAAATCTAATGAATCCCATAAATCCTTCTAAATCAAGTATTTCACTTAATTCTTGTTTAAATTCCTTTTTGAAAGTCTTAAGTACACCTGGAGCCATGTAATAATCAAAGGCTGGAATACTTTGTCCACCATGTTGTTCATTTTGATTTGATTGAATAGCAATAGCTGCAAGAGATGCATATGACATAATTCCATTAGGAGTTCTTAAATATCCATGTCCAGTTGAAAAACCATTTTTAAATAATTTATTTAAATCTATTTGAGTACAAGTTGTAGTTCCCATTGCCCAAAAGTCTAAGTCATGAATATGAATTGCACCTTCATCATGAGCTTTAGCATATTTATTATCCATAAGATATGCTTTAGCAAACTCTTTAGAAACAGTTGAACCAAAATGAAGCATTGTTCCCATTGGTCCATCACCATCAACATTGGCATTTTCTCTTTTTGAATTTTCTTCTGCAGCACTCTTAAGGCCTAAAGACTCAATAGCTTTTACAAATTTATGTTGTTGTTTTCCAACAAAGGCATCTCTGCTAGCTGCACGTCTATCACGATAATCTTTATATGATTCGTATACGTCTTCATATTTCATCTTTTTTAGAACGTTTTCAATTACATCTTGAATATCTTCAACGCCAATTGTTTTTCTATCTTTATATTCTTTTTCAATTGTATCTAATACTTTTTCCTTAGCTTTATTAACTATTTTCTCATCATAATCGTCATATACACTATCAAATCCTTTTTTAATAGCAATGGCAACTTTAGTAGGATTAAAACTTACTCTTTGTCCACTTCTCTTAACAACTACGATGTCATTTAATATACTTCTTTCCATTTTTCTTACCTCACTCTTTGCATACTAATCATATTATAATTTTATTTTTTTGTAAATGTTTTTTTACCTTTTTTTTAGAAAAAAAATCTATTTGACATTTCAGATTTTATAAAAAAGGCACAAAAAAAACATTTATCTCTTTTAGGCACAAGTATACCGAAAATAATAAATGTTTTTTAACTTTACATTATATAAATTTATACACTTTACTCTATAATTGTAAAATGATTTCCACTATCAAGATAAATAATTCCTTTCTTACCTTCAAGTTGCTCTAACATGCTTTCATATTTATTAATATATGATAACCTTGTAGTATTAATATATACGTAATTTCCATCATTCATATAGAATAAAAATAATTCATTATCAAATTCATTTGGCTTATACTCTACTTCAGATATTTTAGCTAAAACATCTTTATCAATAGTATCAATTTTTTTCAAAAAATCCTTTAAAATATCATCTGGAACTACATTAATAAGAGTTGGAATTCCAACAAACTTTTCATCAATTGTTATCTTTTTATCATTAGATAAATAAACAGAATTATCTACTTCACTTTTAAGTAAAATATTATACTCTTCTATTTCTATATCTACTCGTCCAAATATATTTTTTCTTATTCTAACAGATTTTATTAAAGGATTTAACTTTATTTTATTTTCCATTTTAATTGTACTAATACTAAATAATTTAGGATAATTTTCTATTCCAGCCAGTTCTATAATATCTTCATCGGTCAGTGTTTTAGTACCTTTAACATAAATATTTTTTATCTTTATATTAATAATTAAATAAACTATTAAAGCTATCAAAGCTAGTATTACTAAAAACCCAAAAATTTTAAAAATTTTTCTCACTTTATTCTTTTTCTTTTTCATCAAAATCGCCCCAATTTATAAGTCGTTGTTCTACTCTTAAATTTATATTATATGTGATTTTGGCCTGCTTTTTAACATAATCAATTATTTCCTTTATGTCACTTGCTGTAGCCGAACCAACATTGATTATAAAATTAGCATGTTTAGTACTTATCATAGCACCACCCACCTGATAACCTTTCATGTTCATGTCTTCAATTAATTTTCCAGCATAAAGTCCTTTAGGATTACGAAATACTGATCCTGCTGATGGATATTCAAGTGGTTGAGTTCTTTTTCTTGCTAACTTTCTTTCTTTGATTATTTCCTCTAAAGCACTTCTTTCCCCAAATCCAAGTTTTAAAGTGGCTCCTAAACAAATATAACCCTTATGATGTTGTAAAAAAGATTCACGATAATTAAATTTCATTTCAGAATTAGCAAGAGTTATTATCTTTAAATCTGGTGTTAAAACTGTTACATCTTTAACAACACTTTTCATATCAGAGTTATATGCACCAGCATTCATAAATACTGCTCCACCAACTGTTCCTGGTATACCAGATGCAAACTCAAGTCCTGCAAGGCCTCGTTTAGCACATTCAAGAGATAATCGAATTAAAGAATATCCTGCACCAACTCTTACTATGTTATCTTGAAAATCTATTTCATCAAATTTATCTAATTTGATGATAATACCATCATATAAATCATCACTAAATAAAACATTACTACCATTACCTAAAATGAAGTATTTAACATCATATTTATTAATAATTTCCATCAATGTTACTAAACAAGAGGCATTTTTTGGATAAACAACTAATCTAGCCGTTCCTCCAACTTTATAAGTCGTATAATGAGATAAACTAGGAGATACTTTTATATCACCTATATTTTTATTCATTATCTCATTTATTATATTCTCCATTTAAGTCACTTCCTAAAATATTTATAATAACCTGTAAAATTTCATCACTGCTGTTTGGTTTACCAAGTTTTAATGATGCCTCATGCATTTTCTCTGACATATCTTTATCATTTAAAACTAAATCAATTTTTTCGAGCAATGAATCACTTTTAAAGTCACGTTCTAAGAGCATAAGCGATGCTCCAGCATCTACTAGTTCTTTTGCATTATAAAATTGATGATTATTAGCAACATATGGACTTGGTACTAATATACTAGGAAGTCCAATTGATGTAATTTCAGCAATTGTTGATGCACCTGCTCGAGTTACTATTAAATCACAAACTTTTAAAACATTCAACATATTATCTAAAAAAGGTACAATTTTTACGTTATTTATTTTTATATCTTTAAAATTATCATAGTAATTTTTACCAGTTACTAAAATAACTTCGTAATTTTTATTTTTAAACTTTGGAACAATATCTAAAAGTTCTTCATTTATGGTCATAGAACCAAGTGAACCCATTACAATTAATACAAGTTTTTTATCGTCACTTAGTCCTAATTCTTTCTTTTTAATAGGTTGAGCTTTAATTATTTCACTACTTCTAGGATTACCTGTAAATACTACTTTTTCTTTTGGAAAGTAATTAATACTACGAGGAAGTGATACCGCTACAACTGAGGCATATTTTGCAAGTTGCCTATTAGTTTTTCCTGATATACTGTTTTGTTCATGAATCATCGTTTTATAACCCAATTTATGAGCCTCATAAATAACAGGAAATGTAACATATCCACCTACTCCTATGACAATATCAGGATTAAATTCCTTAATTTTATTTCGAACAATGTTCATACTTTTAAGTAATAATCTTAAACTCTTAAAACTTTTAGTAACATTTTTACTAAGTCCCTTCATTTCTATTCCAAAATATGGAATAGAAAGTTTTGGAATAATCTCAGATTCCATTCGATCAGTAGTTCCAATGTATAAGAATTCTGAAGACTTATCATATTCTTTAATTTTATTTATAATACTAATTGCAGGATATATATGTCCTCCTGTTCCTCCAGCACTTATAATTACTCTCATTTACAAATCTCCTTATCACTTTCATTATATCATATTATATGCCTACTTAAAAATAAATTTATAAAAAAAGATTTATATTAATTTTAACTTATAAATCTCTTATATAAACTTTATTTTTATAGATTATGCTCCACATCAAATCGCATATAATTTATATTTATAATAACGCTATAATTGTATTATTTACTATCAAAAAATTTTTCTTTTTTTATATTATTTATGTATTTGCAGAATTACTTCCTTCTCAACTTTGTAGCAAATACTATATGATATTTTCAATTCGATGTTGTATGTGAATTTATTAATAATAGAATAGATATTCTTATAATAAATTGTCTATTCCTTCTACATTTATAATTTATATATTATATATACTGTTTTAAACTTATAGTAATTTAATTTTTTGCGAAACAGTCTCATAAAGTTATTCTCCATTATAAGCACAACTATTAAATATAAACTCATCTTTTTTTATTCAATCATAATTAATACTATCAACCTGGCTTTCTATTTGATGTTTATTATAGCATTTTTATTTGAATTTACCAGTTATAAAAATATGTACTAATATGCATATTTTAAGAATTTATATTTCTTTTCTAATTTTTTTATTATTATAAATGCTATTATACAAATGATAATTGTAATTATAAAATTCAATATTCCTTTAATTAAACTATTGGTAATTAACATCTCAAGTACTGTATTTACTATTCTAGAAGTTGAAGCATGAAGTGGATAAGTCATATTACTAAATTGTCGAAGCAATTTGGAATTATTTATTTTTATTTTTATTTCCTTTAAATAATTAAAAATTAATATTGAAACTGGTAGGATAAATATATAACAATCATTATTGTATGTTCCAGTAATTCTATATACTATATACCATTCCAAATATAGCAATACAGAAAATATAATAATTAAAATCAAATTATTTTTGTTTGGAATTTTAAATTTATTTTCAGATAGCATTTTACCAAATAATATATATATAAGACTTACTAGAAAACTACAATGTGGTTCTATATATATATCAAATAAGGCTTTAGGTATTGCTATATTATTTAATAAAAAAGAATAACTTGATGTACCACAACAAATTAAGTATATAAAAACAAACAATGGTAATAAGATTTTATAATTTAATTTTGATGAAAGTTTATCAACGATTAATGTACCTAAAATTGTAGCTACAATATACCAAGAAGCTACAAAAGTTGAACCAACAAATGGTTTTATTATTACTTTAGTAATTCCAATAATTAATCCATCACTAAACCACTCTCTTCTAATATATATAGTAATTGGTAATAAACAAATAAACCAAAACAAATATAATTTAAGCAGTCTTTGAATATAATTTTTTATAATTTTATTTTTTTCTTCTTTTGGAGAATTATTAATTTTACTATATAATAAAAATGAAGATATAACAAAAAATAATGGAACAGCTAATCTTAGCCAAGGATACAAAACCATTGGAAATAATTCTGTGTGAATGGCAACAACCATAATACTTAAAATTAATTTCGTAATATCTAAAATATCATATTTTTTCATAATTATAATTTTTATACTTTCTTTATTAAATATTATTTATTTTTTACTTTCTCTTTTATATCAGTTGAACAAATTCCTGGTGTCCTTTTTAATCTTACTACCTTTTTATTATGTTCCAAACACCAATTAATTGCTTTTGTAAACCTTTCTCCAACATGATCTTCTCCCAATGCTAATATATCAAAATCTATCTTCTCCAAAATTTCTGTTGAAACGCTATCATATACTACAACTTTATTAACTATTTTTAGTGCCTCAAGCATTTCTATTCTTTCTTCGGTAGAATATAATACTTTAGCATCTGGTTTAAATCTTAATATCGAATCACCGTCTTGAACGGCAACAATTAAATAATCAGCATATTCCTTACATTGTTTAAATAATCTTAAATGACCCAAATGAAGATAATCGTATACTCCGAATGTCAATATTTTACTCATTATCAAATTCCTCCTTCAAATTATATAGTCCGATTAATAACGGATCATAAATCTTTTTTGATTTTATTTCATTTTTATACAAATCATAAAGAATAGGTAATTCAGTACACCCCAAAATACAATAATCATATCTATTAGTTAAATCTACAAAAATTTTTTTTACATTATCATTAAACTTATTTTGCTTTACAGCTTCAATACAATCTCTCAGTAATCCATATTCGTCTTTTGAAGGAGTAATACATTTAACACCAATGGAATATAGTTTATCTTGATATATTTTGGAATCTATCGTGCCCTCAGAACCTAGTAAATAAACTTTTTCTACGCCATCATTTTTTATTTCATTAACACAACATTCAATAATATGAATGACTTTGTTTTTTAAACCAGGTACATTTTCATATATTTGAGGTAAAAACAAATGTGATGTATTACAAGCTAATATAATCTTATTACATCCAGAATTAACTAATCCTTGCATTGATTCAGACATCTCATCAACAAGTTGATCAACATTTTCATTATACAAAAAAGCCCTAACTCTACTTGGCATAGTACATCTATTGTCAATAATTATTCTCGGACGTTCCCATTCTTTTTCAGCAGGAAATACTTCAGTATATTGTTTAAACAAATTAATAGTTGCATAAGTTCCCATTCCTCCAAGAACACCAATTACAAAATCATTTTTTTTCATTAAATTCACACTCCTATAATAAACTTTTCAAAAATTCAGCATATCTTTTATCAGTATAAAAAGCATAATCAATTGATTTAAGAAGATATGGTGCAATATTCTTAACACACCCAAAACCAATTGCTATCTTTTCATTCAATGGAATTTTGCCTCTCATTGTAATTTCAGTTAAATTTCTAAATTCTTTTAGTTTACAAATTTTCTGGGATATTGTTGGTAATTTTTCTTGTTTAGTTATGATAGAATCTAAATCAAATAAAAATATATTTTTTGACATAATTAATCATCACCTTTTATCTCATATGCAACAAACTTATGATGAGATATTTGTTTTTCCTTTGGAGGTAATTTCATATAGTCACCATAAAATGACTTCAACCACTTGTCATATCCTATTGGTGCATAATACTCTTTACCTTCAAAATTAACCTTAACAAACGAATTAAAAACATCTTTACTACAACTTTGTTTTGAAATTGAAGTGAAATTACCAACCTTTCTTGAATTGGAATTTACAAATTTTTTCGAATTATTAATACTTTTTTGTATAAAGAATCCTTGTGGAATTAATTGAAATAATAACCATATTGGTAAACGAATAATATTAAAAATTTGATTTTTATCTGATGCAAAATGTTTAAATTTCTGTAAATTATTTAAATTTCTATACAAATCCCTTAATTTAAACATTTTATTCAATTGGTTGTCATTATCAGGTGCATTATCATAAACGAAAACATCAATATTTATAGAACTTTTTACTCCACTCTTTTCGTCAGGTTCATATAATAATGTACTTTCGTCTAATATCTTTCCATATGGTAAATACCAATTCTTATCTGTTTCATAACAATGCAATTTTATATTAGAATTCTTTATCTTGTTAAATATTTTTATAAATTTATCGTAGTCTTCTCTCAACATTCCAATATCAATATCATCATCCCAAGGAATATAACCATTATGTCTAATAGCTCCTAATAAAGTACCACAATCTAACCAATAATTAATTCCATTTTGTGAACAGAAATTGGCAACATAATCTAATATATTAAGTTGAATTCTCTTTAATTTACAACTATCTATTTTTTCTTTCACTTTAATCACTCATTTCTATCTATTATTTTATTAAATCAATCATAATTATTTTAAATATTAAAACATTTTATCGCTACCTTTTTTTTCTATAATATTCTTTAAAAATATAGCTTCAAATATCAATTTAACATTAGGTCTTAAGTCTCTAAATAATAATGGAAAAATTAAAACTGTTCCTATTTGAGTTACCAAACTCGCAAATGCTGCTCCCGATGCTCCCCATATTGGAATTAAAGCATAATTGATTATGATATTTACAAATGCAGCAATAATATATATATATTTTGAATAATTTTGCTTTTTCTCACAAACTATCCAAGGATCTCTTGCCACACCCAAATATGAAAATGCAGTATACCAAGTTAGTATGATTAACGGAATTGTAGCAGGCAAATAAGACTCTCCATATAAAGTATTAATAATTATTTTTGAAAATATAGCAATAAATAAAGAAATAATTGTTGATATGTAAAACACTATTGCATATAATTCTTTATTTCGTTTCTCATATAAATCATTATTTTTATTTTTTGATTCTATAATAACTGGTGTCAATGATTGAATTATTGCTGACAATAAGAATGTGCATAATCCAGATATTGTCACAGCAGTAGTATAATACGCAACATCGCTCTCACTTAACATCTGTTTTAACATAAATCTATCAGTGGAATTATAAATAGAAATCATCATTCCACTTATAATAAAATGATAACTTTCACTTAATAGTCTTTTTATTAAACTTTGATTAACTTTTAGTTTCTGACCTTGTTTTTTTTTGTACATTATATATAGAGAAATTGCCAAAATCAAATATTCTATTGAAGAAGCAATAGAAAACCATAATACATTCTTCTTATAAATCAGTAAAATTACCATATATATAGCCATTGAAATATAAGCAAAAGAAGCTGCAATTTCTGAATACTTTGATTGAAGTTTAGATTGAAACCAATATTTGAGTAACTCAAAACTTTGAAATATTATATGAATGGCATACAAAGAAACAATAATTTTTGTTGTTGTTTCATTCATATCTACTATAAATGTAATAAAAATGATTATTAAAAATGAAAGTATACTTGATATAATTCTTAAAAATATAGATGTCCCTAATATTTCACCATTATTTTTAGGATTATTAATTAACTCTTTAACTATTATTGAATTTATTCCTAAAGAACAAATAGAAGCAAAAAAAGTCGTATAAGAAGCAGCATATCCAAGTAAACCATACTGTGATGGTCCTAAATACCTTGCAACTATCAAACTTACAATAAAATTTAAAAGCATATATATAATTCTTCCAATAACAATCCAACTTATATTTGAAAGGACAGCATTATTTTTGATTTTCTTTAAAAATTTCATATTGAATCACCTTTTAATTTTGCATTACTACATATATAACTACATGGTCCTTCAGTATATTTTTCAAATTTCTTATTCTCCAATAAAAATTTTGATAATTCTATAATTCTATCAGCAGCAGTTTTTGGATTCCAAACATCTATCATCGATTTATATGCCTCTAATCCCAATTTTGTGGATAATTCATTATTATCAAGCAATGTTTTAACCTTTTTATATAAATCATCAATATTACCATCTTCATATATTAAACCATTCTTGTTATTTTCTATTAAGAAAGGTGCTGAACCAATTTTGTCATTTGCAATAACAGCACAAGCACTATTCATTGACTCATTAAGAACAGCGCCCCAACCTTCATTTTTATCAGATGTAAATAAAAATATTTTACTTTTTTCCATATATTTTCTTACCTTATTTGGAGACATAGATCCTAATAGTTCTATATAATCTTCTAAATTGTTATCTTTGATCATTTCTTTTATTTTATTCTCTAAAGGACCTATTCCAATCATTTTTATGTTAAAGTTATAATTATCTTCTTTTAATTTTTTTGCAATTTGAACAACTACTTCAGGATGCTTCCATTCTATGAATCTAGCGGCCCATAGAATAGAATTGTCATCCTTTGTTTTGATTCTATTTTCTATATCACTATATTCTTTAACTTCTGGAAAATATCCCCATTTATAACATTTGTTTTTATATAATCCTAATTTGTTAAAATCACTTGCAGAGTAAGCACTTGCACACAATAAATATGTATTATTTCTCTCATATAATTTAAACTTAATAAGAGAAGGAAGACATCTAATAAATTTCTTATTACTTTTAAATATTCTTTCACTATATCTAATGGTTATTTTTCCTTTTTTTAATCTTTCTCTAATATATTTTTGAGGAGCAGAACCTATTATTACAATATCACTATTAACACTAAGTTCATAAGCAAGTTTCTTATTTTCATATGATTTAACAACAAAATCATATTTATCATTCATATCTTCATATCCTAATTTTCTTCTTTCATTGGACATTGTGTTCGTTGCAATGAATACAAAATCATTACCAAGCTTTTTATACATCTCATTGCAAAAATACAACTGATGATGATTTAAATAATTTGAAATAAAAGTAATTTTCATTATTATGCTCCTTTCTTTTTAATGTTATCTTTCATTAGACCAATTTATATTGTTTTTTAAAATTCTTGTTGTACCCCCTCCGAGCACAACGTTTGTTTGAGGCCATTCTTTTGTAATTACTGAATTACTTGCTACAATCGAATCGTTACCAATTAATGTTCCTTTTAAAATAAGAACTCTTTCTGTAATCCAAACGTGATTACCTATTGTTACAGCTTTGGCTAGATTAACTCTTTTTTTCGATTTCATATCAACTATAGAGTGTGAGTCACCCGTTCTAACAACAATACTATTAGAAAATAAACAATCTTTATCTATATTTATTTTCTTACCCTCTGTTAGTGCAAAATGTATATTACCAGCAAAATATGTATTGTCACCAATTACTAGTTCATTATTATCATCTTGAATACATATATCTACATTATTTCCACTAACTTCTTTACCAATATTGACAATATTATTATTTCCTGTAATATTTATTATCAAATTCTTAAATAAACATAAATCGTTAAAAATAACAGTGTTATTTTTCCCTTTAATGTTTATTTTAGATTTAATGAAAAACGACTTCTTTTTTTTTATAATGTTTCCTCTTTTTTTAAATCTATTAAGACCATAAAAGATTAAATATAAACGAAAGTACAATATTTAAATAGCTATGATTTTTTAACATTGTTTTCAATTTATTTACTTTATTTTTCATCTTCCTCACCATTTTCAACTAATCCAGAATATGAAACACATAATCCAGAATAAAACATTGGTAACCATGATGTATTAACATATAATAAAGTTGGAGAAGATATTCCCGAAATTAAAAAGGTAATTAATAGCAGAAATGAAATATATTCGATTTTTTTATTCTTGACTTTAGAAATATTATTAAATATATTTATTATAAATAAAGTAAAAATAATAATACCTACATAACCTGTATTTAATAAAACTTTTATATATGTACTATGTTCAGTGAATCCTTTATATCCATAGTCTTTATAAAAAGATAATCCTGTTCCAAATGTTCTCGTTAATAAATTTTGATTATTAAAACTGCGAAGTAAAACTTCCCATACTACATTTCGACCTTGAGTATTACTAGCATTTAAAAGATCATCATAAGAATTTATATCTAAGCTAATCAAATTTCTCTCTCTGAAAATTGAAAGATTTGACATAAGTTGAATTCCAAAAATAACAACGACAATGCTTATTAATAAAGTGACTGCTGTTTTTAGACTAAATATTTTTTTGTTTTTTGTATAGAACAAATACATAATTAAAATTAAAGCAGCTATCAAATAGTATATTCTAGCATTAGCAAGTATTATCAATCCCAAAGTAATAAAAACAATCAGGCATTTAATTAACTTACTCTTATTATAATTCCAAAGCCAAAATACCAAAAATGATACTAACATACATGCAAAATCCGTTTTAAAATAATACAATCCTCTAAGAGTATTTGAATTTCCCCAAGTTAAACTTCCCTTTCCTATTAAGCACACTATCAAGTTTATGATGAATACGATGAATAATGAATATGTAATAGTTTTACTTACTTTTTCATCATTTGCAAATAATAATCTTCCTAAAAAATATAATATAAAAGCCGAAAGAATCTTTAAATAGTCAATATAATATGCTGTTGATTTGAAAAATGATAAAGTAAATAAGAGAACCATTATAATTGCAAATAAATCAACTAATTTAAATTTTATTTTAGTATTTCTAATAGTAAAAATAAATAACAATAATGCAAATACTGTAATTGATATCGTAAATATTTTTTGCAAATAAAACATATCAAAAATAAATTTTAAAAACCAAAACAATGAAACTAGATTTAAATATCTATTTTTCATAATTTATCCCTCCAATTGTACCATATAAACTTAGAGTTTGTTACGAAATATCTCTTAAATAGCCTTCTTGGCTCTTTTATAAATCTATAAAACCATTCTAGTCCTGCATTTTGCATCCATTTTGGAGCATCTTTTACTTTTCCGGATAATATATTAAATGCTCCTCCAACTCCGGTCATTAATGAATTGGTTTTTTCTTTTAATCTATTCATTAATATTTCTTGTCTTGGAGCTCCTATTCCTATCCATACAAAGTCTGCATTAGAAGAATTAATTCTGTAAATTAATTCTTCTAGTGCTTTTTCATCCAATTCTTTAAATATTGATGGTTCATATCCGCAAATTTCTAAATTCGGATAATCATTTTTTACTTTTTTTATCATTTCTTCTAGGTTTTCTTTTGTACTACCATAGAAATAATGTTTTTTATTTTTAAATCTATCATCAGTAAATGTTGCTTGCATAAAATGAGTTCCGGTAGTTTTTTGCATTTCTTTATATCCTTTTTTATTACCTAATGTTGCTAAAGGCTTTCCGTCAGGCAAGGATATGATTGATTCCGATTGTACTTTATGATAGTTCTTATCATCATATGCCATTACTGTTGTATGAACATTTGATGCACATATATAATTTCCTCTTATATCATCAAAGTTAGATGAAATATAATCCAATACTATATCAATATTAACTACTGATATAGGTACACCAATCACATTAACTTTCTTAGGTGCATTATTTGATATACATTGCTTTGTCATATATATCCATCAACTCCTTATAATTCTTTTTTGGTGATAATACTTTATTGTAATATGTCAATGCATTATCACTATAACCTTTATTATTATCTATCATACATTTTATTTTGTTCTCAAATGAATTTTTATCATTTAATTTATAAGTACAACCAGCTTTTGATGCAGACACAATTGATGCTTGATTGCCAATATCACTTGATAGTACTGGTATTCCCAAACTATAACTCTCCGCTATAGTCATCGGAAATCCTTCATAACATTCAGAAGGCATTACAAGACCAATTGATGTTATGAGATCTTCAAAGATTACTTTTTGTTCTTTGAAACCAAAATATTTAACACTTTTATATTCTTTGGAAGCTTTTATAACATCCTCTTTAAATGTTCCATCTCCATAGATATGTAATTCATAATCTTTAATATCCTTCCAAACATCAATTAAGAATTTTATACCTTTATTTTCATCTAATCTACCAATAAATATAAAAGTATTATTTAATTTATTGGGCCTTACTAAATTATATTTTTTTTCAACAAAATTGGGTTTTATAAAAATATTATCTTTATTTATATCTATCAGCTTACTAAATTTATTCTTGTTAAAATCTGTTAAAAATATATAATTAATTTTATTATATGTTCCCAATTTCCTATGAATTTTTAACATATTAGTAACTACTATAGTTTGTATTTTTGAATCTCTATAGCAATTATTTTTTATAGCAGTTTTAAATTTATTATTTATTAAACATTCTTCACATATTTTACCATCTTTATAAAATATTGCTTTTGGGCAAATGAATCTAAAATTATGTATTGTTTGTATAACAGGAATCTTCATTTTTCTTGCTGCATAATAAACAGATGGAGATATTAAAGGAAATGTATTATGGCAATGGACTATTTCTATTTGTTCTTCTTTTATTATTCTTTTTATATCTCTATAAGTTTTAAAAGACCAAATAGTTGTAAATGGTAATAATATCTTTTTCAATAGTGAATTATTAATTTCAACATTATCTCTAGTATATGTAATTACTTTATGACCATTCTTTTTTAATAATTCAACTTCATTATTAAATACACTATGCTCTCCACCACCAATTTGGTAGAAATTATGTACCATTAATATATTTTTTTTCATAATGACCTTTCTTCAATACTTTCTTATTAAATTATATTTGTTTCTCCATTGCTAAACTACCAATCATCCATTTACCTATAATTTGAGCAATTCTTATCGTCTCTTGTTTTGCCATGACACCACTCCTAAAAACTCAAGACTTATACAATTGTCTTGAGTTTAACTCTTTTAATCATTATATTGTATAAATTCAACATCACTCTGCACCATGTCTTCCCAATACTACTTTAAATGTTTTTAAAAATATTTTTATATCAATTCTAAAGCCAGCATGTTCTGAATAATATTTTTCCATTTTTAATCGTGTTTCGAATGTTGTATCACTTCTTCCTCCAACCTGCCAATAACCTGTAAGTCCAGGTTTAGTTTCAATTATTGCCTCATAATACACTCCCATATCTTCCCTTTCTCTTGGAAGATATGGTCTATTCCCAATTAAAGACATGTCACCTTTTAAAATATTAATCATTTGAGGCAGTTCGTCTATACTTGCTTTTCTAAGAAATTTTCCTATTTTTGTTATTCTTGGATCATTCTTTAATTTTTTATTTTTCTTATACTCCTTAGCTAACTTTTTCTTTTTCTTTAAAATTTTCATTAATATTTTATCAGCATTCGGTACCATTGTTCTATATTTATATAATCTGAAAGTTTTGCCATTAAGCCCAATTCTTTCTTGTACAAATATAACTTTATCAAAATCCCCTGTTAACATATATAAAATTTTAACTATTATTGTTGTAGGAATTAAAACTAAAAATCCAATAAGACCAAATAAAATATCAGAACTTCTTTTTAATAACTTGTAAATTCTTTTTCTTGTATGGGAACTTATAAATTCATTACTAAGTTCCAGGTCTAATACATCGTTTGTCATACTACAACTTCCTTTTCTATTTATTAAACAAATAAAATTTCTTTTTTTCTAATATTAATTCATAAGGTTTTATTTCTTCATTTTTTATAACTTTTTCTATATTTTTATCAATTAAATCTAAAACCATATCTTTATCATCTAATAATTCTTCTAATTTACCTTTTATATCTCTTTCATAAGTAAAATATGAGCAATCATGTATATCACTTCCCATAAAAGAAATTAAATGACACTTTAATAATGATTCTAATTTATTTTTACTTCTTTTACCATAACCACCAAATAAAGATTCTATATTACCTTGAAATAATATTCCAAGCTTACTCCATTTTATAAAATCTTCTTTCTTATAGTCAATATACCTTTCAGGATGTGGAATAATTGGAATATATTCTTTTTCAAGCAACTCCAATAATAATTCATCTAAGTAATCAAGTCTTCCAACAAAAGGAAGTTCTAATAATATATACCTCGAATTATTAAGCGTTAAGACTTGATTAGTTTTCAAGTAATAAAACAAATCTTCATCTATAGTTATCTCATTACCTAAATATAAATTTATATTTAAATTTTCTTGCTTTACTTTTTCTAGTAATTTATTAAATCTTTCCTGTTTTACTTTATTATTTTTAGTATAATTTTGTCTTTTCCTGTAATGTGGAGTTAGTATTATATCTGTATAATTATTTTTAATGGCTTGTTTTATAATACTTATACTCTCTTCAATTGATTCACTTCCATCATCTATTTCATACAATATATGACTATGTATATCTTTCATTACTCCTTATCATCCTTATAATAATGACCATAATAATATTTATTATTATGTATTTCACTTTCATTTAAAATGATTCCTGATATTTTAACATCCATTTTGAGAAGTTCATTTTTTGATTGTTCCAACACATCCATAGATGTTTTTTCACAATTAGCAACTAATACACATCTGTCTGCCTTCTTTGAAAGAACCATGGCATCATTTAATCCTACAATTGGTGGACAATCAAGAATAATTATATGATATACCTTTCTTAATTCTTTTAATAATTCTTCAAATCTACCACTTGCAAGTAATTCTGATGGATTAGGTGGATAAAATCCTGATATTAAAACTGATAGTTTATCAACTTCTGTTTTTTGAATATAATTTTTATATTCTTCTTTCCATTTCTTATTAATTAACAAATCTGATAATCCTTTTTCTTCAGGTGGTATATTAAATATTTTTTTTAATCTACCCTTTCGAAGATCACAATCAATTAATAAAGTTTTTTCATTAGCTTGAGCAAATGCTGCTGCTAAATTTGAAGCAATAAAACTTTTACCCTCACCTGGAATAGATGATGTAAGCATAATAACTTTCATATCATCATCTAAATTAGAAAACATCAAATTAGTTCTAACTTTTTTTATTTCTTCTCCAAATGATGAATTTGGTTTATCAACTATTACTAATTCTTTCATTATTTACCTCTCCTTCCAGCATGCGGAATTGTACCAATAACAGCTATACCAAGTTTTTTCTCTACTTCTTCACTTGATTTAATACTAGTATCAAAATAATAAAGAACGAATAATAACATAACAGAAATTGCAAGTCCTCCTACAAAACTTATACCTGCAGTCTTAACAACTTTAATATTATATGGCTTTTCAGAAATCTCTGCTTTATCAATAATTGTTACATTTTCTAAATGATATATTTCACTTACTTCAGTTTTAAATACTTCAGCTACATTATTAGCAATTGTTGATGCAAGTTCAGGATTTTCATTAGAAACAATTATTTTAATTATTTCTGTATCACTTACATTTGAAACACTAACATGATTATATAATTCTGAGTAACTATAATTTAAACTTAAATTAGTTATTACTTGTTTTAATACTTTTTTACTTTTAACAATTTGAGTATATGTTGAAACTAATTTTTGATTTAATACAATATCATTTTGAGTAATCGTATTATTGTTATTATTATCTAAAGATTTATTAACCAGTATAATAGTTGTACTTCCTTCATAAAGAGGAGTTTTAATAAATTTTGTATAAACTATTCCTGTTATTAAACATAAAGTTGTTATACAAATAATAATTGATATTCTCTTAATAAAATAAACAAATAACTCTTTTAAATCTACTTCTTCCATACTTCCTTTTTATTTCCTTTCTATATTAGTAAAATACTCTAAGCCATATCACTCTATTCCATAATATCACAAAAGTAGTTAAAAAAAAAGTAAAATCGACAAATTTTACTTTGCAAAGAACAAATAAAAAAAGAAAGTTTAATTGACACTTTCTTTTACATTAACTTCATGAAAAGCAATAACTAAATATTTCTTTTTATATTTTAAATAATCTTTATGGGTACTACATGTTTGAAGTATTAATATATCATCATTATAATCTAAATTAGTATTTATTTCATACATTGACTTATCTTGTAAGTATTTTACATGTTCTTGATATTCTGAATCTGTAAATTTTACATTCATGTATTTATAATCACTAGTTGCTACATATAAAGAAAATATTTCATAACGTTTGACTTTTTCTTTTGTTTTAATATCAACATATTTATGACTATTTAAATAATCTATATCATAATAGTTTTCAAGTATTTTAAATGGCATATCATATATTTTAGAATTATGTCCATATATAAGTAATTTACGACTAGCATTTATATTAACTCTATAATCTAAAAATATTGATCCCATTATACTATATTCTTTATTAGGCAAATGACTTAAATAAAATTTATTATCATTACCTTGAACAATAGGAACCTTATAATCAGTATTTTCTATTTCAATTGTTCCAACTACGTCTTGATTATTATATTCATTTTGTAATGATGTTATTTCTTCTTTATATATATCTTTTTCTTCTTGATTACCTACTTCGATAGTATCATTAATTATAAATTTCTTAAATTCATTAGATTTAACATTCTTGTAACTAAAAAATCCAAATAAACTTAATCCTATAATTAATAATAATACTACTAAAAATATTATTTTTTTATGCTTTTTCATGTTAACCCCCATATATCTTTTTATCAAATAAGAAGGATTGTTATCCTTCTTATTTTGATTCTTCATGTTTTAAGTAACTTCCTAGGATAAATAATACTCCTGATATAATTACATATAATACATTATTGAATGATATTTCAATTCCTGTTTGAGGTGGAAGTTCTTCTGATCCATCTCCCATATTCCAGATAATAGTATTTAAAATATTATATCCATCATATGTTGTTTCATATCCTTCAACTGTTTCTTCTTTAATTGTGTAAGTTATTTCTTCACCATCAGCATATTTATCAAGGTTTTCAATTACATATTTCCAATCTGTTTCACTTGTTACAATAATTGTTTTATATAATTCATCTTTCTTATATAGATAAATTGTTATCTCATTTGGACGTGAATTATATTCATTATTAAAGTCTTCCCAAGATTTTTGACCTTCAATTGTAATTGTTTCTTTTTCATGAGTATTTGTAATAATATTGTTAATTGTAATTGTTTGATCATCGTTAGTTACAACAACATTTTCAGAAACAATTGTTACATAACCTTGTACTTCATCTTCTGTTATTGTATATTCTATTTCTTTACCTTCACTATATCTTGGTAATTCTGTGAATGTATAAGTCCAATCATTTTCACTTGTAATTTCATATGTATCGATTTCTTCACCATTTGCAAATAATCTTACTGTGATACTTTCTGGTCTTATTCCATCGTTATTTTCATAGTCTTCCCAATTCTTAGTTACAGTAAATGACAATAATTCAGGTGTATGACTATTTGTTACATTATATCCATCTACTTCTGTTGTATATCCATCTACTTCTACTTCTGATACTGTATAAGTAATTAATTGTCCAACACTTCCTGTCTTATATTTTGGTAAATCTGTGAATTCATAATTCCAATCTGTATCAGCAGAAGCTGTAGTTCTATCAATTTCTTCTCCATCTGCTTTTAAGATAATTGTAACTTCTTCAGTACGTTTTCCATCTTGATTATCAGCATCATCCCAAGTTTTACTTCCGGAAATATCAATTGTTTCAGGTGTATGTGTATTTGTTATATTAAAATCTTTAATATCAGTTGAATAATTTTCTACTGCATCTTCTGTGATTGTATAATTTATAATTACTCCATTTTTATATTTATCATGAGTTCCAAAATCATATGTCCAACTTCCATCAGCATTTGGTGTTACAACTTTAGAGTCAATTTTTTCACCATCTGCTAATAGATTAACTGTAATGTTTTCTGGTCTCATACCATCACGATTATTATCGTCATCCCATGTTTTTGTTCCATTTATTTTTAAAGTTTCTTTTTCATGAGTATTTGTAATTGTAAATTTTGATACATTTGTTGTGTAATCTTCTACTGCATCTTCTGTTACTGTATATTCAACTTTTTCTCCTACTTTACCTGTTCTATATTCTGGTAAATCAGTAAATTCGTATGTCCAATTATTTCCTTTTCCAGTTACTTCTTTACTATCTACTTCTTCTCCATCTGCTAATAAGTGTACAGTAATTTTCTCTGGACGTTTTCCATCTTGATTATCTGAATCGATCCAAATCTTTTCACCAGTTATCTTGATTAAATTTGGTGTATGTTCATTAGTAATTGTAATTTTTCCATCAGTTATTTCAGAAATAGTTACTTTATAACCTTCAACAGAAACTTCATTTACAGAATATTCTATTTCTTGTCCCTCTTTATATTTTGGTAAATTTTCAAATGAACCTTGCCAATCATTACTATCACTTAATATTAATGATTTTTCTGTTTTATCACCATTTGCATACAATTCAATAGTGATATTTTCAGATCTTATTCCATCGCGGTTATTTTCATCTTTCCAAATTTTTTCAACATCTAATTTAATTTCAACAGGTGTATGTGTATTTGTAACTGTAAATCCTTCACTCATAGAACCAGTTATTTCATATGCATATGTTTTCTCTGTATCTTCAGTTGTAATAACTTTATCTTCTACTTCTTTAACAGTATAATTAATAACTTTTCCTTCAGAATTTTTATCAAGATTTTTAAATTCATATGTCCAATTATTACTTTCACTTAAGATAACTGAACTAATTGCCTTTTCAGAATTACTTGCATATAACTCAATTGTTACATTTGTTGGTCTGATTCCATCTTGATTATCTGCATCTGCCCATATTTTAGATACTTTAACACTCGTTTTATCAACAGCATGAGTATTTGTAATGTTATAACCAGCTATTTCTGTTGTATAGCCTTCTACTGCATCTTCTGTTACTGTATATTCTATTTCTTCTCCGGCTGCATTTTTAGGTAAATCTGTAAACTCATATGTCCAACTTCCATCTTCAGCAGCTGTTACTGTTGCTGAGTCTACTTCTTCTCCGTCAGCTAATAGATGTACTGTTATACTTTCTGGTCTGATTCCATCTTGATCATTTGCATCTTCCCATGTCTTGCTTCCTGATACACTTACAACCTCTGGTGTATGTGAGTTTGTTACTGTATATCCACTTGTCATATCTCCTGTAACTTCTGATTCATATGATTCTACTTCTTCTTCCGTTACCGTATATTGTATTACTTCTCCACCTTGATATTTTGGTATTCCTGTAAATACATGACTCCAAGTATTACCAACATTAAGATCAATTGATTTATCAGTTTTAACTCCATTGGCATATAAATTTATTCTAACATATCCAGGTCTAATTCCATCTTGATTATTCGCGTCATCCCATACTTTTTTTACTGATACTTCTGTAAGTTCAGTATTAGTAATAACTATCTCATGATCTTTAGATGTATATGTTGTACTATACCCATCAAGTTCTTTTTCTTTTATATTATAAGTAATTGGTTCTTCAGTATCTTTATCTCTTAATGGAAGTCCTTCAAATGTATAAGTCCAATTATTACTCTCATTTAATTTTGCAGTTACTTCTTCATTATTACTCATAACTACTTCTTCTTCACCATTACCTACTGTACGATAAAGAACTACTTCCACTTCTTTTGATGTTCCATTCCATTCTTTAGTTGCTGTAATATATGTTCCAGGATAGTTATTTACATATGTAATTTTATATGATGTATCTGGTGCAACTATTGTTCCTGATATTGTTGAATCATTTATCTCAGGTTCATATTCAACATCTGATTCTAATGAAGTTTCTACATCTATACTTTCTAATTTAAAATATTTAGGATTAGAAGCATCTAAGTCTTCTTTTGACTCAGTTAATGATATTCCATTTTCTGTAACAGTATATGTTGAACCTGTACCTAAATTCATAACACGTAAGTTCCATCCATCTTGCATTTTTACTGTTATTGTTGATTTATTATCTGCATAAAAATATCCTGTTTCTTCTCCATTAGTTACTTCAGCAGTAGCTCCTGTTACACTTAAATCTTTAACTATAGTATCAGATTCATCGTAAACTGAAAACCAAACATCATCATCTGTTTCATTTGTTCCAATTTTATTGTCTATAGTAAATGTAAATTCAAATTCTTTTCCTTTTGGTGCATCACCAGTTACTTGTTTTGTAATATCTAAATAACTTTTTCTATAGTTATATGCTTTTAATTCAGCTTCAGTTCCTTCAGATGAAACAACATAAACTTTATATACTGGATTTGCACTATCTGTTGAAATATTAAATTTATAATACTCTTTATTTGTTGTTGTATCTTTATAATAAGAGTTTTCGTCAGTTGATAAACTAGTTGGTATATCACTTCCTGTTACTTCTATTAATGTTGTTAATTGACCATTTATAATCATAGGATGAACTGTTTCAATATAAAGTTCCCAATGATATGAAATACTAGCAGGTTCTTCAATTGTATAATCATGTCCAATATCTAATACCTGAACTTTTCCTGTACTTTTATTAACACGAAGTAAACCTGTTGAAATAAATTTACTATCTTTCCAACAATTATCTGAATGACTAGCATCACATGTAACAACCATTGTATCATTTGACTTTTTACCATCTCTTAATAAATCCATAGATAAAACAATATAATTACCATCTTTATCTTTTGGTTCTCTACCATCAACAGTTGCTTCCCAAACTTTTTCAACTTCTATTTTTGAAGATACTGTTGAAATTGGATCTGGATTATCATATGATGATGTTCTATCTTTATCATCAATTCTTGTATCTTTATAAGTTAAAGTTGCTGTTGTATTTGTTCTTAAACTATAATCTTCACTAAGATATTTCTTTATATTTGAATCTAGCGAAGCATAAGTTCTTGTTCCGTTCTTTAAATCAGCTACTAAGTCATAAGTCTCTTGACTTGGATAAACATCAAATGTAACTGTATATTTAACTCCATTTTCAAGAACATCCAAACTCTTTAAATCCCATATAACTTCGCCTTCATCTGATAAACTTGCAACAGGTGCATCAGGCCATATTTCTCCATTTTTATAGTATTTAAATGAACTTTCATCAACAACTAATAAATGTGAAATTGTTCCTGAAGTTGTTTCAACATAACTTGTTGTACCATCAGTAATTTCTACTTCTCCAAAACCTTGCATTTGAATTTTTTGTAAAATTGCATTTAAAGCATTTTCTAGTCCGGCTGTATCTGATGCTGAATAATAATTGCTTTCACTTGCTCCCGCTTCAGTTGTTAATCCTTTCATACGAGAAACATTTCCATAAACACCAATTGTGCAAAATTCATAACCCTTATCTACAAGAGCTTTTGCATCATCTTTTGCATGATCATAACATCTACCAACTGTTGTACTATTTGTTTCAATACCTGTTCCATAAATGCTATAATCTCTGTAATAATCTTGATTATAATCTAAATTATTGTAATTTCCTCTGGTATTTCTAAATGTTGGATTACCATCAGAAACAAATATTACATAGGTCTTATCATCATCACCAAATGATATATCTTTGGCTTCTTGTAAAGCAGCTTCCCAGTTAGTTCCTCTTCCACCGGAATTTGTTGTTCTATCATTAACTGATTTTTCAAATTCACTATATTTATTTGTTGTTTTTTTACTTCCTGATTGATTAACCACAGTTGCAGTATTTGCAAAATCTACTAGAGCCATTTCTATAATATCATCATTATTTGTATCACTATCATCTAAAATATTATTATCTAATAATGATTTTGCAAGTTTATTAATTGCTGACTTAGCAGCAGTTAAACGTGATTCTCCAGAATCTGTTCTAGTATAGCGAGTACCAGTATAATATTGCCATTCACCATTTACTTGATATCTATAATATGTATTACCATACCAAGTGTAACGATCTAAGGCTATATACTCATCATCAACTAAGCCATATAGATTGTCAGAATTTTCTGTTGTACTAGTAAATATACCAGTATCTTTATACATACTACTAGAAGTATCAAAAATTATGATAACATTAGCTTTGTTGAGTTTTTTTTCTGCTTCACCAACTACGTCAAGTGATAACGTATAGGTACCATCACCATTAACAATTATTTTTTTCTCATGAAGTGGTGAACCATCTTTATTTTGTGCAAATAAGTTTGAAACACCATTTCTAATTGCTTCAAAACTTGTTTTAGTACCACCTAATAAAGTAAATGTCATTAAAAAAGATAACACTATCCCCATTAAGGATACCATTTTTTTACTCATATTTTTATGAGTCATTTTAATCCCTCCCCTGAATATTACAATTACCAAAATTTGAAAAATAATTACAACAAATTTCTAAAATTTAGCAAATTTGCGCAAATACCCCCCTAATTAATTTTGATAACTCTATATTTTATCACATTTTTTTAATTTGTCAACAAATTTCGACTTTTTACGACATACAAAAAAATCTAGTTTGTCTTACTAGATTTTAAATTTTTTAAATATATTAATATCAATTTTATTATTTCTAATGTGAATCCTATAATAATTATATACTTTATTATATTTAGTAAATCAAAAAAAATTACCTTAATTACATTTGAAACATAACTATTCCAAAAGATAATATATTGAATATTTATTTTGTCTAATATTAAAAAGTAAACAAGTACTAACAATAAAACCGTTGACAAAATAGGAATGGTTAAAGTTATCTTTTTAAACAATAATTTTACTGCTATAAATAATACTATATCTAAAATTATCAAATAAGTTAAAATTTTATTCACAATTGCTGTTACTTTATAAAAGTTACTACTAAGTTTAATAAAATCATCATTTAATACAATTCTATTTTTATAAATATTAATAATTTCTTCAACAAACAAAGTTACATCATCTTTATTATCTATTTTTATATTATAACTTTCTAAATATTTATTTATATTATTTTCTAATCTTTGTTTTATATTATCAGTATTAATTTCTATACTTTTCCCTTGATAAAAATTATCCACTATATTGTTGATAATTATTTTTATATCATCTTCAATAAATAAACTATCAACAATTTCTTCTCCAAATCCTGATTGCATTATATAATTATTAAAATCATTATTAATATCTAAATATAATTCATGATAGTAATTTTTGCTTTCTAATTTTTCTTTAAAATAATTAATATTTAAAACTGTTAATTTAAAAATTAATAATATTGTTGTGGAAAAAATTAAAATTGTTAAAATAAATTCTAATAAATAATATAATAGTATCTTTTTATTTTTCATATACTTCACCAATTTTTTCTGCATAAACAACAAATCTATGTGTCTTATGCCCAATTGTATTAACAGGGAAACACGTATATATCATTAACACTTCTCTATCTTTATAAAAAGGGAATGCATCATTATCTGTTGCATCTATTACTTTTGTTTCATATATTTTATAAGTAAATTTTCCATAAGTTGTTGTCACAATAATTTGATCTCCAATTTTAACTTCAGGTAAATGATACAAAAAAGATTTTGTATTATGACCAGCAAAAATTATAGAACCACCCTCTCCAGGAAATAAACTTCCTGAAAAATGGCCTATTCCATACTTTAAGATATCTAAAGAATCACCTTGATAAACAGGTAAATTTATATTAACACTTGAAATAGAAATTGTTCCAAACTCTGTATTCCATAAAGGATAATCTATAAGTCTTTTAGTAACATCGTCAAATGTAACACTTGGATAAGTTATATCTTTTTGTTCAATTGTTACCATATTAATAATATTTAAAGCATTATAAATTATATCAGAATAAGCAACATGAATAATCAAATAAATAATTGAAACAAAGAAAAAAGAAATTACCAATTGTTCAGCAATTCCCTTTTTATTTTTTTTATGCATTTTCTTTAATGGCTTTTCTTGCAACATAACAAATTCCACACAATGAAATAACTGATGCAACTATAAATATAATATTATTAGTTCCTGTTTGTTTAGTTATATCTTTATCTTTTATTTCAGTAAATGGTGTTTTTCCATCTGATTCATAAATTGTTAAAACTCCATTTTTAGTAAGGGTTACTTTGACTGATGTCTTACTTGAAATTTCAGAAACAATTGCAACAACTTTAGCTTTATCATCACTTGATAAATCAGTAAAAGATTTTACATTTTTTTCTTTTGCTAAATTAATTATTTCATCTATTTTTCCACTTATAAAATCAGCATCTGTTTCACTTACATCATACTTATTTAAATATCTTTCAAGTTCTTGTAATTGATATTCGCTTGGTTTAATTGTTTCTCCAGCTATAACAAAACCATTTGCTATTTTTGTTTTTAATTCACTTTCTGTCATTGCTTTTACATTTACTACTAAGCATGTCATTACCATTACTAATACTAAAAATACTTTTTTCATTTTACCTCTACCTACCTTTAATTATTTTTTGTTTTTTTCTTCTTTTTTTTCATTGGCCTTTGTATTCTTTTTATCAAGTTCAATTGCTTCAAGTTTTTTAATCATATCATGCATTACATCAATTGTTTTATCTCTTACTTCAATTGCTGCATCCTGAAGAACCGGTGTACCTTTGTTAATTGCTAAATCTACTAAGTCTTGACATTTTACTTTGATCTCTTCACTTTTTTCTTTGGCAATTTTTAACACTTTCTCTTTGTCTAAATCATTCAAATCATGTCTAATATCTGTAATTTTATCCTCGATCATTTCTGAAATATCACCAATACTTAATTCTTTGGCATCATCAATTAAATCAAGCATTTTATTTTTCAAGTCACGTCTTGTTTCTTGACCTTTCTTTGGAGCAAATAAAACTCCAAGACTTGCTCCTATGGCTGCGCCTAAAAATAGATTACCTATACTTCTTTTACTCATTTTAAAATTCCTCCTTTTCTTCTATTTTTTTATTTCTTGTAAATAATTTAGAAATGAAACTTGAAATAGTATCAACCATTCTATCACCTACAAGTGAAACAGAATCACTTACTTTATCAACAACCGTAAAGACGCGATTAACTGTTTTCATCTTATTTTCTAAATCATCAAGTAATATATTTATTCTTGAGACCGTTAAATTAAGTCTTACAAATAATATTATTAAAACAACTAATAAAATTATTCCTAAAACCGCTAGCATTATATTTAAAAATTCCACTTTTATTCCTCCTTATCATACATTGACTCGATTAAATCAAATAAATTATCCTCTAAGTTCTCATCTTTTTTATCAACTTTTTCTGCAACTTTTCCATCATTTAAATCTTTTGATAAATCTTTATAATCTGTATTATAAGCAAGTCCTAAATCATTGTAATATTCATCAGCTTCCCCAATTGTAACTCTTTCTATTGTTGGTTTATCTTCATTATTATAACTTTTTTTTAAATCACTTTTTGTCCTTTTATGACTTTCTTCCTTTTTAGGTTCTTTTTCCTCACTTTCTTTAAATTCGTTCATTAAATCATATTCCAAATCACCAAAAGCCTTATTACGAACACTGTCTAAATCCATTCGACTAGGACGAGATGAAATTCTAATTTCTTTATTTTCTTTCACTTCTTCCTTTTTATAATTTTTATCAAGTATTCCATATATTGGCGATATTATTGGCGATGGTGTAAAAGTCTTAGCCTTCACTTCTTCTTGTTTAGCATAAGGTGTAGATGTTTTTTGATAATCTAAATTTATATTTGTCTTTGCTTTTACATCTTGTTGCTTTATCTCTTTATTTTCTCTTTGTTTATATAAATTTAATTCTTTATTTTCAGATACTCTTGTTTTTTCTTTCACCACTTTTGGTTTTACATCTAAAGAAAAGTCTTCATCGTCAAATATTAATTCCGTATTTATTCTATTTTCTCTTTTAGGTTTAACTTCTACATCTTTTTTTTCAGTTTTTTCAACTACCTTTTCAATATCTAGTTCTTTTGTCTCTTCTTTGTTAGTTTTTGACTCCATTTTTTTTTCTTCTAAGTCATCACTTTTATTTCTTTTCGGAAGTTCTATTTTTTTAGCAATACTATCCCTTATTGTTTCTTTTTTTTCTTTGATTTCTTCAAATTCTTCTTTTTCTTTTTTCTTATCTACTTTTTTTTCTTTTTTAGGAGCAACTGGCTCGTCTATTTCTTCTTCATCTTCTTCTTCAAAGAAAATATTTTTAAGTTTATCCATGAATCCCATAATATCACTCTCCTTCAACTGTTTCAATTATATCATCATCTCGTTTTAAAGTAGATGAACCACTACTAGAATATTTATCAAATTCTTCTACATATTTTAAGAAATTATCATCTGTTTTTTTAGATTTAAATATACTAAATTCTTCTGTAGACGAATCAAATTCATGATTACTAAATTTATAATTAATAACACTATCGTTATAATTAATAGTTGACAACATGTAGCAAATATTTAAAAACGCATTGTTTAAATTTCTATTACTTACATATGTTTCTATTTTAGCATAATTATAAATTGCTTCTATGAAATATTTATCATTAACCTTAGATATATCTACATAGCCATTATAATCATTATAATTCAAATTTTTTGAATAAAATAAATTATCATTCTCTTTGTGCATCACATTTGTTTTATAATAATATTCCACAGGAGATATATATAAATAATAAATGTTATCTTTATCTTTAATTTTCAAATTATATTCATTTTTTTCTAAAATAGTGTTGCCTCTTGGCAAGTAAAATTTATAACCATCACTTGATACATTAAAAATATCTGTTTTCTGGTATAAAATAGTATTTATTATATTCTCAAAACTATTATCATCAACTCTTTTTATACTACACCCTGAAAGAAGCAATAATGAGAAAATTAAATATATAATTTTTTTCATATCTCACCAACTCTATTCACATTATAACAAATTTTTATGAAAATATATATAGTTTTTCTATTTTTTACACTTCAAAACTTTAATTTTGTAAATGGGATTGTTAAGTTTTGTAAATTTTTCTTCATATTCTGTTGTTATATTTTCTATCTTTTTATTATTTATTTCATCCACCAAATCAAAAGTTATATAATCAATATAATATCCATAATTATTAAACGATTTTATACTATAAGAAAATAAATTTTTATTATCTGTTTTCATCTCTATAATATTATCTTTTTTAAATACACTATCATATTTTTTTAAAAACACGGGACTTGTTAATCTACGACGTGCATGTCTATCTTTTGGCCAAGGGTCAGAAAAATTTAAATAGATTTTGTCAATTTCTTTATCAAAAACATTATCTATATTAATAGCATCAAGTCTTATTATTTTTAAATTACATAAGTTTTCAGGAATCTTTTTTAAAGCAAGTGCTAATATACTATCATATTTTTCTATACCAATAAAATTAATGTCTCGATATTTCAAAGCATTTTCTATAATAAATTTTCCCTTACCCATTCCAATTTCTAGATAAATTGGATTAGTATTTCCAAATACTTCCTGCCAATGTCCCTTATAATTTTCTGAATCATTTAAAAAGTATTTAGAATTTTTTATAATTTCTTCTTTGTTTTTTACATTTCTTTGTCTCATAAGTCATCAGATTAATTATACACTAAAAACATTTTAAAATAAATAACATATAATAAAATTGGGAGGAAAGTATGAATAACCAAATGCCTTATATTGATAATTTATACATGGGAGGAAGTCCAAACTTTGGGCCAAATTATAATAATCAACAAAATAATATATATAGAACTGTTGAAAGACTAAATAATCGAGTTAATAGACTTGAAAGACAAGTTAAAATTTTAGAAAATAGAGTTAATAGATTAGCAAGTAATGATGCTCAATTTTTAAACAGTGAGTTTGATGATAATAACAATATGTATATGCTTTAGTTATATATAATCATAGCCGAAAAACAATATAATTGGTCTTCACCACAAACAGATATTGCAACTTGATATTTAATTTCTATTACATCTATATCATTGTCTTTTAAAAAATCATTAACCATCTTTTCTAAATCACTTTCATGTTCTTCATCAAATATTTTTACTTTCATATTTATCACATTTAAATTATAAATAAAATTATTAAATAATTTGTCAGAAAAATAGATTTTTCTACTTTTTTCATTAAACAAAAAACCAAGGGATAAAATCTCTTGGTTTATTATTATTTTAATTATTTAATAATTTTAGAAACTGATCCTGCACCAACAGTTCTTCCACCTTCACGAATTGAGAACTTAGTTCCTTGTTCAATGGCGATTGGGTGAATTAATTCAACTGTAATAGTAACATTATCACCTGGCATAACCATTTCAGTTCCTTGAGGTAACTCGATAACACCAGTTACGTCAGTAGTTCTGAAATAGAATTGTGGACGATAATTTGCGAAGAATGGTGTATGACGTCCTCCTTCTTCTTTAGATAGAACGTATACTTCAGCTTCGAAT
This sequence comes from Bacilli bacterium, assembly GCA_017460745.1. Taxonomy (GTDB): domain Bacteria; phylum Bacillota_I; class Bacilli_A; order RF39; family UBA660; genus RUG591. The sequence continues at coordinate 43,261 of JAFUAL010000045.1, read as the reverse complement.
TTAGTATGAGGTGTAACACTTCCTGGTTTAGCAAGAACTTGTCCACGTTCAACGTCTTCTCTTGCGATTCCACGAAGAAGTACTCCAGCATTATCTCCAGCTTCAGCAAAGTCTAATTGTTTTCTAAACATTTCAATACCAGTAACAACTGTTTTTTGAGTAGGTTTAATACCAACAATTTCAACTTCGTCATTTAATTTTAATTGTCCACGTTCAACACGTCCTGTAACAACTGTTCCACGACCAGTGATTGTGAATACATCTTCGATACTCATTAAGAATGGTTTATCATTATCTCTTACTGGAGTTGGAATCCATTCATCAACTGCGTTCATTAATTCTTCAATAGCAGCAACATATTTAGGATCTCCTTCAAGCGCTTTTAATGCAGAACCACGAATAATTGGAGTATTGTCTCCATCGAATCCATATTCATTTAATAAGTCACGGATTTCCATTTCAACTAATTCTAATAATTCTTCATCATCAACCATATCACATTTGTTCATGAATACTACCATTTTTGGTACACCAACTTGACGAGCAAGTAAGATATGTTCACGAGTTTGTGCCATAGGTCCATCAGTTGCAGCAATAACTAATATTGCTCCATCCATTTGAGCAGCACCTGTGATCATGTTTTTAACATAGTCAGCATGTCCTGGACAGTCAACGTGTGCATAGTGACGTTTGTCTGTTTGATACTCAACGTGTGCAGTATTAATTGTAATACCACGTTCTCTTTCTTCTGGAGCCTTATCGATATTTGCATAATCAACGAAATCTGCTCCACCTTTTGCTGATAATACTTTAGTAATAGCAGCTGTTAATGTAGTTTTACCATGGTCAACATGTCCGATTGTACCAATGTTAACATGTGGTTTACTACGATCAAATTTTTCTTTTGCCATATTAAAATTTCCTCCTTTTTTTAAATTACTATTATATTTTATCTAACAATCGATTAAAATACAACAGTTTTTTTATATTTTTTTAATTCAGCAACAATATTTATTAATTACCACTTTTTTTAATTATTTCAGCGGCAATATTAGTTGGCACTTCTTCATAATGATCAAATTGCATAATAAAGTTTCCACGACCTTGTGTATTAGAACGAAGGCCTGTTGCATATCCAAACATTTCTGAAAGTGGTACCATAGCACTTAGTTTAATTGCATTTCCAACATTTTCTTGACCAAGTGGACGTCCACGTCTACTAGTTAAGTCTCCCATAACATTACCAAAGTATTCATCTGGTACTACTACGTCAACCTTCATAATTGGTTCAAGTAAAACTGGTTTACATTTATTCTTAGCTTCTTTTAAAGCAAAACTTGCAGCAATTTTAAATGCCATTTCGTTAGAGTCAACTTCATGATATGAACCATCAAATAAAGTTGCCTTAACATCAATCATTGGATATCCAGCAAGAATTCCTGATTGTAATGCTTCTTGAAGTCCTTTATCAACTACTGGAATATATTCACGAGGTACAACTCCTCCAACGATTTCATCAACAAATTCATAACCTTTATCAGGATTTGGTTCAAATTTAATCCAAACATGTCCGTATTGTCCACGTCCACCTGATTGTTTAATGTATTTACCTTCACATTCACCAGATTGTTTAATAGTTTCACGATATGCTACTTGTGGTTTACCTATATTAGCATCAACTGAAAATTCTCTTTTCATACGATCAACTATAATATCTAAGTGAAGTTCACCCATACCGGCAATAACTGTTTGACCAGTTTCTTGGTCAGTATGAACTTTAAATGTTGGATCTTCTTCAGCTAACTTTTGAAGGGCGATTCCCATTTTTTCTTGATCTGCTTTTGATTTTGGTTCAACAGCAAGTTCAATAACTGGTTCTGGGAATTCCATTTGTTCTAATATTACTGGTTTCTTCTCATCACATAAAGTATCTCCTGTAGTAGTATTCTTTAAACCAACAGCTGCTGCAATATCACCTGTATATACATCAGTTATTTCAGTACGATTATTTGCATGCATTAATAAGATACGTCCAATTCTTTCTTTTGAATCTTTTGTAGAATTTAATACATAAGATCCACTTGATAAATGACCAGAATATACACGGAAGAACGTTAAACGTCCAACGAATGGGTCTGTCATTACTTTAAATGCAAGAGCACTGAATGGTTCATCGTCACTTGGATGACGAACTGCCTCTTCACCACTTAATGTTGTTCCTTTAATTGATGGAATATCAAGTGGAGATGGTAAGTAATCAATAACTGCATCAAGTAATAACTTAATACCTTTATTTCCTAAAGCTGTTCCACACATTACTGGGAAAAATTTAGCATCTAACGTACCTTTTCTAATTGCTTTTTTAATCATATCAATTGATATTTCCCCACCATCAAGGTAAGTCATCATCATATCATCATCAAATTCAGCAACTGCTTCGATTAATTCTTCACGTTTTTCTTTTGCAATTTCAACTAGTTCACTTGGAATTTCGATTTCTTTAGCTTCTTCTTCAGGTTTTCCATCATATTCATAAGCTTTCATTGTAACTAAATCAATTACACCACGAAATTCTGATTCAGCACCAATTGGCCATTCAATTGGTTTAGCATTTACACCTAAACGACTATCAATAGTCTTTAAACTGTAAACAAAATCTGCCCCCATTTTATCCATTTTATTAGCAAAAATTAATCTTGGAACTTTGAATTCACTTGCTTGTCTCCAAACTGTTTCAGTTTGAGGTTCTACTCCTGCTTGAGCATCAATTAAAGCAACTGCTCCATCAAGTACTCGAAGAGATCTACTAACTTCAACTGTGAAATCTACGTGTCCTGGAGTATCAATTATATTAAGACGATATTTTTTCCAATAAGCTGTTGTTGCTGCACTTGTAATTGTAATACCACGTTCTTGTTCTTGAGCCATCCAGTCCATTTGAGACTCACCATCATGTGTTTCACCAATTTTATGGATTTTCTTTGTATGGAATAATACACGTTCTGTACAAGTAGTTTTACCTGCATCGATATGTGCCATAATTCCAAAGTTTCTTGTCATCAATAAAGATGTTTCACGAGCCATAAACAAATTCCTTTCTACCAACGATAGTGTGCAAATGCTTTATTAGCCTCTGCCATTCTATGCGTATCTTCTCTTTTCTTAACTGCTCCACCTGTTCCATTTGAAGCATCAATAATTTCATTTGCAAGATTTAATGCCATAGAGTTTCCTCCACGAAGTCTTGCATAATTAACTAACCAACGAAGACCTAATGTTTGACTACGTTTTGCATTAACTTCAATTGGTACTTGATAGTTAGAACCACCAACTCTTCTTGATTTAACTTCAAGTTGTGGTTTAATATTTTCGATTGCTTTTTCAAAAACTGTCATTGGTTCTTCACCAGTTTTTTCTTTAATCATATCAAAAGCATCATATAATATCTTTTCTGCTTTACCTTTTTTTCCATCAAGCATAATACGATTTATTAATTTTGTAACTACTTTAGAGTTGTATATTGGATCTGGTAATACATCTCTAACTTCTGCACGTCTTTTACGCATTCTTCTTTCCTCCTTTCAAGTAAATCTATTTACTTATTATTTTTTCTTTTCACGTTTAGCACCGTATTTACTACGTCCTTGTTTTCTATCTTTAACACCGGCAGTATCTAAAGTACCACGAATTATATGATAACGTACACCAATTAAATCTGGTACACGTCCACCACGAATTAATACAACGCTATGTTCTTGTAAATTATGTCCCTCTCCAGGAATATAACAAGTAACTTCCATTCCATTAGAAAGTCTAACACGAGCAAATTTTCTTAAAGCTGAGTTTGGCTTCTTTGGAGTCATTGTACCAACACGTACACATACACCACGTTTTTGAGGAGCATTTATTTTAGTTTGTTTCTTTTGAATAGTATTTACTCCAACTAAAAGTACTGGTGCTTTTGGTTTTCTTACCTTCTTACCTCTACCATGTCTAACTAATTGATTTATTGTAGGCATATTCTCTCCTTCCTTGCACACATCCAGGTGTGTCATTTTTCTTAATAAAATTAAAGCCTACTTAAAATAAGCCCCAATTTCACAAACACAAATACTATACAATAAGTTGTTTTTATTGTCAACAAAAATTTCTTCAAAAAGATATTTTTTTTCAATTTTTAGTCAATTTTGAAATAAATTATATCCTTTTTATTTTTATTTTAATCTTTTTAACAAATGATTCATCATCAGTCATAATTTCATCTATTCTTTTATTTAGGCTTTCTCTTGCATCCTCTGGTGTATTTCCTACACGCACCATGGTTCCATCAAATAACATTACTCTATCACCTTCTTGTCTATGAAGAAAAATAGCATTTTCTCCATTTCCAATCATAGTTAAATACTGCTTTTTCGTTTTCATTTTCTTTCTATAATGAGAAACTATTATTTGTTGTTCATCAAAATCTAATTCTTCAAATTCTTCTAAAGTCATTCCATAAGCATTTAATACTTTTCTATTTATACTACTCTTTACATTATCACTTAATTCAAACATGTATATCCTCCTCTTGCATATCCTATTCTAATAATTATTTTTCATGAATATCTAATTGATTATAAGGTATTTCTATATTATTTTCTTCAAGTACTAATAATATTATTCTTAATGCATCTCTTCTTACTTGAACTTTCTTTATTGGATCACAGTAAACTTTAATTTGATATTTAATACTAGAATCAGCTAAATCATTTACCCCTCTATACTCTGCATTATTAACATCTTTTTCTTTTTTTATTCTAGAAATAATTTTTTCTATAACACTTTCTATTTCTAAAACACTCTTTTCATATGATAAAGGAATATCAATATTAATTAAATCTGATACAACTTCAACTTGTTCTATATTTCTATTAGAAATAGATATTTTATTTAAGGAATAAATATCTTCTAATTTAGTAGTTTTAATTCCAATAGAAGTAACTTTTCCAATTACTCCATTTACTTTTATAACATCACCTACTCTATAATATGAATCAGATAAAATATCAAATCCTTTTATAATATCTTTTAAAGCATCTTGAACAGCAAATGCTAAAACAATACCAATAACTCCAATACTAGTAACTAGAGACGATACATTAATACCATTTATTTGTAATAAAACTAATATTGCAACAACAATAAATATATATTTGGTAATACTTTTTAACAATCTAAAATAAGTTTTTACTTTTTTATTAGAAATTAATTTACTTTTCTCAATACTTTTACTAATTAAATAATCAACCACATAATAAACTATAAAAAATATTATAATTACTAATATAGATTCTAATAATTTTGAAACCCAGTTATTATTTAATAACTTATCTAAATTTTCCATTTTCACACCTTTCTTTCTAACCCCTATAACATATTCAGTTTATCAAAAAGATATTTACAAGTCAAATAATTGATATGGAAAAATATAATTAAATATGAAAGAAAAAGAATTAAAGCTTATCAATGGTCAAATTATAGGTATACTATTATTTATTATTTCTTTACTTATATCTTTATTAATCATTTATAACGAAAAACTTATAAAATTAAATAAACCATATTTTTTTACTAATCATGAATCATTAAATATAACTTTAATTAATCGTATACTTTTAGTAATATTAGGTATTTATTTTGTATATGATGCAATTGAAAGAAAAAAATTAAATAATACAGATTCAAATTTACAAATAATTGCATCACTTTTAGCCCTGGCTGCATCTCTTGTTATTTTATATATAATAATAATTAATTATAACAATATAGAATCAAATAAATAAGTAAAAAACATTTGACAAATATAGAACTCTCTTATATAATATTGGTACATATTCAATTGATAACCCAGTTTATCTATTTTTTTAATGTGTTCTTTAAGGTTAGGAGTATTCATGGTTATCTGATGAAACTATTAAAAAGAACTCCCTAATTAAATAATAAACTACCAATTATGTATCAATGTTTATGAATATAAAGAAAGGAGAATTTGTATGTCAAGATATACTGGACCTGCTTATAAAAAGAGCCGTCGTGTTGGTTTTTCTACTTTAGAAAACGGAAAAGATTTAGCAAGACGTCCATATAAGCCTGGAATGCATGGTGCCAAAAGACAAGGTAAACTTTCAAACTACGGTGAACAATTAAAAGAAAAACAAAAAGTTAAATTCATGTATGGAATGAACGAAAGACAATTCCATAAAACATTTATGGAAGCCGGAAAAATGCAAGGTATCCATGGTGAAAACTTCTTAAAACTACTTGAATCAAGACTTGATAATTTAGTTTATCGTATGGGATTTGCTAATACTCGTCGTGGTGCAAGACAACTTGTTAACCATGGACATATCACTGTTGATGGTAAAAAAGTTAATATCCCATCATTCCGTGTTAAAGTTGGACAAGTTATTGGTTTAAAAGAAAATTCAAAAGACTTAAAATGTGTTAAAGAAGCTTTAGAAAATGTTACTTCAAGAGTTGAATATATCGATTTTGATAAAAATAATAATACAGCAAAATTTGTAAGACTTCCTGAACGTAATGAATTAAATGCTGATATTAATGAAAGTCTAATAGTTGAATTCTACAACAGATAAAATTACTGATAAATTCAGTAATTTTTTTGTACAAAATTATTAAAGTATGTTATATTTATAATATGGAGGATAAGCATGGATATAAAAATAGAACCAATTAATTTTCCAGAAAAAAACCTATGGGAAACAAATATAAAAGACAATTACCAATTTATTAATACTATCGATGAAGTAGTAAAACTAATAAAAGAAAATAATTTAACCCACTTTGAAATTAAGGATAAATTCACACCAGGTGATAAAATCACTAATATTTTAGATCAATCTGCTTTAAAAAGTCAATTTATTCTCAGGTATACTGATGAAGAACATAACCTCGCTATATCTCGCAAATTTGTAAATATAATGAATCCCAATTTCTTTAAACAACATGAATCAGAAATTAAACAAGCATTTATAGAACAAGCAAAACAATACAATAAACGTAGTTATTCTATAAATAAAGAAATATTTTCAGATGAATTACTAGATATATTAATTGATAAAGAAGATGTTATTTTATATTTTGAAGATGTAGAATTAACAGATGAACATATAAAAAAAATCCAAGATAAATTCTTAAATGCTTATATTAGACATGATGGAATCAGTAAACAAATTAGCAGCATGTATGTCTATTATGGTTATACTAAAGAATTTCTTGCTAGTAAAGACAATATCTTGATTCCATTTGATGAATTTGCTAAAAATAATAATTTAAATTTAAGATTTTTAAAAGATAATGCTGTTATTGATATATCAAATGCATTTTCAGATTTAAGAAGTGATGAAGAGCAATTAACAACAATAAGAGATGAACTTATTAAATTAGATTCTTTAAATAAATATTTTACAATAAAATTCAATGTAGAAAATAGAAATACATTTAACAAATTGTTTCAAAATCATAAATTCAATAATATATCATTGGTAATCAAAAATGATTTATATGAATATGATTATTTAGAATATTTAGCTGAAGAAGAAAAATTAAATAAATTAGTTAAAGATATTATAGATAAAAATTTAAGTCCTTTTGAAAAATTTATTGCTGTTTACAATATTGTTAAAAATATTAAGCCCTATAGAGAAAATTATGACGATTTAAGTCAATCAAGATATTTAAGATTTATTCTTGATAACGAATATATAGTATGTGTTGGATATGCAAAACTTTTAGTTGAATTACTAAATAAAGTTGGTATTAAATCAAATGAATATGGTGTACAGACAGATATTTCATATGATGAAGGATTTACTATAAGTGAAACGCCAGTTGAACTTGCTGGACATGCTAGAGTAATTATTAATATGGATGACGATAAATATAATATACATGGTCTATACATATCAGATCCAACGTGGGATAATGAAATGAAAAAAAACTATTTCAATAATGCTCTACTTACATTTGATAAAATGCAAGTAAATAATAGAATGTTTGCATATAATATTCACACACCTATTTTAGATATTCATAATTTTAATGAATACAATGAACAAATTAACTTTTTATTAAAAAGAAAATTAGATGACTTAAATAAAAACAAATACAAAAAATATAATGATTTCAAAGAAAAATTATACAATGCGTACAAAGAAACAGCAAATTCTATTTTAAAAACAATAAAATGTGATTTAAAATATGATTACTTTTTAAAAAAGATAAAACAATGTTTAGATGAACAAGATTACATTGATTTTTATACTGAACTTGGTCATTATCTTCTAACAAGAATAAATAAAAATGTATCTGAAAAAGAAATATTTGAAGCTAATAAAGAAGTATTAGCTATAATGAATTTACAAGATAATTCTAAAGAGACTAAAGAAGATTATTATAGTCGAGATATAAAACAATTTCCTTATGAATTACCAGTTGATAATAATTTTTCTTTGGAAGACAGGAATAAAAGTTTATAAAAATTAGTAATTTACATAAATTACTAATTTTTTATTGACATAATATTTACAAATAATTTATAATTTAATTTTTATTCTTTTTCGATAATAGTTGTAAAACTACTTATACCTCGATAATTTCCTAACTCGTCAAAATCATCACTATCATAAGTAAATACTGTAAGTTCTATATTACTATTTATCTCTTTAGAACTTGGACCCCACATAAGTTTAATACTTGACATAATAGTATTTTCATTATATTCATTCTCTTCAATATGAGAATGCCAACCATTAGCATTTACATCATCATATATCCAAGCATATAAATATGGACTAAATCCATAACTTCCATAATCAACTGGTTTTAAAATGGTTTCATTAATAGCAGTACCAGAGTTAGTAGTAAATTTTATATTAAATCCTATTTTATAATTATTAATAGTTGGAATATTACTAGAAAGTTCTTTATATAAATTTTTAATACTGGAGCCATAGACTACTTCATCATTACTTAAAATAATTGAAAACACTCCTATTTCATTCATTTCAACTACTTTACTTTTATAATAATCAAGTCTTTTATATTCACCACTTCCTTTATAAAAAGCGATTTTTATAGGATTATCATCATGATATTCTTCTATCAAGTTATTTTCTTCTATGTCATTTATATTAACTTGATCACTGACTTTAACATCTAATTCTTGATTCTCTACTTTATCTAAATTATTTTTACAACCAGTTATAAAAAGTAAAATAAACATTATTATTAATATCTTTTTTCTCATTTTAAAATCAAACATATTTATTCACCCTTACTATTAATTTACCACTTTTAGTTTCCTTAATTACTCCACCATAAATATATTTTCCAAAACCTCTTATACTGAATATATCACCTATTTGCATTTTTTTAGAAATGCTTGTCGGCAAACTATAATTCAATAAAATATCTTTTTCACGAACTAATTCTTGAACTTTATTCCTATTTATTTTAATTAAATTTGCAATAACAGTATCTAATCTTTCACTTGATACAATAAATTCTAATTCCAAGTACTTTCTTTTATAATCTTTAAGTAACTCTATATCTCTTTCCTCAAGTATTACTTTATTTTTGTTGATAATAGTTAAATTATTAATAAGAAAATCTTTTATTTCATCAAGAACATATATATAATATTTATCATCATCTATAATAATATCTCCAAACATTGTATCTTTAAGCCCCATTGAAAAAACTGTACCAAGAATTTCTCGATGTTCTAATTTTTTATTTTTCGTTTTCATTACAATTTCTAATAACGAAACTTTTGGTTTTACATCCTTATAAAAAATCACTTTTTCGGTATCCTTATAAGCAAGATATTCTATGTATTCATTTTTTTTTAAGATTCTTTTTAACTCCATTTGCATTTTAGAATCTAAAAATCTAGTTTGATATCCATTTCTTATTTTCTCTATATTACTTTTTATTTCATAACTATTGTTCATATAGCACCTTAGTAAACTATTAAATCTTCTAAACTTTTTTCTCTATTTAATACATTCAAATCAATATATTTTTCACGACCATTATAAGCATCAAATAATCCTCTATCCGTATACTGCCAAAGATACCAATCATCTTTATATACATACCTAAGTGGATAATAAATTGAACTTATCCATTTTTTATATTCATCAAATTCACCTTTTATGTATTTAACATATATATCAACTCTTGTATAAATCATTGGTTTAACATTATATTCTTGTTCTAGAACATCTAAATATATCTTCAGTTCACGTCTTAAATCTTCTTTTAAGGGAGGATTTTTTTCTTTATCACCATAGTATTCAACATCAACAACTGGAATTAATCTTCCAGAAATATCACCTACCGTTTTTATAAAATTATTAGCTTGATTTTCTCCACTACTATCATAAGAAAAGAAATGATATGCTCCAGCTAAAATATCTTCATCTTTAGCATTTTTCCAATTATTTTCAAACTGTAAATCAACATGACTACTTCCTTCTGTTGCTTTCATATAAATAAATTTTATACCTTTTTCTTTTAGTTTACTCATATCTACATCACCTTGATGATTTGATAAGTCAACTCCAATTATATCATCTTTTTGAATAAGCATTTTATTTACTACTATTTGCTTATTTTTTATCATGAAGTAAATTACAGATAGTAAAACTAAAATCAAAATTAAAAAACTAAATATTCCAACAAATATTTTTATTTTTTTAGCCATTTACATCACCTTTGTTATTAATATATTTTTATTATAACATGAATTTTACATAATAAAAAGAACTCAATATAATTGAATTCTTCTCTAATTAGATTCTTTATATTCTGTTAAAGTTATTTTAGTTGTCCTTTCTTTTCCATCTCTTAAATATGTAATAGTAATTGTATCACCTACATCATATTTATATAATTCATATCTTAAATATGCATAGTCAGATATTGCTTCGTCATTTATTTTGGTTATAACATCACCTTTTTGTAAATCGGATTTAGAGGCTCCTGTATCTTTTGTTACTTCAACAACAACTACTCCTTCAGTAATATCTTTATCAAGTAATATACCACTTCGATATAAAGAATAAGTATCACTTACATTGATCATACTAATTCCAATCATTGGACGGACAATGCTTTCTCCTTTTTCAAGACTTTCAATATGACTTAAAGCATATTCTATTGGAATAGCAAATCCCATATTCTCTACTTCTGTTTGAACAAGTTTTAATGATATTATTCCAATTACTTCTCCACTTGCATTAAGAAGTGGTCCACCTGAATTTCCAGGATTAACAGCTGCATTTGTTTGTAATACCTTCATTACATAATCAGTTGTATTACCTGATATACTAACTGTTACCATTCTGTCTTTTCCTGATAATATTCCATCGGTTACAGTTCCACGATATTCATATCCAAGTGGAGAACCTACTGTAAACACAGTATCTCCAAGTTTTGACTCTTCACTTGTTCCAATTGTGGCTGTTTCTATTACATCACTTTTATCTATTCTTACAACTGCAAGATCTAAGTATTCATCACTTCCAAGAACTGTTCCTTCTATTTCTTTATCATCACTTCGAATTAAAGTTATTTTAGTTGAATCTGATACTACATGGTGATTAGTAAGTATATAACCATATTTATCATCCGTTTTATAAACAAATCCTGAACCAGTTGACTGAATTTGATCACCTTTATAATTTCTAATCATCATCACAGCATCATATATTTTATCGACAGCTGCTGATAAACTACCATCATTCACAATAACTGTACCACTACAATTTCTGCATGTACTAGTAGACGTTGTTTTAACTCCTAAATCAAGTAAACTACTATCATTGATTAGGAAATACATTAAAAGTCCTCCACCTATAAATGCTATAAATAAACTAATTGTTAAACTTAATATATTTCTTCCCTTCATTTTCTTTCACCTCTTAAATTTTTTAAATCGTAATAATTTTTTGGAAATCCCATTCCATCTAATACTTTATCTATTTTTATACTATGTAAATTCATTTCTAAATTATCTAAATTATGCTTAACTTCTTCCATAAAGTTAGAAAATTCTTCCTCACTTAACATCTGTTTTAAAATTATGACAAGTGCAAAAACATCATTTTTTCCATAGATGTACTCATCATCCATAATTGGAACATTAAGTAATTTATGATAAATATTATCACTTATTTGTCTTTGAGTTTTATTGGAAAACAAAATATCTTCATGAGCACACAAATTACGATAATTTGAAAGAATTGTTAAATAATTTGAAAGTGTATCAACATCCAAATTATAAATATCAGCAATTCCTAATTGATCTTCTTTTTTTAAAATAGAATATAACTCTCCTACTATTCCAAATGATAACACTTTAACTAATACCCAAAGTGGAATATAACCATAATTATTAACATAGTGACTCGTTGCTGTATGCTGACTAGCATTTAAATTAATTTGTCTTCGCATTTTTTTTAATATATCACTTACTTGTTTTGTTTTTTCTTTATTAGTGGTAAAATTCTTAGGTACTAGATAATCTCTTTCACGATAACCATATTTAATAGACAACTGATAACTAATAATTGACTTAATGTTATTTTCAATAATTAAAATATTTTTAAATAATATATTTCTAAAAGTTCTATCAAATAAAAATAGACTATAAAGTTCTAAAAAAGTTGCACCTTCTATATATCTTCTATCTATATTACTTCTCATAAGTAAAAATCTATAACCATTTAAAAAGAAATAATTTTCACGAAATAAAACTTCTTTAGCATATTCTACATCATCTATAACCAAACCTTTACTTTTTAGTATCTCGATTTGTTCCTCTAAATTTTTAAAGTCCTTTTTCATCTTCTCCCACCTTATATAAGTATATCACAAAATCTATAAAAAAATATGTTTTTTTTGTGAAAGTTTTGTATTTTTTTTGCAAACTTTTTGCTATAATAATATGTAATTTAAGAAGGTATATTATGAAAGTAATATTTTTAGATATAGATGGCGTTTTAAATTATCAATCTCTTTTTAAAAATAATAATAATATTAGATTAAATTATCATAGATATCTAAAAGATAAAAAGTATGATTTAATAAAAAAATTAATAGAGATTGATTTTGACAAATTATATTTATTAAAAGAAATATGTGAAATAACAAAAAGTTATATTGTAATTACTTCAAGTTGGAGAATGATTGATATCTTTCCACAATTTGTTGATTATTTAATTCACTTTGGTCTTCCCGTTATTGATCATACTGATTATCTAGGTCAAAGAGGATTAGAAATTAAAAGTTATTTAGATAAGCACCCTGAAATAAGTAATTATATTATAATAGATGATGACATCTTTCCTGATTTTGATGAAGAACAATTATATCACTTAATTCATACTAATTTTTATAATGAAGGAATTGATGATGACAATTACAATGATGTTATTTATAAATTAAATAAATAATAAAAAAAATTCTACTTTTTAGAATCTTTTTTTCTTTTACTATTATCTTTCGTCTCAATTACTTCAGCATCTATTACCTTATCATTTTTAGCTACTTCTGTTGTAATAACTGTAACACTTCTTTTATTAAAGATAAACCCTATTATTTCTAAAACAGAATATATCATTAAGACAATTCCAATAGCTTGAAAAGCAAGATTAGCCTCAAGTATGGTATAAAGTCCTCCACCTATTATTACTATAGACGAAATAAGTGATACCCAAAAATTACTTGTTTTTTTATTAAGATACAATGCATTTATCAAACGATTAATTCCTGAAAAAATCATCCAGCCACCAATTACTAATCTAATCATTGCTTCAACAACACCTGCTAAAAAAATACAAATTATTCCAAGTACTGTTAAAACAATTCCAACTACCATTTCAGTTGATGAAACAGTATTATCTTTTTTTACATCTAAATAATTTTTAACACATTTAAATACACCAATAAGAATTAATAACCCTCCAAAAACATATGTTGTAATGATAACAACTGCATCAGGTTTAGTATACATAACAGCACCTAATATTAAAAATATAATAGAACTTACTAAAACAAAAACATTAGAATAATCTTTTACTTTAATTTTCATTACCTTTTACCTCACTACATAAAGTATACTATAAATATTTATATTTTGGAATATTTTTGTAATAACTTGAAAAATATTTTATTTAATATATAATATAATTATCATATGTCGAAAGATATAAGAAAGGAGTTTTATATGAATAGAAAGGAAATTAAAGAATTAGCAAAGTCTAAGATTAAAGGTAATTTATGGGATTTACTTTGGCCAATACTTTTAATTGGAGCAATTGAAGGAGTACTAACTAGTATATTTGCACCTACTACTTATAATGTTTCAGATTTAGGTCAAATTCAAATAACTACATCAAATCAACCTGCTGCTATAATTATTGGATTAATCGCTGGAATTGCTATGGTTGCCTATAAAAAATACTTAATTAACTTTGTAAGAAATGGTAAAGTAGAATCCAATGATATGATAAATTGCATTAAAGAAAAATGGTTACAAATTGTTATTACCGAACTATTAATGGGAATAATTATTGGTATTGCTTCTATCTTACTTGTAATTCCTGGTATTATTGCTGCTTTAGGTTTATCAATGGCAACTTATCTAGTAGTTGATACTGAATTAAGTGGTGTTGATTCACTTAAAAAAAGTTGGGAAATCATGAAGGGTTATAAACTGGATTACTTTGTATTTGATCTAAGTTTCATAGGTTGGGCTCTTCTTACACCATTTACTTTAGGTTTACTACTTATTTGGTTAGCCCCATACATGAGTGTTGCTGATACCATCTATTACGATAAGTTAAAAGAAAAACATAATATAAAATAGTTTTAAAAAAATATATGAGTCATTTGATTCATATATTTTTTATTATTATTTAATTTGAATATTATTTTCTTCTATTTTATCATTATCCTTACTATAACCGGTTATATCTTCTAACATTTTATATTGTAATACTAATTCTATACAACGTCTAACAATAGTATCTCTTTCCCAAGCATATCTTGTTGCATCTATCATTTCATATTCATTTGGAAGTACAATAGTTTTCATTCCATTTTCTTTTTGAGTAACTAATTCTTTCTTAGATGCATCTATAAACGTCATACGATTATGACTTCTATTGCTAAGTAAAGTAAAATTTAAATTATTAATTGGATCAATTGTTTGTTGAGTTCCACTCCATCCAGCTGATGCAAAACTTTTTCCACTTAACGAATGTTGAACTTCACTACTTGATAATTCAGGATTCTTAGAATAAACAAGCATTCCAAAATATTGACAATAATTTTTCTTACCATCAGGTTTCATAAATGTAAATCCTGTTCTATTCTTAGCCATCATATCGCGAATATTTAAATTAATAATTTTATAACCAATTAAGGCTCTTGCCAGTTTAGTCATATCAAATGATGTAGAAAATAAACCAGCATGTCCAGACAAAATTCCTTCAGGTTGTCCAAGTATTCTTGCTTTATCATCAGTGGATACACCTTTTATTGCTTTATCTCTTATAATAAAATTACCATCTTGATAATATCTTCCATCATAATTACTATTTGCAACTTTATTTAATTTTTCATTTGGAATGTTTACAAATGTATTATCCATTCCAACTTTATCAAGTATTTCTTGTTGAACAAAATCTTTATAATTAATTCCTGATACTTTTTCGACAACATATTTTAATACCATAGCTGCTACATCATTATAGACATTAGCTCCACATGGAATGTCACGTCTTGATGCTGTAAATACTATTTTTTCTGCTTCTTCTCTAGTTTCTGATCTATCAATTTTTTCCTTAGTTTCAAGCGGTTCAAATTTTAGTAGGTCATAAATAGTAATTCCTTTTAAATTAGTAAATTCAGGTGCATACTTTGTAACTTCATCAGATAAATTAATTTCTCCACTTTGGACTAGTTTTAAAATAGATAAAGATGTAAATAATTTGGTAACGGATGCTAAATCAAATATGATATCATTTTCCATCTCTTCTTTTTTAGGAACAAGTATTCCGTTTTCCATTACTACTTCTTGCTTATTACCAATTGTAATTCTTTCTTGAAAGTTTTTCGTGCCGTAACTAATAACAGCTCCTGGAGCCATCTTTCTTTCTAAAAAGAACTCTTTAAGTAATTCTTCTAAGTTAGATTTTTCATATAATTTATTTCGAAGTTCATCCATGTTAGCATCTTTATTATCTCTTAATGTTTCTAAAACATCTTTTAATAATTTTAAATAATCTTCCTTTTTATATAAGTTTCTTTGAATAGCGTCTGCCCCTATATTTTGATTTTCATACAAAGAATTAATATATTCATCTATATCTTTCATAACATCTCCTAAATAATTGTAATTATTATATCATAAACCAAAAAAGAAGAAAACTATTTCTAGTTTCCTTCATTAAATTCGTTTTCAAGTACTTCAATTGGTTCACTATCGGCAAATTCTGTTTCAAGATCAAAGTCAACATTTTGGTATGCCTTAATACCAGTTCCCGCAGGTATTA
Source organism: Bacilli bacterium (assembly GCA_017460745.1). Taxonomy (GTDB): domain Bacteria; phylum Bacillota_I; class Bacilli_A; order RF39; family UBA660; genus RUG591. Next base: position 26,633 of record JAFUAL010000045.1, on the reverse strand, counting down.
ATTTACCAATTATAACATTTTCTTTTAATCCTTCTAACTTATCAACCTTACCACGAATTGCAGCATCAGTTAAGATACGAGTTGTTTCTTGGAATGATGCAGCTGATAAGAATGAATCAGTTTCAAGAGATGCTTTAGTTATACCAAATAATACTGGTACAGCCGTTGATGGGCGCTTACCTTCAAGAATGGCTTTTTTATTACCTTCAGTAAATTCATAGAAGTTAACAAGTGAGCCAGGTAGTAAGTATGTATCACCTGAATCAACAATACGCATTTTAGATATCATTCTACTTGCAATTACTTCAACGTGTTTATCACTTATTTCAACACCTTGACTTCTATAAGCATTTTGTACTTCTTTTAATATATATTCTTGAGTAGTAAGTGGGTCAGTTACTTGAAGTAACTCTTTTGGACTAATTGCACCTTCTGTCAATTTATCTCCAGGAAGCACTTCATCACCTTTTTCTACTCTAAGTTTAGCACCATAGTTTGTAACATGGTCTTTTGTCTCTAAACTATTCTTAATACTAATTTTAAATTTACCATGGTCTTCTGTAATTTTAGATACTTTACCAGCAATTTCAGCAATTGTTGCTTTTCCTTTAGGATTTCTTGCTTCAAATAATTCTTGAACACGTGGAAGACCTTGAGTAATATCTTCTTCTCCGGCAACTCCACCTGTATGGAATGTTCTCATTGTAAGCTGTGTTCCTGGTTCTCCGATTGATTGAGCAGCCATAACACCAATTGCTTCACCAATTTCAACAATATTTCCAGTTGCAAGATTACGACCATAACACTTACAACATACACCATGACGTGTATTACAAGTTAAAATTGAACGAATTTCTACTTCTTCAATTCCAGCTGCTACTATTTTTTCAGCGATGCTTTCAGTTATAAGTTCATTTCTTTCAACGATAACTTCTTTAGTTTCAGGATGAATTATCTTCTTATTAGCAAATCTTCCAACAATACGATCATATAATTTTTCAATTACACTTCCATTTTTGTCATTTAAGAATGCACGAACTACTACACCACTATCAGTTCCACAATCATCTTCTTTAACAATTATATCTTGAGATACATCAACAAGACGTCTTGTCAAATATCCTGAATCGGCAGTTTTTAATGCAGTATCAGCACTACCTTTACGAGCACCATGAGTTGATAAGAAGAATTCAGATACTGATAATCCTTCAATAAAGTTTGATGTAACTGGGATTTCTACTGGCTCTCCATTTGGTTTAGCCATCAATCCACGCATACCAGCAAGTTGGGTAAAGTTTGAAATATTACCACGTGCTTTTGAGTTCATCATCATGAATATTGGATTATCAACTTCATTTTTAGCATATTCTTCTAATTCTTTTTGTACTTCGTTTTTAGCATTATTCCATGTTTCAATTACTTTATTAAATCTTTCTTCATCAGTAATTAAACCACGAGTATATTGCTTATTAATTGTATTAACCAATTTCTTTGCTTCAGCAATGATATTCTCTTTATTTTTACTTGTTGTAACATCACTTGCAGATACTGTAATACCAGCAATTGTTGAATATTTAAATCCTAAATCCTTAAGTCTATCTAGCATGATACTTGTTTCAGTTGTTTTATAACGTTTAAATGTTTGAGCAATTATGCTTTCAAGTGTTCCTTTAGCAAATGCTTTAACAAGTGGCATATTTTTAATTGCCTCACGTATATCAGTACCACGTTCTAAGAAATATTTATTAGGTGTAATTTTTTGAATATTTTCATCTGTTGGTTCATTTATATAAGCAAATGAATCAGGTAAAATTTCATTGAAAATTAACTTACCAGGAGTTGTTACTAAATATTTACCCTTTTGATTTTCAGTAAATAGTTTGTATTTAAATGAATTAACAGGTAATGCAATTCTTGTATGAAGAGTAATTTCACGTCTTTCATAAGCCATGATTGCTTCACTTGAATTTTTAAATACACGTCCTTCTCCATCAAGTCCAGCTTTTTCCATTGTTAAATAGTAATTACCAAGTACCATATCTTGAGAAGGTGTAACAATTGGGCTTCCATCTTTTGGATGTAAGATGTTATTAGCACCTAGCATTAATAATCTCGCTTCAGCAATAGCCTCTTCTGATAAAGGTACGTGAACAGCCATCTGGTCACCATCAAAGTCAGCATTGAAGGCAGTACAAACAAGTGGATGTAAACGAATTGCCTTTCCACCAATAAGTTTAGGTTCAAATGCTTGAATACCTAATCTATGAAGTGTCGGAGCACGGTTTAACATAACTGGATGCTCTTTAATTACATCTTCAACTATATCCCACACAACTGGATCTTTATTTTCAATTAAACGTTTAGCAGCTTTAATATTAGTTGCTAAGTTTCTTGTTACAAGTCCATTTATTACATGTGGTTTAAATAACTCTAAAGCCATATCTTTTGGTATACCACATTGATACATTTTAAGATCTGGTCCTACAACGATAACTGAACGACCTGAATAGTCAACTCTTTTACCAAGTAAGTTTTGACGGAATCTTCCTTGTTTTCCTTTAAGCATACTTGAAAGAGATTTTAAAGGACGATTTCCTGCTCCCGTTACGCTTCTTCCACGTCTTCCATTATCAAACAATGAGTCAACTGCTTCTTGAAGCATACGTTTTTCATTTTGAATAATAATTCCAGGCGCATTTAAATCTATTAATTTCTTTAAACGATTATTACGATTAATTACACGACGATACAAATCATTTAAATCACTTGTTGCAAAACGTCCACCATCAAGTTGGATCATAGGACGTAAATCAGGTGGAATAACTGGAATACAATCCATAATCATCCATTCTGGTTTATTCTCTGACTTGTAGAAGGCATTTAAAACATCAATTCTCTTTAATAATCTTATTCTCTTTTGTCCTTGAGCACTTTCAAGTTCTTCTTTAATCTTAGCAATTTCACTTTCTAAGTCAACTTGTTTTAGAAGTTCTTTAATTGCCTCTGCTCCCATTCCTACTTTAAATCCGTCACCATATTTTTCATAGTAGGCACGATATTCTTTTTCAGATAGAGTTTGTTTATTTTCAAGAGGTGTAATTCCTTTATCAATTACAACATAACTAACAAAGTATAAAACTTCTTCTAAGTCACGTGGAGACATATCAAGGACTAATCCCATACGACTTGGTACACCTTTAAAATACCAAATGTGACTAACTGGACTTGCAAGTTCAATATGACCCATACGTTCACGTCTTACTTTACTACGAGTAACTTCAACACCACATCTATCGCAGACAATATTCTTATATCTTACACGTTTATATTTTCCACAGGCACATTCAAAGTCCTTAGTTGGTCCAAATATTTTCTCGCAGTATAGTCCATCTCTTTCAGGACGAAGAGTACGATAGTTAATTGTTTCAGGTTTTTTTACTTCCCCATAACTCCAAGAACGAATCATTTCAGGAGAGGCTATACCTATCTTTAATGCTTCAAATTTATTAACATCTATCATTATTATTCCCCTCCTTCAAATTCACTATCATCTAAATTATCAAGATCATTATCTTCCCAATCTTCATCTGCTTCTTCTTCAGATTCATCATCTGATTCGAATTCATCAAATTCATCATTTAAACTAGGTTCAAAACCTGATGATAATTCAATTTCATCTATATCTAATTTTATATCTTCTTTATATTCTTCTTCCTCAATTTCTTTTAAATCAAGTGTACGATTTTCATCGTCAACAATTTTCAAATCAAGTCCTAAAGCTTGGAATTCTTTCATCAATACTCTAAATGATTCTGGAACTCCGGCTTGATTAATATCTTGGCCTTTAACAATTGCTTCATATACTTTAACACGACCTAAGATATCATCTGATTTAACTGTCATGATTTCTTGTAAAGTATGAGCTGCACCATATGCATAAAGTGCCCAAACTTCCATTTCTCCAAATCTTTGTCCACCAAATTGAGCTTTTCCTCCTAGAGGTTGTTGTGTAACTAATGAATAAGGTCCAGTTGAACGAGCATGTAGTTTATCATCAACCATGTGATGAAGTTTAATCATATACATAACTCCGACAGCTACACGATTTTCAAATGGCTCACCTGTACGTCCATTGTAAAGAACTGTTTTGCCATCCTCATCCATTCCAGCTTCTTTCATCATTTCTTGTACTTCTTCACTTGTTGCACCATCAAATACTGGAGTTGCAACATGAACATTTAAAGTTTTAGCAGCATATCCTAAATGAAGTTCTAGAATTTGTCCTATGTTCATACGAGATGGCACACCCATTGGATTTAACATAATATCAACTGGTCTTCCATCTGGTAAATATGGCATATCTTCTTGAGGTAGTATAAGTGAAATTACACCTTTATTTCCATGTCGACCTGACATTTTATCCCCAACTTGGATTTTACGTTTTTGAATTATATATATACGAATTACTTTAGAAACACCTGCAGGTAATTCATCATTTTCTTTTCTTGAATAAATTTTAACATCATGAACGATTCCATCTCCTCCATGTGGTACACGAAGTGATGTATCTCTTACTTCACGAGTTTTTTCTCCAAATATGGCATGAAGTAATTTCTCTTCACTTGTAAGCTCAGCCATTCCTTTAGGTGTAACTTTACCAACTAAAATATCTCCCTCTTTTACCTCTGTTCCAATCATTACGATTCCATTGGCATCAAGGTTCTTTTTAGCATCCTCACCAATATTTGGAATATCTCTTGTGATTTCTTCTGGTCCAAGTTTTGTATCACGACATTGCATTTGGTAATCTTCCATATGAAGTGATGTATAAACATCATCTTTAACTAAATTTTCATTTAAGATAACAGCATCTTCATAGTTATATCCATTATATGTCATGAAGGCTACTACAACATTCTTACCAAGAGCAAGTTCTCCTTTATCAGTACTTGGTCCATCGGCTATTACTTGTCCACGTTTTACAGTATCTCCATATCTTACAATTGGTCTATGATGTTGACAAGTTCCAGCATTTGAAAGTTCAAAGTTTGCAAGATGATATACATCTTGTCCAGTTGCATTTTTTATAACAATTTTTCGTGAATCTACATAATCAACTATACCATCAGCTTTAGATACAACAACTGCACCAGAGTCCTTAGCAGCAATTGATTCAACACCTGTTCCAATAAATGGAGCTTCACTTCTAAGAAGTGGTACTGATTGACGTTGCATGTTAGCACCCATCAAAGCACGAGTTGCATCATCGTGTTCCAAGAATGGAATACAACTTGTTGTAACAGCAACTACTTGTTGAGGTGATACATCAACATAATCTACTGTATCAGCTTTAGCCATTATGTTTTCTCCACGATATCGAGCAGTAACTTGATCGTCAATTATACGATCATCATCATCAGTTGCAACTGTTGCTTGAGATATAATATAATCTTCTTCTTCATCGGCTGTTAAATAATCTACTGTATCAGTTAATTTTCTATCAACAACTTTTCTATAAGGAGTCATGATAAATCCATAATCATCAACTTTTGCATAACTTGCAAGCGATGTAATAAGTCCGATATTTTGTCCTTCTGGTGACTCAATTGGACAGATTCTTCCGTAGTGAGATGCATTTACGTCACGTACTTCAACACCTGCTCTATCTCTTGATAATCCTCCTGGTCCAAGAGCTGATAAACGTCTTTTGTTAGTAAGTTCAGCAAGTGGGTTAGTTTGATCCATAAATTGAGATAATTGGCTACTTCCAAAGAATTCTTTCATAGCAGCTGTAACTGGTCTTATATTAATAAGTGTTTTAGGAGTTACTTCATCCATTTCTTGAGTTGTCATTCTTTCACGAATTACTCTTTCCATACGAGCAACACCAATTCTAAATTGATTTTGTAAAAGTTCTCCAACTTGTCTAATACGACGATTTCCTAAATGGTCTATCTCATCATAATTTCCAACACCATGAAGTAAATTTAAATAATATGATACACTTGCATATACATCTGATATTGTTAATCTCTTAACATCTATATGACTATCATTTCCTATAATTGTTAAAACTTTTTTCTTATCATTAGGATTATAAACTTTTATAGTTTGAACTCTACCAAATTCATCTAAATCATTATTAATTTTAACTTCTTTTAAATTATAATCATTGTTAAATATTTCTTTTAAGGCATCAAGCATTTCTTTTTTGATAACAGTATCTTTAGCAAATTTAATCTCTCCATCTACTTTAATATCTTCAGCTAAAGTTTGATTTAAAAGTCTATCAATAACATTTAACTTACGATTAAATTTATAACGTCCAACACGAGCTAAATCATATCTAAATTCATCAAAGAATCTAGTAATAAGTTGATTCTTAGAACTATCTAGAGTTGCTGGTTCACCTGGACGTAACTTTTCATATATTTCAATTAAAGCTTCATCAGTATTTCTAGAACCATCTTTTGCTATTGTATTTTCGATATAATTATCATGTCCAAATACTTCATAAATATCATCATCACTTGATAAACCAAAAGCACGAAGAAGAGTTGTTAAAGGAACTTTTCTTGTTCTATCAATTCTAACGTATACTACATCTCTTGCATCTGTCTCAAATTCAAGCCATGTACCACGAGTAGGAATTATTTGAGATGTAATTACATTACGTCCATTTTTATCAATTTCACGACTAAAATAAACACTAGGACTTCTTACTAATTGAGACACGATAACACGTTCTGCACCATTAATAATAAAAGTTCCACTGTCTGTCATAATAGGCATATCACCTAAAAATATTTCTTGTTCTTTTACTTCACCAGTTTCATGATTAAAAAGACGAACATCTACTTTCAAAGGAGCTGAAAAAGTAGTTTCACGATCACGACACTCACGAATAGAAAATCTTGGTTCATCAAAATGATAATCACCAAACTCAAGTGATAAAGTACCTGAAAAATTCTCTACTGGAAATAAATCATCAAATACTTCCTTGATACCTGTCTCAGTAAACCACTGATAACTCTTTTTTTGAATTTCTAATAAATCCTTTAATTCATATGTTCTCTTAATTTTTGAGAACGTTCTTCTTTCACGATAATCTCCACATTTGATAAGCTTATAAGCCATTAAAATTCACCCCTCCAACAGATATTAACCGATATTTTTTATATAACATATTAAAGTTCTAATACGTCGCCAATTTATATTAATAACATAATTTTTAAAAGTAGTCAAGATAAAATTCAAATTTTTAGACAAATAATATAAAAACCCTTCTTTTTCTCTAAAATATCTATCTTATATTCACTACTAAAATCTTTTATAAAGGTTTTTGCACCTTGTTCCCGTCTTATAACTAAATATATTTTTCCACAATCATTTAAATAATTTTTAGAGTCACTTATTAATTTATACAAATTACTTTTTCCGATTCTAATTGGTGGATTCGAAACTATATAATCATACTTTTTATCTACATTACTGTAGCCATCACTTAAAAAGGCCAAAACGCTTGAACAATCATTTTCTTTTATATTCATTTTAGTAAGATGAATAGCTCTTTTATTAACATCGATCATATTAACATTTACTTTAAGTATTTTATTTAAAACTATCCCAATAGCTCCATAGCCACATCCTAAATCTAAAATATTACCTTTTATTTTTTCTTTTAAAACAGTTTTAATCAATAACTCTGTTCCAAAATCAAGTTCTCCTTTTGAAAAAACTCCATTATCCGTTTTAAATTTAAATTCATAATTATCTATTTTAATTTTAAACTCTTTTATATCACTTTTTAAATTATCATCATTTAGAAAATAATGTCCACTTAATTTACTAGAATCCATAATTCACCTATATATAAAAAAATAGAAAAGAAGTAACTTCATATAAATTTACTCAGTTACTCCTTTCTTGCTTTGATATTTTACAACAAAACTCAAAATTTATCAAGTTTTTTTAAATAAAATCTATTAATTCGATATTATTAGCATCAAAATTTAAAGATTTAACAATAGAATCAATTTCATATTCATCGAATGATGTCTTAATTTCATTTTTTGTTTTAAATAAGAAATTAACTTGATCTATAAATATTTGTTTAATTGTATTTTTTTCTATACCAATTTCAAATAAATATTTCACAATATCAATAATATTATTACTATTTAATTCTAAGTTTTCAACAATGTATGAATAATTGCTATTTTTTATATCACTTATATCATATTCACTAAAACCTAAATCTTTAAGATATTCCATATTACATACCTCCTAATAAATTAGTAACTATATTAACAATACTATCATATTCACTCTTTTCAAGTACACTATTATATGTTAATGCAATAATTAAAGCATCATGTGTATTATATCTATTTTTTAAATAGTTATAAATTCTAATAGTTTTAACACGAGATATGATGTTTTTATCAAATTGATATTTTAAATCATTCTTTTTATAATTTGCATCAAGTTTCATAATATTACTATCTATTGTCATATCAAAATTATCTAAATTATTTAATTCATTTTTTAATGTAACTAATTCACTCTTATCAACAAATTCATAATCTCCACTAAAATATGAATTTAAATATTCAGGTGTAAGATTAATAATATCAACCTTAGGATTAGTTATTTCACCAGCAAGTATACCTGGCTTATTACCATAAATTTTTGTATTGTTTTCACTTGCAAAACGAAGTTTTAATAACATATCACGAGATGCATTATTTAACTTATAAGGATTTTTTTCTATATAACTAACACCATCAAAATGTTCTTCTTTACCCAAAAATCCTTTTTCATATCCATATGCTTCTATATAATAATCTAATTTTTCTAATACATTTTTATTATATAAGAAATATTTTACATTATCATTATTTATATCAAATCCATATGCTGTTATCTTATTATAGTTTTTTACAAGTAAACCATTATTCATAATTAATAATTCACGATAATTATCAAATAAATTTATGATATTAATATTTTTTTCTTTAAAGAATTTAATATTTTCTTTAAATGAACTAAATACTTCTTTATTTGTAAATAATATAGGCATTACTTCTAATAGTGTTTCAAGTGTTTTACTATATTCTTTTTCTTTTACAACTAAATTTTCTCTTATTAAACTAAATAACTCTTCTAAATCTGTACTATTATAACTATCCAACATTAATTCAAATACATGTTTATTATTTTTAAATAAATCCATTAAATTATTATCACTTAATACTTTTAGCATTAAATCAACATCATTTAAATCACTATTATTTATATTTAAATCTGATAATGAATACTTATTAATTAAATCATTAATTGTGGTTTCATTTTGAAAATCAGTTGTATTATATGTTTCAATAGTTGGTAATTCAACCTCTTCATTTTTTATTTCTGGAATAGCACTAGGTATTTCAAAATTTGCTGGTTCTTCGTCTATTGAAGTTTCTACCTTTGGTTCAGAAGAAAAAACAACATCAGCATTCTCTTGTGTATCCATTTCTTTTAATTTATCATCTATTTTTCTAATGATGTCATTTAGTTCAACTGTATTCAACTCATGATTATCATCATTTACTTCGGAGTTTAAAATTGCATCATCAAGTTTTGGTTCATCATTACTTACTTCTGGAGTTTCATCAATACTTGGTTCTATATTTATTTTTGGTAATTCAACCTCTTCAGTTGGAGTAATATCTGAATAATCAACTACTTTCTTAGGCATATCTGCTTCAGTATCTAACTTAAGATTATCTAAGTCAAAATTATCTAAATTAAATTTTATGTCATCAAGTGATGAATCACCATCATCTTTTTCTAATTCATTTGTCACTTCAACATCTTCATATTTAAAGTCATTAGCTGAAAAATCAACTTCATCATCAAGCGATGGATTACTAAAATCATTGCTTTCTTTTAGAGAATAAATATCAGCATTATACTTTAACACATACTCAAACATATCTGATTTCTCTTGAGTATCAACTCCAGCATAATCAAGTGCTTCACTTAATTCATCTATTTCAGTTAAATACAAACTATTTTCAAATTTAGAAACCATGTTATCATACACATCTAAATCATTAGTTAAAATAGATAAATCAGTTTCAGGAAGTCTTGTCTTACTTTCAGATAAATTACTAATCGTTTCTAATAAATTATCATGTTTTTCTTTCATTCCTTCTATAAACGCTAAAATTGCATTTGTTTGTTCAGGAGTTAACTCTAAACTTATTGATTTTCTAATACCTTCAATTATATAAATGATACCTTCATAATTACATGTTTTATCTTTAAAAATATCTGATACATTCGAATTAACCATAGTAAGTATTTCTTCAAAATCTTCTTTTGATATTTCTTCAAATTTTAAAACATTTCCATCTTTAAACAAGGCTATTTTCTCATCTATATAGTCTAAGTACTTATTATTTTTATCTAATTCACCATTTAGATAATTCAAGTTATCAATATTTCTATTAATAGCATCAATTTTAATTTTTAATATTTTTAGTAATTTATCTTCCATTTTTATCCTCCATATTTATATCTAATGTATCCAAATCAATAGATAACACTAAATCTTCCAATCTTACACCATCTAAAATGATATTTCTTTCATCCGAATTTTTTTCTATTATATCTTTATTATTTATTATTTCATTTAATAAATATTCATTTTTATTAACAAAATCTTCTAAATTTTCTCCTTTATCAAGTACTCCAAGTACAAAGATAAAATCATCTAAAAATGTATATACTGTTTTAACTACAAAATCATCTTTTAAATAAAGGTACATACTATTGTAACATAACTTTGGCAAATATAAAGTATTTGTTGTTTCTAAATCTATTAAATTTTTTAAAACACAACTGCGATATTTTAAATTTGCTTTCTCTAAATAATCACGCACTAAAGATTTATTATTTTTAAATAGAAAATATAATTGCTTAGTACATCTATTTTGTTTTTCTATTTCTTTTTCAATATTTTTTATTTCTTTAAAGTCATTATAATAGGTTATTATATCAAAATATTTTTTATTTTGGTAAAGGCTATTTATTTCATTAATTAAATATATTTTTCTATCATTTAAGGCATCATCAATATTTGAAAAATTATCTTTTAAATACTTATTTAATTCATAATCTGTTTGATTTAAATTATATGTTTTATTTATTAATTCTTGATTGTCACGTAAAACTTTTCTAACGCTTGAAAGTGTTATATTTTTTCCTATTTCAATATCATTAGTAGTTATATAATTTTTGATATTACATTTATTGATGTAAATAAGTATATCGAGTCTCTCTTCAATATCTAATTTATTTAAATCTAAAAACGTAATAAATTCTTCTATATCTTTAATAAAGATATCATTTCTATTTAAAAGTCCATAATATTTATTCTGTATTTCTTGTACTTTTAAATTTTCATTTTTAGTTTCATAATCTAATACTATTTTTTCATTCAAACCACATAAATACTGATATAGTTCTCCCATGAAACTAAGCGCTTCTTTAAACTGAGGCAATTCGCATAAATCTTCATTGTCATTTTGCAATAGATACTTTGAACTTTGATACTTATTAATCAAATCATCAGCATTCGAATTTCCTATCTTAATAGCTTTAAAAATAAATTCTTGATCATAAAAATCAAATATTTTTTTTGAAGAAACACCAAGTTCTACAAGTTCTTTCATCGTCTCAGAAACTTTTCTTAACGCTTCTGTTTCTACTCGATTTTCATTTATATTTCGTATTTCAGGTTCTATAACTTCTAATAATTTTCTTAAATTATTATTCACTAGACACCTCACTTTTAAGTCAAATTATATTTAACTTTCCAATTTTTAGCCTACTCCCTTATCATATAAACATGATATCACAAAGTTTTTTCTAAATCAAGATAATTTAATTATTTTTTTATCATATATTATATTAGGAGGAATTTATGCCAATTATCAAATATACAACCAATGAATTAAATATCCTAGCACGTTTAATGCGAGCCGAAGCAATTGGTGAAGGAAATCTTGGAATGCTTATGGTTGGAAATGTTGTGGTTAATCGTGCTATTTCAAATTGTTTAACTTTTAAAGATACTAAAACAATCTATAGCGTTATTTATCAAACTCCTGGTGGATTTGCCGGAGCCAAAAGTCAATTGTTTCAAGCATCTCCTACTAACAATGAATTAAAACTTGCCAAACGTGTTTTAGATGGCGAATATTATTATCCAGCGACTAATGCTTTATGGTTTTATGCACCAAGTGGAAATAGTTCATGCGTTGCATACTGGTATGATCAAAAATTAACCGGAAGATATAGAAGTCACTGTTTCTATGAACCATACCCTGGAATTTGTCCTGAATTGCATTAAAAAATATGCCAGTATATTTAAACTAGCATATTTGTTTTACATTATTTTTACATTAAAACGACATTTTTAGACATTTTATTTTACAATTATTTTACTCTTTGTTTTTCTTATTATATGTATCAAATGCTTTTAAAACATCTATTGGTAATGCAAATATGATTGTATTTGATTGGTCACTACTTAAATCGTTTATCGTTTCAAGTGTTCTTAAATGAACAGCAATTGGATTTTTAGCAAGTGTTTCAGCAGCAACTGCTAAATTATTACTTGCTTCTACTTCACCTTTTGCTTTAGTAATAACGGCTTCTTTTTCACGTTCTGCTTCAGCGATTCTAGCAATTACTCTTTTCATTTCTTCTGGAAGTGATACATCTTTAAGTTCAACATTCTCAACTTTTATTCCCCAAGGATCTGTTGCCTTATCAATTATTTCACATATTTTTTGTGAAATTTTTTCACGTTCACTTAAAAGTTCATCAAGACTTACTTCACCTACTGCATTACGCATTGTAGTTTGAGCAAGTTGACTTACAGCATAATAGAAATTTTCTACTTCAAGGATTGCTTTACTTGCATCAAATATTTTATAGTAAATAACAGCATTTATTCTAATTGAAACATTATCTTTAGTAATTGCATCTTGTTCAGGCACATCAACTGCCTTTGTACGAATATCTACTTTTCTAAATGATTGAAAAATAGGAAGAACTAGATTCCAACCTGGATTCATCATTTTACTATATTTTCCTAAAGTAAATTTTACTCCTCTTTCGTATTGGTCTATTTGCTTGATTGAAATTAAAATTATAAATACAATAACTATAATAATTCCGTATATCATAAGTACTCCTTTCTTGGCTATATTATATCATATTTTACATAAAAAGTATATATGCATAAAAGATACTAAAATTTAATAAATCTTACATATTTATTTTAATTGAAATCTTTTGTTAAAATTTTACTATGATCTTTTTCATGTTCTATTGATTCTATTTTATAACAAGTATTTTCATATATTAAATTTCTCAAATATTCTCTTATGGCAATTATATCTTTATGATTTAATATTAAATTTTTTCTATGGTCATGATTAATATAAAAATAAATATTATAAATTACATATGTGTTTCCTAATTCATCAACTAACATAATTGAAAAATTATCATTTTTACTACCAAGACACATATATCTATCATCTATACAATCTGTTACATCAAATATTTTTTCTAATATGGACATGTAAATAGCACTATCACTACATAATAAATCTCTTAATACATTAGAATTTTTAAAATTAGTAAATTCAAGTCTATTTATCTCTTCCCAATTAAACGTACCGATGTATATTTTTTCTAAGGTTGAAGGAATTACAACTTTAGAAGCATCTTGATTATAAAATGCATTTGAAGAAATATATTCAAGTCCCTCGTTAAGAATTAACTCATCAACTTTGGCATTTCCAAATGGTTTACCAAAAATAACTTTTAACGTACTTGGAAATATTACACTTTTTGATTCTATGCATTCTCTAATATCTTGTAAATAAGGGTAATCACATTCTTCTATTCTTCCATTCATAAATTTTATACCTTCTGGTAGATAATAAATTAAACCAAGTCGTTCTGTATTCATAACTAATTTTAATCTATATAATTTAAAAATATCCAACTTAGATATATCAACATTATTGTTTGTCATATAAAAAGTATTAATTACTTTGCAAATTGTATCAAGTGATATTTTTCTTTCAAATCCAATATATTTTTGATAATTATAAAAGAAAGATATATAATTATCAGTATCATCCTTAACTTCATTAAAAAAATCTCTTAAACCATTTTCTTTATCAAGTGCAAGTAATAAAGAAAGTAAAATATGATTATTTAATATTTTTTCATAATCAAAATATTTTCCTGTTTTAAATAAATTATCTAATATTTTTATTAAAGTTTTTAAATAATTATATTGAGTAAGCAATAATACTTCTATAGCATTTCCATTATATATTTTATTTAACTTTTCACTGATTATATTTTTATAAACTTCTAATTCTTTTACATTTAATTCACTATTATTAAAAGGACTAAATCCTAAATTGTTTATATTAATTGTTAATATATCAAATTTAACTCTATACAATTTTTCAAAGTCTTCGTCATTTACTAAATGATATCCATATAAGTCAAATAATTTAAATATGTATTTTATTTTATTAATCTTATTGAAAAGTCTTTGCTTATTTCCTAATTGTTTTTCTTCTTGATTAATCTTTTCTAATTCATTTTTATAATTTTCTATCAAATCTTTATGTTCATAAACATATATTTCAAGCGCTCTTTCAATAATAGCAGTAAACTCAGGTATAGTTAAGACTGCTTCATTATAAATAAATCGATATTCTTTAGGTAAAAGGCAAATATATTTATCTGCATTATCAAATCTTTTATTCTTATATTTTCTATCTATATGTCTATAATTATTTATTTCTATATCTCTTTTATAATTATCTATTTCTAAATTAATTGATATTCTTTGACTTTTATAAATTGTCATTATATTAACTAAATTACCTAATTCATTTTTTATAGAATTTCTTTTATTAATGGATAAATTATATTTAATTTCTTTTGATAATTCATCAAGTGCAATCACTTTACAAATATTCATAAGTTCTAATTTTTGTATTTCATCTTGATATAGCTTAAGTTTAGCAAGACTAGTCAAATTATTTGTATCTATAACAAAATCTTTTAATTCATCTTCTATATCTTCATAAATATTATGCTTATTTTTATCATTTATGCATTGATTTAATATTAATTCAATATTCATATTCATTTTGTTAATAGAATCATCAAGTTTTAAATCTATACTTGTAAATATTCTTTTTTTGAGTACGTTTCTATATTCATTTTTATAATACTCAATTAAATCAATTAATTTTTTATTATTTTTAAATATTTTTCTTGTTGGAATTATAGTAATATCTATATTACTTACTAGACTATTTTCATATTTTTGCTTTTTTAATAACTTGTTTAAAATCTCTCTCAAATTCATATCTTTTTCCTTTTAAAGTATAATCTCTTCACTAGAATTAAGAGTTATTATATCACATTATTTATAATTATTAAAAAAAATTAAATAACTGAATAAAATTAAATTATTCTTACATAATAACAATATGAAAACAAAATATAATATAAATGAAAATGAATTAATTATAAGTTTAGATTTTTTTTATGATATTTATAATAACCAAAATAAAATATCAAGTATTAGAAAATATATAAATAAAATAATTCTTGATAATAACATTAAATTCAATGGAAATAAAATAGTTATTTATAAAGATGGTATGTTAATTGGTACTTTTTATTTAACTAGTTACTATTTAAATAAATTAAAAATAAATAATAAAGAAAAGATTTTAACAATTAATAATAGTTACTTTTATGAAAATAAATACATAGAAATAAATAATAAAAATATCAAAACTAAAAAAATTCTTGAAATATATTAAAAATTTAGTGCTTTTGAACACTAAATTATTTATCATCTATTAAATTGTCTTCTTTATATTCATAATTTAATGAATTTTCTTTAGTAATTATTGATTTTCTCAAATTCTTCTCAAGATTATCTCTTGCAGCTTTGGCAGCACTACCACCCATTTTAGCGATTTTTTTATTTTGTTCTAATCCATATGGTTTATGCTCCTTAGCAAGTTCACGAGTTGCTATTTCTCCTAAATCTGTAAGTACAACTTCTATATCAGACATATTATCTCTAAGCGATTCTTTTCGAAGTCCTTTATATGCTTTGTATTCACTTGCCTTCATACCTGACCATTCCTTATATATTTCATTAGTTAATATTCCATATTCGTAGTCTCTCGAAATACCTCCTTCTTTCCAAACATCAGTAAGTTTATGTCTATCAACTATGCTATCAAGTCTAGCTTTAATCCATTTATCATCATATCCACTTTTTTTGTAATAATTAACAGCTCTATTGATGGCAACTTCAGGATCAAATACTTCATCTATTCTTTCACTTCCAAGAGATGCAAGCCAAATTTTAAATGGTTCTGCTTTTGGACTTGGAATTGATTCAATAAGTCTAAATATATCCTTAGTTTTCATTGCATCTCTTAATCTTATTTTTCCATCTGGCGCTAACATTTTCAACTGACTACAATTTGTAGTCACTTTACTACCTTCTTTTTTTAATCTATTTTTTAATACAGACCAGTATTTTCTTGGTTCAATACTATCAGTAAGTGCTTTCACAACATCTACAACACTAAAATAATATTCTTCTTTTTCACTATCCCATATACTTCTTATTTCATTGCCTTCAAATAAATTTGAAATAGTTTCTAATTTTTCGTTTTTCATTTTATTTCACTTCCTTTGGACTCAATACAATAGCATAAACAAATGTCGAATTTGTCCGATTATGTCATCTACTATAACTACTACTATAATTATTTCTTTCGTTTTACTATTTTAAAATATTAAATTTATTATCCTCAAATTTTCTTGTACATATCATACCAATTATTAAATATAAATTCAATAAAAATTTGATACATTTTCGAATATTTTTTTAAAAAAAATTAATGCATTTTAAGCACTAATTATTTTAAATTTGCAACAGCTGTTAAATTTATAGAATTAGCAACATCCAAAAGTTCTACTGTATTCATAACATCTGATACCATATAATATTCAATTCCGTTACTTATCCAATTAAGTGAATTATCTGTAATTGCACCTATTGTATCATTTACAAATCCAGGTTCACCATAAGTTGGTATGATTGTAAATTCTTTCTCCTTAGTTGCTGTTTCTTCAACAAGAGTAAATCCTTTATCACCAGCAAATGTTAATATTACTCTCTCTCCATCTGTTTTACTAACTTTTTCTTGATCTTTTAAAACCGTACCTGTTGGTAAATATAAAGGATAAATTATATCTTCAAGAGTTGCAGTTGGAACAGCTGCATCAGTTTTAACAACACTTGATACTTCTTCGTCTCCATTCATAGTCATTGTAAGTCTTGTTGCTGGTATATTTAAAATAGTATTACTTTCTTGTTTTACACTATTATTTTCAGTTTTACAAGTTGTATCAGTTGAATCACAGGTATTATTAGTAGTAGTTTCATTACTTTGATTTGTATTTGATTCATTATTAGTATTATTATTTGTATTATTTTGATTAGTAGTATTGTTATTACTATTCTCTTTATTATTATCACCTGTTTGACTACTATTATTCGTAGTATTTATAATACTATTTACTTCAAAATATGATTCATCAAAAGTTGGATTGTAATCAGTATTCTTTACAGTAAATGTCATTTCACTTGTTCCTTCTTCATTTAACACTTCTACACTTTCCACAAACAAATCTTTAGTTACTGTAACTTTTTGACTTACTAATTTATTATTATTTGGATATGTTACTTTACTTGTAAACACATATTTTCCATCTACTTCTTCCTTAGATACCTCTGGATCTTTATTTAAGTCATCAACTATACTACTTAAAATATATATTTGTGAGTTATTATATGGCCAATCACTTTGAAATTTAAAACTCTTATTTAAACTAGGTGTTAAAACAAATACACCATCATCGTTTCTAAGTATTACTTGTTCATGATTATTAGCTTTATTTAAAAGAGATACTCGAAATTTATCTTTGCTTTTAAAACTAACTTCTACATCATAATTATAAGTATTGTTATTATTTTTTACATCAAGTGTTCCACTTATAATATAACCATCTAATTTTGATATTTTATTAGTAAAATCTTTGAAAACACTTTCAGCATCATTTCTACCACATCCAGTTAAAAAAAGCATACTAATCATAACTAGCAAAACAATTAATTTTTTCAGAAAAATTCCCCCTTCTTTTCTTTTCAATTAATTATATTTTAGGATTTTTTAAATATTCACGAATAATTTTATTTTTTTTGTTTATGATAGTTAGTGTTAGGAGGATTGTATGCAAACATTACAAAAAGTTGCCTTAGTAATTACAATTATTGGAGCAATAAACTGGGGTCTTATAGGTATTTTTGATTTTAATTTAGTTGATGCTATATTTGGTGTTGGTTCAGCTTTAAGCCGCCTTATTTATGCTCTAGTAGGAATTACAGGTCTAATTAATATTGGATTATTATTTACAAATTATCACGATTAATATTTCAAATTATGAAAAACAGCTGTTTTACATAATAAAAATCTTATAAGCATTAATACTTATAAGACTTTTTTATTTATTATAACTTTTAGAAATAAACCACATGAACAACGAACCAATAAAATTACCAATTATACAAATAAATATTGAATAATTAAATGTTCTTGCTACTCCAAGTGTTACAATATTAGCAATACAATGTTGAAAGCCACAAAAAATAAATAATGGTATTCCATAAATTATGCCAAATGGACTTCCTTTTTTATACATCAAAACAGCTATATACATAATAATTCCACATAATACAGATTTAAGAAAAAATGCAATTGATATATCCCAGGTTGCAACTTTTTTAATAGCAACATCTACAATCTCTTTATCAGTTATGGAATACATAAGTCCTATTAAATAACCAAAAATTAAATTTACTATTAATATTATTAACAAATCTTTAATTTTTATTTTATTTTCAATTAAAAATCCACATTTACCAGTAAATAAATTTAATTCCATGTAACAAACACCAAGTAACCCAAACGCAAATATTATTGGTCCAATAGGATTACCTAGTTTTAAAAGTGCATAATTTCCAAGAGATATTAATAAAGCTGCACCAATACTTTTATTAATTAATTCCATATTTTTTTTCATAATATTACCTCATAAATAAGTATACCAAATGAAAAAAAATAATGTGAAAACTTGACACTATTTTTTTAGAATTTTATTTTCTTCTATTAAATAATCGTGCATATTTAAGTGTTCATTATTTAAATAACTATTTAACCAGATACATTTTTTAAAACCATTTTTAATTAATATATTCTTAAAAATTTCAAAAGCATGAATTTTTTCACCAGTTATACTTTCATGCGATGTTAATATGTGTTGATTAAAATTAATATATTTAGTTACTTCTTCACACATTCTTTTAAATAATCCCATTTTTTGAAAATAACTATTTACTTCCACAGTTGATATATAAGTAAGTGGAACTTTCTGATCTACTAACAATTTATAATTTTCTAAATAAGTCATAGCTGCTACTATAGTTTTTTTACCAATATTATTATCTACAACTCCTATTAAATAACTATAATTATATAAACTACTAGAATTTTCTAAACTTAAATAATAAAGTCCAAGTGGACTATGATAATAGCTATGGCTCGTTGCAACACTCTGAAATAACTCTTCATCAAAATAGTTTTTCCTGTAAAATTCATCTAATTCTTGAGCATTTAACTTTAACCATAAAACATTTGATATATCAACATTATCGATATAATCTTTTTCCCATTTACGAATTTTTTTCATGTCCACATTAATCACCAACAATTTTATTAAACAAAAAGAAAAAGGTCAACTAATTTGACCTCTATTACTACTTAATTTCAATTTGTTTTTTTTCTTTAGTTTCGTTGTTTAATTCTTTCTTTGGTACTTCAATTTTTAAAATACCATTTTTAAATTCAGCATTGATGTCTTTTTCTTCTACATCATCACCTACATAAAAACTTCTACTGCATTCACCATAGAATCTTTCTTTATGAAGATATTTTTCAGAATCACATTCTTCTGTTTCATTTTCTGATTTAGCAGATATAGTTAAATAACCATTTTCAAGTGATAAATTAATATTTTCTTTTTCAAATCCTGGTAAATCAATATCTAAAACATACTTATCACTTTTCTCTCTAATATCTGTTTTCATCATGTTCTTTGTATTCTTTGTAAAAAATCCATCATCAAAAAAGTCATCAAACAAATCGAAACTATTTCTTCTTGGTACTAACATCATTACAATCATCTTCCTTTCAATAAGTGTTATCAATGAATGGTAGCACTAAATAATTTTAATACCGTAATAATTTTCTTATTACATTTTAATAATAGCACTAATTTTAGCACTTGTCAATAGCGAGTGCTATTTTTTTAAAAATTTATTTTTATAAAAAAATAGAAAACAAATTTTTTCATTTATTTTCTATTTATATTCATATGCATTAGCTATAAAATGCTTGATTAGTTCTTGCTATTGCAAAAGCAACTAAAAAGGCTAAATCAAGATTTTCTTCTTTAGTTGTAACATTTAAATAATAACTACTTGTTATAACTGATTTTCCTTTAGGTGTACTAGTTACAATAGTTGCCATTTCTTTTCCCTCAAGTGTTACATTATATACCATACCAAGTTTATTATCTTGTAGGTTAGAATCAATCCTTATTCCTTTTTCATGTAAATAATCCCAAACGTTTTTTCCATCAAATTTAAAGTATGACTTTGTTGAAAACATTCCAAAGGCTCCTGTTTGTTCAGTTGTTACTGTATGCCCAACTTTATGTTCTAAAGATGTATTTGAAATATGATTAATAAAGTTAAATGGCATAGCACCTATCAACGTTTGTTTAATCATTTGAGCTTCATAGACAATATTATTGTTCTCATCTTCCATAAAAAATCCTTGTTTTAAGAATTTTTTCTCTGGTTGAAAAAGATATGTTTTAGTTTCCATTTGCCCATCCTTTCTCTTGTTCTTTTAACATTTTTTGTTTTTTTACTGCTTTGACAATGCTAATTACTCCACCAGCAAGTGATATAACTCCAACTATAAAGAATACAATTGGCAATGCAAAACCATTAGGTTGAGCTATCTCACTTGGATTAGATGGATTATAAGATATAGTAACTTTATCTCCTTCTTTATATCCAGAAAATACCCCATATTCCTCATTGTATTCTTGTCCGTCTACCGTGTACTTAACATATACTGTATAAGTTGCATCATAATGAGTATCACCATCATAATATGCATCTTCATAAAGTTCTGTTTTACTTACAATTGCTTCTGTCTTAATATAGTTTTTCGTATTATTAACACCAACATATAGAAAAAAACTGAATACTAAAAGAATAATACCTAATATTGTAAAAAATCTACCTGTTCCTGTTTCTCTAAAAAAAGTAAAAACATCATTCATTTTATCCTCCTTTTACTTTTGATATATTAATTATACCATAAAATTACACATACTTCTACAAAAATAAAAAAATCCAATAATGGACTTTTTTAAAATTTATTAATAATACTAAATTAGGATACAAATTTATTAAAACACATATTGATAAAATCAGTATCTGATATTTTTTCTTCAAGGTACTTATTAAATGCATCTTTATTAATTCCGTCATGAATTATATTTTCATAATTTGGAAAACTATTTTCAACATTTTCTCTTTTAACTTCATATGTTTTACCACTAAAATTATATTTGATGTATTTAACATTATCTATTAATGAAAATATAGAAACTGAATTATATACTATACTTTTTTCTAAATAATAATTTTCATTAATATACCAATCAGTAATATGATAATCAATTATTAATCCTAAGTTATCAGAGTCTATTTCAAATACATATCCATATTCTGATAATGGCAAAGAAGAAATCAAATTACCATCATTACTATTATTTCCAACATACTTATTTTTATATTTAATTATATTATCAATTCCAGATTTACTTCTATTAAATGGAACATTTGGTACCGTATCAATAGTATATTCTTTTTTTCTATCCACAATAATATATTCATTACTTGTATCAATATTTATTCTATAAACATTATAAATAGGATTCTCACATACTATCCCATTATCAAAATAAGCTTTTATTGTACAAAATCTTGGTATTTGCTTTAAAGATATAACACTTATATAATCTATAACAAATAATGCTATAAAAAATAGAATAAAATATATAATACATATTACAAGTCTTTTTGAATATATATAATTTCTAGTTAATTTACTTATTCCAATCATAGAAATAATTCCACCTAATACTGAATAAATACTTCCCCATGAACTTTCTGAAGCAAACATCGTCATAGCAGTAAAAGATAGAAGTACTCCAATAATAACTAATAATATTCCTAAATTATTTCTTATTATGTTGATCCTACTTGTAGAATAATCAATTGTATTAATTATATTTTCTTCTAGTTTTTCTTGATATTTTTCTTTCTTTAATCTTTCACCACTTAGTAATTCATTAATAGTAATACCAAGTTCATCACATATAGGTTTAAATAAAGATAAATCTGGCATATTCCTACCATTTTCCCAATTGCCAATTGACTTATCTGTTACTCCCAATCTTTCTGCTAATTCAGACTGTGTCATTTTTTTATCTTTACGACATTCTGCAATAAACTTTCCAATTTTTTCTTGATTCATAAATTTCTCCCTTCACACTAAAAATCATATAACATTAACTATTATTTTAACAGGAAATAATTCTAGGGTTCTTAGATTTAATAAATCAGAAATATAATTTCTACTGATATTTTATCATAGAAAAAGAGAATTTTTCATTCTCTTAATTCATTTCTTTATTATTATTTTTCTTTTTAATAACTATTACTAAAACTATACTAATAAAGACTAATAATCCTACAATACCAATTACATAATAAATAGTATTATTTTGAGTATTGGTAGTATCATCCTCTATTATTGTTGAATCTATAGTGTCTGTTGTAATGCTTGAAGAATCATATGTATCTGAACTTATGCTTACTTCTTTTCCATTTACATATAATTTATATTTACCATTTGAATAAATATTTGAATTTGTACTATTATCATTTGTTAAGGAATCGACATAAGTATCTTTAGTTAAAGACAATACTGAATCATTTGACATAGTTAATGTTATTTTTTTGGCTTGATTGTCATTATCAATAGCACCTACTAATACACTTTTATCCTTTAATGTTAAATCTAATGTTGAAATATTATCTATAATAATATCTCCAGATACTTTTTGATTAGTCATAGTTAAAGTAACATTACCACCATTTGAACCTGTCGTTCCCCATTTAGCTGTTGTTGATTTTAAGAATACTCCATCTGAATCATTATTAATTATTTCATTATTTTCAAGTTCTATAACTGTATTTGTATTAGTAACAAAGATTACATCACCTTTATTATTTGTTATTTTAGAATTTTTAGCAGTGAATGTTGATGTTCCTACATCTGCATCTCCTGACATTGATTGATAAATAAAAATTGATTTATACGTTTCTGAATTACCATTTAATTTTGTATTAGTTGCTTCCATTGTAACATTGTTTAAAGTTACAGAATTTTTACCTTCAACTACAACTCCTTCAGATACATTTGAAGTTAATGTTGCATCATTTACTATAATGTCTGCTGTAGAATAAATAACTGGTGAACCTGTTCCATTCGTTTCATAACTTCCTTTATTTACTGTTAATGTTCCTCCACCTCTATCAGATCTAATTGCTGCTGAAGAGTTACCTTTAGTTTTAACTGTACAACTATTAGCTGTAAGTGTTCCTCCTCCAGTTACCATAACTCCACCTGAGTTATTTGATGATGTATTAATTGTTGCATCACTAATATTAATAACACCAGTAGAGTAAGCAAATACAGCATTCCCATATGAAGCATCTGTAGTAATGGTTCCACCTTTAATATTTAAAGTTGCACCATTATTTACAAATACAGCTGCATTAGTTCCATAAAAATCATAATTATCACTATGAGAAGTAGGGCTTCCTGTTTTATTAATTGTACAACTATTAATTGTACTTGTTCCACCTGATACATATAAAGCATTTTGCTCTGCTACCTCACTTGTATATGTTTTATTACTTTCTTCCGTATCTTTAGAAATTGTTGTTGCACCAGAATGCGTTACATTCGAAGAACTACTGTTTCCTCCAGGTCCTCCATTTGAATCACCAGATGGTTTTGCTGGTGGCTCTGCCAATACTAAAGTTGGACTCGCAATTAACATAATTAAAATAATTGCAAATAATGATTTAATTTTTTTCATTTTTTCTCTCCTATCATCAAATATATTATATCATAAATTTGCATTAATTTAATATCAAATATATTATTCTATATTAACACCTTTATTAAATTCTTTTTTACAGATTATGTTCATTAATCCTATTATAAATAAATATAGTATTATTGCTAAAATTACCAATAATTTAAAAGAACTATCTGTTAATAAAATATTACTTCTAAACAAATCCATGATATTACTATTAAATAATCCTGTTATAAATACTAATAACAATACTATACTTTGAGATAATAGATAAGCTATAAAGCCAAAAGTTATAGAAAAACCTATTGTACTATTATTTTGCTTATAACCTAAAATGATACCTAAAAATCCACATTGAATAGCATTAAATACTTCTAAGAAAACAACACTTAACATACCGACAACAAATAAAAATGTATTAATATTTAAGCCAATAGTTATACTATCAATATAATTTTTTAATAATAACCATCTTTCTTTTGTGTAATATGTTATAAATAAGCAGAATACTATTATTATAAATCCTAGTATAAAAAATATTAATGTTTGAATAAATTTAGAATCATATATATTATTTTTAGTAACTGGTAATGTATGTGTTAAATAAGCTTCATCTTTATAAATAGAATCTCTAAATCTTACCCAACTTCTTATCATAGTATTAATTAAAATATTTACTATCATTGCAAACATACAACCAACACTAATTTGTCCAATTATTTTAATAATTACTGTTTGATTTATAGAAAATAAAATTCTTGTAGTTAATGAAAAGAAAATAGCCAAAATGTAAAAAGCACTCATATTTTTTATCATATATTTTAAATCATATTTTAATAATTTATTTAACATTTAAACATCCTCCTGAATATCTCATCTATTGATGACTTTTCTTTATTTCTAAGTTTATCAGCATCACTTTGTAACACAATCTTTCCTTTATCAATAAATACTACTTCATCTAAAATTCTTTCAATATCAGATATCAAATGAGTTGATATAATAACACTGGCATTTTCATTAAAATTAGAAAGTATCGTATCTAAAATATAATCTCTTGTTGCAGGATCAACTCCACCTAAAGGTTCATCTAATATATATAAGTCAGCATTTCTTGACATAACAAGAACTAACTGAAATTTCTCTTGCATTCCCTTACTCATTTTAGATAATCTTTGATTAATATCCAAATCTAAATCCTTAAGTAATTTTTTAGCTTTAAGAGAATCAAAATTATCATAAAACTCTTCAAAATATTCAAGAACTTCACATACTTTCATTTGTTTATTTAAGTAAGTTCTTTCAGGTAAATAAGATACTATCTTTTTTGTTTCTACACCTATATGTTTACCATTAATTAATATCTCACCAGTTGTTGGAGTAAGTAAATCATTGATTAATTTTATTAATGTTGTTTTACCTGCACCATTTTTTCCAAGTAAACCAATTATTCTTCCATTTGATATATTTAAATTAATATCTTTAAGTATTTTTTTATCATCAATTGATTTATTTAAATTTTTAATTTCTAAAAGCGCCATATTAATCATCTATCCCTTCTAAATATTTTATAGAATCAGCTTTTCCTAAACCAATTTTTTTCATTCCATTAAAATAACTTTTAGCAAGTGTTATTGCATATTCATCTTTTAATTTTTCAATTAATTTTTCATCCTTAGTAACATACTTGCCATTAGTTCTTTCAGTATATATAAGATTCATACTTTCAAGTTCTGCTAATGCTTTTTGCATTGTATTAGGGTTAACTTTAAATGTTGTAGCAAATTCACGAACCGATGGAAGTTTTTCACCACACTTAAATACACCTGAAATAAGATAAATCTTCATATATTCTAATAGCTGAATATAAATTGGAACATTATTATCAAATACAAAATCCATAATCTCTCCTAACTGTATTATTTGATTAATACAATGATATTGTATATCATTTTTTTATTTATGTCAATACTATATTTTGGCATGAATCGAGTAGAGAAAATTCACAAAAATTTGTAAATTTGTCCCTCTCACACCACCAGTACGTACCGTTCGGTATACGGCGGTTCAATTTATACTAATATGTACTTTTACGTAATGGTCTAATGGCAAAATTAGGCCTTTTT
>JAFUAL010000003.1 GCA_017460745.1 Bacilli bacterium | reverse complement strand
TCTTGAACTAAAGAATTATCATATTTAGCAAATTTTTGTCCCTTTGAAGCCATAATAAATACACCTCCTTTCGAAGGTGTATTATATCATATCCCCAATTAGGTTTTTTTATACTGTCTACTCTACAGGGTGCATTTCAAATTTTAGAGGTTTGTTTTTTTTAAAAAATAAAAAATGTTTTTCCAACATTTTTAACTAATTTATTAACACTAACAAAAATATAGTTATATGTTGATGCTTTTTCATCAACTTTTTCTCTTTTCAGAGCTATATTTTTCATATTTTGAGCAGCACAAATAAGCCATGTATAATGTTGATTTTTTTTAATCCCTTTATACATAGCATATCTATACCCATGATTTTGTTTTGAATCTGCAAAACTTCTTTCTACTTTTTCTTTTCTAAATTTATATAATTTTTTGCCTTCTTCAGATAATCTATTCTTTATAAATTTATCATTTAAATCTTGTTTTATATGTCTTGATATTTTCTTATCTTTTTCTATATTAGTATATGTTTTATAACCATTTCTATCTATTTTTCCAAAATATTGTAAAATTTCTCCTGTTTCCTTTTCTACATAAACATCTATATCTTTTAAATAATAATATTTTCTTTTTTCCTCTCTTGATTCTTTTGTTCCATATCTTCTATATCCAATTACCCCAAATATATTTTTATCATGTAAGTATTTTTTTATATCTAATGTATCATATCCTGAATCTATTGCTACTTTTTCTATTTTGAAATTATATGTAGTCTCTATATAATCTAATCTATCAGTATATGGTAAAGAATCATGTACATTTCCTTTGGTTACATGTGCATCTACTATAATATTTGCTTTATGATCTACTGTTCTATGGTCTAAGTACATAAATCCTTTTTCTTTATTATCTCTATGATAATATCCTGATTCTTTATCTGTTGTGCTTTCTTTTGTATGTTTTTCTTCATATTCTTCTTTATATTCAAATTCTTTTTTCCCTTGTTTTCTTCTTTCTTCATTGATTTCTTCTTCTAACCATTCTCTTCTTTTCTTTGCCACTATTTCTATTTTATCTTCATATTTATTTTTATTTGCATTTGCTTTTTTATGTGTTGAATCTGTGTATAATATTTTTCCATCTACCAATTTATATTTTATTGCTTGATTTACTATTTCTATAAATATTTCTTCAAATATTTTACTATCTTTAAATCTTCTTTCATAGTTTTTACTAAATGTTGAAAAATGTGGTGTTTCATTTCCAAATGGTATTCCTAAAAACCATCTGTATTCGGCATCTACTTTTATTTTTTCACATGTTTTTCTCATTGATTTTATTCCATCTATTGTTTGAATAAATACCAACTTAAATAATATCACTGGATCTATACTTGGTCTTCCATTATCTTTACTGTATAAATGTTCTACTTTTTCATAAATAAAAGTGAAATCTATGTACTTATCAATTTTTCGGAATAGACTTTCTTGGGGTACTAATTCCTCCATTGTTGTAATTAAGATTTCACTTTGTATATTTCTATTTATACTTATCATTTTCATCACTTCCTTATTCTCGACAACTTTATTATACCATTTTTACATTAAAAAAGCGAGTATGATGAACTTATTTGTCGAGAATAAGTTTACTCGCATATTCATTATATTACATTTTTTTAAAAAAGAAAAGTGCTGAACTTTGTCAACACTCTGATAAAAAATACTATATTCTAGTATTTTTTTTATATCCACATTTAGGACAAAATTCATATTCAATAATTTCTCCACAGTTAGGACAATAATTTGTTTTTATTAAATTACTTTTATCAATTTCAATTAATTTTTTAATTTTATAGTTAGCATAAACAAACATTAATATTAATAAGACTAAATCACAACAAACTAAAATCATATTACCTGTAAAAATTAAAAAGTCATAAGTACCATGAAGGAGCGTTGTAATTACAAGACCTTTTATAATATTTATATTTTTATCTTTAATCTTACTTAAGTATAAAAAATATCCCATGATAACTTGTAAACATATATGAACAGGAACAGCCGTTATACTTCTTAAAAATACTATATCAATACCAGGTGTATTCAAGAAATAAACAATATTTTCAAAGAAGGCAAATCCTAAACTAACAAAAACACTATAAAGAATTATATCATATGCTTGATCAAAATATTCGTTATTGTAACAACCTTTATAAATCATGAATAATTTAGAAGATTCTTCAATCAAACCAATAAAAATATAGGAATAAAATATTAAAACAAAAACATTATCAATTTGATCTAAATTAGTTAATTTAGGGAATAAAGCGAGTCCAACAAAAGAAACACATAAAACGATAATACCTGATAATATTCCAGCTGCAAATAATTTATTTAATAACTTTTTTGGTTCTTTAATAGTATCTCTTTTATAGAAAGCATATCCAATTATTGCAATTGGTATAATTGATAAAATAATTGAAATTATAAAAATATACGAAATCATACCTACCTACCTTATAATTAGAATATCATAAATGGTCAATTAAGTAAACTAAAATTTACATAAAGAATTTGACTTTAATATAAAAACAATATATACTTAAAGTATAATAAATGTAGTGTAAAAACAATAGTATAGATTATACTATAGGAGGGATATATGGAACGAAAAATTTATAATGACTTGTTAAAATGGAAAAAGAATATAAAAAAGCCACTTTTATTATATGGTTCAAAGCAAGTTGGTAAAACTTTTTCTGTTATAGATTTTGGTAAAAAAAATTATAAAAATATAGTTTATTTTAATTTAGATAATAATTTAGATTTAATAAGTATTATAAAACGTGAAAAAAATCCTCTTCGTCTTATAGAAAAGTTAGCAGTTTTAAGTGGAGAAACCATACTTCCAAATGATACTTTAATTATTCTTGATAATGTTAATGATATAAATGTTGTCAAAACGATAAAATTATTTGGAGATGATGATAATGTATATCCAATTATTATGATAACTTCAAGGAAAGATAATTTAAGTAAGTTTAAGGGAGAAGAACTTACTTTTAAAGCAATGTATCCTATGGATTTTGAAGAGTTTTTAGTAAATGTAAATCAAAAACAATTAGTTGCTTTTATTAAGGATTCATATTTAAATTTTACTCCTATGCCATTTCATCAAGTAGCTCTTGAACTTTATAATGATTATCTAATTACAGGAGGATATCCTGAAGTAGTTTATAATTATTTAAATAAAGTAGATTTAGAGAAATTAGAAAGTATTAAATATAAAATTATAGATACAATTAAAAGAGAAACTCTTGAAGCAAATAGTTTAATAGATATAAAAAGGGCAAATGATTGTCTAAATAGTATAGCTTCTCAACTATTAAAAGAAAATAAAAAATTTCAATATGGAAATATTAAAAAAGGAAGTAGAAGTAAAGATTATGAAGCAAGTATAAAGTTTCTA
Source organism: Bacilli bacterium (assembly GCA_017460745.1). Taxonomy (GTDB): domain Bacteria; phylum Bacillota_I; class Bacilli_A; order RF39; family UBA660; genus RUG591. Next base: position 10,281 of record JAFUAL010000003.1, on the reverse strand, counting down.
GGAGTAAATAGTTTAGTTCATAGAAGTTTTAAGTTAGATGATGTAAAAAGTCCATTATCAAGTTTTAAAGATGTAGAAAGTTTTAAATTATATCCAAATGATGTAGGACTTTTATATAGTTTAATGCATTTAAATAAAAATAAATTTATGATGGATATGAATGTTAAAAGAATACTTGTTGAATGTAATATAGCGAATACTTTAAATTTTTATGGATATAGTTTATATTATTATCAATCTGAGGGAAAAACGGAAATTAATTTTGTTATTCAAAATAAAATAGGTGATATTATTCCTATTGAAATAGTTAATCCAAAATTACTTAAAGCTAAAGCTTTATCAATGTTTACATCAAAGTTTAAAGTAGGTAGTCCGATTAGAATTACAGAAGAAAATTTTGATAAGAAAAAAAATGTAAGAAATATACCTGTTTATGCCATTTTTTGCTTAAAAGATATTTAGGTAAAATAAAAGGGGTGGTAAATTTATATGAAAAAAGATGTGAAAAAAATTATTTTATCATTTGATGAAAATAACAATTTGATAGGTTTAATTGTTATTTCTTTTATTGGTATAAAAAAATATGGATACGATAATACCAATGAAGATGAATTAATGGATATCTATTCTAGTTTTGCTGGTATTTTACGCAAACAATATCAATTAGAACTTACTGAATTATCCGATCAAGATGCTATTGATAAATTATATAAAATGAGAAAGATAGAAATTACTAAAGATAATTTAATTACTAATATTACTATTAGAGATGAAGATACACCAAATGAAACAATTATAGTAAATAAATTATTTGGTAGAGAAGTAATTAAATTAAGAGATTTTGATAATAAAAAAGAATATTTAAATATTAAAGAAGATAGAATTAGAAAAATTTGTCTTGATTTAGATATGGAATTTATAGAACTTGAAAGATTAAAAGTTTATAAAAAAGAATATAAAGATAATATTTTAAAAATAGAAAAAGAAAATCATTTAAGTAATCTTGTTATTCGAAATAAAGGTTTAATATCAAGTATATTAATAAGTGGACTTGCAATTACTGGTATCTCTTTAGGTATTTCTCATTTTAAGAAAACTGAAGATGATTCGGTTAAAGTAAAAGAACAAATAGAATTAGTTACTCCATTAGAACAAAATACATTAAATAATACTTTTAATAGTATAACTTCAAGTGTCACACCAACTAATACACCTATTATACCAACGATTTCACCTACGATTGAACCAACGAATACTCCAAAGCCTACTATGAAAATTACGGGCATAAGTTTTAAAAATAGATTGCTTCATAATATAAATCCAAGCTCTGATAAAGTCCTTGCTTTAGTAATAGAAAATGATACTTTGTATTTAAAAGATAATGTTACAAATAAAAAAATAAGTGTTTTAAATAATATTAGAAGGATACAATTAAATAATATTAGTGTTGGTGATAAATCAATTAAAAAATCATTGACGTTAATATATTATGAAAATTTTTTAACGAATTTATCTAAAGAATCAAAGTCATTTGTTAAGTATTTTTCTACGATAGGAAATGAAATGATACTTGGTACTTTTCAAAATGTTGATATAAGAAAGTATGCTAAGTTAAACGCTTCTTCATTTGTAAGTTTAATTATGGATAATCAACCACTTGTTGCCTTAATCGATGGGACTGAGCAAGAAATATATTATAAAGACTTAAGTTTAGATGTAAAAAATTTAATACTTGATATAGTTTGGAATAATAATTTGATTTTAGATGATGAAATAACATATAAAAGTAATAATTATTCAAAGTTTTTAATACATTATCAAGTTCTTAAAAAAATGTACTTAGAAAATAATATTAAGAAATATATTAATAGTGATTTAGTAGAGAATGAAAAGAATAAAGAAAAATTAGATGTTTTAAAGAATTGGAAGAATAAACTTGAAGAATTTGATTTGATGTATGAAGAATATATATTGAATAATTCTGATATAAAAGAGGAAATAGAAACTACTTTTTCTATTCATTATGACACATATGAAGAATTGGATCAAATTTCTCAAAAAGAAGATATTTTAAATAGTTATCAGACAAGTAGTTCACCATTTACTTCAAGATTTTCTCAAGGAAAAAGTGGGTATGGTAATGTTAAATTTGAAGGTAGTACTATAAGAAAAAGTGGTTGTGGAATATGCGCTTTTGCAAGTGGCGTTTCTTGTGGCTTGTCACTTGAGTATGGTGAAAATGTTACAATTAATCCGAGTGTTGTTTTAGAAAAATTAAAAAATATTTCAACTAAACATTATTATAGAACAAGTAATGGTTTGGCATGGGATACATATTCGTCAGTCATTTCAAGAGATTTAACTGAGGCATTTTCTAATATAAGTGTGATAGAATTAACAGCTAGAACACCAACGTTTGATAAAACTCAATTATCTATGATAACTAAAAATTATCCTGTAGTTGTTAGTTTGAATGGACGTGGGCATTTTGTTTGTGTTACAAAATCATCTAGTGATGAAAAGTTTTATGTAGCAGATTCTGATCGAGGATATTCAAATCCAATTAGTATTAATACTTATATTGTAAGAAGTGATGGTAAGAAAAAAGGGTTAATTTCTGGTAAAAAAGCATGGATAATAATTCCAAATAAAAATATAAAAATAAAAAATAATCAACTTTATGTGGATAATTTAGATTTAACAATGATACCAGCAATTGGTAGTTTTCAAACTAAAGGAAAATCTTATAGAGTAGAAATAGATTATACTAATAATTCAATTGTTGTTCCTGTTGACTTTTTGGAAAAAGATGCAAATGGTATAAAAAAATAAATATTATATAAAATAGTAATGGTGATTATATGAAAGAAAATAATAAAAAAATAATGATTATTAAAACCATTGCTATTTTTTTATCATTATTTTTATTTAGTTATGTTTATAAATGGATACCAAATTTTTTAACTAGTTTGATATTTCCTGTAAATGAATCATTATTTGAACATTTGAAAATGATTTATAATGCTGAAGTTATAGTTAGTTTAATAATATATTCAGTAATTCATAAAAAAAATATTAAAATTAATAATTATATGTTAGCTTTATTATTAAGTACTATTTTTAATTTAATATTGTTTTATCTAATATATTTACCTATTTATAATCGATTTGGTTCTAATTTAATAATGACTATGATTATTTATTTAATAACTCTTATAATTAGTCAATATATATTTTATTTAATAACAATAAGAAAACATAATGAATTTTATAATAAATTATGCTTAATTATAATTCCTTTAATTTCAATTATTTTAGTTTATTTTACCTATAAGCCTTTAAAAACAGAATTCTTTTTTGATCATATTAAAGAAATATATGGAATACCTAATAAATAAGTTGCATTTTATTTATTAATGTGTTAAAATACCACCTTTGTAAGGGGTAATTTTTATGAAAACGGTGGATGTTAATTGTCCAAAGAGTTTAGATTTAAAAAATATAGTTAAAACTAAAGAAAGTGCTTCTATTTTACAAACTGTTGATGTATTTGATAAAGTAGCAATTACTAGTTATTTAAGAGGGATGCCTGGAATATTTATAAAATCAAGTGAAGAATTAGATGATGCTTTAAAAAATGATATAAAAATGATAGTAGATTTATTTTTAAAATATATAAATATAAGTGTTTCGAATTTAGAAATTAATATTGAAAAAAATAGATTAAATTTAACTAATAACTATTACAATATTTTAGCAGGTATATTAATAGGATTAAATATTTATTTTCAAAATAGCTTACATAAACATGAATTAATTTATTTAGGAAGTACTATAAATAATTTAATTGGTTATTATATAGAATGTGGTTATAAAAAAATAGATATTGATAATAGATACTCAAGTATTGGAGAAAATAATTATTATAAATATATAATACTAGAAGATTTAAAAAAAGAAGAATTATTAAGAATAAAAAATAAACTTATAGAAATAAATAAAGAACATGTAATTGCTGATTTTAATAATGAATACTTTTTTATTGCTTTATCTAGAAATTTAGTTTTTAAATACAATTTAAGTAATTTACCTATTAAATTAAAAAAAGAATTTAATAATGTTAAAGTAACAATTACTTCTAATGTCAATGAGAATAAGGTGCTTGTGAGATATTTAAATAATTTTGAATAAACAACTTGAATGTTGTTTATTTTTTTTAATATTTATGATATGATAATTAAGGTAAAGTAGGTGGATACATGAAATCAAAGTTAATAATAATATTAATTGGTGTTTTATTATTATGTTTAGTAGGTATAACCATTTTTTTGATAATAAAATTTAAAAAGAAAAATATGTTAAAGAAAATAAATGATTTAGATATTTTGAAGAATGAGATTTTATCAATTCCTATTCAAAATGAAATTGATAAGGCATTAAGTTTTGCTAAAGGAGAACAATTAGGAGAGAAAATAAATAATTATCAAGAAACTTACAATAATATAAAAAAAGAAACGCTTGCTGAAATAGATGATATGGTAAATGAACTTGAGTTTATAGCAACATCCAACAGACGTGGAGAATTTTTAGAGAAATATACTTTGATTGAACTTGAACTTGTAAAACATCGTTATTTAATAAATCATATGATAGATGAATTAAAGGAACTTACAAGTTATGAAGATAAATATCGTGGTATTATTATTAAGTTAAAAAATAAGTATCGTATACTTCTTCGTGAATTTGAAAATAATAAGGATTTATATGGAGTATTTGTTGATACTATTAGTATGCAGTTTGAAAATATTGAAAAAAGATTTAATGATTTTGAAACAGTTATCAATGAAAATTTATATAATGAAGTAGTACTTGTTGTTCGTTCACTTGAAGGAATGACTGAGCATATTGGAGCAGTTATTCTAGAGTTACCTGATATTTTGGTTTTAGTAAATGATTTAATTCCTGCAAGATTAAATGAACTTCATAATGTGAGACAAGCAATGTTAGAAGATGGATTTAATCTTAATTTTATGAGACTTGATTATAATGAGAAAGAAATAGAAAAACACGAAAATGATATTATTGATAGAAGTAAGGTTTTAAACATAGATAATAGTTTAATAGAATTAAAAACTATCTTAGAATTTTTAGATTCTTTATTTAAAGATATAGAAATAGAAAAGGTTTATAAAAAAGATTTTGATGCAGCCTCAACGGCTTTTAATGAGAGATTATCAAATGTTAAAAAGACTTTATCAGATATGAATAATCAAATTGATGACTTAAAAGAGTTATATGGACTTAAAAATGAAGATTTAAAAGAATTAGAAGAAATAAATGAAAAATATAATTTATTAGTAAAAGAATATCGTAGTTTAATTAGAAAGGTAAAAAAACAAGATTATTCTTATGGTAAATTTAATATGAATTTAAATGAACTAGGAGTATTTTTAAAACAAATAGAAGATAATCTTGATTTGACATTAAAGAGTTTAGGTAGTATGCAAGATGATGAAGAAAGAGCAAGAGATCAATTGGAAAGTGTTCAAGATTTACTTAAAACTTGTCGAAGAAGTATTCAAAGTGTAAAAATTCCAGTTGTTTCTAATAATTATTTTGTAGAACTTTCAGAAGCCAATGAAGCGATTTTGGAAATTATTAAAGAACTTGAACATAAACCAATCATTATAAAAACATTAAATACAAGAGTTGATACAGCTAGAGACTTGGTTTTTAAACTTTATAATACAACTAAAAACATTATTAATGAATCATATAAAGCAGAAAATTTAATTGTTTATGCAAATAGATATAGAATACATAGTGATGTTAATAAAGCTTTAAATAAAGCCGAGATTATGTTTTATAAGGGAAATTATGAAACAAGTGTAAAGTTAGTACTTGATATACTAGATAAATATGAACCTGGTATTAAAAAAAGAGTTACTGAAATAAAAGAATAGTATAAAGTTTTATAGAAAGATTTATCTATAAAACTTTTTATATTGATTAATTAGAAAAAATTTGTTAATATTATAACGAAAAAAAGAGGTATATTATGATTTATTTGGATTATAGCGCTACAACTCCTGTTGCAAGGGAAGTATTAGATAGTTTTAATAAAGTTAGTTTAGAATATATTGGAAATGCAAATTCATTGCATAAACTTGGAACGGAATCCCATGATTTAATGGAAGCGTCAACCAGTCAAATTGCTGCTTTACTTGGTGTATTGAAAAGTGAAGTAATTTTTACGAGTGGGGCAAGTGAAGCTAATAATTTAGCACTTATTGGAAGTGTTTTGCAATATAAAAATCGAGGTAAACATATTTTAACTACTAAACTTGAACATTCAAGTGTTTTAGATACAGTTCTTTATTTAAAAGAATTTGGATATGAAGTAGAATATATTAATGTTTTAGAAAATGGAAAACTAGATTTAGATGATTTAGTTAGTAAAATTAGAAGTGATACAGTTTTAGTTAGTATAAGTCATGTTAATAGTGAACTTGGAATTATTCAAGATGTAAATATTATTGGTGAAATATTAAAAAAATATCCTAAAATAATATTTCATGTAGATGGAACTCAAGCCGTAGGTAAAATTAAAGTTAATTTAGAGGATATTGATTTATATTCATTTTCTGGTCATAAGATATATGGACTTAAAGGAGTAGGATGTTTAATTAAGAAGAAAAATATTGAACTTATACCAATTATTCATGGTGGAAAAAGTCAAACAAAATATCGAAGCGGAACACCAAGTCTTGCTTTATATGTGTCAATGGCTAAAGTATTAAAGTTATGTTTAAATGATTTTGATATGAAATATAAGCATGTATTAGATTTAAATAAATATTTAAAAAAGAATTTGGAAACAATGAATAAAGTTCATATAAATAGTACTGATGTATCAGTTCCTCATATTGTTAATATAAGTGTTTTAGGTATAAAACCAGAAACAATGTTGCATGCTTTAGAAAGTGAAAATATTTATATATCAACTAAAACTGCTTGTAGTTATGATAGTTCGATGTCTTTATCTGTATATGAGGTAACTAAAAATAAAGATCTTGCTAGAAGTAGTTTAAGAATTAGTTTATCATATTTAACAACCAAGGATGAAATAGATATGTTTTTAAAAGTTTTTAAAGATAAAATAGAAGAATTAAGTTTAGAATTGGGGGAATAATAAAAATGGATAGAATTATTTTAATAAAGTATGGTGAATTAACAACTAAAAAGGGAAACCGTAAATTATTTATCGATACTTTATATAAAAATATAAATTTAAAATTAAAAAAAATGGATGTTGTAATAACTCGTGATATGTCTAGAATGTACATCGAATATGATAGTAGTGTAGAAGACATAATTATTAGTAAAATAAAAGAAGTATTTGGTATACATGCATTTTTAATAGCTCATAAAACTGAAACTGATATAGATAGTATAAAAAATACAGTTTTAGAAGTTTTAAAAAATAATATTTCGAAAGATGATATTACTTTTAAAGTTGAAACCAAGAGAAGTTATAAAAAATTTGTTATGGATTCAGGAGAAGTAAATCATGCAATAGGAGGACTAGTTCTTAAAAATTTTAGTAATATGAAAGTTGATGTTCATAGTCCTATGTTAACAGTTCATATAGAGATTAGAGAGAATAATTCTTATGTTTATTTAAATGAATACAAAGGACTTGGTGGATATCCAGTTGGAACACTTGGTCATGGTATGTTAATGCTTTCAGGAGGAATTGACTCTCCAGTTGCCGGGTATCTTGCAATAAAACGAGGAATTAAACTTGATTTAGTATATTTTGAGGCTATTCCTCATACTTCGCTTGAGGCTCGTAGTAAAGTTATTAATCTTGCTAAAAAACTTTCAATATATGGTGGTGAAATGCGTTTAATCATTGTTCCATTTACTAAACTTCAAACAAGTATATATAAAAATGTTTTAGAGAATTACCCTATTACTATTATGCGCCGAATGATGTATCGTATTATGGAAAAACTTAGTTTGAGATTTAAAAGTCTTGCAATTATTAATGGAGAAAGTGTTGGACAAGTTGCTAGCCAAACTTTAACAAGTATGAATGTTATTAATAGTGTAACAAATATTCCTGTTATACGTCCTGTTGCTTGTCTTGATAAATTGGAAATAATAGATATTGCTAAAAAAATAGATACATATGATATAAGTATATTACCATATGAAGATTGTTGTACAGTCTTTGTTCCACGTCATCCAATTATTAATCCAAGTCTTGATAAGTGTTTAGAAATGGAAAGTAAGTTTGATTACGAAAGTTTAATAGATGAAATAATGGATAATTTATTAATTTTAAAAATAGATGAAAATTATGAAGAGGATAAATATAATGATGTATTATAATTTATCTTTTTAATTATATGAATGTTAAAAGGCAAAAATTGGTATGTCTTCTTTTGTATAATTTTTGGTATTCTTCACATTCTAGTAGTGTGGAGGTGAAACAATGAACTCAAATTCAAATAGAGACTCTTTAAAAATGAGAGTACCAGGAGCTAAACAAGCTATCGATAAAATGAAATATGAAATAGCTAGTGAATTTGGTGTTACTTTAGGACCAGATACAACTTCTCGTGCTAATGGATCTGTAGGTGGAGAAATTACTAAGAGATTAGTACAAAATGGATTAAACCATCTAAGTGGAACAAATAGTCAAAATTATTAATTTGAACTATTACAAGAAAGTTAATTTCATAGAAATTTGAAATTAACTTTTTTCTTATCTTTCTATATTAGTTAAATGTTTTAGTCGCGCTTGTTTTTAACATTGATTTATAGTATAATGTTTGTGGAGATGTATTATGTACGAATATAAAATGCATGAGAAGTTTATTATACATAGTTATAAACATGATGGTAATATTCATAGAGAATGGGACGAAGCAATTTTGCTTGCGGACTGTGGTGAATATTTAGTATTCGGCAATAATAAAACAAAGGTTGTAGAATCTGATGGAAGGAGTTGGAGAACTAAAGAACCTGCAATTATGTTTTTTTACAAAGACAAATGGTATAATGTTATAGGACAATTAAAACCGGATGGAATTTACTATTATTGTAATATGGCCTCTCCTTTTATATTGGAAGAGGGTGCTATCAAATATATTGATTATGATTTAGACCTAAGAGTATTTCCAGATGGAGCCTTTAAAGTTTTAGATAGGGGAGAATATAAATATCATAAAAGGAAAATGCATTACCCAGAGATTATTGATAAAATTCTTAAAGAAGATTTAAGTGAGTTGATAGATTTGGTTAGAAGAAAACAAAGTCCATTTGATACTGGAACAGTTGAGTACTATTATAATATATATAATAAAGTTAAAGGAGAAATAACTAATTAATGAATTGGTTATTTTTTTAGTTAACATATTTGGAAAAAAGCATATAATAATATAGAATTTAAATAAATTTGTAAAATAAATGTAAAGTTAATTGTATTTAAATTTAATGTTTGATATATTCATTAAGCAACGGTTAATTTGAGCTTGTTTTGTTAGAAAAAAAGTTCAAAAAAATGAAAAAAAGTTGTTGACAAAGTTATTTAACTTTGTTATATTAGAAAACGTTGTTTGAAAAAACGACCGAGTGGTTAATTAATAATGAAATCAATTGAAAAAAAGTTGAAAAAAGTAGAAAAAAAGTGTTGACTAAAAAAAACAATTGTGTTATTATTAAAAACGTTGCTTGAGAGATTCAAACAACAAGATAAGTTATCAAAAATAAAAAAAGTGCTGAAAAGTACTTGACATTAGTTTGATAATTTGATATATTACGTTTGCGATTTTGAAAAAAACGCAAAAGAGAATATGATCTTTGAAAACTGAGCAAAACGTCAATTTTAATTTTGAAGCTAGGAATAAAACTGAATTTACATAATTAAATAAAATTTTTTGAGATTTTGATACTGGCTCAGGATGAACGATGGCGGCATGCCTAAGACATGCAAGTCGAACGAAGTGACCCATTGAAGCTGAGTGCTTGCACAAAGCAGATATGGATTTCACTTAGTGGCGCAAGGGTGAGTAACACGTGGGTAATCTGCCTTCGAGACTGGGATAACAATTGGAAACGATTGCTAATACCGGATGATATGCATGACACAAAGTTATGTAGTAAAAGAAGCCTTTAAAGCTTTACTTGAAGATGAGCCTGCGGCGCATCAGCTAGTTGGTAAGGTAATGGCTTACCAAGGCAACGATGCGTAGCCGAACTGAGAGGTTGATC
>JAFUAL010000044.1 GCA_017460745.1 Bacilli bacterium | reverse complement strand
CCCACGATTTTGTTTCACACTTCCTTCGGCCCCAAACCTCACGGCTGATGCTCTGTGCTTCCCTAATACTTCGTTGATACCTACGTGTATAGTGGACTTTCACCACCTAGTTATATGCCATGCACGGCACACAAAAAGACTTTGAATTAACTATCAAAGTCTTAATTATTTGATTTAAAATCTAATACTAGTAAGAACCAGCAAATCCGTTGTAGTTAGCGCCAGTATTAGCAGCTGTTGTATTAGCAACTACTCTTACTTTAAGTGAATAATAAGCACCAGTAAAGTAATGATAAGTTGTTCCTGCTCCTTCTAATAAACATCCTGGATTAGCTGGAGTAGCAGGTGTTCCCGCTGCACTTGCACAATACTTAGTGTCAACATTATTAACCTTTAGATCAGTATCTGAAATAGTAGCATTATTATTAACCCACATATTTAAGTAATATTGATGAGTCTCAGATGAATCTTTTGGGAATGTTCCTGTAGCAATTAATGTAGCAGGAACTGCTGTTGTAACTTTTGTTCCACTTCCATTTGTTAAAGCTAATACTGTTGTTCCAGCATCAGAATTAAGAGCAGCTGGAATTTCTACTGTTCCATCAGAATGACCAGTTTCTTTTAATCTAACTTGAATGTCTTCGTTATATAGTCTTTGAGTTGCAGCTGTTTTACCTGATGGAGCCGCACCTTCTTCAACATAAACCTTATAAGTTATTGTTGTTGCTGATTCATTTGCTCCAGTAACTGCAAAAGCTAAAACCGCAACATCATCAGTAGCCTGATTGCTTGTTTGAGCATCTGGAGTTTCTTTTAATGGCATTGCATTAGTTAATGCAACAGTATCTGTCTCAGTCATATAAGTATAAATTGTACCTGTTTCAATAACATTACTTTTTACTCCTTGTTTAGTATAACTAAAGAACGCAAATGATACTCCTACTACTGCTACAACTAGTATAGCGATTCCTAATACTGATAATAAAACTTGCTTTGATGAATTTCCATTCATTTTTTTCTATCCTCCTTACAATAAAAATATTAGCATATAAAAAATAAATTTGCAACATTTTTTTTACAAATTTCTAAAAATTTTATAAATTGCTGTTATTATTGACAAGAAAATAGACATTTTAAGTTAAAAATTTAACACAATTTAAAAAAGATAGTAATTTAGGATAATTATCTTAAATTACTAATTTAATTTTTATTTTTTATGAGATTTACTATTATTCTTTATAATTTTATTTATTTCTTTTTCGGATAATTTAGTTATCTCCTTAATAGTTTCTAAAGGATAATTTTTTTCATGCATAGTCATAACTATTTGCGTTTTATATTGTAAGATGCCTTCTTTCAAACCTTCTTGATGTCCTTCTTCAATTGCTTCTTCTTTTAATTCTTCTCTTTCTAAATCTCTCCAAAACTTGTATTCTTCTTCTCGATTATAGTATCTTCCAAATAATTCACTATCATCATTCATATTTAATACCTTCCTTTCTAGCATGGTTGCTATTTGCTTATCTATTGGAGCATTATTTACTAACTCTTTTAATTTCTTTTTCTCATGAGTCATAATAACTGCTCCAAACCAAAACACTATACTTGAAATATCAGGATATTTCTTATATTCATTGTTATACCATAATTCGGACATTTTTGCAACATTTATATGTACTATTCTTGTAGTGTTTGTTAATATATGTCCTTTATCGTTTCTATAATAATATTCATCATATATTAATTTGTTTTCTTTATCAACACACTCAGTATTAAAATTAAACTGAGTTACATATTTAACTTTTATATTCTTATCTTTACTTGGTACTTGTAAATTTGAATATATATCAGATATATACTTTGTATTTCTTTTTATTTTTAAGTTTGTTAGATCATGCAAGTTCATTTCTAAGTTAAGTATTTGAGGTTCTTTTACTTCTACTAAAAACACTACATCTTTTTCTATATTTCTTTTCTTTACATTTAACTTTAAACTATTTTTAGTTTGAAAATGGATTTTTCCTTTTATTACTTTATATGGAATATTTAGTAATGCACTTACTAAATATTCTGTAAAAACTATATTCTGAGGATTTCCAAATATTTCTTTATATACTTCATCATAACAAATAGGTACAATATAATTTGGATTCTTTTTAAATTCTTCTTTAGTTATAAATTTATTCATATATTACTCCTTAGATGTTTTTTTTACACTTGTCGACTTGTGTTGTTCACACTATAACACATAATTTTATATAATGCAAGAGTGATACAAAATAGGATTTTAAATTAAAAGTCGTTTTAAAATACAAATTTTTCCTTATAACAAACTTGCTAATTAAGTTTAGTTTATGTACTAAATTTTCTATTTATGTTAAAAAAATCATAAAAAAAATAGACATATGTCTACTTTAATTTTAGTATTAAATACCACCTATTACTTTTAATCTTATTGAATAATATAAATCACTATAAGTTGTTAACCAATCATGGTCTGTTAAATCTGTATTATCCGCTTTAGTTAGTACTCCATTGTTCATATATAATTTACAACCTTTTATATAAACACCTTCTGTAATAGTTCTATCTGATGCACAATACTGTGGAGCTAAAGATTCAGTGGTTGCTCCTGCCATTTTTACACTTAAACTAGTATCTGATATTCTTACTGTATCGTTTACAATCATTCTTAATTTATAAGTATCAATTTGAGGAACTGCTTCAGTTGTTCCAGCTTTAATTACTCCATTTGCAATTATTTTTCCATTTGAATCTGTAGTAAGTGCATTTACTGCAGTTGGTGTTGATACAGCATTTTGTGTTTGACCACTGGCTAAACCATTTATATAAGTTGTTTTTTCACTTATATAAACACTTATTTCTGAATCTGCGAATCGAACTTTTTCATCATCAGTGTCACCATCCATTACATAGACAGTATATGGGATTGTTGCTGTTCCACTTGAATAACCTGTTATAGTAAAGGTCATAGTAGTTACATCATTTTCTCCACCTGAAAGTGATGAATCACTGGCTGCTAATACTTCTGCATTTGTCATTGGAAATTGATTTGTTAAATAAAGTGCATCTGCTGCTTCTGAAAGGTATATTCCCATCTCTCCAGCTACTACTGTATTATTTGTTGTACCTGTTTTTACATAAGTAAAGAACGCGAATGTTGTACCAAGAACAGCTAGCAATATAAGAGACATTACAAGAATTGATATCATAATTTGTTTTGAATTGTTCTCCATCTTCCAATCCTCCATATCATATATATATCACATATTTTAAAAATTGACAATCTTTTTTAAAAAAAAATTAATATAAAATTTAATACCCCCATCTTTCAACTTTAAAATTTATATTATATTTTCTTCCTAAATTTATTACTGAATTTTCGCTTTCAAATAGTAAATCCATAGTTAATCCATGTATGTCACGACCTCTATCAAGAACTATTCCAATAAATTCTTGGTTATCATAATTTGACACTTTTATTATACTTCCACATGGAATACTTGGATCAGCTGCAAGTATTCTAATTGTTCCATATAAATTATCATTATAATAAATATTATTATTTAATACATTTTGATGAGGAGAACATGCAAGCACTCCCGAACAACCAGGACAATCAGGACCATAGCCTGTAATAGTACCTGTAAATTCTATTAATTTATCTTGATTTGTTTCTATTTCATTTACAGAATATACTGTTTTATATTTTGACTCAACTTCCTCTTCTTTTTTTTCTTCTTTTTCTATTACTTTAATACGAGATGATTCGATTGCTTTTACAGTATTAATGTTACTAGCAACAATAATATTTTTTTTATTACTTGTTGCAAATATAAACACTAAAGCAATTAGAGAAAATAAACAAAAGAAGTATCTAAATAAAGGTTCTTTATTTTTATGCTTATATCTCAAACTACACCACCTCTATAATAGAAATGATATCACTAAAACCAAAATTCGTCAATTATCAACATTTTTCATTTTATTTTACTTTTTATATATTGTATATTATATAATTACATAAATGAAATAAAAGGAGTGTTTTAAATGCAATATGATTTAAAAAAATTAAAAACATCAATTATATATATTGATAGATTATGTCAAGGTCATCATCCAAGATATAATACTGTTTTAGAATGTGAAAATATTATAAATAATCCAGATGTTATTAGATGTATGTTTTTTATTAAAGAAATATTAAAAAATGTTGAAGAAAACAATGGCTATATAGAAAAAAAAGAAACTTCTAAAAAAGAAGAATTTCCTTTCCCTATTTTAAAAGAATATAAATATAAGGAAGATTTATTTATAACAAAGTTTATAGAAGAGTTAAATAATTTGGCATTAAAGAGTAATCCTAATATTCAAAAAATCAAATATACAAAAGTACTCACTTGGTTAAAAAATAATAAATATTTAGAAATTAAACATGTTAAAGAATGCAACCAGGAATCAACTGTTGTAACTAAACTAGGTCAACAAGTAGGAATTTATAATCAAGTAAAGATTAGAAATGATAAAAGAAAATATTTAGTTGTTTTATATAATAAAGATGCTCAAGAGTTTATTATTAACAATATGGAAAATATTTTGAAAATAGATGATGAATAAAATAAACACTTTTGATGTAAAAGTGTTTATTGATTTATAATAGAATTTATTTCATCAATGGATAATTTAGAACATTTAGAAATGATTTTAATATCAATTCCTTCTTTATACATATTTAAAACCATTTCTTTTTTGTTTTGTTTTATACCTTCTTTTATACCTTTTTGTAATCCTTGTTGTAGTCCTAATTCTCTTCCTGCTTCTTGGCCTTCTTTAAGTCCTTCACGTCTAGCTTTCTTCTTTTCATCTCTTATTATGGCTTCATTTAGTTTTTTATTCTCTTCTAAGAAGTCGACATATCTTACTTTTAAAATATCATTTTCATTCATTCTTGTAGATACCTCCTCCATTATTTTTTTAACTTTTTTATTCGTTTCTAACTCTGCTATTATCTTATTAAATTTTTTAATTTCTTTTGTATACATAGCTGCACCAAGTAATAT
>JAFUAL010000043.1 GCA_017460745.1 Bacilli bacterium | reverse complement strand
TGCTTTTTTCATTATTTTTTATTATACTATTCATGTGATTCAAGTCCTTTCGTTAATATTTGTTTTTGAACGACTCAATATTATACGACTTGAATCACTTTTTTTCTATATAAATGTTTCACATCAATTGTAACACTACACTAAATACAATATAAAATATGTAAATTTATTTACATATTTTTTTTAAAATGTTATACTTTTTATAGTTTATAGGAGGATTTATGGGATTGTTTAATAATATAAAAAATATTTTCAAAAAAGAAAATGTTGAAGTAAAACAAATTAAAAGTGATAAAAATGTAGATGAAAATGTCGAAAAAAAAGAACAAGAAATAAAGTTGTATGAAAAAGGACTTTCTAAAACCAGAAATGGTTTTGTTAACAAATTAATTAATTTAAATAATAAGACTAAAAAGTTAACTGATGATTATTTTGATGAATTAGAAGAAATATTAATTGAAGCAGATATTGGGGTTAATACTGTTTTATCTTTTATTGATAGACTTAAAAATCGTGTAAAAAGTGAACATATTGAAGATTTAAATTATTTACAAGAGGTAATTGTTGATGAATTGTTTATTATATATGTTAATAATTCTATTTTAACTAACAAAATTAAATATAATGAGTCTGGACCAACTGTAATTTTGTTTGTTGGAGTAAATGGGGTTGGAAAAACAACAACTATTGGAAAAATTGCTAGTAAGTTAAAAGGTGAAGGAAAAAGTGTTTTGTTAGTAGCAGGAGATACTTTTAGAGCCGGGGCTACAGAGCAGCTTGCCCTATGGGGAAAAAGAGTTGACTCGGAAGTTGTGGTTGGGCGTGAAAACTCTGATTCATCAAGTGTTATATATGATGGCATAACCAAGGCTAAAAATGAAAATATAGATGTTGTTTTAGTAGACACTGCCGGTCGTCTTCAAAATAAAGTAAATCTTATGAAAGAACTTGAAAAAATGAATAAAGTAATTGGAAATTTAATTCCGGGTGGTCCAAGTGAGACATTACTTGTAATAGATGCAACCACTGGACAAAATGGAATAAGTCAAGCCAAACACTTTAAAGAAATTACTAATATAACAGGAATTGTACTAACAAAACTTGATGGAACAGCAAAAGGTGGAATTGTTCTTGCTATTACAGAAGAACTGGATATTCCTGTTAAATATATAGGACTTGGTGAAGGCATAAATGATTTAGAAACATTTGATATAGAAAAATATATCTATGGTTTATTTAAGGATATGATGTAATGGAAAAGTTAATTTATTTAAATAATTTATATGATTTATATGGAGAATTATTAACTGAAAAACAAAAATTATATTTCGAAGAATATTATTTTAATAATTTGTCATATGGTGAGATAAGTGAAAAATATCATACAAGTCGCAATGCAATTTTTAAACAATTAAAAAATATAGAAGAAAAATTAGAAGAATATGAAGAAAAATTAAAATTATTATATAAAAAAAATAGAATTAATGATATAATAGTTAAAGTAGAGGATAGTTGGTTAAAAGAAGAATTAGAGAACATTTTCTAAAGAATAATTAGGAGGATAATATGTTTGAAAAAATAATTTATATAAGTGATCATGGTGCACATGTAAAAGTAAATGATGTAAGAGTTAATATGATTAATCAACATTTGGTTTTTATTGATGGCAATAGGCAAATTGTTGGTGAAGTTGAATATGTACATGATGATGTAATTGAAGCGAGATTCATAGGAGAAATAATAAATGGTAAATTCCAAGGTGGTATTATTGCTAAACCTAGTTTAACTTCTCAAATTCGTTTAATGGAAGAATCAGAAATGGTTATGATAACAGGAACCAATGAATTTGGAAATATGTCAATTGGGGTTAGTCCATTCTATAATAATAAACCTGTTTATATGAGCATTAATAGTTTATTTAGTAATCATTTAACTATTCTTGGTAACTCAGGTAGTGGTAAAAGTTATGGTACAACAAGACTTTTACAATCTGTATATCAAACTCCTAATTTTTATCCATATAAAGCTAGTATTATCATCTTTGATAATAACGGCGAATACATGAAAGCATTTAGTAATTTAAATCAAATTAATCCAAATTATCACTTTAAAGTTATTACAACAAGTAACTATAATAATTTTGAAAAATTGCGTATTCCAGTATGGTTATTAACAATAGATGATTTAGCATTACTTTTAAGACTTGAAAAAGTTAGTCAATTAACACTTCTTGAAAGAATGATAAAGTTAGCTCGAATATTTTCTTTAACAGATGATGTTAGTTATCGTTATAAAAACCATATTATTGCAAAAGCAATGCTTTCAATTTTCTATTCAAATAAATTACCTAATACAAAGCGTAATGATATTTTTGGTATATTTAATACTTGTACTACTAAAGAATTTAATATGGAAGCAGTTGTTGAAGGAGCAGGTTATACTAGAAAATTTAGAGAATGTTTTAATGTTGATTCTCAAGGAAATTTTACTGAAAGTATTTTAGTTTCAAAATATATTGCCTCATTTGTTGATTCAGAACTTGATAATTATGAACCAACAACATTTAATCAATATACGTTAGAGGATTTGGAGAAAGCTCTTGAATTTACCTTAATAAGTGAAAACTGGTTAAATAATGATAAAACATATGGTGATTCGGTTGCTGTTAAAGTTAAACTTCACTCATTAATAATTGGAGAAAATAAAAAATTCTTTGAATATGATAGATTTGTTGGAGTAGAAGAATATTTATCTAGTTTAGTTATTCAAAATGGTCAAAAATATCAACTTGTTAATATTAATTTAGAGGATATTGATGATAGTATTGCTAAAGTAATTGTTAAAATATTTTCTCGTATTATATTTGAGTATACAAAAGCACTTCAAAATAGAGCAACTATTCCATTTAATCTAGTTGTAGAAGAGGCTCATAGATACGTTAAAAGTGGAGAAGATATTGATTTAATTGGTTATAATATTTTTGATAGAATTGCTAAAGAAGGACGTAAGTATGGTGTTTTATTAACCCTTATTTCTCAAAGACCAGTTGAGTTATCAGAAACAGTTATGTCTCAATGTGCCAATTTCTTAATTTTTAAAACAACTCACCCAAGAGATATAGAATATATAAGTAAGATGGTTCCAAATATTACTGAAGAAATAGTTGAAAAACAAAAAGCTCTTCAACCAGGTTATTGCTTATGTTTTGGTGATGCTTTTAAAGTACCACTTATCTTAAAAGTTAATTTACCAAATCCAGTTCCTGAAAGTGCAAACTGTGATATAATCAATACTTGGACAATAAAAAATCAATAATAAATAAGGATAATATATGACTAAAAAGGATAATAAAGAGGTATTACTACAAAATAAAAAATATTTTGTTATTAAATTTATTAGTAGTTTATTTATAAGAATATTTCTTCTTTTGATACCAATTTTTTATAGTTATTCTATTGATTCCATAACCATGGGAAATTTTAATCAAGCGTATATTATGATAATTATGTTTTTTGTGTTCTTTATGTTATATCGAGTAACAGAAGTAATTAATCAAATAACATATTATAAATTATATTCTGCTTTATATAAAACATATTTAAAACTAGGACTATATAAGACATGTAATAATTCCTTATATAGTCTCTCTCGTTTTAGTATGTCAGAGTATTCTAATATAATGAGTGAAGATTTTGAAACAATGAGTGATTATTATACAACTTTAGTAATTAGAATTGTTGAAATAATGGAAACAATTTATATTATTGTTTATTTCTTTACTATTAATATCATGATTGGTTATTTAACTTTATTTATATGTTTAGCTGTCTTATTTTTACTGTTGTATTTTAATTCTATTATTGCAAGAACTAATAATGAAAGAAAACTTCGAAATGATAAACGTATTAGTTTATTTCAAGAATTACTTTTATCAGTTAAAGAAATAAAAGGTTTTAATATACTTGATGTTGCAATTGATAGAACTAATAAAACTGTAGATGATTATGTTAAATGGAATAATAAATTAAATATAGATAAATATAATTTAAAACAGGTTTCCTTAGGACTTATAAATGTATTTGAATTTATTTGTTTGTTTATAGGAATCAGATTAATTATAAGTGGTAACATGACAATTGGTGTACTTACTATAATATATAGTTATTATACAAAACTTGGAGATTTGTTTTTATCAATTATTACACTTTTTGAAAGTAATATAAATGTTAAAGTTGCTCGTCTTAGAATTCATAAATTATTTCAGTATGCAACTGTTAACTATGGAGAAAATGAAAATGCAACTGATGTTAAAGGAAATATTGAATTTAAAAATGTATTATATGGAAATAAAAATCATCCATTTTTAAATAAAGTAAGTTTTAAGATAAAGGAAAAAACTATCAATGTAATAACAGGTCCAACAGGATCTGGAAAGGTCGGTATTTTTGAACTTCTTTTAAGGTATAATAGACAACATGATGGAAAAATATTGATAGATGATGTTGATATTAAGGAATATGATTCTAAAACTTTAAGTAATATTTTAAGTTCAGTAAGGCGAGATCCAACATTCTTTAATATTAGTATTAAAGATAATTTAAGTATATTTGAATCTAATTTTGAAAATATAATAAGTTTAGCTAAAGAATTAAAAATACATGATTATATAATGAGTTTAGATAATGGATATGATACGATACTTGAAACGAACGGTAGTAATATAAATACAGATGTAAAATATTTACTTGCTATTATGAGAGTATTTCTTAATAGACCTAAAATTATGTTATTTGATGAAACATTTGATTTTTTGAGTAAAGATTTAGCAAATGGAGTTTTAGATACATTAAAATCTTTAAAAGGAGATAATACTATTTTAATTATTAGCAAGAGTAAATCCATTATTGAGATGCCAATTGTTGATAATGTAATAATGCTAAATGAAAATAAAATAGTAGCAACTGGAATTCACGAAGAGTTATTAAAATCAAATAAAGAGTATAAAAAAATATTTAATAAATTATAAATACTTATAGTTAAATTTTTTAAATAAAATGATAAAAAAAATTATTTTAAAAATTCAATAAAAACTTGATTAAACGGAAAAGATTAATCAAGTTTTTTTGTTTGATTTTTGAGATTAAAAGATAGTGTTTTATAAATTTTAAAATTAATTAAAAAATGTTTACAAAATGTAAATTTACAAAATTTGACATACATTCATTTGCATGTTAATCTAGATTTCGTTAACCGGTTAATACATAATGAAAGGAGCAAAATGGTTGAAAATATAGAATTAAAAGAAAATGAATTGTTAGAAATAAGAGGGGATAGAATATTTCATGATTTGTTCAATGAACAAGAAATGGATACAATAGAATGGTTAGTAATGAAAATACTAGATTGTAAGTATGAAGATATACATGGAAAAGTAAGTGTTGGAAATATTCGTTCAGTTAATATGACAAAGGATGATAAAGAAAAGTATTTAGATTTAGTAGTAAATTATAAAAATCAAATAATAGATATAGAACTAAATAATAATGCAAATGGAGAGTATTTAAGAAATGCATGTTATATAGGAAATAGAGTAATAAATAGTTATTTAGTAGGAAGCGAGTATGATAAACTAACTCAAGGAATACTAGTTAATCTAAATTGGTTCACCGAAAATGAAAATAAAAATCATCCAGAAACAGTAGTAGAAGAGATATGGGAATATCCATCATTAAAAAAGAATAAACCAGAATATTTAATAAAATTTATCAATGTAAATCTTGGAATGTATAAGGATATGTGCTATACTAGTCTCAAAGAGAAAGAGATAGTATGGAAGTTATTTACAATAAATAATAAAGAAGAATTAGATAAAATAGTTAAAAA
The DNA here is from genome assembly GCA_017460745.1 of Bacilli bacterium. GTDB lineage: Bacteria > Bacillota_I > Bacilli_A > RF39 > UBA660 > RUG591. The sequence goes on along the minus strand of JAFUAL010000043.1, from coordinate 18,971 downwards.
AGAGAAAATGCTTAATAATTATTGTAAAAAACTTCAAAGACTATCAAAAGATAAGGAGTATTGTCGAATGATATGGGATGAGAGATTAGAAGAGAATTTAAGAAATCATGATGCTTATAGAGGTGGCCGAAGCGAAGGTATAGATATTGGTAAAGAGCAAACTAAAAAAGAAATGATTATTAGTATGTATAATAAAAATATATCTTTAGATTTAATTTCTGAAATAGTTAAATTACCAGTAGAAGATGTTAAAAAAATTATAAAAGATAATAAAGAAGAATGGACCAATTAATTATTTATTTTAACTGAGCATATATTTTATACTTTAATTTTTTCGAAAATTTAATATTTAAAATTTTTCTTGACAATCTAAAAAATCATATTATAATATTAATAGATTTAGGGATTGGAGTATTGAAGTATGGGTGTATTAAAAGCAAGTATTGTGTTAACTGGAGGACCATGTGCTGGAAAAACAACAACAATAGCTAGCGTTAAAGAATATTTAGAAAAATTAGGTTATCATGTTCTTTTATTAAATGAATGTGCAACAGAACTTATTAATGGGGGAATTAGACCATTTGGAAGTGGTGCTATTCCAGTATTTGATTTTCAAAATGAAATTTTGAATTTGCAATTATATAAAGAAAAAAGATATTTGGATATAATAAAAAAATTACCAGATGATACTAAATGTATTATTTTATCTGATAGAGGAATTATGGATAGTAAAGCATATCTTGGACAAGAATTATTTAGTTCTTTACTTGAATTAAATAACTTAAAGGAAGAAGAATTAGGTGAAGAATACGATTTGGTTATTCATATGGTAACGGTTGCAACTGATATTAAAAATAAATATAACACGACAACTAATACAGCAAGATTTGAAGATGCAGATGAGGCAATTGATTTAGATAAAAGAACAAGTGATGCTTGGTCAAAACATAAAAATGTTAAAGTAATTGAGGCAACAGCCATTATCGATGAAAAAATCGAAAAAGTAAAAGCGGTTATAAATGAATTTTTAAATTAAAATCAAGTTCTAAAATGGAATTTGATTTTTTTTAATGAATTGACTATTAGTTAAAACAATGCTAAACTTATATTGTTATTGATACAAAATAGATATGGTAGGTGGGATATGGACATTAGTTTAGATAATTTTCAAGGTCCAATGGATTTACTTTTACATCTTGTTAAGAAAAAAGAAATGGATATCAGAGAAATAAAAATAGAAATTATTATTGATGAATATTTAAATTATATAAATAGTTTAGAAAAGAAGAATTTAAATATAGCAAGTTCTTACTTAGTTATGTCATCAGAACTTTTGGAGATAAAATCACGTATGTTACTTCCTGGAAGTGAACTTGATGAAGAAGTTACAGATTTAAAAGAAAATTTAATAAATAGAATAGAACTTTATGAAAAATATAAAGAAATTGTACCAGATTTTAAGGAACTTGAACTTGAAAGATTGAATTATAAAACTAAAAGTCCGTCTAGTATATTAGAATATAAAAAAGATGAAAAAATAGAAAGTGATTTGACAATGGATATTTTAGTAAAAGCCTATAAAAACTTTTTAGAAAGAATAGAAGATGAAAAACCAATTAGTACTAAAGTTACTAAAAAAGAAATATCTATAGAATCTCAAATGTTAAGAATTAAAGAAAAATTTAAAAAACAAAAACAATTTGATTTTAATGAGTTATTTGAAGTTAAAAGTAAACCATATGTTGTAGCAACTTTTTTAGCAGTGTTGGAAATGGTTAGACATGGAAGTATTAAAATTTATCAGGAAGATAGTTTTAAAACCATATTGTGTGAGGCGGTAGAATGAATTTAAAAGGAGTACTAGAAGGAATATTATTTGTTCAAGGTGATGATGGTGCAACAGTATCTGAACTTATAGATATTTTAGAAATAGATAAAGAGGAATTGAAAAAATTAATAATAGAATTAAAAGAAGATTATGAGAAAAGCGATAGAGGGATTAGACTTAGTATTTTAGGTGATGCTTTTAAATTAACAACTAAGAAAGAACATCGAGAATATTATGAAAAACTTTTAATTAATGAAAAAGCTAATACTTTATCCAATAGTGCCATAGAAACTCTTGCAATAATTGCTTATAATGAACCAATTACCAGAATTGAAGTAGATTCCATTAGAGGAGTTGCAAGTGGACAAATGATTAGAAAACTGGTTGCTAAAGGATTTTTGAAAGAAGTTGGAAAAAGTAATTTACCAGGACGACCAATTCTTTACAAAACAACAAGTGAATTTTTAGATTACTTTAATATGTCAAGTATTAATGAACTTCCAAAAATTGATAAAATAGAAGAAATAAAAAATGATGTTGATCTATATGATTCAAGATATAAAGAAGAGGAAATAATATAAAATATTCACTAAAATGTGGATAATTATGAAAGGAATAAAAATGGAATTAAAGAAAAAAACGAATAAAAAATTAATTGGAATAATTTTAGCAATACTTGGATTAGTATTAGTTTTTAGTGGATACTATATGTATAAAATGACTTATACTGATAATAACGGAGAAGATAAAATAGATGAATCTGATGAAGAATTATTGTACAATTTAGATGTTTATAAATATGAAAGTGGTTTGTTATGCAAAGAAAAAAATGATGAATATTGCAAAGAAATTGCTTTTACAATTAAAACTAAAACAGAAAATACAAAAGTGTTAGCATTTGATGAAGATTATAAATTTGTATTATATGAAGATGATAATAGTTTAAAAGTATTTAATAGAAATTTAGAAGAAAGTCAAGGAATATTACTTGAAAATAGTTATAAAGAATATTCAATATATAAAAATAATAATAAAGATAATATATCTGGAATAATATATAAAACAAATGATGATAGATTAGGCTATTTTAATGTAGCAACTGGTAATAAATTATACGAAGGAAAGTATGATACAAATTATTTGCACCAAATAAACGATGATTATTTAAGTACTGTTTCTGAAAAAGAAGTATATTTATTAAATAGTAAAGAGGAAAAAGTAGAATTAACTTTTACTGGAGTAGGGCCTTCGTTTTCTTTTAGTAGTTATGGTAATAATAAATATTTATTTGTTTTAAATGAATGTGCAGGAGATTGTTCTATTAAGAAAATATATTCAAATGATTTTAAAGAAATATATTCTGGAACAATTTATGAACAAAATATAGGATTTTCTAATGATAAACTTTATTTTTTAGAAAAGGATCAAATTAAAAAAGTAGATATGAATGGTAATATTACTGATGGTAAAACTTATAATGATTTAAAAGGTATTATTAATAATTATGCAGTATATGTTGATAGTAATAAAATAAAATTAGAAAATATAGAAAGTGGTGAAATAAAAGAAATAACTAATTGGGGAAAAACATATAATTATGATACATATACATCGGGATATTATTCAAGAGAGCAGCTTGATAATATGGGAGAAACAGAAAAACAAGAAGGAATATACGTAGTTGTATATTATAATATTCAAGATGCTAAAGGTAACTATGGAATGGAATATTGTTATGCAAGTGATGGCAGTATTGTGACTTATGAAATAAAAGCTCCAATGGGTGGACGTGCTAAACCAGTTTTATATCTATATCCAACTGAAACTACAAATGTTAAAGTATCGTTTGCTCATCCTGAATATTTGACAACGACTTATCCAAAATATAACAATGTTTGGGAAGTTAAAGCTAGTCCTAATGGTGATTTGATAGATAAAAATAATAAATATTATTATGCACTTTATTGGGATGAAATTCGTTATGATGAAGTTGATTTTCATGAAGGATTTTATGTTGAAAAAGAAAATGCGATAGATTTCTTAGAAGAAAAATTAGATATTTTAGGTTTAAATGCTCGTGAAAAAAATGAATTCATTATGTATTGGTTGCCAATTTTGGAAACTAATGAAAAGAGTCTTGTTTATTTTGAGCAAACTAATGAAAGAGAACATAGCAATAAATTAAAAATTACACCAACTCCTGATAGTATGCTTAGGGTATCAATTCATATAAAGAAAGTAAACGAAAAAGTAAATATCAAGGAACAAAGACTTGAAACATTTAAAAGAACGGGATTTAGTGTTGTTGAATGGGGAGGAATGACTTATTAATTCCTTCCTAAAATTAAAGGAGATTTATGGATAAATTAAAAGAAAAAGTTATTGACATTTATAATAAGCAAAAAGAATATTTAAAAAATTATATGATATCTTTTATTATCGTGATATTAACTACAGTATTAATGTTTATTTTTGGTCTTGATAATGAATCGTTTGATAAATTATATGTTACATTAATACTATCATTTATTTTAACATTTTTAGTAGAGACAATCATAAAAAAGATAGATAAGAGAGTTATATTTTATATTTTATCTATTATTATTTCAGGTATTGCAACGCATTTTATATTTTTAGAAAATGTATCACTTTCTATTATTTGCTTAATTATTGGAGTATATTTATTTGCTACATCTTTCAGTATATATAAAATAATAAATGATAAAAATAATTTATCTAATTTTATGATAGAAGTATTTCAGAATAATATATTTTTAGGAATAGCATCAAGTATTATCCAAACAGGACTTATATTTATAGTAACAGTTATTTATGAATTATTACTTGGAAATTATGATATTGATTTATATTTGAAATTTGAAATACTCTTCTTTGGATTGTTTATTATTCCTACATTTATATTATCAATTTTAAATACCAAAGAAAAAATTACTAAATTTATTAAAGTGATAATTTATATAATGTTATCTATAGTAATTATTTCTTATACGATTATATATTTATATTTTATAAAAATATTTATTGCATTTAGTATTCCATCTAATCAGATTTTTAGAATTATAACTTTCTTATTTATATTTGCATTTCCAACCTGGACTATGGTTATAAGTTTGAAAAAAGAAAATAAGTTTACTAATAAAATATCAAATCTTTTACCTATTTTATTTGTTCCTTTTATAATAACTCAAATATATTCTCTTGCAGTAAGAATAAATCAAAATGGAATTACTATTATTAGATATTTAGGTATTGTTTTAATTATATTTGAAATAATAACTGTATTATTTAGTTTAGATAAATTTAAAAAATATCAAAATAAAATAGTACTTACATTTGGAATATTAGTATTAATAACAACTTCTATTCCATATATAAATGCCATCTCGGTATCTTTTTATAGTCAATATAATATTTTAACGAGTATTTATAAAGAAAATACTGTATACGATAATTTATCAAGTGATGAAAAAAGAAAGGTAACTAGTGCATATAATTATATTATAGAAAATTTAAAATTAACAGATAAATTACCAGATTATATAAGTAGAGATTTATATAATAAAAGTAATATAGAATATACAGACACAAAAAATGTCTATTTAAACTATGAAAGTAAAAATAATGAAATAGATATTCAAGATTTTTCTAGTATGTTTTATATAAATATATCTGAATTATCTAATACATCAATAGATAATTATGAATTATTAGAGTTTGATATTTTTGAAGATGAAAGTAGAAATAGTTTTATAAAAAATCAAGTTAAAGATAAATTAAAAATATTTATGAATAATCAAAGTATAACAGATGAAGTTATAAAAGTAGATGATACAACTTTGTTTTATATAAAAAGTATAAATCTTGATTATGATGATGATAAAATTAATTTAATATACTTAGAAGGTTATTTATTTATAAAATAACCCTCTAGTATTTTTTTTTAAAATATATTATAATAAAGAAGAATAAAGTAAGAGGTTGTTATGAAGATAGTAAAATTTCCAAATAACTTTAATAAATTAGATATAATAGAAAAAAAGAATTATGTAAAAGAATTATTATCTAGTCAAAATATCGATACTGTTGTAAATTCTCTTATCATAAATAATTCTAATATAATAGAAAATATGGATATATTAAATTCTATTAGTAGAACTAAAGTATATAAAAATAATACTAAATTAAGTTATATTGAACTGGTTTCTAAAACTATAAATTTATATATAAAAAATAATAAAACTAAAGAACTTCAAAAATATATTGCAACTCTTGAGGAAAATAAAATAAAAAAGATAATTGATTATGAAGTTAAAAATAAAACAGATTTTTCTAAATTAAAAATCTGTAAAAATTTAATAAAAAAATATAATAAAAAAAATATAGAACCTGGTAAAATAAAGAAAAGTTTAGAAACTGATAATCAAGATAATATAAGACATAGTAAAAAGAGATTTAGTGTTTTATTTATAATCTTAATATTGTTTTTAATAGTAGCTTATAGTTTTACATATTATTGTTATAGAAAAATAGTTTATTATAATAGTCACATATATCCAAATATTTATTTAGATAATGAATTGTTAAGTGATAAGGATAATAGCTCAGTTATAGAATTACTTAATAGTAAAGATAATATAAAAGAAGAAAATATTATTTTTAAAAATGAAAATGATGAATTTTCTTATACATATGAAAATATAGGATATTCTACTAATAAAGATGAATTAGTTGATAAAATAATAAATAGTTATAAATCATTAAATGGATATCAAAAGTTGTATAAAATATTTTTTGATAATAAACAAGAATATAATTTTAATTATATTTTAGATGAATCTAAGTATGAAGTCTTTTTAAATGATTTAAGAAGTAAGGTAAATGTTAATAAAAAAGAAGAATCATTTTATATTAGTAATGGTGTAATTAATTATAAGAAAGGAATCAATGGTTTTTTACTTGATGATCAAAATATTAAAAGCGAAATAGAAAAATCACTAAGAAATAATCAAAGAGAAATAAATTTAACTGGTAGTATTGATTCTACTGATAATATTTTAGGATTAATCAATAAAAAAGTTTCAACATTTACAACTTATTACAATGAGTCTCAAGGAAGAGCAGTTAATATTAGAAATGCTGTAAAAAAATTAAATGGAAAAATAATCTATTCAGGAGAAACTTTCTCATTCTATAGAACAGTTGGTCCTTACAATGGAAGTCGTGGATTTATCTTTTATGGTAAAGATGTTGGAAGTGGAGTATGTCAAGTTTCAACTACAATTTATAATGCAGCACTTCTATTGAATCTTCCAATTGTATATCGTGAAAATCATGGTGATATGGTTTATTATGTCGATTACGGATTGGATGCAACAGTATATGGCTCAAGTGTTGATATGAAGTTTAGAAATAATTCTAAGTATCCAATCTATGTAGAAGCAAGTGCCAGTGGTGGAACTTTGACAGTTAATTTATGGTCTAATGAAAATATTGTAAGTCCTGGCTATAGTTATAAACCCCGTGTAGAAAGTTTAGGTGGACTTAGCTTTAAAACTTATATAGATACATATCACAATGGAGAATTTGTAAGTAGTAAATACTTAAATAGTAGTTATTATTTAAAAGGTAAATAGGAGTTAACATGAATGAAGAAATAAATAGTCTAAAACTTGAAATACAAGTACTAAAAAAAAGAGTAGAAAGTTTAGAAAAAATCGAAAATAGAAGAAGAATAACTAAAGTAATAAAAATAGTTATATATATGATAGTAGTAATTGCATTAGTTTTAACAGGCTATAAATTTTATCAACAAATGAGTGAATACTATAATAATATAAATAATTTAATAACTGATCCTTTTAGTGCTTTTACAGATTTCACAAAAAAAACATAATTCTATCATGGTAATGACATAAAAAAATAATATACTTAAAATATGAAAGGAGGGATAATATAGAAATAAAGGTTATTGGACGAGATTATCAAAATGTGAAAAAAATAAAAAGAAATCTTTTGAAACTTGCAAAAGATGAAAAAATGTATATTAATATAAAAGAATATAACGATGAATCTAATTTAAGAAAATATAAAGTTTTACAAACTCCTACCTTAATTATAAATGATGAATATAAATATGACTTAAAAAAATGTGATTATAATATTTTAAAACGGTTAGTTATGTTTTGTTCATTGGTATAAAAGAACCTTTTGGTTCTTTTTATTTGACTAAATAAATAAAATGTGCTAGAATAACCGAATATTTGGAGTTGATAAAATGAAATTTCTAAAAATTGATGAAGAGGCTGAAGTATCAGATATTGTGAAAGTTATAGAAGATAATGTTAAAATTGCTAGTGGAGTTCGTAGTGAAATTGAAAAATTGCAAAATATTAAGCAAAATGCTACAAGTAACACAAGTGATATTGACACAGTAAAAACATCTATGAAATCAGATAATGATTGTGAAGATTCTGATGACTTTGAAGATATGATTAATTATTATTTAGATGATTATAAAAAATATGTTGATAAAATTACGGTAGAAAATTTGCTAGAAATAATTCCTTCAAGAAGTAATTTTAGATTTTTTGAAATAGTTATGCGATTACAAGCAGAATCCATTAAAGAAATAAAAGAGTTAGAAGAATTAGCAGTTTTAGAAAATGATAAAGATATGCTTCTTGATATTAAAAAAAGTATAATTTGTGAACAAGAAAAAATAAATTGTTTAAAAGAAATATTAGAAATGGATGAAGATAAAATAGTTGATGTTAAACATAAAAATAAAATATATTTAGTTCCGAATTTATCTGGTAAAATAATGATTATAGATGATTTAGAACATATTTCAATGGAATATTATGATTTGTTTTTAGAACTTATTAATTCAATTATTGATAATACTTTTAAAGGTGTTAAAAGATTTACTAATAACTCAAACTTAGATATTGGTATAAGTGAAGTAAGAGGAAATGCTGTTCGAATATTGTTTCAAAGATTAGATAAAGATACTTATGCTTTAATTACAGCTTTCATTAAAAAAACAAATTCAAGTCATGGTTATTTGGACTATGTTCGAAATAAAGTTGCTATTTATAAAAGTGTTTTAGATTACATAAAAGAATCTTTAAAAATAGAAGATAGCATATCAGAAAATGAAAGAAACATAGATGAATTAATGAATTTATTAAATAGAAATAATGTTAAAACATATAGAAAAGGTGATATAAATGACTAAAGAAGAAGTTTTTTTTCTTATTGATTCAAGAATAAAAGAATTAGAATTACCATATTTAAAAGTAAAAGAATTTGATAGATTGAAAGAATGTTTAACAAATAATCCATATAGTAATAATGATGAAATTTTTAATATAGATATTTTTGAAGTGGTAGCCTGTATTTTATACTCAATTATTGAAAAAAATGCTGAAGAAGAAAATCATGATGTTAATTACTATTATTCTTTATTTAGTAATACTAAAAATTATCTTAATAGTACCTCATATATCAATACAATAGTTTTTTATGATACTATGTTAGATTTAATTACTGTAGATGCTGATAAACTTATTGATTTTTCTAAACAAAATATAACAAATGTATTGAATAATAAAGATTTAGAAAAAGAAAGTAAAGAAGTTCAAGAATTACATACCAAAGCCTATGAAGAAATAGTAAATCTTTTCCAAGTTTTAGATATTGAGAAAAAATATATAAATTATCTTTTAAAGGGCATTGGAGAATATCTAATTACTAAAACGGGTATTTGGAATTTAAAAGAAAATAACACAATACCTGAAACTTTAAATTTTCGAGAATTTAAAAGATTATATAAAAGTCAAATGAATTTTCATATAAAGAAAATGTTGAATTTAGAAAATGGCTTAGAATTGATTAAAACATTAGAAAAATATGTATATCATGTCCTAGAAAATGAAAAAAAATATGATAGACAAAGAAAAAAGGAAATTTCATTCTTAATTAATATTCAAGATGTTTTAAATGAAGAATTAAAGCATGATGAGATAAAAGATATTCAATCACTTATTTCAGGTATTAAAACCGAAGAAATAAAAAGAGGCGTTTTATTATTAATATATGAACATAACATGAAATATTATCAAAGACTTGAAGATCAATTATTGTTGTTGCAAGATAATGAAGAAACTAAATATTATGCTTTACTTAAAAAATATGGAATTTCTATTACTAAAGATAATTTACAAAAGATAGTTCGTAATTCAGTGTCTGATGTTAAAGAAATACTGAAATTAATATCTAGTTACAAATTTTCTGAAAGTAGTTATATAACAATACTTGAAAATACTAATATTAAAATAGTTAGCATAATAACAGAACTTGTAAATAAAGGATTTATTAATATAGACTTTTTAAAGGAAAATATAGATATTTACTATGATAGTTCTAAAAAATTAGAAAGGTGTTTATTTAATCTTGAAATAATTAATAAGTATAAAATTAATCCTATGATATTTAAAAATCATAATGATTTATTATTAAGTAATATTTTATATAAAAATTTAGAGATTCTTGATAAGTATGATTATATTAAGTCGATTAAAACAACTTTTGATTATTCGTTCTTAGAAAGTGATAATTTAGAAGAAAAAATAGATAAATTAATAGAACTTGGTTTATCTAAATATTTAGAAGATAATATTTCTATTTTAAATTATGATAATATCAATAGACTTGAATTATTAAAAGCTATGGGGTATGATGTAGCAGAAACTGAAGTAGAAAAATACTTACAATCTAACTTTTTTGTTAAAGATGAAGTTATAGATTCATATATAAGTGATTTAGCCAAAATAACAGAAGAAAAGGAATTTTCTATTGATATAGAAAGTTTAGATAATTATAAAATAGATCCAAGAACATATTCAATAAATGGTATATTAGTATCTGTTAATAAAGTTTTGAGAAAAATAGAAGAAGGATATAGTATCTATTCTGCAATAGTTTATCAAAAAAGAATGAATATGGAAGAATATAATAAATTAATTTCAGAAATTATTAATGTTAAAATAAAAAATTATTAGAATTTAATTAAATGATTCTTTTAATTTTTTTTGTTTTTTTATATAATTATAATGTGATAGTATGAAGAAAAAAGTAAAAATAATAATAGTTATATTGGTTTTAATTATATTAATAGGAATTAGTATTTATTTTATAAAAAATAAATATGATAAAGAAGAATTTCAAAATACAATGAATGATAATAGTAATTCTAAAACTTGTATTGTTTTAAATTCAAGTGATGTTATTACATTAGAATGTGAAGATAATGTTATTTATAAGATTAATTTAGAAAATAAATATGAAGTAGGAAATATTTTAAAAATAACTTATGAAGATGAATTTTTAATTGATAATTTTTTGAAAACAGAAAAATTAAAAAGTTATAATTATTTAGCAGATGATGGTATATTTAAAGAGTATTATGATAAAGCTTTAAAGAAATTAAAAAGTATGACTATTGATGAAAAGATAGGTCAAATATTACTTGCTAGAACAAGTGATATAAATCAGGTTAAAGATTTAACTACTTATAAATTTGGAGGTTATTTACTTTTTAAAAGAGATTTTACAGATAAGACTAAAGAAGAAGTAATTGATATGATAAAGAAATATCAAGATAGTAGCAAGATTCCTATGCTAATTGCAGCTGATGAAGAAGGTGGAATAGTAAGTAGAATTAGTAGTAATAGAAATTTAGTTGATACTCCTTTTAAATCACCAAGAGCATTGTATTTGGAAGGTGGACTTGATAGAATTAAAGAAGATACTATTTATAAAAATGAAATATTAGCGTCTCTTGGAATAAATTTAAATTTGGCACCTGTTGTTGATGTTAGTACTGATGAAAGTGATTACATGTATAAAAGAAGTATAGGTCTTGATGCAGATTTAACAAGTGAATTTGCTAAAGTAGTAATTGAAGCAAGTAAGGATTCAAATGTATCTTATTGTTTAAAACATTTTCCTGGATATGGTAATAATAGTGATACTCATATTGGACTTAGTTATGATACAAGAAGTTTAGAAAGTATAAAAGAAATTGATTTAAAACCATTTATTGCTGGAATAGATGTAGGTGCTGAAGCAGTTTTAGTTAGTCATAATATAGTATCAAGTATCGATAACGAAAATCCTGCAAGTATATCAGAAAGTGTTCATAATTTATTGAGGAGTGATCTATCTTTTACTGGTATAGTTATAACAGATGATTTATCAATGAAGGCAATCGATGACTATTATAAAAATGAAGCAGTTATAAATGCAATTAATTCTGGCAATGATTTATTAATTGTAAGTGATTATAAAAATACTGTAAAAGAAATAAAAGAGGGATTAGAATATAATAAATTATCAGAAAATATTTTAAATAAAAGAGTGCTCAGAATACTTGCATGGAAATACTATAAAGGTTTAATAAAATAGATTTATTCTATTTTATTTTTTTTATCATATATTTTATTGGTGATAAAATTGAAATTAAAAGATAATACTAAAAAAATAATAATTGCTATTTTAATTCCACTTGGAATTGGACTTTTAGCTTCTTTATTAACGAGAGGTGGAGTTAATAATTATACTAGTAATTTAATTAAGCCAAGCTTTGCACCTCCGAGAATATTATTTCCTATTGTTTGGACGATTCTTTATATATTAATGGGATATTCAAGTTATTTGATATATGAATCTATGTCTTGTCATAAAAGAATGTGTTTAATGTTATATGTCCTTAATTTATTTTTAAATTTTATGTGGACAATTATTTTCTTTAATTTGGAAGCTCGTTTATTTGCTTTCTTGTGTATCATACTTTTAGATATTGTAGTCTTATTAATGATATATTGCTTTCATGGGATTGATAAAATTGCTGCTTATCTTAATATTCCGTATTTTATTTGGCTATTATTTGCAACCATCTTAAATTTTTCATTTTATATTTTAAATAGATAAAAATAAATAGTAAAAACATGTAAATATTATTTATTTTTTTTTAATATTATCTTATGATAAAAGTGTACAAGTGGAGGAACTATATGAAGTATGCATTGATATTTAGAAAATTAGTAATAGATGATAAAATATATTATCAAGGTTTAGATAAGGTTATAGGTGAAGAAACTTTTGATAATAAAATAGAAGTAGTTGATGGACAAAAGTATTTAGGTGATACTATAAGTCATATGGAAACTTTAGATAAATTGGTATATTTAGAAATCACACAACAACAATTTGATGATATAGGTGACGAAACAATTTTTTTGAAGGTAGAAGATGGTGAATTTAGAGAAATAGAAGATTATTCAGAAAGAGCAAATGTTGCTTTAAATTTTTATAGTAAATTTCATGATTTTAGATTGGTTCCAGATTATGATATAGAAAAATTAGTTTTAAATGTACAAAATGATTTAAAAAATAAATTAATAGGTGAAGATAAAGCAATTAATAAGATATTAACAAAAATTTATAACAATCATATGTATTTTGAGGCAGATATAGATAAAGAGGATATGGTAAATAATAAAAGTAATATATTGTTACTTGGTCCATATGGGTGTGGTAAATCAACTATTAAGGAATCTTTAAAGAAAAATTTAGCTCCTATACCTGTTGTTGAATGTCAGTTGACTGGTAATTTTCAAATGGATATTGTTGAAATGATTCATAAATTAATTTCTGTTTCCGATGGCAATGAATATTTAGCTGAACGTGGAATAGTAATATTTGATGGAATAAATGATTTCACATCAACTAGTGTTAATATGGAAGAACAAACTTTAACTTATTATATAGATACTTTAAAGCAAATAATGGAAGCTAAACTTCTTCATATTAAAGGATTCGATAATAGTTATGCAACATTTGATTGTTCACTTTTAACATATATTTGTATGGTTGATATTGATTATGATTATGAAGATAAAAAAAATAAGTTAAAAGATTATTTATATTATACAAGAGTAGATAGTGATAAACTTTATGAATTAGGATTTAGTGGCGAAATGATTAATAATTGTTTTTCTGAAGAAATAATTTTTATGGAAGAAATGACAAGAGACCTTGCTTTAAAAATATTAAAAGATAAAAAAATGTCACCATTGTATAAATTAAAAAGAACTTTAGAAAATAGAGGTAAAACATTAAAAATTTGTAGAAATTTTGTAGAAGAATTAGTTGATTATGGACTTAATTTGGGTGAGGGATTTCGTGGAATTGAAAAAGTTATAAAATATCTTGTTGAATCAAAGGATTATACAGCCAAACAAATTATACTTGATTCTATAGAACTTCACGATTTACAAATAGGTTCTTTCATTCTTGATGATGAAGAAGAGTTGGATGAAAAAAATGATAAAAAAACTAAAAGTCAAAATTCTTATTCTAATTTAAAGGTTGATATTATAAAAAGAACCATAAATGATTTATCGGTTTTAGATGTTGTTTCTAAGATAAAAGAAGAAATAATAGGTCAAGATGATCAAATATTTTCAGTTGTAAATGCATTTTTTAATCACATTTTGGATCATAATAAGGATTTTACAGCAAATGAACTTAAGAAAAAGAAAGAAAATATATTGTTAATTGGACCAACAGGTGTTGGAAAAACAGCAATTGTAATGGCTCTTTCTAGAATGTTTGAACTTCCATTTGTAGAAGTAAACTCAACCAGATATTCAAAAGCTGGATATGTTGGAGAAAGTGTTGATAGTATTTTACTTGATTTAATTGATGCTGCTGGAGGAAACGTTGAAAAAGCTCAACATGGATTTATATTTTTTGATGAAATTGATAAAATTCATGCAACAGCGAATTCAGGTGGCATAGATATGTCTGAGGAAGTTCAAAATGATTTATTAAAATTAATAGAAGGTGAGGTTAGAACTATTACAACTCGTTCTGCATTTGGAGAGTCAAGAATTAAATTTGATACTAAAGATCTCTTCATAAGCGGAGGAGGAGCATTTGCTGGTATTGAAAAAATTACCAAAGAAAGAGTTAAGAAAAAATCAGGTCAAAGTACAGTAGGATTTAAAACTGTAAAAGAACAACAAAAAGATATATCACTTAAGCCTACAACAGATGATTTAGAGGAATATGGAATGAGTACGCAATTTACAGGACGTTTTCCAAAGATAATATCATTATCTAATTTGGATGTTGATAAATTATGTCAAATTATTAATAATCCTAATGGAGTTGTAAGTTTAAATGTAAAATCATATGCTCAAAGTGGAATTGTTGTAAAAATTTCTGATGGTTTTAAGAAAAAACTTGCTAAAAGAGTTTTAGATAGAAAAAATGGAGCTCGTGGCATAATAGGTGAATTTTCCAATATCAAAGATGAAATAGATAAAAATATAGCTTTGAACGATATTGAAGAAGTTATTGTAAATGATGATTGTTTAGAATATCCAGAACAAATTCAATATGTTAAACGTAAAAAATAAAAAAAGAAGACAATTAGAAAAAAATTAATTGTCTTTTGTCTTTATTAGGATATTTACAAAATCTATTTTTATTTACTTGATTATTTGATAAAATAGGAATAGGAGTGAAGTATATGAGTAAAATACAGGTAATGGATACTGATTTAGCAAATAAAATAGCAGCCGGAGAAGTTGTTGAAAAATGCATGAATGTTGTTAAAGAGTTAGTAGAAAATTCGATTGATGCTGAGTCTACAATTATAAAAATAGAACTAATTGATTCAGGAGTAAAAGAAATAAAGGTAACTGATAATGGAATTGGTATGGACGAAAGTGATGCAGTCTTAGCATTTTCTAGACACGCAACAAGTAAACTTAAAACACTTGATGATTTATTTAATATAAATTCTTTGGGTTTTAGAGGAGAGGCTCTTCCATCTATTGCCAGTGTTTCGAATGTTGTTTTAAAAACAAGTAATGGTAAAGTTGGAACACTTGTTAGTATTAATGGTGGAAGTATTGAAAGTGTTATCCCATGCGATTTAAAACAAGGAACGACAATTACTGTTAATGATTTATTTTATAATACTCCAGTTCATCTTAAATACTTAAAAAGTTTATATACGGAGCTTTCTCATATAACTGATTATGTTAGTAAAATGGCACTTAGTTATCCCAATATAAAATTTGTTTTAATAAATAATGAAAAAGAATTAATTAATACATCAGGAAGTGGCGATTTATTAAAAGCAATTTTAAATATTTATGGTGTCGTTGTTGCTAGTAAAATGATTGAGATAAATAAAGAAAATGATGATTATAAAATATATGGATATATTAGTTATCCTGAACTTACTAAAAGTAATCGAAGTGGTATAAATTTATTAATAAATAATCGAGTAGTTCGAAATAATGATATCGTAAAAACTATTATGGAAGCCTATTATACATATATTCCTAAAGAAAGATATCCATATATCGTAATAAATATTGAGGTTGATCCATTTCTTGTGGATGTTAATGTACATCCTACTAAAATGGAGGTTAAATTTTCAAAACTTGATAGTTTAAAAACTTTGATTTATAATGCAATTTCTGAAAAATTGAGTAAAAGAACATTGATTCAAAAAGCAAATAGTGATATTATAGAAGACAACTTCTATGAGACAGTTCCAAGTAATAGTTTAGAAATAAATGAAAGTGTTAATAAAGAAGAGTTAAAATTCGATTTTGATACAAACAAAATTGTATCAAGCGAAAAGGTTAAACTAGAGGCTAAAGATGTTAAAAATGATTTAGTAAGTAATTTAAATATAGAAAATAAAGAGAATGTTGGCCTTGATAGAATTAAACCAATGACACCTCTTGCAATTATTCATAAAACATATATTGTATGTGAAAATGAAGAAGGAATGTTTCTAATTGATCAACATGCTGCAGCAGAACGTATTAATTATGAAAAAGTACTTGATAGTATAACTAATCATGAAAATAATTACATGGATGTTTTAATTCCTTATAAAATTGAACTACCTAAATCTGAATATTTAATCCTTGAAAAGAATTTTTATCTACTTGATTTGCTTGGAATTAGTTATGAAGAATTTTCAGATAATACAATTTTAATAAGACGTCATCCTGTATGGCTTTCAAGTAAAAATACTTATGAGTGTCTAAAAAAAATAATTGAAATAATTATTGAAAAAGAAGAATTTGATGAAAAGAAGTTTTTGGATAGAGTGGCTGCAAGTGTTGCTTGTCGTATGAGTATTATGGCTGGAGATTTTATAACGCTTGAAGAAGCAAGTGCTTTAATTGAAGAGTTGAGGCATACTAGAAATCCATTTAACTGTGCTCATGGAAGACCAAGTATAATTACTTATACTAATTATGATTTAGAAAAAATGTTTAAAAGGAGTATGTGAAATGAGTAAATTTTATATAGAAGATTTAGAGAGTATTAAAAATGGAAATGACGTGAAACTTAATTTTGGTTATCGAACTAATGATCTAGAGATAAATTTATTTAAATTGCATAAACAAATAGAAGATTTAAGACGTATTAGATATTTAATTTTAGAACAATTTAAAAGTGATGTAGCAGAAGAATTTGAAAGAGTTAGAGGTTCAAAAATTGATACTATAAAAAAAATAGAATTTGATCCTAGAAATTTATTTTTTTCAAAATATTTAGATTGTACTATTCCAACCATGTTTGGAGATACAAGATGTATAGTATCAGAAGATGGACTTAATAGTGCATCATTTGAAACAAGTGAAATTGAAAATGATATAAGTTTGATTTTACCTTATATTAGAGGAATACTAAATGTAAAAAATAAAACTAATGTTTTAAATAATGAATTTTATAATGGAATAGAATTATTTAATGAAATTAAAGAAAAAGTATTGAATGTAAATGGTGATGGAATACTTTTACCTTTTAATGATTACGATGATTTAACAGAAGAAGAAAAACAAGAATTATTAAGTTATTATTATTCAAACTATAATCAAATTTTAAAAAATATGTTTATTTCTGATAGTTCTATTTTGAATATGTTTAGAACAAATGCATCTACTCAAAAAGTTTTAGCCTTATATCGAGAAGGGCAAAATAATTAGGTTTAAAAATGAAAATAGTTGTAATTGTAGGACCAACCGGAGTTGGAAAAACGAAACTAAGTATAGAACTTGCTAAATATTTAGATGCAGTTGTTATGAATGGGGATTCAATGCAAGTGTATCGTGGACTTGATATTGGAACAGCCAAAATAAAAGAGGAAGAGAAAGATGGAATAGAACATTATTTATTTGATATAGTATCAGTAAATGATAACTATACTATTTATGATTATCAAAGAGATGGAAGAAAACTGCTTGATGAGTGGAAAAAAGAAAATAGAAATGTGGTAATTGTAGGTGGAAGTGGATTGTATTTAAAAAGTTTA
Organism: Bacilli bacterium; assembly: GCA_017460745.1. GTDB lineage: Bacteria > Bacillota_I > Bacilli_A > RF39 > UBA660 > RUG591. The sequence goes on along the minus strand of JAFUAL010000043.1, from coordinate 705 downwards.
TTATATGATTATAAGTTTAATGAAGAAGAAAATCTAGATAATTTTGATAATTTAACTAATGAAGAAATATTAAGAGAAATAGAAAAAGTTCATAAAACAGATATTCATATTAACAATCGTAAAAGGTTAATAAGAGAATTAAATAAAATAAAAAATAATAGTGTTATTCAAAGTGATATAAATAAACCACTTTATGATTTTATAACTATAGGACTTACAAGTGATAGAGATACTTTATATGATGTTGTAAATAAACGAGTAGATTTGATGTTTTCTGATGGATTAGTTGAGGAAGTTCAGTCTTTTTATGAAAAAAATATTCGAAGTAAGGCTATTAAAACTGGTATTGGTTATAAAGAGTTATATGATTATTTTGATAACAAGATTAGTCTTGAAGAAGCTCGAGAATTAATAAAAAAAAATACAAGACATTTTATAAAGCGTCAATATACTTTTTTTAATAATCAAATGCAAGTTAACTGGATAAATACTAATTTTGATAATTTTAATGAAACAATAGATAAAGCCAAAGAATTAATAAAAGAACAAGATTAAACTTGTTCCTTTTGTGTGCCGTGCATGGCATATAACTAGGTGGTGAAAGTCCACTATACACGTAGGTATCAACGAAGTATTAGGGAAGCACAGAGCATCAGCCGTGAGGTTTGGGGCCGAAGGAAGTGTGAAACAAAATCGTGGGCCAAC
>JAFUAL010000042.1 GCA_017460745.1 Bacilli bacterium | reverse complement strand
ATTACTAACTTCTTTCATTAAAGTAAAACTTACAAATTTATCTTGTACTCTTATAGCTCCTTCAGTAGTTGAATCATTTCCATGCAAAACATTAATATCATATACTACATCTTTATCTGCTTCATTTATTCCAGATACAGAAAATTCATAATACTATCTTGAGGTTCAAAGTTTTCTATTTGAATACCTTCTCTTTCACTTAGATTTAAATAAACTTTACCAAGTATTAAAGTGGAATTCTTTGTTCCTGTTTTTTGATATGTAAAAAATGCATATGATATACTTCCTATACTTCCAATAAGTAATCCTACTATGATACCTAATAATATTTTTTTAATTATTTTTTTATTTTGCATAAGAACACTTCCTTTTTATCTAAATCATTATTAATATTTGCAAATACATAATAATTATGTAATCTACCTTCTAATTCATTATAACATATCTTGCTCGTATTTGGAAGTAAGATTTTGTTTTTTATACGAAAAATGTAAAAATTAAATCGGTGGTTATAATGAATTTAGAAAGATTGCAACATCTAAGAGTTGACAATGACTTATATCAAAAGGACATTGCCAAACTTTTAGATGTAAATCAACAAACATATTCAGCATGGGAATCAGGTAATAAAATTATTCCTTTAAAGCGTTTAAACAAAATTTGTAATTATTTCAACATTAGTATGGATTACGTATTAAATTTATCTGATGTAAAAATGCCAAATAACAATATTCAAATATTAGAATTAGATAAAAATTTAATTGGTGAAAGGTTAAAAATAATTCGAAGTAAATATAAATTAACATTAAGAGAAATAGCTTCTGAATTAAATACTACTTCATCAACAATATCTGCTTATGAAACAGGTAAAACTTTAATTTTAACAGCTTTTGCATATCAAATATGTAAAAAATATCACATATCAATTGATTGGTTATGTGGAAAAAGTGATGTTATGATTATAAATAAAGAAAAAATTACAATATAAAAAAAATTTTATAGAGTATATCTATAAAATTTTTAATTTATTCACTTTTGATAATCTCTTGGATTTCTTTAATAGATAAATCTGATACCTTGGATATTAAGTCAAGTGATACATCATTATTATAAAGGTTTATAATCATTTTATGTTGTTTTTCAACCTCTTTTTTAACTTCTTCACGAAGTTCCTTTTTAACTTCTTCGCGCATTTCTTTTATCATATCTTGTCTATCAAGTTCCAATATTTCTTCATCTGTTAAATAGAATTCCATTTCATCAAGTCCTGATATTTCCCTTACTTCCTTAACTATTTCTTTCATGAATTCATCTCCATTTTCCATTAAATTATCTAATTCCAAGTCACCACATATAAATACATATAAATTCTTCATAAGTGAATTGATTGCAATATCAGTATAATCTATGTTTCTCAAATAGTCAAGATTTATGTGCGTTATTTGTATTATATCGCTTACTATTTCATGATACTTTTTATCCATTAATCCAATTTCATAGATAAATTCATTTTTACCTAATAAATCATAATTATCTATGTTGATTTGAAATATCTTTTTCATATCTAAATATTTTTTATAGTCTTTCAATTGTCTTAGGTGAAGTTGGAATATATAACTTTCGAGTTGTCTTTTTTTACGAATACTATTATATCCATTTATTTCTAAATCAATTATAATATCATCACTTGAATAAATTGTATCTGCAACACTACTTAAAGTTTTAGCACTAAATGATATATCTTCACTTGATAAACTTATATTATTATACACATCATTGTAATCCAAATTTAAAACGCTACTTATAACTTGAGATGCTAATTTTTTTCCTACATTTTCACTCTTGAATAATTTTTTTGAAATTTTTTCATTAAGAAAATATTTTTCTTTTTTAGTTTTTGTTGTTATCATATTATTCTTCCTTTCAAGGAGGATATAATACCTGTTACTTTTGTCGTACTTTGTCGAGTTTTAGAGTAAATGTTAAATTATAAAAAAATTATGGAAATATCCATAATTTTTACTTTTATCTAACCGTTACAAGACAAGTTGAAGGTGAACCTCCACCATTTGGTGTAACTGTAATTGTTGTTGTACCTGCACTTACGCCTCTAATAATACCTAATTGATCAACTGTTGCAACTGATGGATTGCTACTTGTATATGTTACAGTTCTAATACTTGCATTAGTTGGTAATACTTTTGAATTTAAAGTAAAGGTATCATTTATTGTTAAAGTTACATCCGTAGAACTCAATTCTACACTTTGAGAAGGATTATTTTTAACATTTACAATTGTACTAGCACTTACAGATGAGCGATTTGCTTTAACAGTAATTGTTGCTTGTCCTTCTTTTATACCTAATACTTTACCACTTGAATCAACAGATGCAACTGATGAATCACTACTAGTATATGTAACTGATGTGTAAGTCGCATTTTTTGGATCAAATACAGGTGTTATTTGTTCAGTTGAACCAATAAACAAATCACGTGAAGCTTTTCCAATTGATAGTGTTTTTAATTCAATAATAGATGAATTTCCTCCTACTTCAATTTCAATTGTATCTGGATCTACTCCAGAAGAAGTTGTTGTAGCTGTTATAGTTGCACGACCTACTGCTTTAGCAATAATATTTCCTGCTCCATCAACTGAAACAATATTTGAATCACTGCTAGACCAAGTAATTGTAGGGTTTGATGCATTCGTTGGTTCATATGAAACATATAATTTCTTCTTTTGACCAACTTGTAAATATGAATATCTTGTTGTTATATGAATTTTCTTTAAACTAATTGAAAAATTACCAACTGTTACATGACACACTGCTGTTATGCCATTGATTGTTTTAGCAACAATATCCGTACTTCCAACTCCAATAGCTTTTACAACACCATCATTTGTAACTGTTGCAACGTTTGGATTGCTACTTGTGAATGAAAGGGTACTAATTGCACTTGAAGGTGATACTGTTACAGGAAGTTGTAATTCTGCTCCAACTGATATACTTTTTTCAGTTGGAATTGAAACAGACACTGGATAAGCATTTGTTTGAACTGTTTCTCCATCTACAACTGTGTTTGTTCCCTTATTATAAACAGTAACTGTTGCTTGATCAACCACAACATTATTATTAGTTGCTACAGTTATATTTACTGTTCCTTCTTTTACAGCTGTAATAACTCCCTTTTCATCTACTGTTGCAATGCTTGTATCACTACTTGAAAAATTAAAGTTTATCTCTGTTGCATTACTTGGTGTAACGTTATAACTAAGTGCACTTGTATAACCTGCTGCTAAACTAACTATTTTTTCTTTAAGACTTAAATTACTAACTGTAATATTAGTATCTCCAACATTAACTTTGCACTCTACTTTTTTATCATTTATTAATGTACGAGCAGTAATAACTGCTGTTCCATTTTTTAATGCCTTAATATATCCTGTTACTTCATTAACTGTCGCAACTGAAGGATCACTACTCTCATAAACTACTTGTTTATTTTCAGCATTAGCTGGTAAAACAGTTGTTACTAACTGGTAACCAGTTCCTCTTTTCATACCTATTTCATTTTGATTAAAAACGATTGCATTTGGTATTGCACTTGATGCTAAACTAATAACTCCAAATTGAATTAAAGATAAAAATAAAGTTATGAAAACAATTGCTACTAATAAAATTTTCCAAACAACACCTAAAAATCTATTTTCTTTAGATTCTTTATCACCTGGATGATGATATAGTTCCTGATTTATGATATTTTGATTAGCATTTTTTGTCCAGTCATCCTTATTAGTATTATTATTTTTTTTGTCATCAGTCCCATTTTGACTTTGACCATCGTATTCTGTATACATAATTAACCTCCGTACTTTAACCTCATTATATCACATCAATTTAAAAATTAAAATACCTTAAATGCTTTAAATTTCAAAAATTCATCTTTTTTATATATTGCTATTAAATTATTATTTTCATCAACCAAAGTAAGATATTCATCGGTATCAGTTAATTCTATATCATTGCCATTTTTTACTCTCTTCAACGTTTTTTCATCATTTATAACTTTTATTTTAAAATCTAAACTATCAGGAATGCTTATATACTTTAAATCATCTTCTATTTTATTACTATCACTTAATTTAAATTTTCCACTTTTCGTTCTTATTAAATCTTGCATTGTCATTGGAATATTTAAAAATTCTCCAATATCATTTATTAAACTTCTAATATACGTTCCTTTACTAACAAGTGTTCGAAAAGTAAATTCATTTTCTTTTAAATTTATACTTATTAACTCTATTTCATATATTGTAACTTGTCTTTTAGGAAGAACAATATCTATATTATTTCTAGCATATTCATACAATTTTTTACCATTTATCTTAACAGCTGAATATTTTGGTACTGTTTGTAAATATTCACCTTTAAAATAATTTAAAGCATTTATTATATCCATTTCTTTTATATTTACATTTTTAACTTTTTGAATTACATTGCCAGTTATATCAAATGTATCAGTTTGTAATCCCATTTTCACAGTTGCAATGTATTCCTTTTTATCTTGAGTTAGTAACTCAAGTATTTTAGTTCCTTTACCAACTCCAATTATCATAAGACCAGTGGCCAAGGGATCAAGTGTTCCTGCATGACCAACATGTTTTGTCTTCATCTTCTTAGATACTTTATTTACGACATCGCGACTTGTTATACCTTTTTCTTTATTTATTAGAATTATTCCGTCCATAATCATTCTCCTATTTTTTTATTTATATTAAAAGAAAAAGGAAACTTTTAGTTCCCCTTTTAATTTTATATTTTAAGAACAATATGTTCCACTTATTGATTTATAAGTTATTCCAGTAATCATTGTGCCTGATGAATTATAACCTGCAAAGCACATATATGCTGTACTTGATCCACCAGCATTCTTTTGATAATAAGAATATGGATTAGTTCCTATAGTAACTTTATCATAACTACTACTTAATTTTCTAGCACAATCACTGGTACTTGTGTATGAATAAGCATGTCTAACCTGAGTTATATTACTTGTTTTAGTAACATTATATTTACATGTACTTACCAAATTCCCAGCGCTTTTACTTCCAGTTGTACTTGGAGTACTACTTGTTCTAGTTATAGTAATCTTAGTTGATGATGTAGTAGTCGTACTACTTGATGCATTATTAATTACTCGACATTGAGCATCTCCTGTTAGTACCTTACTACTATTGGCTCCCCTAAAGCAAACCTTTACACCATAATATTTAGAATTACTATAATATGCCTGTGATGAACTATAAGACGTTTTAATTTCTGTTCCTGAGCCAATTGACCTATAATTATAATAATATGAATTAGAAGTAGAATATGACATTTTAGGTGTACAAGATGAATTAATAGTTGTACAATATGCAACATATTTTATATTACTATCTAATGATGTGATTTTAAATGTATTACCATCACTTGATGTATTTGTAACTAAGATAGTTCCAGTTGAACCACCATTATTTACAATTGCATAATAGTATTTTGAATATGTATTACCATCAGTTGATGTAATTGTTGCCTTAATATAATAATAGCCATCACCTTCGCCTAAAGAAATTGTTCCATTTAATTTTGGCAAATTTTTATTATTAACAGCATTACCTGTTCCACTTGTATTAAGTTTTGATTTATCTTTACTATACCACATACTGTATTTTGCTGTTTTTATGCAGGAATCATATGATGTAACTGTAAGTCCTGGTGCTGGACTTTTCAAAGTAAATGCTTTTGCATTTTCAAAATTATAGTTGGAAGTTTTTGCATTAGATTGATTTGATTGAACTATGAAACTATTTACAGAACAACTTCCGCTTGATGAGTCCCCTGAACCTACTGTATAACTTGTATCACCACTACCACTTGTATAATAATCTCCACTTCCTGTAGTAGAAGAACTTCCACCTGTACCTGTGTCTATTCCGGTTGTATCTCCACTAGTACCAGTCGAAGTTCCTGTTTCTCCTTCAAAAGATGTTGCAGTAGCTGCACCTGTTCCAGTTACAGTTATATTTAAAACTGCTGTTTTACTTCCATCTTCACTTGTTATTGTTATATAACAACTACCAACCCCAACTGCTGCTATTACACCACCAGAATCAATAAATACTATACTTGAATTACTAGTTGTGTAAGTCACATTTTTATTTGTTGCATTTTCTGGCAAAACACTATATCTTAAAAGTTTTGTTCCACCAAGTTTCATCGTAATTGATGTTTCTCCAGTTATATTTATACTTTCAACAGGAACACTATCTGACTCAACTGTTACAGTTAATTTATCGGAAATTCCATTAGGTGTTGTTGCAATTATTTCACATGTTCCAGCTTTTCTTCCTGTTACCACTCCATTTTCAACGGTTGCAATACTTGGATCACTACTTGCCCAAGTAAGCGTATATGTTGCATTATCAGGTAAAACGTTATAAATTATTTCCGCAGAAGTTCCAACTTTTATTCCATTTGCAAGTCCTGCTAATTTTAAACTTGTTGGATTAATTTCAATTCCACCAGTTTCAGTTACATGGACAACAATTGATGTACTAACACTCTCATCACTTGTTTTGGCAATGACGGAAGTAGTTCCAACTGCTACTGCTCTTACATATCCTGTTTGGTCAACTGTTACAATATCAGTTGATTCACTCTCAAACACTATATTATCAGTTCTCGCCCCACTTGGAGTGACATTTAATTGAAGTAATAAACTTCCACCTTCTTTAATACTAATTTCTTCTTGACCTAGAGATAAACTTTCAATTTGTGGCGCATTTGATGTTACAGTAATATAACATTCTTTTCGATATATGTTACCGGTTATATTTTCTCTAAATTGAACGTATACTTTTGTTTCACCTTCACTAACACCTTGAACAATTCCTTCTGAAACAGTTGCTATATTCTCGTCATCAACTGACCATGTAGTACTTCCTTGTAAAGGAGTACTATTGCTATCCCATGCGTCAACATATAATTGAGATTCTTCACCTACTTTTAAACTCAATTCTGGTTTTGACAAATACACACTTACTGCTTGGTTTGCATTATTATTTTGTGGATTATTATTCGTTTTTGAACAACTCTTAGCAAGTAATACAATTAAAATAATTAAAACGACAAAAACTAAAACAAAAAAAGCTATTTTTTTTAATTTATCATTATCAAAACTACTACTGCTATTATTATCGTCATCTGCATAGTAATCTTCTTCGTTTTCTTCTATATAATCAGTATACACTTTTATCCCCTCACTTCTAGAAATATTCTATCACATAAAATACATTATTTCAATATAAATTTTTTGTAATTTAAAAATAAAAAAAGCACTTATATATCAAGTATATAAGCGCTAATAACTATTTAACTAATTCTATTATGGAGATTAATGCTCCATCTCCTCTTCTTTCATCTAACTTTAAGATTCTTGTGTATCCACCATTTCTTCCTTCATAGCGTTTTGCTAAATCGTTAAATACTTTTTCAACACATTCCTTATCATTATGTAAGAAAGCAAGTGCAAGTCTACGAGATACTAAATCTCCTTTTTTTCCATAAGTAATCATTTTATCAACAAACTTACGTACTTCTTTAGCTCTAGTATCTGTTGTTTCTATCCTTTCTTTCATAATAACGTCTCTTGTTAGATTAGAAAGCATACTTTTTCTATGTTTATTAGTTCTTCCTAATTTTCTATATGCCATATATATTCCTCCTAATCTTCATCTTTTAAAGTAAGATTCATATCACGAATTTTATCAAGTACTTCTTTTAATGACTTCTTACCTAAATTACGGATTTTCATAAAATCACTTTGTTTTTTATCTACTAAATCTTTAAGTGTTTTTATATTTGCTCTTTTTAAACAGTTAAATGTTCTAACTGAGAAATCTAAGTCTTCAATTGGAGTTTCTAATTCTTTTGACTTAGTATCTTCTGTTTTTTCTATCATTAATCCTGTTAAATCTTTAATATCAGAAACACTTTCTAAAACATTAAAATGAGCTATTAATATTTTAGAAGCAAGTGCTATAGCATCTTGTGGTTTAATACTTCCGTTTGTCCAAACATTTAAAATTAATTTATCATAATTTTCATTTTGTCCAACACGAGCATTATCAACTTCATATGATACTCTTTCAATTGGAGAATAAAGTGAATCAATTGCAATTGTTCCAACTTTTTTAATATCAAGAAGTTTTTTATTTTCTTCACTTCTTACATATCCTCTTCCATTTGTTACAGTCATTTCCATAGTTAGACGCGCTCCGCGACTAAGTGTTGCAATATGTAAATCTGGATTCATTATTTCTAAGTCTGCATCAAGTGTAAAATCTCCTGCTTTAACTTCCATGGAGTCTTCATCACATGTTACATCTAAATGCATTAGTTTCATTTCATCTGAGTTATTTTTAACAACTACACTTTTTAAATTAAGAATGATTGTAGTTACATCTTCAATAACTCCATCCATAGTTTGAAATTCATGTTGTACTCCGTCTATTTTTACGCTTGAAATTGCACTTCCTGGAAGACTTGATAATAATACACGTCTTAAAGCGTTTCCGATTGTATTACCAAATCCTCTTTCAAGAGGTTCAAGTTCGAATTTTCCATAAAAATTATTTTCTACGTAATCAGTTACTTTATAAACTGGTTTTTCAAATGGTATCGTAAAATTTGCCATATTCCCTCCTTATTTTATCCACAAATCTTCAACTTTAATGTCCCCAATTATCCTCTTGGACGTTTTGGTGGACGACATCCATTATGTGGAATTGGTGTTACATCACTAATTGATGTAATCTCAAGTCCTGCTGTTTGAAGTGAACGAATTGCAGTTTCACGTCCAGGTCCAAGTCCTTTAACAAAAACTCTTACTTTACGCATTCCTGCATCAAATGCCTTTTTACCTGCAGCTTCACTTGCAAGTCCAGCAGCAAATGGAGTTGATTTCTTTGAACCTTTAAATCCAATTGCACCAGCACTTGCCCAAGCAATAGCATTTCCATCATTATCAGACAAAGTTACAATTGTATTATTAAATGTTGCATGAATGTGAGCAACACCTTCAGGCACATTTTTTTTGACTTTTCTTTTTCTTTGTTTATAAGCCATTGTTTTTCCTCCTTTATTACTTTAAACTACTTTTTCTTGTTAGCAACAGTTTTTCCTTTACCTTTACGAGTACGAGCATTTCTATTTGTCCTTTGTCCTCTTACAGGTAAACCTTTTTTATGACGAGTTCCTTGATATGAGTTAATTTCCATTTTTGTTTTAATGTTCATATTAACTTCACGTCTTAGATCTCCTTCAGTTAAATGTTTATTAATTTCATCTCTTAATCTGTTTAATTCTTCAGTTGTAACGTCTCCTGCTAACTTTCCAGGTTCTACATTTGCAGCTTCACAAATTTGACTAGCAAGAGATCTTCCAATTCCATAAATATAAGTTAGAGATATTACTATATGTTTATCATTAGGTATATCTACACCCTTAATACGTGCCATTATTACACCTCCTATTATCCTTGGGTTTGTTTGTGTTTTGGATTTTCACAAATTACCATTACTTTACCTTTTCTTTTTATTACTTTACATTTAGCACAAATTGGTTTTACAGATGGTTTTACTTTCATAATATTTCCCTCCTACTTTCTATAGGTTATTCGCCCACGTGTTAAATCATATGGCGATAATTCAACTACGACGTTATCACCTTCTATGATACGAATGTAATTCATTCGCATTTTACCAGAAACGTGAGCTTCAATAATATGCTTATTGCTAAGCTCTACTTTGAATTTATACCCTGGTAAAACTTCTAAAACTTTTCCGTCTACTTCGATAGTATCATTCTTTGCCATTGTCTCCTCCTTCTAAAGGTCCTGTTAAGATTCTATATCCGTCTTTAGTTACTGCAATAGTATGTTCGAAGTGTGCTGACAAACTGTAATCCTCAGTTTCAATTGTCCAATCATTATCCAAGATAACAATTTCAGGACTTCCAAGGGTTAACATTGGTTCAACAGCAATAACCATACCTTCTTTTAAAATAGGTCCTGTACCACGAGTTCCATAATTTGGTACATCAGGTTCTTCATGTACAGTTGTTCCAACTCCATGTCCAACTAACTCACGAACAACTCCTAATTTATATTTTTTAGCATACTCCTCGATTGCTGCCCCTATATCACCGATTCTTTTACCTGGTTTAATTTCATTTAGGCCAACAAATAAAGATTTTTCTGTATGCTCCATTATATATTTTGCATCCTCTGATATTTCACCAACTGCATAGGTCCATGCAGAATCTCCGTGATATCCTTTGTAACATGCTCCAATATCAATTGATATAATATCACCATTTTTGAGTTTCCTATTATCAGGAATTCCATGTACCACTTCACTATTAATACTTGTACAAAGTGTGTTTGGAAAACCTTCATAGCCAAGAAACGATGGTGTGCAACCTTTGCTTCTTATAAAATCTTCTGCTAATTTATCAAGTTCCAAGGTAGTAATTCCGGCCTTGACAAATGGCTTTAAATACTGGTGAGTTTGATATACTACATTACCAGCTATAGCAAGTAATTCAATTTCTCTCTCACTTTTAATACTAATCATTTAAATACCCCTCTACACCTTCTAGCATAGATTCTTTTGAATCAGAATTTACAAAATGTAAAATTCCCATGTTTTGATAAAATTCTATTAATGATTTAGTTTTTTCTAAATATGTATCATATCTAGTCTTAAATGATTCTTCATTATCATCACTTCTTTTATATAAACTTCCACCACATTTATCACATACATTTTCAAGTTTTGGTGTATTTACACCTGTTAAGGTGTTATAAACACTTCCGCAAGTCTTACAAAGCATTCTTCCCACAATACGTTTCTTTAAAGTTTCATAATTTGATTCAAGTACTATTACTACTCCTAAATCAATATTTAATCTACTTGCTATTTCACCATATTCTTTTGCTTGTTCAATTGTTCTTGGAAAACCGTCTAAAATAAATCCGTTTTTGATATCATCTTGTTTTAATCTATCTTCTAATAGTTGAAATACTATATTATCTGTTACTAATTCTCCACGACTTAACATTTCACTTATTTTTTTTCCAAGTTCTGTGTTACTCGTACTAGCACTTCGAAGTAAATCACCTGTTGAAATATGAACATATCCGTGGCGCTCTACAAGCATTTCAGATAAAGTTCCTTTACCAGCAGCAGGTGCTGCTATTAAAATGATATTTCTCATTTTAAACGGCTCCTTCTTTTCTTATAAGTTCTTGTTGCAAGACTTCCTTCAAGTTGTTTATATGTCTCAAGTGCAACACCAACAACAATCAATAATCCAGTTCCACCAATACTAACACTTGATGGTAATTTGGTAACTGATGTGAATATTATTGGTAAAATTGCAAGAATAATTAATAAAATCGTTCCAACAATAGTTACACGAGACAAAGTATGTCTTACATACTCTTCTGTTTCACTTCCAGGTCTTACTCCTGGTATATATCCACCATTTTTCTTTAAGTTATCAGCAACATCCTCAGGTTTTAATTGTAAGAATGTATAGAAATAACCAAAGAAGAAAATCAATAATACATAAATCACAAATCCAACTGGTTTAGAATAATCAAGATAAGTTTCAACAAATGTTTTAAATCCTTCATTACTTACAAAATTTGATATTGTTGCAGGAATTGCAAGTAAACTTGATGCAAATATTACAGGAATAACACTTGCTGTATTTAACTTAATTGGTAAGAATGATTGTTCTGAACCATAACTACCAGTTGTTTTATTCGCATATTGAAGTGGTATTCTACGTTCAGATTCTTGAACATAAATAACCCCAATAATAATTGCAAAGTAAATTATAACAAACAATGCAAATTTAAGAATTCCAAGAGCAAGTTCTCCTCCTTCTCCTACAACAAATGATGTAAATGCTGTTTGGAACATTGTAGGAAGAGTTGCAATTATACCAGCCATAATCATTAAAGAAACTCCATTACCAATTCCTTTTTGAGTTATTTGATCACCTAACCACAAACAAAATGCAGTTCCAGCTGTCATTATAACAGCAACATACAAGTAATCAAATGCACTTCCTGTTCCTAGAAATGCAAAACTAAATGCATATCCTTCTAGAAACGCAAATATAATTCCCATATATCTTGTTATTTGGTTTAACTTACGTCTTCCAACAGGACCTTCTTTAGAAAGTTCTGTAAAATATGGAATAATGTCCATTTCCAAAAGTTGCACAATAATTGATGCAGTAATATAAGGGCTTACTCCAAGCGCAAATATTGAAAATCTCTTAAGACTTCCTCCACCCATGGCATTAATAAGTTCCAAAAATCCTAAATTCTTAGTAATATTTGTTGTTCCTGGTACTGTTATACCAGTTCCTATAATAAATATTAATAATGCACCTAATGTAAAAAATACTCTGTTTCTTAAATCCTTATTAGTAGGTGCAAATATTTGCTTAATAATAGCAAACATTAGATCACCTCAATTTTGCTTCCACTTTTCTCAAGTTTTTCTACTGCAGATTTAGAAAATTTATTTGCTTTAACGGTTAATTTCTTAGTAATTTCTCCTTCACCAAGAACTTTAACTCCGTCTAATTGATTTTTTAAAAGTCCTGTATCTTTTAATAATTCAGGTGTTACCTCTGTTCCATCTTCAAATCTATTTAAATCTGAAACATTAATAACGGCATATCTAATTTTAAAATCACTATTTGAGAATCCTCTTTTTGGTAAACGTCTATAAAGTGGTAATTGTCCACCTTCAAACGTTGCAGGAATTGATACTCCACTTCTTGCTTTTTGTCCTTTTTCTCCACGTCCACTAGTTTTTCCAAGTCCTGATCCCATTCCACGTCCAACACGACGTCTAACGTGACGAGCTTCAGTATTTCTTTCTAATTCATGTAACTTCATTATCCTAAAATCTCACTTTCTGTTTTTCCTCTTAATTTAGCAACTTCTTCTACTGTCTTAATAGATTTTAAGGCATTAATTGTTGCAGTTGCCATATTTAATTTAGTTCTTGAACCAAGTGATTTACTTGAAATATCATGAACTCCAGCAAGTTCTAGTACAGCACGAACAGCTCCACCAGCAATTAATCCTGCTCCGGCTGGGGCTGGTTTAATTAGAACACGAGCAGCTCCGCTTTTTCCTATAGCTTCATGAGCAATTGTTCTTCCATCAATTAAAGTGATTTTTATTAGATTTTTATTAGCAGCTTGAATTGCTTTTTTGATTGCATCAGGTACTTCTCCTGCTTTACCAATTCCAATTCCAACTGTTCCTTTTCTATCACCAACAACAACTGTTGCAGAAAAACGTCTTTGTCTTCCACCTTGAGTAACTTTAACAACACTCTTGATTTCAACAACTAATTCTTCATATAGTTTGTTTACTTTATCTTTCCTGTCTTTTCTATCATTAGATTTTTCTCTAGTATTTCTAACTTGAGCTTTATCTTTTGGAGTATTCTTAACATTACTCATGTTATTGTTTGTATCTTTTTGTTCTTTTTGCATACTTATATCCTCCTTAGAACTCTAATCCTGAGTCGCGCATAGCATCTGCAAGTGCTTTAACACGACCATGATATAGGTATCCTCCTCTATCAAAAACTACCTTTGTAATTCCAGCTTTTTTAGCTTTTTTAGCAAGATTTTCACCAACAGTTTTTGCTGCTTCTACATTACTTCCAATTTTATCCTTAAATTCTAAAGAGGAAGCGCTTACAAGAGTTATACCTTCTTCATCATTAATAATTTGAGCATATATATTTGTGTTAGATTTAAATACACATACACGTGGAATATCATGAGTACCAAATACTTTAGTTCTTACACGTTTATGTCTTTCAACTCTAACATCATTTCTTGATACTTTACTAATCATTTTTCCTCCTTAACCATTAGGCAGCTTTCTTACCTTCTTTACGACGAATATATTCATCTTTATAACGAATACCTTTTCCCTTATAAGGTTCAGGTTCACGTACCTTACGAATATTAGCAGCGTATTCTCCTACTAATTCTTTAGAAATTCCTGATACTGATATTTCTGTATTACTAACTAGTTCTACTTTAATACCCTCTGGTACTGCAATTTCAACTGGATGAGAATATCCTGCTGAAATAACAAGAGTGTTTCCTTTCATATTAAAACGATATCCAACACCAACAATTTCCAAATTCTTTTTATAACCTTCAACTACTCCTTTAATCATGTTAGTAATATTTGCGTTAGCTGTTCCATGTAATGCTTTAGTAAATTTTTGTTCATTACTTCTTTTTAGAGTAATTTCGTTACCATCTATTTCCATAGTTATAACGCTTGGAAGTTCTAAACTTAATTCACCAAGTTTACCTTTAACAGTAACTACATTTTCATTTAATTCTACACTAACACCTTCAGGAATAATAATTTTTCTATTTCCTATACGGCTCATAATTTTATCCTTTCTTACCAAATATAAGCAAGTACTTCTCCACCTAAGTTATTTTTACGTGCTTCTTTATCAGTCATTAAACCTTTGCTCGTAGAAATAATTGCTATACCAAGTCCATTTAATACCTTAGGAATGTCTTCACATTTTGCATACACTCTTAAGCCTGGTTTTGATATTCTCTTAAGTCCAGTAATAACTCTTTCTTTATTTGGTCCATATTTTAATGTTAAAACAATCGTTCCTTGAACATCATCTTTTGATACTTTATAATCTTCAATGAAACCTTCATCTTTTAATATTTTAGCAATTTCTATTTTCATTTTTGAAGATGGTACCAATACTTCTTGATAGCGTAATTGATTTGCATTACGAATTCTCGTTAGCATATCTGCAATAGCATCTGTTACTACCATATTATTTTATCCTCCTTTATTATACCAGTATTACCAACTAGATTTTTTAACACCTGGTATTTGTCCTTTATAAGCTAGTTCACGAAAACATATTCTACAAATTCCAAATTTACTCATTACTGCATGAGGTCTACCACAACGCTCACATCTTGTATATTCACGAACTTTAAATTTTTGTTTTCTGTTAGCTTTATTTATCATACTTTTCTTAGCCATAATTTCCTCCAATTACTTTCTAAATGGCATTCCAAGTTCATTTAATAAATCGAATGCTTCTTCGTTAGATTTAGCAGTTGTTACAAATACAATATCCATTCCACGAACTTTAACGACATTATCGTATTCAATTTCAGAAAAAATTAATTGTTCTTTGATACCTAAAGTATAATTTCCGCGACCATCAAATGCTTTTGGACTAATTCCACGAAAATCTCTAACACGAGGAAGACCAATACTAATTAATTTATCCATAAAATTATACATTGCATCTCCCCTAAGTGTTACTTTACAACCAATTGCTTGTCCTTCTCTTACATGGAATCCTGCTATACTCTTTTTAGCTTTTGTTATAACTGGTTTTTGTCCAGTAATTGCTGTTAGATCGTTAACAGCTGCATCAAGTAATTTAGAATTAGTTGTTGCATCTCCAACTCCAATATTAACAACAATCTTTGATAGTTTTGGAACTTCCATAACTGATTTATAACTATATTTTTCTTTTAAACTTGGAACAACTTCATTCAAGTATTTTTCTTTTAGGCGGTTCATCAATAATTCCTCCTTCTTTAATCAAACTTTTCGTTTGATTTTTTTGAAACTCTTACTTTCTTATTAGTTTTTTCGTTAACAGTAACTCCTACTCTAGTAGGTTTCTTAGTTTTTGGGTCAATTAACATTACATTTGATGCATTAATAGGTGCTTCAATTTCAAGTATTCCACCTGATTCTTGACCATTTCCCTTTTGATGTTTTTTAACAATATTAACGCCTTCAACTATTACTTTATTTTCATTGCGTAATACTTTTTTAATAGTACCTTCTTGTCCTTTACTTGCGCCAGTAATTACTATAACTTTATCTCCTGTTTTTAATCTCATATCAACACCTCTATAGTACTTCCTTAGCAAGGGATACAATCTTCATAAAATCTTTATCATCACGAAGTTCTCTTGCTACTGGTCCAAAAATACGTGTTCCCACTGGACTCTTATCATCTTTTATAATTACGCAGGCATTATCATCAAACTTAATATAAGAACCATCATCTCTTCTTACACCAAATTTAGAACGAACAATAACTGCTTTTACAACTTTGCTTTTTTTGACAGTACCGTTTGGAATAGCATTTTTTACAGTTCCAACAACGATATCACCAATATTTCCAGTCTTAACTTTACTTCCTCCAAGAACACGAATAACTAATAATTCACGTGCTCCTGAGTTATCAGCAACTTTAAGACGACTTTCTTGTTGAATCATTTTTCCTCCTTATCAAGTTATCCTATAGAATAACTGCTTTTTCTACTATTTCTTTTAAATAGAAATATTTTGTTTTAGATAATGGTCTTGTTTCAACTATTCTAACTGTATCTCCAACTGATGCTATATTCTTTTCATCATGTACTGCATACTTTTTAGAATATTTTACTCTTTTACCATATAATGGATCTTTTTTATAAGTTTCAACTAAAACTGTAATAGTTTTATCATTTACACTACTTACAACTTTTCCAACTAACTCTTTACGTCTCTCCATTATACTCTCTCCTCCATCTCACGTTCTCTAAGAACTGTTTTGCATCTTGCAACATCATGTCTTAATTCTTTGATTCTTGAAGGCTTCTCAAGATTTCCTAGTGATGATGAAAAACGTAAATTAAATAATTCTTGCTTTGCATCAACCACTTTCTTGTTTATTTCCTCAGTGGTCATTTTTCTTATATCATTAACCTTCATTAGTATCACCACCATTTTCCATTTCTTTTGTTACAAATTTTGTTTTAATTGGTAATTTATGACTAGCTAGTCTAAATGCTTCTCTGGCAACATCTTCTGTTACTCCACCAATTTCAAACATAATTTTGCCTTCTTTAACAACAGCTACCCACTTATCAACTGCACCTTTTCCTTTTCCTTGACGAGTTCCAAGTGGTTTGCTTGTTACTGGCATATGTGGAAATATATTAATCCATACTTTTCCACCACGTTTCATATATCTTGTCATAGCAACACGAGCTGCTTCGATTTGATTAGTTGTAATCCAAGCACCTTCTTTTGCCATTAGTCCATATTCACCAAATGAAAGTGTTGTATTTCCTTTTGCACGTCCTTCATATGGTAATCTATGTACTCTTCTGTATTTAACTCTTGCTGGAATTAAAGCCATAATTACTTACCTCCATTCTTTGAAGGAAGAATTTCTCCTTTATAAATCCATACTTTTACACCAATTTTTCCAAATGTAGTGTCTGCTTCACTCCCTGCATAATCAATATCTGCTCTAAAAGTATGAAGTGGAATTGTACCTTCTTTATATCCTTCACTTCTTGCCATGTCAGCTCCGCCTAATCGTCCTGAAACACTAGTTTTAATTCCTTTAGCTCCAGCTTTCATAGCATTTTTAATTGCACGTTTTTGAGCCATTCTAAATGATGCTCTATTTGATATTTGTTTTGCAATTGAATCAGCAACAAGTTGAGCATTCATATCTGCTTTTTTAACATCAACAACTGATACTTGTACTGGATGATTAACAAGATTTGATAGAGTTTTCTTTAACTTATCAATTTCTTCTCCACCTTTTCCAATTAATACACCAGGTTTTGCAGAATGAATTGTAACTTCACATTTTTTCTTACTTCTTTCAATTTCAATTTTTGCAACACCTTTATCTACTAAACTTTTTTCAAGATATTTACGTATTTCCATATCTTCTTTTAAAACTTTAGCAAAGTCCTTTTTAGGAGCATACCATTTAGATTCCCAGTCTTTATTTATACCTATTCTTTGTCCAATTGGACTTACTTTTTGTCCCATAATATCTCCTATCTTTCCTTAACACGAACTACTATATGACTAGTTCTTTTATCCTTATGTCCTATATATCCTCTTGAATCAAACATAATTCTTTTCATAACAGGACCAGCATCTACTCTTGCTTCACTTACAAATAATTTACTCTCATCTGCACCTTCGTTGTTAACTGCATTAGCAGTAGCAGAATTTAGTACATTAAGTATTAATTTAGAAGCTTTAGTATTATAATTTACTAATATGGTTTTAGCGTCATTTACATTTTTTCCACGAATTAAATCAATAACAAGTCTTGCTTTAATTGGTGAAATTCTTTGCATTTTAGCAATTGCATATGATTCCATACTTAATTTCCCTCCGTATATTATTTAGTTTTGTTTTCGCCGTGTCCACCAAACTTACGAGTTAGTGAAAATTCTCCTAATTTATGACCAACCATATCTTCTGTTACATAAACTGGAATAAATTCTTTTCCATTATGTACAGCAAATGTATGTCCAATAAACTCAGGATAAATTGTTGAACGACGAGACCAAGTCTTAATAACTTCTTTCTTTCCAGATTCATTTAATCCTTGAACCTTTTTTAGTAATCTATCGAATACATAAGGTCCTTTCTTTAAACTTCTTGCCATATTATATCTCCTTATTTACCATTTCTACGACGTACGATTAATTTGTCGCTAGTTTTCTTTTTACGAGTTTTATATCCAAGTGCAGGTTTTCCCCAAGGAGTAACAGGTCCTTTACGACCAACTGGTGCACGACCTTCACCACCACCATGTGGGTGATCGTTAGGGTTCATTACAGATCCACGTACTGTTGGACGAATTCCCATATGACGACTTCTTCCAGCTTTACCTAAATGAACAAGTTCATAATCAGCATTTCCAACTTCACCGATAGTTGCCATACAAGTTCCAAGTATTTTTCTTTGTTCTCCACTTGAAAGTCTAATCATAACATATTTACCTTCACGTCCAAGTATTTGAGCACTTGATCCTGCTGATCTAGCTAAAGCTCCACCTTTTTTAGGACGAAGTTCTATATTATGAATTACTGTACCAACTGGTATATTCATAATTGGAAGAGCGTTTCCTACTTTAATATCAACGTTTTCTCCACTTACAACTATATCTCCTACATGAATATCCTTTGGTGCTATGATATATCTTTTTTCACCATCTTTATAATTAATTAAAGCAATATTTGCAGAACGGTTTGGATCGTATTCAACACTTGCAACACGTCCTTCGATATCAAATTTATTTCTTTTAAAATCAATTATACGATATTTTCTTTTTTCTCCACCACCATGGTGTCTTACTGTAATACGTCCTTGATTATTACGTCCACCATTCTTTTTAAGAGTTACTGTAAGACTTTTTTCAGGAGTACTCTTTGTTATATCTTCATTTACAAGTGTACTCATCTTACGTCTTGCATTAGTTGTGGGTTTAAAATTCTTAATTGCCATAAGACCTCCTATTGCATTTCAATCGTTTGTCCAGGTTTTAAAGTAACGATTGCTTTTTTGCATCTATTACTAAGACCAGCATAACGACCTACTCTTTTTTTCTTAACAGGCATGTTTGAAGTTCTAACTTCTAAAACATCAACCTTAAATATTTTTTCAACAGCTTCTTTAATTTCTATTTTTGAGGCCTTTGGTGAAACTTTGAAACTGTATTGGTTTAACGCTTCACGGTCACGGCTTTTTTCAGTAATTAAAGGAGCTTTAATAATTTCTAAATACTTTGTATCCATATTATTTTAATGCCTCCTCGATATCCTTAATTGCAGCGACATCCGCTAATATATAGTCAGCATTTATAATGTCAAGTACATTAAGTTCGAATGGTTCCATCATGAATATATTTTGTAAATTACGTCCTGCAAGAATAATATTTTCATTTAACTCATGCATTACTATTAATACTTTTTTATTATTAAGTTCTAAACTTTCTAATAACTTAAGCATTTCTTTTGTTTTTGGAACATCAAGTGATAACTCATCAACAACTATGATTTCTTTATCACGTGCTTTGTATGTTAAAGCACTCTTTAATGCTAACTTTCTTTCTTTACGATTCATTTTAAGTGAATAATCACGTGGTACTGGTCCAAGTGCTACTCCACCACCACGCCATTGTGGTGCACGAATTGATCCTTGACGAGCACGTCCTGTACCTTTTTGTCTCCAAGGTTTTCTTCCTCCACCTGATACTTCACTTCTTGTTTTTACTTTATAAGTTCCTTGACGAAGACCAGACATTGCAACTTGAATTGCATCTCTAACAACGTTATCGTTTGGTTCTATATCAAATATTTCTTTCTTTAATTTAATGTCATTAACTTTTTCCATAATATCCTCCTTTCATCAAGAAATTATTCTTGAGATGGTACCTCTCCGGATTCAGTATTTTCTGTTTCAACTTCTTCAGTTACTTCATTTGTTTCTGTAGTAGTTTCTTCGTTTGTAGTCTCTTCACTTTCTACTTCATAAAATACTAAATCAACTTTCTCATTTACTTTATCAGGATTTTTTACAGCTGTTTTAATAACAACTAAAGATTTCTTTGGTCCTGGAACGTTTCCTTTAATTAAAACAATATTATTTTCTAAATCAATTTTAACTATTTCAAGATTTTGAACTGTAACAAGTTCATGTCCCATATGACCTGGTAACTTCTTTCCTTTTAATACATGCATTGGAAGAAGTGTTCCCATTGAACCAACACCACGATGATATTGACTACCATGTCCCATTGGTCCTCTTGTTTGATTGAAACGTTTGATTACACCTTGGTATCCTTTACCTTTTGAAATACCTGATACATCAACCATTTCTCCTTCTGTAAATACACTAGCATCAACTACCCCGCCTAATGTATAATCACTAATATTTACCCCTCTTATTTCTTTTAAGAAGCGCTTAGGTTCAGCTCCTGCTTTTTTTAGATGACCCATTTTTGGCTTACTTGTATTTTTTTCTTTAGCAGTAAATGCAGCAAGTTGAATTGCTTCATACCCGTCTGTTTCTATAGTTTTAATTTGACTAACAACGTTAGGTTCAACTTCTACTACAGTTACAGGAATTAATTTACCACTCTTAGAAAATACTTGAGTCATTCCAATCTTTCTACCTAAGATTCCTTTCATTTCTAATTCCTCTCTTTCTTATTACTTTCCTTGTTTAATATCAATATCTACACCACTTGGTAAATCAAGATGTGTTAGTGCATCAATGATTTCCTTTTTAGGATTTTTGATATCGATAAGTCTTTTATGTGTTCTCATTTCAAATTGTTCACGTGAGTCTTTGTATTTATGAACAGCTCTTAAAATTGTAAACTTTTCAATTTCAGTTGGAAGTGGTACTGGTCCACTAATTTCTCCTCCTGCTCTTTTTACAGTTTCAACAATTTTAGTACAAGCATTATCAAGTATACGATGATCATACGCTTTTAATCTAATGCGAACTACTTGTTTTGACATGATCGTCACTCCCTTCGTCTATATCTGGTATAGGCTTGCTCCGTGCAAATAACCCGAACAACGTGTCCACGTGTATCGACAACCTTGCACATCTAAGCAATCAAACACGATGTATATTCTAACACACAAAAATATGAAAATCAAGTACTTTTTTCACTTTTTTAGCCATTTTGTAAGGTTTTCAAAATTATATAAAAAAATATAGAATAAAATGTATTTTTATCCTATATTTATATGCTACTTTCTTCAATTCAAAAATATTCTAAACTGTCATCAAATCTTTAGACTTTTCTTCTAGTTTATCATCTACTATTTTATTATATTTATTTACTAGTTCTTGAACTCTTTCTTCGCTTCTTTTTTCAGTATCTTCAGGAAGTTCGGCAACTTTTAACATATCAACTGCATCACGTCTATTATTTCTAATTGATACTTTAGCCTCTTCACATATTCCTTTAGCCTGTTTTACAAGTTCACGACGTCTATCCTCAGTTAACTCAGGAACAATTATTCTAATACATTCTCCATCATTATTAGGAGTATAACCTATATTTGCTTCAAAAATTGCCTTTTCAATTCCACTCAAACTTGATTTATCAAATGGTTTTAACATTAAAACTCTTGCCTCTGGTATTGAAATTGTTACTAAACTTTTAAGTGGTGTTAGACTACCATAATAATCAACCATAACTCCATCAAGTATTGCAGGATTAGCACGTCCAGCACTTATTTTTTTTAATCTTCCTTCAAGGGATTCAATACTCTTTTTTAAATTTTCTTCTAATTCATTTAATATTTCAGTTTCCATAAATTCCTCTTTCTAAATTCATTTTATAATGTTTTACCTAATAAGTGAACTACCCATAATCTAAAGTTATAGGTTTCTTGTTTCATAGACCTCACTAAATAAAATCTCCACAAGCGTAAATTAGGGCTGTTCCATCCCTATATCGTTTATATTGCCATCTGTAGTTTTTTTATTCCTCCTCTCAATATATTGCATGCAGCATTAATATCTCTATCATGATGAGTATTACAATTAGGACATTTCCATTCTCTAATACTTAATTTTTTTGTATCCTTGTTTTGATATCCACAACTCGAACATATTTGACTGCTAGGATAAAACTTATCTATTTTTACATAAGTTCTTCCATACCAGTTGGCTTTATACTCTAATTGTCTTGTTAGCTCATACCAAGATGCATCTGTAATACTTGATGCTAATTTATGATTCTTAACCATATTCTTTATTTGTAAGTCTTCAGAAATAATTACTTGGTTTTCGTTTATTATTTCATTACTTACTTTATGTAAATGATTAAGTCTTATATTTTTTATTTTCTCATGATTTAGTGCTATTTGTTTTTTTATTTTATTAAAGTTATTACTTCCTATAACTTTCTTAGACATTTGTCTTTGTAATTTAACTAATTTCTTTTTATATTTTGATAATATTTTAGGATTTTCATATTTCTTTCCATCAGATGTTATACATAAGTCTTTAATTCCTAAATCTATTCCTACATTACTATTTACTTTTGGTAATGGTTTTATATTAGTTTCTACTAATACTGAAACATAATATTTATTAGTTGGTGTTCTACTTATAGTTGCACTTTTAATAATTCCTTCAAATTTTCTATGTAATTTTATTTTCATATTAGTTAGTTTAGGTAATTTAATTATATTATTATTAAAATCTACTTTTATATTATTATTCGTATAATTTGTAGTATAAGAGTTATTATTATTTTTTTTACTTTTATATTTAGGAAATCCTGAATGTTCTTTAAAAAATTTTTGATAAGCATTATCCATATTATGTATAGCATTAGTAAGAGCAAACTTATCTATTTCTTTTAACCAAGGATATTCATCTTTTAATACTTTATTACACCAGTTATTACAATCTATTTTAGAATATGATAATTCTATTTGATCATATAAGTCTTTTTTAAACTGTAACATTTTATTAAAGACAAATCTTACACTTCCAAAGGTTTTATTTATTTGGTCTATTTGTTCCTTATTTGGATATATTCTATACTTAAATGCTTTTAACACTAACTACCACCTTATCCTTGATTTTCTATATATTCTTTTAATATTTTTTTCATATATGATATGTTGTATAACTTTTTAAAAGTTTTACTATTTTACTAATTGATAACGTAGGATTTGCTTCTATCATATAGTGAATATGATTTTTATCTATTTCCATATATTCAATAATTATATTATTTTTATAACAAATTTTTCTTGATAATATTTTTATATAATCAAATATTTGCTTATTTGATAGTAATGGCTTTCTATATTTACATACAAATATAATATGAAATTATAGTAAATATTTATGTCTATTTTTGGATTTATGTTAAGTCATACTTGATATAATATCACTATTATCTCAGTTTGTAAACTCTTCTTTTTTCTTTTTATTATTTTATTTTTTCTACCTTAACACATCATCTAAAGTTAACGTAATTGTGGTAGATTTCTTTTCAAGTTAAATCATATTTTTTCTCAAAAAAGTTTTAACATCTTTATCTAAATAAATTCCAATACGCCCATTTATTACTATTTTTATAAAACCAAGTCCATATATTACTAAATCATTATGAAAATTAAGATCATATTCTTTATAAGATAATTCTTTTAAAGAGTTATGTCTAGAATTCACTTTCTTTACTTTAATTCCATTTGGAATATATAAGGTAAAACTATTTTTATCTCCTTCTATATAATCTATTCTTAAAAAGTCACCTATTAATAAACTTTGATTTCTATAAATTTGAAATGTTTTAGGTTTAATTTCTTTATTAGTGTTTAATATTTTATAATATTTTTTATCTAAATAATTAATTATATTTTCTTTATCGACAATTCCTGGTGTATCTATAATATATAAATCATCTCTTACTTTGATTTTTATTTTTTCAAGTGTTGTTTCAGGCATACTAGAAACAGTTAAATCTACTTGAGTATCACTGTAGTTATTAATAATTTTATTAATTAAGCTACTTTTACCAGCATTTGTTTCTCCAACAAAATAAACATTCTTTCCTGTTTTACATCTATTTATTTTAGACATTAATAAATCTAAATTATAATTATTCAAGCTACTTACTATAATTACATCTAAAAAATCATATCTTTCTTTTATGTAACTTATGATTTTTTCATCTTTAACACTTTTTGGTAATATATCCTTTTTATTTAATACAAGTATTATATTATTTCTTAAATATTCTCTTATTTCGTTTAAATCTTCTTTTATATTTAAAATATCAACAATATATAAAACTAAATCGTTAGTACTACTAATGTTTTTTAAAATATTAATATAATCTTCATTGTTTTTAGCAACACTTGATGTTTCTCCATAGTTTTTTACTTTAAAACATCTCATACATAAATCCATTTCTAAATTAGGAGTAAATCCAATATTTAAGATATTTTCATTTTGTAAAACTACTCCACATCCCATACATTTTTTCACTAGAAATATTCACCAACTTTCATATTATATTTCTTTTTTATTCTATTTTCTAATGCTCTATTAAATTTAGTAATATTTAAATCATTTTCCCCTTTTTTATCTACAAGAATAGTTAATAATTTATATCTATTTCCTAAAAATATATCTGTCATTAACTGATCACCTATAATTACCATTTCTTTATAGTTTATGTTATATTTCTTTTTTATTTTCCAAAGTATTATTCCAAGAGGTTTTAAACTAAGATGCATTTTATAAACATTTAAATTAGAACAAAATTCGTTAACTCTTTTTTTTCTACTATTACTTGCAATTATTACTTTAAAATCTTTATTTAAGGAATTTAAAAAATCACTTGTTTCTTTATCACATGTATTTTCTTTAATACTTCCTATAGTATTATCTAAATCAAATATTAATATTTTATAGCCATCTCTTTTTAACTTTTCATAGTCAATATTAAAAATATCTTTAACGTACTTTTTAGGAATAAATATTTTTCTAATCATAAACTTTCTCCAATATGTTTAATTCATATTTATTATACTATAATATTTATCTATTTAAAAGAAAAAAATCTTGAAATATAATTTCAAAATTTTATCTTTTTATTAAGACTTTATCTCCGATTGATACTTCATCATATATTTGTTTTATAGCATCATTTGGTGTATTAATACAACCATGGCTTCCTTTTTTATGATATATTTCTCCACCAAATTTACCATGTCTCCAACGTGCATCATGTAATCCTTCTCCATAATCATTGAAACCTATCCAATAATCTACAGTGACATCAAATTTTTTAAGATATCTATTCTTTTGTTTCGATTTTACTTTAGTATAACCTAAATGACTTGGAGTTTCATCTTTACCAGTTACAACATTATCTGAAAGTATTTCTAAAGCATCATTATAAAGTCTTACCTTTTGATCAGATATATCAACAACCACATAAGTACCATTCAATTCATATGTATCTATTTTTCTCACATATCCAACTGTACCTTCTGAATCAATTAAATAAAAATCATCAGTCTCACCGTAGACAAAAGCTGTCTCATATTTAGGTAATGTACTTACAATATTCGCATATGGATAATCATATACTTTAGTATCATGAGTCATACAAATATTTTTATAATATTCTGAATCTATTGCAAATACTGGTTTAAGATAGTCTTTTTTAATATATCCAACATTAGTTCCATTGGTTACTTCTATCCACTTATCACTAACTTCACACACATAGTTTAATCTTTTTCCTTTTTTTAGTAATCCTAATACATTACTTTCTGTACTTGGCAATTCTCTAATATTAACATCCGTTGTTGCTTCAACTTTTTTTACTACTTGAGGAAGTTCACTTATTTGCTGTTCTAATAAATCAAAATCTATTATTTTAGAATAATCCATAGATATAAAACCATATGTTCCTTGATAATTTACTAAATACCAACCATTACTACTTTGATATAAAATATCAACTATTTCTCCACTTTTAATAGTTCTAAGGCTTTTGTAATTTGTACCGGCTCCTAATCTAAAATTTACTTCACTTAAAGTAACACCTATCTTATTTACTTCATCATAGTTTATTAAATCAAAATCGTCAATTTCTAATAATCTAAATAATTCTTCATTTATTTTTATATTTGTAATTGCATTACTATTTAAATTATCTCCATTATACATCAAAGTTTCACTTTGACTAATTACTTCATCTTCTGTTTCCTTAAATTCCTCAGCTTTAACTTTTCCACTCATACCTGGAAGTAAAATAAAAATACCGGCAACTACTCCACTTAGAAATCTTTTTCGAATATTTTTCATAAAACACCTTTTCTTAGTTGCATATTATATCATATTTTATATTATAAGTCAAAAAAAGCACTAAAAGTGCTCTTAGTTAATTTTATTTTTTACATAAGATTCGATTATATTAATAGCATCATCAATTCCAACACTTGAAGTATCTATACATAAATCATAGTTATTTATATCTTTCCAAGCTACACCAGTAAAATATTCATAATGATTTTTTCTTAACTTATCTATTTTGTTAATTTCTTTTATAGCTTCTTTTTTCGTTAAGTTATTAAATTTTTCTTTTCTTTCAATTTTAAAATCCATATCACTTGCATAAATAAAGATTTTAAAAACATTATCATAATCTTTTAAAATATAATTAGAACATCTTCCAATTATTATACAATCTTCTTTATGATATAAATCTTCTATTACTTTAGAAATTTTTAAGAATAAAGCGTCTTTGGCACTTATTGGTAAAACTTCATTTTTAGAATCAAGATATTTACTGGCAAATCCATACCAAAAAGTGTTTTTTTCTTGTTCGTCAACATTTTCTAAAGTTTTTAAATCTAAATTATAATCTTTAGCAGTTAACTCAAGTAATTCTTTATCATAACAGTTAATATTAAATTTTTTAGCTAAACATTCTCCAATATATTTTCCACCACTTCCAAACTCTCTTCCGATTGTAATGACAAAATGGCTACTATTATTCTTTTTAGTATCTACTACTTTATAATCTTTTATATTATTATATTCAATGGAAATAAATATTACCGTAATTATAAATGAACCAATATCTGCAATTATTCCAGCATATAACATAGTATCTAAATTACCAAGAAGTCCAAAGATTAAAACACCAGGTACTAATAAAATAACATCTCTTGTTAAAGATAATATCATTGATTTATAAGGTTTATCAATTGATTGTAAGAAAATACAACTTGATTTTTGAATACAACAGAAAAGTATTCCACCTAAATATAATCTGAAAGCTTTTACAGCATAGTTTTGATAAAAGATGAAATCACTAGCATTACCACCAAATAAAGAAACAATTTGTTTTGGAAAAAATTGAAATAAAATGGTTACAATAAGACCAATAATGATGTTAACAAATAATATTTTTTTATAAGTTTCAATTACTCTATCATATCGTTTAGCTCCATAATTAAATCCAATTATAGGTTGTCCTCCAACTGATACACCAATTGAAAATGATATTACAATGGCAAATACTTTGAAAACTATTCCAAGTGCACCACCGGCATCAGTTGCATGATTACCCCCTATCGTACCAACTACATTGTTTGCAACAACTGTAATAATTGCAATTGATATTTGAGTTATAAAACTAGATATTCCAAGTTGTAATATTTTTTTACTAATATGCTTATCAAGTTTTAAAGTATCTTTTGTTATATTCATTAGTTTAGGCTTTTTAAAATAGATAATGGATATTAAGGCTGAGATAATTTGACCAGCAATTGTTGCAATAGCAGCTCCCCTTACTCCCATATTAAAAACAAATATTAAGATAGGATCAAATATTAAATTAATAACTGCTCCAACTACTGTTGCAATCATAGCATATATAGGACTTCCATCGGCTCTAATTAAAGAACTTAAGTAAGCTGTAAAAATATAGAAAGGAAATCCCATTAAAATAATAGTATAATATGTTTTAGCATATAATCTACAGTCTAAACTATATCCATTTATTCCAAGGACATTAAGTATAGGTGTTTGAAAGATAAAGCCTATTATTGTTAATAATAATTTAAAAATAATCATTAAAGTTAAAGAATTACCAATACATTTTTGACTTACTTCTTTTTCTTTTCCTCCCATTGATATACTAAAAAGAGCACTGGCACCATCTCCTACCATTAAAGCAATAGAAAGAGCAACAACTGTAAATGGAAATACAATAGTAGTTGCCATAATTCCTGCTGTACCACTTAAACTATTACCTATAAAAATTTGATCAACAATATTATATAAAGCACTAATAAGAAGTGATAAAATACAGGGAATTGAAAACTTCATAAGTAATTTTTTAATAGGTGCTTCGGTTAAATAAATCTTTTCATTTTTCATACTTTTTATTCTCCTTTCATTTTCTTCCTTATTTAAAGCATAAAAAAATAAGGAATAGAATTTAGGAATTCTAGCCTTATATAAAGTTTATATAAAATATATCAAGGTATATGTCTTTCCCACAGACGTCAATTTATGCGACTCGATAATTTTACTTGTTTTTTTAATTTTTGTCAAGATTTTTTAAATCTCTTAATCAACAATTTTTTCTATTTTCATGAAGTCTGTATTCTTAGTACTAATTGGAAGACCACCTGTAATTATTACTATATCACCTATTTTATAATCAGTTATTTCTTTATATTTATTAACACATTCGGTTACTATACTTTCAGAGTCATCATATTTTTTGATTAAAACTGGTGTTACTCCATAGTTTAAAGTTAAAGACCTAAGTGTTTTTTTATCAGGGCTTAAACCAAGAATTGGGCTCATTGGTCTAAAGTAACTAATCTTTCTGGCTGTATAACCACTTATGGTATTAGCAAGAATACAACTAGCATTTAAAAGTATTCCAGAGTCAACTACTGAATAAGAAATAGTTGAGGTAACATCTAATTTCCCATGTTTTAAAGTATCTTCTAAATTTTCTTTATAATCAAAGTGCAGTTCAGCTTCACTTAGTATTTTACTCATAAGGGTAATTGACTCTAAAGAATGTTCTCCAATAGTTGTTTCATCAGTTAAAACAAGACCATCCGCTTTATCAAAAACAGCATTATAGATATCTGTAACTTCACCTCGAGAAGGAATTTTTTCTTTAACCATACTTTTTAAGAAGTTGGTTGAGACTAGTCCAATTTTTTGATAACTATTGGCTTTCTTTAAAATTTCTTTTTGTAAATATGGAAGTTTTTCGATTTCAGTATTAATACCCAAATCACCTCTTGATACCATGACTCCATCACTTACTTTTAATATTTCATCTATATTTAAAAAAGCATCTTCTGTTTCAATTTTAGAAATTATTCCAATATGATCGTTTTCATTTTCAATTAACATATCAATGACACTTAAAACATCTTGTTCATCTCGAACATATGATAAAGCAAGAAAATCAACATCCTGTTTTATAGCATACATTATGCTTTCTTTATCTTTTGAACTAATAAATGATAAATCCATATAAGATGATTTAATATGAACTACTTGATTACTTTTAATAAATCCAGCATCTACTACCTCGCAAACAAAGTTATCAGAGTTAATTTCTTCTACCTTTAATTTAACATCACCATGACCAATAATAATAATATCAGATTTGTTTACTAATTCTACTAAGTTATTGCAATTAGTTGATATTTGAGTATTATTACATACTACATGATAGTTATAAATTCTAATGGTATCTCCAAGTTCTAAATAAGCCTCATTTTCTATTAATTTATCAATTCTAATACTTGGTCCATCTAAATCTAACATGATACCAACTATTTTTTTTACATTTTTAGATGCAAGTCTTATATTTTTAATTAAAGTATCACATAAATCAAGGTCAATATAACTTAAATTGATTCGAAAGACATCAACTCCAAGATTAATCATCTCTTCAAGCGTTTTAACATCATTATTTTTATCACCAATAGTTCCAATTATTTTCGTTTTTTTCATTATTAATATTCCTCCAAATTATCTATTTTAGAAACAATTATTTGAAACTCCCCATTTCTTTTTTCAATTTTTCCATATACTTTTAAAATATAATTTTTTCTAATATTAAAATATTTTTCGTAAGTATCTGGAAATACTGTAAAATCAATTACTCTTTCTTCATCACTTCCCTTAAAGAATAACATTTTATCTCCTTTTTTAGTTGTAATTTCATGAGTACTTTCAACTAGCACAATCATCGTTTTAAATTCATTAAAATATTTATCTATATCTTTTAA
Organism: Bacilli bacterium; assembly: GCA_017460745.1. Lineage (GTDB taxonomy): Bacteria > Bacillota_I > Bacilli_A > RF39 > UBA660 > RUG591. Next base: position 62,338 of record JAFUAL010000042.1, on the reverse strand, counting down.
GTCAATAATACTATCTTTACTTTCGCGAGCCTTATAGTTTGCTACTGGATGATTCGATAAGAAGAAGCCATATAATTCTTTTTCCATTTCAATTAATTCAGCACTTGAATATTCTTCACATTCAATTATTTCAGGAATTAACACAAATTCTTTATCTAAGTCTTTACAAAGAGATGCATAGTTTAGTAAAGAATCTAAGTTTTCAATTAAAGTTTTTCGATTGTAATAAGAATCAAAACATCCACTCTTTATTAGCATTTCATAGTTGCTTTTAGTTAAATTTAAACTACTAAATATATCATATATCGTGTCATATTTATTTCTTTCACTTATTATTTTGCTACTTACTATGTTACTTATTCCTTTTATTAAATTAAATGGTGCAAGTATTTCTTTTTCTTTGATTAAATAAGTGTTGGTACTATATCTAATATCTGGTTTTAAAATATTTAGGTTGTATTTTTTCATTTCATATAAGTATTCTCTTGTTTTTTCGGTATCTGAGATTACACTATTAAGTAAACTTACATAGAAATACTTTTGAAAATGGGCTTTTAAGTAGGCCATCTTATAGGAAATCATGGTGTAAGCAATACTGTGACTTTTATTAAATCCATATGAAGCAAATTTAAGTATTAAAGAGTAAATAGTTTCAGATAGTTCTTTTGAATATCCGTTTTCTATTCCTTTACTAATAAATTTACTTTCTTCTTGATCGAGTATTTCTTTTTTCTTTTTAGAGATTGCTCGTCTTAAAATATCAGCTTCTCCTAATGTGTATCCTGCTATAACATTTGCAAGTTTCATGATTTGTTCCTGATAGATAATAATACCATATGTCTCTTCTAAAATTGGTTTTAATTCTTTTGTAAAATAATCAACTTCTACTTCTTTATTTCTTCTTTTAATATAAGTTGGAATGGAAGCAGATGGTCCTGGTCTAAATAAAGCAATTGCATCTTTTAATTCACTGAAGTTAACTGGTTTTAATTCTCTTAAAAAGTTTTTCATACCAGTTGATTCAAATTGAAATATACCATTTGTATCTCCATTTTGAAATAAGTTATATGTTTTCTCGTCATCAAGTGGTATATCTTTAAAGTCTACTTCAACATTTTCATTTTTTAATATTAAGTCTTGTACTTCCATGATTGTCGTTAAATTTTTTATTCCCAGAAAATCCATCTTTAATAATCCTAAGTCTTCTAGATAACTTGCTTCATACCCTGAAATATAAGAATCTATGGTCTTATCGTATATTAAAGGAACAATCGAATCAAGTGTGTTATTTGAAATAATAACTCCTGCTGCATGAATGGATGTATTTCTTTTAATTCCTTCAAGTTTAATAGCAACTTCAATTAGTTTTTTTACTTTAATATCTTCTTCAATTAATTTTTTTAGTCGGGTATCTTCAGCAATTACACTTAATTTTTCTTTGTTACTTCCTATAATTTTTGTTATTTTATCCACAAGACTTAAAGATACATTCATGACTCTTCCAATATCACGAATACAAAGTTTAGCTCCCATGGTATTGAATGTTACAATATTAGCTACATTTTTTTTACCATACTTTTCTTTAACATAATTAATTACTTGGTCACGATAAATATCAGGAAAATCTGTATCTATATCGGGCATAGTAATACGTTCTGGATTTAAAAATCTTTCAAATAATAAATTATATTTTAAAGGATCTATTTCAGTTATTCCTAAAGTATAAGCAACTAAAGAACCTGCTGCACTTCCTCTTCCAGGGCCTACTAAAATTTTATTAGTCTTAGCATATTTAATAAAGTCATAGACAACTAGAAAATAGTTTGCAAATCCCATTTTATTTATAATATCAAGTTCGTACTTTAAACGTTTTTTGTATTCATTGCCTACGTCTCCATTTAATCTTTTTTCAAGTCCTTTTAAAGCTAAGTTGGTTAGAAAACTTGCTGGTTCAACTTCCTTACTATAAATTGGAAGGTTTAATTCATATTTTGGAAGAGTTAAATTACACATATCTGCGAGTTTAAAAGTATTTTTACAAGCTACTTCTTCTTTATTTTGTTTTTGATAGTAACATCCTTTTTTTTCAATATATTCATCTGTAATAGTTTTGTTATCACGTAGTAATTCTAAATATTTTAAGATTTCAAAGTCACTTGCTTCTTTATAAAGTAATGGATTTATGAAAATAATGTTATCTTGATCTTTATTTTCATTCTTTACTGGATAGAATGTATCTTCGTATATTGTTGTGATTTCAGTTAAAGGAATACAAACGAGATTTGATTTATATAAATTATAATCTTCTTCCGTTAATTCTTTTTCACTTTGTAAATTAATTAGTTTTAATAAATTTGAGTAACCATCATAATTCTTGGCAAATAAAAGTCGTGATTTAAAATCTACTCCAACTATGGGTTTTAGATTATTTAATTCACATTTTTTAATAAATTCCATCGTTCCATACATGTTATCATCACAGATGGCTATTGTATTCAAGTTATTACTTTTAGCTATCTCAATTAAATCATCTACTTCCAGTAAACTTGATAAGAATGTGTAGGTTGTCTTATTTAAAAGTGGTATATACATAACTACCTCCATTTTTTAGTAAATTCATAATATTATTATAGCAAAACAAAATTATTTTGTATATTTATTATGATTTATTTAGAAAAAAAGAATCTATTTTGATTCTTCTTTTTCACTTTTTTTATTAGTTTTATATTTACTTATGTAAGTTGATATTGCTGTTTCAACTTCTTTAAGTGAAGATTTAGCAAGATTTGAAATAGCAACTTTTTCCTTTGCTGTATCAATTAGAATTCTTCCAAATAATAGCCCTGATTGAACCTTTAAATCATTGAAAAGGTCTGGTGTTATTGTTGTTAAAAAATAGCCCCATAGTACTCTTTTAGTTCCAATTATTATTCTTTGATTAGTTAAAGCAACTACACAGCTAGAAAATATTTCTCTGTTAGAACCACCCTTTTGACCACAGAAAACATATAATACCTTTTCATCTTTATTAATATGATCTGCTACAACATTACTATGTGCTCTTATTCTAAAAGCAATTGTTCCAAAATATTTATTTTGAAAACGTCTTGCTAAATTATACACTTTATTATCCATTTATAAATCCATTTCTCTTAAATAAATCTTTTAATGCACTTTTTTCAACGTAACTGAATTCACCATCAACTATTTCTCCGTTTTGAACAATGATTGTATTAGGTGTTCCCCATCCATCTTTATATTGTTCAGCTGATGCCATGAATTTTTGTCCTGCTTCTGTATAAGTTTCATTTTCACTATCCCAGAATGGATCTGTATTTAAATAGTAAATTGTTAAATCATATTGAGCTCCAAGTGCTTTTATGATAGGTGATTCTTTTTGACACCAAGAACAACCTGGACGTGCAACGTATATAACTGACTTTTCACTTTCTTTCATTTTTTCTAGATAATCATCAACTGTAATGTCAACAAATTCAAACGCTTTAGTATCCTTGCTCGTTGTATTTGAAACTGCAAATGCAAGTCCTAATACAGCTACTACAACTAAAGCAATACCAAGTCCTTGAACTAATTTTTTCTTATTGAATTTAAAGCTTATTTCAACTTCATCATTTTTTTTATTTTTCTTGTTTTCTTCTTTTTTCATCTTAATTCCTTCCTTCTATAGTGATTATAGCATTAAATATATTTTTTTTCAATTTCTTTACGTCATTTTATGTATTTAAAAAGGTGACTTATTAAAAATCACCTTATTTTGTTTTTATTTAATTATAATTATAATATTTTCTAAATTCATTTTCTTAAATATTAAAAATACAAATGAAAACTAAATTACTTTGATTCTTCTTTTTCTTTAATATAATTGTCTAATTCTTCTTTAGAAACATCTACTTCCACTATTTCTAACAAATGATTTTTTATAGCGGGATCAAATCTATTTGATATCCTATCTTTAATCATAGAAAATCTATCTCTACTTGTATTAAATAATATTTTTTCTAATTCTTTTTCAAATTTAGGTAAAACTAAAACCAATTTGCAAGGAATTTTACTATAATCTTTATATAATTCGATTGTTCTTAACATATAATGAAGTTGATAAGAAAAATCAAATAGATATGGTATAATTTTAACTTCATAAAAAATGTTTTCATTTGGAGTTGACTTTAATGCATCAAACCTTACCTCATTATTCATAATGTTATCATCTCTAATTTTGTCATTAATTAACTTAACATCATATCGAATATCACAATTTGGAATATCGTTACTAAACTCTAATACTTTTTTTAACATAAATACGTCTAAATTATTTCTATATTTATGACGCGTTCTATAATCCTTATAATCCTTATTTTCTAAATTACTTTGGACATCACTTTCTTCTGATTCAATTTTATCATCATTTTTATTTATATCATCTATATTCGAAGAACTAACAGTACTAAAAGAATTAGGCAGAAAAATATTTTGACTATTAGAATTCTTAATGCTTGCAATTTGTGTCAATAATTTTATATTTGTATCTTTTAAATCATTATTTTCTTTCTTTATCTCTTTTACATTTTTAGATAATGATATTACCTTTGGTATGCTGAGATCATCAAACATCTCTGATAATGACAAAATTGTTAATAAACTTAAACAAACAATTATCTCTACAGTTATTTCATATTTAGGATATGCGCAAATAAAATTAATTATAATTAAACATGCAATGAATATCATTAAAAATATAATTATTTTTTTATTATTTTTACTATTTTCCATATTACTTCTCCACTTTATTTGATAAATGTTTTTCACTTCTAATAATAAGCTACTTCGTTTGACGAGTATTATACCAAACATTTATTTTGGTTTCAATATGCATATAAGGAATTTATTAATTTAAACATAAAAAAAGTGACTTATTAAAAATCACCTTCTTGATTTGGTATTAAATTTCATGATATTCATAAGAACACCTGCTACTATATACTATATATTTTCTTTTACGACTCACAACTATCTACATTATCACTATTTTCGTTTAAAAAAATATCTTCATAATTTTTTCTCATTTCAATAGGTGTCCATCCATTATTAGACCAAATTCTTGAATTATTATATATATCCATTAAATATTTTATTATTTCTTGCATATTATTTTCCGTTACTTCTACTCCATAATCTTGAAGCATTTCAATTGATGCACTAATATAATTATTTCCAAGTCTATACATATCAGAAATTATTTTTATAATTATTTCAATAGTATCAGATGGAATGTTTTTTCTTTTTAAATATTTTTTGAATTTATTTTTAGATTCTGTTTCTTCGTAATAATCATAATTTGAGTATTTAAGTAATTTTTCTAATTTAATTGGTTTTCTTTTAATACTTTCTTGTCTTGAGATAATATCATCTAATAACGGTTCAAATTCCTTTTGTCCAAGTATTCTATTAATAAAATACATATTATGTTCTGTATGAATTATATCTATGTTATCTGCTCTCTCACAAAATAATAATGCATTATTTGGCGTATCTAATTCTTCACCGTTACCATAATATAAACTATAATAATAATCTAAATAACTATATGAAAATACACCATATAATTCAACCATTGCTCTAACAAGATTATATACCTTTGTGTTTTCATCTACTATTTTTTGAACACTATTTAAATTTACTTTTTTCATAGTATTGTAAACATCATCAGTCATAGAAACGTAAAATTTATTATCTCTTCTAAATAGGAAAACTATACCGACCATATATAAGAAATGATATGTTTCCATATTGATGTTATTATTTTGAATAGTACCTTTGTTAATCATCAAATCTTTTAATAAATCAAATTCTTTATCTATAAATCTTTCAATTACATCTATCAATTTATCCTTATCTGTAAGAGCACTATAAATAATTTTAACTAGTTCTTTTTTAGGTTTGTTACTTAGTCTATTAACATGTAATAATCCACCGATATGTTTCAAGTCACTAACACTTAATGTATCCAATAGTCCTTTTAAATCTTTTACTATTGGTGTATTAGCAGCATTTTCTAAATTAAATTTTTCTTCTGGAGTCATGCTACCTAGTAATCTATTAATTATTTCTTTTATCTCAATTGGAATATAATAAGAATAATAATCTCCATTTTCATACACAAAAACTAAAAAATTCTCAATATCTTGTTGATATGCTGACATCCATTCTGAATTTTCATGATTAAGTAATCTTTCAAAATACATTCTTGTAAATTGATCATCTTTTGACATATCTAAACTCATTTCAAATTCTTCGATAATTGCATTCTTTAATTCTTCAAGGCTACTCATTCCAGATTCTTTTAATGTTTTATTAAGTAAATTTTTATCTAAAGATTTTAAAGATGATAACAAATCTAATTTGCCCTTTTTTATTAAATACTTTTCATACTTCATATTTTTCTCCTCTATTTTAATTCTATATTTTCTAATAATTCCCACTCAATGTACTTAAATATTTTATTATCTTCCATATGTATAAATTCAGTTGGTTTGTATTTTTTAAAATAACCACCACATTCAATTGGCATAATATCATTAGGAACAATGCCAATATAATCAATACCCTTAAATGCATTCTTTATTATATTTACATTATATATTTGTACTGGTATATTATTTTTATTTAGTGCAATAAATATTTTAGCTATTTCAATTTTTCTTAAGATTATATTACCATCAAGCGATAAATAATATCCATTATCATCATTGTGAACTTGTAAATTAACTCTAGTAAACGAATGACCTCTTATAATTTCCCAAGGATGTCCTCCAAACTTGCTATAATCATTATACCATTTATCAAATTCTTGACTACTATTCTCATCAATTTTACTTAAGCCTTCATCTCTACCATCAGCATATTTTAAATATAGTTCTTTATCTGTTAAATTACTTATTTCATAACCTATATTTTCATATACTAATCCGACACATTCAAAATACTTTCTAGATGTCATATTTTTTATTCTATTATTAGTTTTATCGCTTGCATTTTCAATGAAATAGTTCATTTCTTCTTGTGATATTTCATTTAATAGTTTTTTCTTAGTATCTGGATATATATTCCAATACACATTTCTTTTTATTACGCCGAATCTATTTTTATAAGAATAATTATTTGATATATAATCATTGTAAGTTTCGTCTTCAAGTTTTTGAATACAATCTTTCACTTTGATTATAAGAAAATCTAATAATTCTTGCAATTGATAATCTTCAAAATTTGTATTTTCATTATTCATATCAGCATATATTATAGTTTTGGAATTAATTGATATCATACGATAATTTTTATACTTAGTAGAAGTCATTTTATACCACATTATTTCATCTGCGTAGTCTTCATTAAATCTAGTTTTAAATTCTTCGTAGCTATCAACTTCACCATCTACTTTTAACTCTTCATAATTACCATATTCTTCAATATTTCCCTTTTCTACACTAAAATATAAAACTTTATATTCATCATCAGATAATGGCTTTATTTTATCTAACAAATCATACAACTCATTTATTTTTTCTTTTACCTTAGTATCATAACTTTCAGGATTATTATTTCTATTATCCAATATCTCTAATAAAAAATCTAATTTTGGTGCAGTCATTTTGAGTCACCTCCTATTTATTTTTTATATATTTATCGATTAATTTTTTAGCTAATTCTTCTCCTTTTGGAGTTAAAGAAATAGATTTGTTTTTACATTTACTAAAATAAAGATAATTATCATCAGTTAATTTATTAATAATATCAAATGAATATCCTTTCCAACAAGTTTTAATTTTTGCTTCTTTTGGCATATCATTCTCATCAGCTACATATCCATCTTCTTCCCAAGATGTTAAATACATTAATAATAATGTTATTTCTTCAATATTTTTTTCCATATGTTATACCTCCTATAAATATAATTATTGTTAATTATATAGTTATTTTTCCATTTCAATTTCTAATTCATCTACATACTCATAATTAAGTGCATTATCGCTAGTAATTATGCTTTCACCAAGTTCATTTTCTAATTTTTTTATTGCATTACCTGCAATTTTACCTCCGCATTCTTACTAGGAACAGATTCAATAATTCTAAACTTCCCCTTAATGTCAACTACATCAGTCATACGATATTTACCATCTTGCGCTTTTAGTTTCAAAGCGTGACAAATTGTCATGGTTTCATTTCCTTCTTCTTTTAAACGCTGTTTTAACTTTCTCCAATATGCATGTTTGTTTTTACTTTCTGATAATAATCCAACTAAATCCACAATACTTATAAAATATTTTTCTTGCTCTTTATTCCAAATTGTTCTAATTGTTTCACTATTAAATAATTTATTTACCAAATGCATTTTATCTTGATCCATCTTATTCACCACCTAATTCATACAATATTTTTATTAGCATATTCGAATAACTTATCGAATATCATCCACTTGTTAATAGCAATATATATTATTTAAATAAATATGTCAATATTAAAAAAGTGACTTATTAAAAATCACCTTTTTGATTTGGTATTAAAATAGTTTCTCCAATGCTTAGTAATGTAGAATCCATGTTATTCAAATTCATGATATCTAAAACAGTTACACCATAGTCATTTGCTATTTTATATAATGTATCGCCTCTTTTTACTACATAGGTTATATTTTCTGTTTGTACTTTTTGAACAGGTATTTGAAGATTCTGTCCGATTGTTAAAACATTACTTGTTAAATTATTATAGTCTTTAATAGCATCAACACTTGTATTATAACGTCTTGCAATACTATATAAAGTATCACTTGGTTCTACTTGATAAACAACATAATCTGTTTCTTCTATAGTTGTTCCTTTTGGTATATACAAATTTTGTCCTATACTTAAAGTATTATTTGTTAAGTTATTTAACTCCTTTATAGCATCGACACTTACACCATAGTTATTAGCAATAGCATATAAAGTATCACCTGGTTGTACTATATAAATTAAATCACTTGAAGGATTTCCTGGAATTCTTAAAATTTGACCAACACTTAGTATTGTTGTAGGAAGATCATTATAAGTTATTAAATCATTTACAGTTGTATTAAACTCTCTTGCAATTGATGATAATGTATCACCTTGTTTTACAATGTATTCATCTTGTTCTATTTCTTCTGGTATTTCTAAATTTGGTACTTTAAGTGTTTGACCAATGCTTAAGTTATTACTGGTTAAACCATTTAAACTTTTTAATTCATTGACAGTTATATTATATTCTCTTGCAATGGAATAAAGTGTATCTCCTCTTTTAACCGTATAAAGTCCGTCAGTATCAGGTACAGAAGAGCCAGGTGGTGTGTAGTTAATTCCAATATAATCTGATACAGCTTCAACTACCCCTTCTACATATTCAAGTAAATTATTTTGTAATTTTCTTTGGTCATTTGGATTATCAATGAACCCATATTCAATTAATAAAGCTGTTGTATTTGGTGTTTCACGCATGATGTAATAATAATCCTTACTTGGATTTTCTGGAAGTACTCTTTGATAATACTTTCTTTTTATTTGACCACGATTACCAATTTCTTCTAAAATCATTGACGGAAGTGTTGAAGAAGTACGAAGTGGGTATACTACTTCTGCACCCTCGCCTCCTCCTGCATTTATGTGATTTGATAATACTATTACTTTAGAATCATTTCCAAATGTATTTCTCATAGTATTAAGTCTTTCAGTTCTGCTTAATGTTTCATCCGTATTTCTTGTAATAGCAACAGGAACTCCTAATTCTCTAAATCTATTATACATATAATTAGCAGCTTTTAAAGTAAAATCCTTTTCTCTTAAATTTCCAGATACTGCCCCAGGATCACTTCCTCCATGTCCAGCATCAACAACTATTCTATATCCATTATTCATATTAATTAATTCACCCATATTATTTTATGAGTTAGTTTAATAAAAGTTACTTTAAAATCGTTCAAAAAATATCTAAATTTAGATTTTAAAAAAACTGGCTAAAATGGTTGGATACTCAGAAGATTTAGTTGAACATAGTGATAATAATGTAATTGTAAATTATAAAAGATATTATAAAAAAGTTCAAGATCATGAATATGCTAACAAAATAGTATTACATGAAGTTGATAAAAGAAGACATCTTGATATAGATTTACAAGATTATGTTGATGATTTAGAAAAACATTTAAAAAAGAATAATAAATTAGATGAAACATCAAAAAAATTAATTAAAAATATAAATGAATTACTTGGATATTTAAAACTAGAATATGATCCAAGTATTGAAGAACATATATTAAAAGATGAACAAATAAAAAAATTAAAAGACTATCAACTTTATTGAAATATTGGTTCAATAAAAATGATAGTCTTTTTTACTTATATAAATATTACTAATAGAAATTCAAAGAAACAACTTTTCGTATTTATAATTAAAGCGACCCTGTAGTAACTTGATTATTATTTAAATTCAAGTCCCATCAAGCGAATTTTGTGCGTGTACAAATTCAGTGCTTGCTATTACAAAAATATAATTTATATTTTTGGTAAAAAAGTTATAATTTTATTTACTTTTTGAATAAAATTATATTCGATATAGCTGAGGAAAGCTCTGTAAAATAATTTATTATACTTTTTTTATATTCAATATCACTCATTTTTAAATACTTAAAAATTATTCCATAATACATTTGATCAAATTTAATTTCATTACTATTAATTTTATCTGTTATATTATAATGAAACATTGCATTTCTAAATACTTTATTATCCAAGTTATAGTATTTTTTTAATATATTATTTATATTCAGATATTTATCATCTTTTTCAACGAGTTTAATGGTATTATGATACGTTCTATAAAATGCCAAATAAAAAATTCGATATTTCAATTCATCACATATTTCAAAATAATATATAATTTCTTTACAGAAATTTAAAATTGACAATATATCTAAAAAAAATAATGCTTCATTATTATTTATTTTTGGATTAAGTAAATTATTTTTTTTTCTAACATTGTAATCTTCTAAAACAAAATTATACTTAATATTAACATTTGCTTGAACTTGAACATCTTTATAAAAAATTAAATATAAAGTATTTAATAACATTCCTAACGAAGTTGATACTTCTTTTATTCTTTTTTTATCAATTTTTCTATCATTATAAATAATAGGTTTTAAGTCCTTTGATATTAAAAAAGTATTAGAAATAATTTTATCGTTATATTTATAGATTCCTAAATTAGTTATCAAAGAGCCAAATATCATTTGAACTAATTTAGATAAATCTTTATAAAAATAATCTATTGATTCCACATTTGTCTTTTCAATTAATGCTAATATTTCACTAGATTCAATATTATATTCTTTAATTCTAGCTCTACATTCTTTTATTTTTCTTTTATATTTATAAGTTAACTTATCACCATATGTTTCATTTGCATAATCACATATCTCTACTGATAATAAGATTACATAATTGAAAAATCCTAAGCTTACTATAGAATTATTTTCACAATTAATAATTCCTTTTGTAATACTGTAAAGCGACTTTAATTCTGATGCCACCAAAATTGTATTTAATTCAGTTAAATTCATTATTACACCTCAAATTATATCACCATATTTTTTTACAAAATTATTTAATTAATTTTTATAATCGTTATTAAAATATGCTATCTTTCCAACATTATCATACTGTTCATCTAAATATTTTGTCATTTTATTGTATACAAAAAATGAACTTTTGTCTTTTCGCCATGTTGTTTGATAAGAAATTCCGCTTTTAATCAATTCCATATTCTTTTTATTCAATTTCTCTCCGGGCATTAATTCTTTTTCATAAAAAATATGATTTTGATATTTTCTTATTTTATCATACATAACAATAGGATTAACATCAGATGTTTTGTAGATGTTTAAATGGTAAGATAATTCTCTAATTAAATTTGCTTCATCATATATATATTTAAAAATTTCATTATAAAGTTTTAAATTATTTTTTTTATTATTAAATATAAAACGTAAATCTGCATAAATATCCCAAAAATCATTAAAATTTATTTTTGAAATATCTATATATGCATCTATAGTCTTATCAAAGTTTTTTATTAATCCTTTATTATATTCATCACACTCATTACCTACTTTCAAAAGTAATTCTACATTACTATCGTCCTTATTAAATTTTTTCTTGTATTCATCATGATTTAATAATTTAACTTCCTCCAAATATTTAATTTTAGAAAATTTATTTCGGTAATCAAGAATAAATTTCATAAGAGTTTCCAAATCTTTTTTTCTACTAGCAAAATATTCAACAAGTGATGTTATAAACAAAATAACAGCACCAGCAAAAATATTCAAAAGAATATTACTAATATAAATAATAACTCTATTTTGAGTACAGGCAAAAGTTAATATAGAAGTAATACACAACGTTATCACCATTACTATACAACTTATTTTTATTAATCGATAATTCAATTTCATACTAATCAACTCCAAAATTATTATACAAAAAAAAAGATACTCTCCCAAGTATCTTTACATTTATAGACTTAATATTTGTTATATCTTTAATTTGGGGAACTTCGTATTTAGGTGTCCCGCATCAACAACTATTCTGTATCCATTATTCATATATAATTAATTCACCCATATTATTGTATGCATAACAAAATAATTGTTGAAAAATTATTTTGCTCTCTTCAGAGGGGCCACCCCCCGCACGAATTATTACTTATACGAAAATTTAGATTCCTTATAAAATAAGGTTTTGTGGACATTAATAATTTATCATAGTTTATCAAAGTTTATATAATAGGAAATGTAAAAGTGAAAAAATACAAAAAATGGATTGGTTTTATAGTATAATATTTATAGAGGTATGATACTATGAAATTAAGAATTGGCGATATATTTAGATTATCTAATGATTATAGCACAAATGCTCAAGAATTTATCGATAATACTAAAAACTTTATTTATTATACAAAATCAAAAAATTTAGATTCAACATTTAGATTTGAACGAGGAATACATAAAGCAAAAAATATTAAAGCCGTTGATGGTGATCGAGATCCAATTATAATTATTTCAAGTTCGCCACATAAAGCTGGAACAGAAAACACGCCATGGAAAGATAGATATGATCCAGATAATGGTATTGTAATATATTATGGTGATTGCAAAAGTAATAGTATTAATCCATCAACTGCAAGTGGAAATAAAATCCTAATGGACGAATGGAAAAAACATAGCTCAAATGATATAAAAGAAAGAGAAAAAGCAGTTCCAATAGTTTTTTTTGAAAGAATAAAAAAAGGATATCTACAATTTCATGGATTTGGAGTAATTGAAAAAGTTAGCCTAATAACACAAAAAGCCGATAATAATGAATTTACAAATTTCGAATTTGAATTTTGTATTTTAGACTTATCAAATGAAAATAATCAATTAGATTGGGAATGGATATCTGATAGATGTAATAATAGATTATCAATCCAAGAAGCAAATAAAAATGCACCTTTATCATGGAAATATTGGGTTAAAAACGGCAATGATAATATTGAAAAAGTCAGACGTCATGTATTAAAATCAAGAATAATTAAAGAAAAAGATCAAAAAGCAAATAGTAGTTCGTTTGAAGATAAAATAATCGGAATTATTGAAGAACATTATAAAAATAAAAAATTACAATTTGAACTATTTGCTTTACAAATTACCCAATTTTTCTTTATGGAAAATAATACTAAATATTTAGAAGGCTACATAACTAAAGGTTCTGGAGACAAAGGAATAGATTTTATAACAAGAATTGATATTGGTCAAGATTTAGCAGGAATAAAAATGGTAGTAATAGGACAAGCAAAATGTCAAAATGAAACCATAAATAGTAAAGATATAGCAAGAACAATTGCAAAATTAAAAAGGAATTATGTAGGTGTGTTTGTTACAAACTCCACTTTTTCGCAACAAACACAAGAAGAGATTCTGGAAGATCAATATCCACTAATTATGATTAATGGAAGCAAAATTGCTCAACTAACAAATAAATATATACTAGATAGTTCAAAGGACTTAAATAAATTAGAAAAGTACTTAAACAATCTGGATGAACAATATAATAATTATAAAAGCAACATAAGGCCTGATGATATTATATATAAATAAAAAAGGAAATCGAAGATTTTCCTTTTTTATTTAATACCATGCTGTTCTAATTTGTCTTTTATCTCAAAAATAATTTTAGTTTGTGCAGGTGACATACCCATTACTAATCCATTGCAATATTTAATTGCATAATCTATAAATTCTATATCTCTACCATTCAAAATATTTTGTTCAATGCCTAGTTGCTTAACTCTATTCCAATAATCTATACCAAGTTGAAATATTTCAACTTCTTGCATAACAGAATTATTTAATTTTTCATCTTTTTTTGCACTAATAGCTTCTATTTTTTTCTCTTCTTTTGATACTAGTGAATCTATAGTATCTTCAGATAATGTATAATTCTTGTCTTTTATAATAGTCCAGCAATCTTTTCTTTTTGTATATTCACCAATATTATTAAATGTTCTATTAGGATCGTTAAATGCATCAAAACATAGTTTTGAAATGTTAATTATTTCATCAATAATATAGTCTGGTACACTTTGCTTATCCCATATTGTTTTATAGTCCAATTCCATATTACCATTTTTTTTAACTTCATAAATTAATTTTGAAAATGAATATGTTACCAATTGAGCCCTATATGCTTTATTCTCTATATACCAATTCTGTTCAGAAATAACTTTCTCTATTGTTTTAAATAAGATTGCCTTAGAAATTAAATCTTTATAGAACAATTCATTAAATGAAAGTTTATCTTTATTCCACTGTGCTTCTAAATCGGTTTGAAAATCAATTAAATTCAATTGTGCACCCTTTGAAACAGCATATGGCTTCATAGCAGCTGAATTTAAATATTTTGCTAAATCAGTTTTAGTAAATTTTTGATTATTTGGATTTAGCTTAGTATATTTTTCACGTTCTGCTTTAGTCATACTCATTTTTGGCTGATCATATTGTCCACGAGCTCTTTCAAAGAACCATAGTGTCTGGTATGGTTGATTATTAACAGGTGGCGCAAATGTTTTTCTAGAAAATTCTTCCATTTTTATATAGAATGGATGATTGGAGTTAAGATCTGCCGCAGTTACTTTATTTTGGCTGTTAGCATATTTTGAAATATTATGTACAAATTCAGGAGCATCCTCTTTAACAATAGTTAATTTCATTTGAACATAAATATTATCTAACGGAGCTTTATCTCTAATATCAGCCGATGCTAAGGATGCTGTTGTTTGCCCACCATTAATTATTTGAAAATCATTAAATTCAGTTATATATAATCCTTCATTAGGAATGATTTTAGTCTTAATATCTTTTGCGACTGTAGAAATTCCGTTATTATATGTAAAAAATTTGTTTCTCTCGTTTAATATTGTACCACGAATACCTTTATTAACTGTTCCCTTTGCATTTAAAAATGATCTAACATTTGACTCCAATAATCTAGGACCATACTTTTCATATATATCACATAAAAACTTACCAGGTACAATTGCTAAGTAGGCTTCATAATCGTTGGTACCAATATCAGCTTTTATACATTGAATACCATTTAATCCAAAATCAGCAGTATTTATAACAACTGGCTCTTTTTTAAAATCTTTTAATCTGGAATTATATATCATTTGAATATCAATAACATCTAATTCAACTTTAAATTTTCTATTATTATAAATAAAGTCAGGAAAATCTATTGTTTTAACTCTTGTACTCAGTTTATTAGTAGATATAATAACCAGGTGAATTTTATTTATAGAATCCAAATTATTTAAAATACTATACGCTAGTTGAACCGCTTCATTACTATATTCTGCATTTGTAAAATAGCCTTTTAGCACATTTTCAAAATAATTAATCATCAATTGTGACTTTGAATTAATAAATTCATTAGTTATTGTTGTTACATCTCCGGGATTATAATCTGCAATTAGTAAATCAATAACATTTGCTGGAAGATCTAAATAGCCACCATCTATTTGCATATTTTTGAAGGCCTTAGTTCCTTTATTAAATGAATAAAAACATCTGTCCAAACCATTAATTATGGAAAAGTCTTCTATAAGTGTTTCAGACATTTCATCAATGAAAGCATCTGGTTGATGCTCACTATTTTCGATAGCTGTTAAATTGATTTCATTTATATAATCCTCTCTAAATTCTTCTAAACTTATCATAATTCCTCCAACTTAAATTTATCAATTTGAGAAAGATTAATAGTATAAGTAACATTTTCTATTTCAGCGAATGCTATATTTTTTCTTGTAAGCCTAGGAAATTTATCTGACACATTATATAATAATATATTTTTTGTATCATAGCGGCGTGAGCCAAAATTATTTTCAGGTCCAACCCCTAACTCAATTAGTTTATTAAGAAAATCGTCTTGAATTTGAATACTTGTAATTTCACTCATGATAGCTTGAATTAATTCAAAAATAGATGACAATTCCCCTCTATATTCCGTAGACATTTTTTCAACCTTAACTACAGCAAGAAAACCATCAACATCTGAATCTAATTGATTAATTGATCTTATTTCAATTGTAGTAGCATTAACACTTGATGTTTTAATTTCGTACCAATTTTCGTCAATTGAAAAGTCTTTGTTAAACTTATGTGGTCCAGCCCATGATAAAATCGATTTCTCTACACCATATTTTGGAATCATATACTTGTATAAAAAATACAATTCTCCATATATTCCTTGCTCTTTTTCCTCTGATAATTCTTTAGTAGATATATTTTGAAACATCTTTTTCCAATTATAAAATCTTTGTTTTAAATATTCTAATTCTTCTTTTTCATCATTTAATCCATTCAATGAATTAACCATATCTGTACAGAAAGTATAGAATAGATTGGAATAGTTATTATTTTCTAGATCAAAACTTAACCAATTTGAATTTTCATTATCTTTATAATAACTAACACTTATCATTTTTGTAGATTCTATTTGACTAGGAACAATTGTTGATAAAAATGCTAATCTTTTTTTGCCTTCTTTTGATAAACCATAAAAAATCTTTACTTTATTATTACTATCAACCTTTTTTAATATATCGCTAATTGCACTTAGTTCTTTAAATTTATCTTCAAAATTAATCTTCATTAGGATCATATTCCTCCTCATACTCAAAATCAAGAGATAATTGCTCAATCTTAACTTTATTTAGTCTGTAGCTAACTCTTTCATTTGTTTTAATACCAGGAAAACCTAAAGCAATTCCGAACAATGGGGTTCCATTATTAAAATTATTAATTGCTTTCATTTCAGAATCATTGACTGGTGAATTCTTTTTCTTTTTTAACCTAATTGGGTATATTACTAATAATGGACGCCTTTGAATATTTAAATAGTCTTCTGCAATAAGATTTTTTCTTTCATGATAAACCATGTTCATATTTGCCTGTGACAATTGTTTATCATTCAAACCACTATTAAAAATACCAGGTTCATACAATCTGTTTTTATTTCCAGAAATTCGTATTATGTTATCTGAATAATTCATGTCAAATGAACGAGTTATAACTGGTATATTATAGCCTTCAAAGTTCCAATAATCATTATCATTCTTAGAACCCGTTGCTATAACTAAATCCCATTCTTGCATGAAAACAGAATTCTTGATATATTCTGATAAACTCTCTGTATCAAAATTCTTATTTAGAAATGGTAATTTAAATTTGCTAATAAAATCAGAAATAATGCCTTTTGGTATTCTTTGAACCATTAATCTCCCACCAACATACTCTAAATTTAATTCTTTATCTTTTAAACTATTAAATAATAAGTCGATTGTATTTTTGTTTTCTTCATTTTTTACTTTATCATTAAATAACTTGGATGTATCCGTAGCAATTCCACTATAGTTCAGTGTTATTATTTTTTCCTCGGTGCTTCTCATTTTGTTTTTAGCAGTAATGCCCATCTTTTCAAATTTTTCAAGCTCTTCTCCACTCGAAATAAACATTTGCATATTTAGTCTTGCTGGCGATTGTTTTACCATTAATCCAAAATCCTCAGGTGTTTTATTTTCTACATCCATTTGTTTAAATTGCTCTTTTAAATTTGATACGGCATCTATGACATCCTCAAAATTATCAATATTTTCTTGAGTCATATATATTCTGCATAAATCTTCGTATCCTGGTCTGTATCCAAACCATCTGCACATCTGTAATACTGTGTCATAAGCATTGGCTTTTCTATTGAAGTAGCTTATCATTAATCCCTCTAAAGTAAGACCTCTTGATAGAATAAATCCTCCAATAGCGATTACTCTAGCTCCTTCTTTTTCATAATTATCATAATTAAATCTATTTTTCTTATTGTTATTATTTACTACTGTAACTATAAATTGTTGAATCTCACTATTTAAACCTTCTTGAATTTGATCCCATGTAAATTCTTCTCTTATTTCAGAGAAAAATTCATCATTATATTCTTCATATAAATCATTCATGTAAGGATCTCTAATAAAACTATTAAAATCCGATTTATAAGTTTGTGATATAGTATTTTTCATCAAATCAATATAATCATTGATTTTATCATATATTTTATATTGGATTGCATTAAAACGAGAAATATTAATCATCATGGTCCTATGTTTAAATTCTTTCCCTCTTAATGTTCTAATAACATTTACAATTATGAAATCATTTATTGCTTTTTTCAAACTATTAGGTAGAACAGGAAATATTTCATCATCTTTTTTATGTGTTAATAGTAAAAAGTTTTTTTCATGCGGATCTAGTATTTCTATATGCTTATATTTAGGCTCATCTATACTTCCAAGATTATTAAAAACCTTATTTGCTCCAAAATATGATGAAGGTTCCCTTAATTGAACGATAAAGTCTGATGGAAATAAATCTTTATTAAAATCATCATCATATGGATTTATAAATATATTTGCAAAAGGCGTTGCTGTAAATCCAACGTACGAAGCAATAGTAAAATTATTGAATAAATCTCGAATTAGCTTATTAATAATTGATGGATCATCATTATTTTTGGTATTAACAGATGCATTATCAGCCTCATCATCAATAATTAAAATATTTTCTGAAGTGATTCCATGAATTCCTGGTTTTAAATAATCTTTAACCTGCTTTAATACACTTTTATTTTTCTTAATAACCAATATTAGTGGTTTATTAAAATCGCTAGAATTGGTATTCTGATTTTCTCTTACCACTTTACCAAAATCTGAATTAACATTAGTTAAAGGGATGGCATAATACTTGTTTTCTTCTTTTCCTACGCCTACAAAATTTATTATTGAACTACTTATGGTATCACTCTTGGCACCAATAAATCCTGAATCAATACGTTTTTGTGTTTGTTCTCTCAAAGAATCTGTCATACCAGCTAGTAGTACTATCACTTTGTATCCATAATCAGCAGCCAAATTTATTAAAGCAGTGTAATTTGCAGTTTTTCCAGATTGAATATCTCCCATTACCAAGCCTTTTTTCTTAGAGTTCTTATGGTCATTTAAATTATTTGGATCGGCACATCTAGCTAGTATATCGTTTGTTGCCTTAGTCATTTTTTCAATTGAGGCTTCCGGAAAATCCATGTCCCTTAAATAGTCCATATATCTATCAAAGCAATTTGTAGAAGCATTGGATAATTTCATCCAATTATTGAAATCTTTATCTTTAACAAGAAATTCTGCATCAGGATTTACAATTCCAATATTAGTTATATATTCATCATATATAGTATTTTTGATATCTTCTATATTTGATTCTTTGAAAATACTCATTTCTAATATTGTATCAATAGCCTCCCTTATTTTTTCTATAGACTTGTTTTCTCCTCTTAAAAATTCTTTTAACATTCTATATGCTTTTGTTTCTAAATCAGACATAAACACCAATCCTCTCAATTATTAAATCTCTTTTATCAGAAATACTCTTATATACATCTGTTTTAAGTAATTCATCCAATATTGCTTCTTTTTTGGAGCTCGGTACGCATTCCAAATCTTTGCATACTCTCTCAACTAATTCTTCTGGTGTATTACTATCACTATCATTTATAATTTTCAAATCATCTAGAGTGTCGTTTTGTATTGAATACTTTGGTAACCCAGTCTCAATTTGAAATATAAAGGAATCCAATAATCTTTTATCTGTTTCTGAAAGATTTTCTGATAACAACTTGTATAATGGATTTTCCTTATTCAATTCATATTTAACAAAACCATCTCTTAAATTTATTCTATTCCACACCTTGTCTTCAAATTGCTGCTCTTTTACCCCTTTGAATCTTGTTGTTCTTTTACTTCTGTGTATTGAGTCCTCAAGAGAAGCTTTTATTTGATCTTTTATTTTGTCTGGGATTTTTGCAGTTGATTTTTTTACATCTAGGCTCCATTCTTTATCTAATGTAGAAGGTATCTCTATTTTAACACGAGCTAATTTGCTTAACTCACTTCTAACATTCATATGGAGCCAACTTCCCCAAATTATAAGTCTTTTATTTCTATAAATATAAAAGCCCTGTTCATCATATATATTTGTATTTCCTAATAATTTTTTTTCTTCTTGTGTTAATGTATTGGCAAAAGGTAGCGTATAAGGTGTAATTGTAATAATTGAACCATTCATTATTATAGGGTCTGTCCTACCGGTTTGCTGTCTAGGAGCTGAATTAATTAAAAATGGATCTCTTTTTTCAATCCTATCATTATTAAAATAAATACTAACTGAATCATAATAATAGTGAAATACTAACTCAACATGTTTTTTTGCATCAGCAACTGCATTTCTAAAAGAGGTTACAAAATTAGTGGCTAATGCATCTAATTTATCAAAATTCTGCCAAATAACTAATGTTCCAGTCTCATATTTATTTAATTGTTCAAAACA
This sequence comes from Bacilli bacterium, assembly GCA_017460745.1. Taxonomy (GTDB): domain Bacteria; phylum Bacillota_I; class Bacilli_A; order RF39; family UBA660; genus RUG591. The sequence continues at coordinate 41,286 of JAFUAL010000042.1, read as the reverse complement.
CGGCATTCTTTTAATTTCATCTTCGTCTAGTACTTCAAGCACCCAATCATTTTGAGCTTCAATTATTTCTAAATCATAACACATACCATTTATACTATCTTTTTCTTTACTAATAACCATCATTTTTCGACATTGTGATAAAGATGCTGACTTTAATCCAAGACCAAATCTTCCCAAATCTAGTTCATTATCTATCTTGTTACTTCTGTCTGATCCAAATGTCATTGCGTTTTTTAATTCATCATAATTCATTCCTAGCCCATTGTCCAAGATCACAAAATATGGTTCATCTAACGGATCAGCATATACATTTATTTCAGAAGCCTTTGCTGTGATACTATTATCTATAATATCTGCAACAGAAGATGCAAAACTATATCCAATTGATCTTATTCCACTAATTAATGATTTAGCTGGTGGAATTTGTGTAATATACTTTCCCATAGATTACTCCTTTCTAAGCATTACTGAATTTATACTTTTTGAAAATGTCAATATTTGCTCTACGTTATACTTTGATATTTTTGGCTCGTTCAAAATGTTTGTCATTACTAATATTTCTACATTATTTTTAAAATCATTAATAAATTTAAGTTTTTTTGACGATATATTAAAGTATTCATTATTAGATGTAGTATAAAATACTAAATAATATTTAGTGGTATATCCTTCTCTACATTCAAAATCATATAACGAATAAGGATATGGTAACGATATATTAGTCACATCATTTTTATACTTTTTTCTAGCATATAGTTCCACTTCGGCCATTGCTTTATCTTTTGCTATCTCCATGTATTCTAAATAATTATCAGGACCGATTTCTTGTCCAAATTTTTGTCTTAATGAGATAATTTCCATATCATAAGATTCAGCGAATTCATTAAAAATACTATTAAATTTGTTTCCTGTTCCTTTATTATTGATAAAAACTTTTGAGTATGGTATTTTGTTTTCCCCAATAATTGTTATATTAAAATTCAATATATCATTATCAAAGTCATATTCAAAACTATTTACTATAAAAGCATAATTAAATACTTTCTTTGAAATAAGATTAATAATATATTTATTGTCTATATCAATGTCACTATCTTCATATTTTAATCCTAATGGGTAATGAAGTTTAATCCTTCCATATTGTGCTTTGGAAGAATCTACTTCTTCCTTAATGTACATGCAATATAAAATTTTCCCAGTTTCGATTAGTTCACCATTTACAGCAATTTTATCAAACAAAAATACATTATTAATTTTTATTTTAGATTTAGAGTTTTTTATTAATTCATCAACTAATAATGGTTTTGCATTAAAATCTATTTGTTTTGGAACTTTGAATATTTGAGCTAATTTTTCATTTGTAGAATTCCCTTGCTTAATTGGAGTTGATACAGTTGCAGTATGCCCATATTCATTATCATTAAATATATTCAAAAATAAAGATTTTTTATCAATTGGCAGAACTACTCTATTCATCTTATTTCTCCTCAAACATTACCTTAAATATTGCTTCTAAAACAGGCACAACAATTGAATTACCTGCTAATTTAATCATTTTTCTATAACTTAATCCAAGTTTTTTTACATTTTCAAAGTCTTCTTCAGAAAATCCCATCAGCAAAAATGCTTCACGTGCTGTCAATAAACGATAAGACTTCCCTTTGGGTCCATCATATAATATCATACCTGCATTGTTTTGTCTATCCATGTTGCACGTTATAGTATTAAAATACTTTAAATTTTTGATATCTCTTTGATTAACTTTCCACATTCTTTCTCTCGAATCGGTTTTACGTAATTGTGCATCATCTGCCTCCTGTTTATATACTGGGTCAGTATAATCAGTTCTTAAAAATTTACTTATATCCTCTTCTGGGTATAATGAAAGTTTCAGTCTTGATTCTATTTCTGGTTGTCTTCCTAATTCACTAACCATAAAACATCTTGCCCTATCCTGAGGTACCCCAAAATATTTTCCTGATAAAACCATAACTTCATTTTTATATCCCAAATTTTCTAAAAAATCTTGCCACATTTTAAAATCTTTTTTATTGGATTCAGCAAGAATAGCTTTAACATTTTCCATTAACAAATACTTAGGCAATCTATTCTCTTCATTTAATTCAGTTAATATTCTTTCTATTTCCCATAACAATCCTGATCTAGTCCCTGAGCCCTTGCTCATCCCTCTTGTTTTTCCACCAGTAGATAAATCTTGACAAGGAAAGCTATATGTTAACAAATCATGATCAGGTATATCTTTCGCTTTAATTTCTGTTATTGACCCAAGATTCTTTGTTCGTTTATTTGCAATATATAATTTTTTAATTTCTTCTGCACCTTTTTTTGCTAAATTACGATATGGCTTTACAGAATCACAACTGAATGTAAATTTTGATAAATATTCTATTTGTTTTTTATATGATGGTACATTAATTTTTGTACCTTTACAATGTATTGCATCATATGCCAAAATAGCATCAACAAACCAATCACTTGTTGCAACTATTTCATAATCAATTCCAATATTTCTCAATGCCTTGTTTTGGGCACCAATTCCTGAGAATGTTTCAAAAACTCGTATTTTATTCATAATTAATCACCATTACACCTATCCTATATAGACAGTATATCATATAATATAACATTTTGAATAGTACTTATAGTAATATTTTACCAAATATTGCAATAATTTGACTAATTTTTTTCAATTATTATGTTATTTCAAAGGTTAATCAACAAATTCATTTCTTTATAAATCGTATGAGATTACATTAAAAAAGCAACTCAAAGACACGAAGTAATAGTAATAAAATATTATTTCATTTTCATTATATATATGATAATAATTGTTATAAATTATTTTTATTAATTTACCACAATTATATTTTTCTAGTATATTTACATTTTAAGATAATTATTGCAACCAATAAATTTACCATATTCACTTTTTCTTTCTACTAAAATACCACCACATTTAGGACAAGTATTAATATCATATTTCATTTTTGTTTTATTTATCACTTCAACAGGTTCTTTTCTTTTATTTTTATCGACTATGTTGTTAATAATTATTTTATTTTTTAATTCAATAATAAATTATTTTTTTATTAATATTATTTCTCCATCATGTTTAATATTTAATTTAGCATTACTAGTTATGCATACAATATTAAATACTTTATCTTCATTAATATTTAATAATTCACATATTGCTTTAACATGACCATAATTTTGTCTTATAGGATTGCTATAATAAATTTTTTTATTTCCTTTTAAATGTCTTACCCACTTATTATCATACTTTTCACCTGTAATATAACCATTAAACTGTTTGGTTTCAATAACAAAAATTCCATATTTTAATAATACAATATGATCTATTTGGTATGTTTTATTTTTACTAAAATCATCATATCGTTTAAAATTACATATTTACTTTTATCTAATTTATTAAGTTCTTTACGTGTCCATTTTTCTCCAAACCAGCCAATTATTTCATTATAATATTTGGTACCTACAAATATTATAATAATACATACAATAATTAATGTCCAGTATATAGGACTCGTTAATAACATGTAATTAAATTTTTCTAAAAGTTCCCACATAATATCACCAAAAACATTATACTACTAAACTTGTTTTTTTCATAAAAAAGATACTTAAAAAAGTATCCCCATATTTATAAATTACTAATATTCCAAATCATACACTGATATGGCCTCACATGTACCATCATCATAGGAATAACATGGATATACATATTGCTCTTCATCTTTGCTATCAATCTCTTTTAGATTTATAACTTCAATATACATAATGTCATATCCATCTTTATCTTTACCCTTTTCTAAAATACCTTCTATTTCATACCACTTATCATTTAAAATTTTATTATCATTATGTTTTACAACAAATCCAGTAAATCCTGCATCCGCTGCACAACAACTAATAGCATATTTTCCAATTAAAAAATAATCATCTGTTATAAATGATGCTTTTGTTAAAGCAAATCCTCGTACTTTTATTGTTTTTCCTTTATACTTATCGGCTTTAGGTGAAAAAGTTATATAATTTGATAATTCATTATAATTGGCATCAACTATATTAAAATATGGACTTGAGAAATCATGCTCCTCACTTACTCCTTCTATATTTAATTCTTGTAAATTGTCTTCATTTTCATTACTTACTACTACATTATCATTTTCATTTTTAATTCTATTTTCAGTATTAAAATTAGTTGTTCTATTACTTGCAAAACTAGATGTTAATCTACCATCCCCTGCTAATATTAATAATACAAGTGGTAATATTAAAACTAAGTCACTTATTTTAAATTTATAATTAACTTTATTATTAAATAACATTACTAAACTAATTAAAAACATCGGTATCAATGATAACTTAATGTAAATTTGCATACTTGGTGCTAAAAAGTTTTTAAGTATATCGAATATCCAAACATAAAGAATTATACATGAATAAACTATAGCAACTATTCCTAAAAATCTTTTTTTCATAGTATTTTCACCACCAATAAACTAAATACAAAAATAACTACAAAAATTAAAAATATTAAAGTCCACACAAAATTCTTTTTATAATTACCTAGTAATACAACAGTATTTTTAATATCAATCATTGGGCCTAATAATAAATAGGCAATAATTGAACTTTTACTAAATGTTTTTAAAAGAGATTTTCCAACAAAAGAATCTGATGTTGAACAAAGTGAAATTAAATAGGCAAATAACATTAAAGTAATTATAGATAAAACTTCATTATTGTTAAAAACTGTTAATACACTTCTTGGTAATAAAACTTGAACAAAACTTGCTATTAAAGCTCCAAACATTAAGTACTTAACTACTTCAAATGTATCAATAGCTGTATGCTTACAAATAGATAAAATATTATGCTTAAAGCTAGAATGTTTTTTATGCTCATGATTACATTGACAATGTTTTATACTACTATTTTCTTCATGATTGTTACAATGTGAACATTCATCTTCATCATCTATTAATCTATTAATTATAACTTCTTTCTTACCAAAAATTATTCCCATAACAATACCTACTAAAAGTGAAATTATAATACCAAAAAGCATTCGATACCAAAATATTTCAGGACTTGTTCTATAAAATGCATTATAAGTTGAAAGTAAAACAACAGGATTAATAATTGGAGAGGCTAACATAAATGAAATTGCAACGTTTATAGGAACCTCCTTCTTTAATAATCTTTTAGAAACAGGAATAACTGCACAATCGCAAGCAGGCAAGAAAAATCCTAAAAATACACCAACGATAGAACCTAATATTTTATTTTTAGGTATAATTTTGGCAATTGTTTCATTAGATACATATGTTTCAATACATGCAGATAAAAACGATCCTAAAAGTAAAAATGGTAAACTCTCAAAAAAAATAGATATAAATATTACTGAAATATTTTTTACTACATCCATTAATGCCTCCTTTACATAAATTAAATATTTTCAACAATTAATTATATGTTTTATTTATTTTATTAAAATAGAAAAGACTATATTTATAGTCTAAGTTTAACAAAATTATTTAAGGTTGTTGATATATTTAATTGCATTGGTAGCAGCAACTGCTCCATCACTTGTTGCAGTAACTAATTGTCTTACTTCTTTTTTTCTATTATCACCTGCAACAAATATTCCTTCTACGTTTGTATTACAATCTTCTTCAGCAATAACATATCCTTTATCATCTAAATTAATTAACCTGCGGAAGTTTTCGTTTTCAGGAATTCTTCCAACTGCAACAAATATTCCTGATACTTCTATTGTTTTAGTTTTTCCATCTTTATCAGTTACTTCAATACTTTCTAGTCTATCATTTGCATTTAATTTAGTAACATTGCTATTATAAATAAATTCAATATTATCTTTTTCTTTTAAAAGACTTACAGTTGTATCTTCTCCTCGAAATTCGTCTCTTCTATGAATCAAGTATACTTTAGATGCAATATCAGTTAAATATAAAGCATCCTCAAGTGCAGTATTACCACCACCTACAACGGCAACATTTTTATTTTTATAAAATGCTCCATCACAAGTAGCACAATAAGAAACACCTTTTCCAACTAGTTCCTCTTCATTATCAAGTCCTAGTTTTCTATTATCTGCTCCGGTTGCTAAGATAACAGCTTTTGCTTTATAAGTATTCTTAGTCGTTACAACCTCTTTTTCATGTTCTTTATCATTTATATTAGTTACTTTTTCAAAAATAAATTCCGTACCTAAGTCTTTAGCTTGATTATAAAGTTTAGTTGCAAATTCAAAACCTGATATGTGAGCTTCAACTGGATAATTTGCTATATCTAAAGTATTAATAATTTGTCCACCATAACTTTTAGCTTCCAGTACTAATACTTTCTTTGAAGCACGACGTGCATAAATAGCTGCAGTAAGTCCTGCTGGCCCTGCTCCAACAATTATAATGTCGTACATTATTTTCCTCCAATCATATCATTAATTGCATCTTTTGATACTAAACCGATACTTCTTTTTACTTCCATTCCTTTATCAAATAAAACTAAACATGGAATAGATGAAACATTGTACGCCTCAGCCAGTTCATCTTCCGAGTCAATATTAATAGATACAACTTTAATATCTTTATTTTCATTTGAAATACTTTCTAAAATAGGTTTTAACATCTTACAAGGTCCACACCAATCAGCATTAAAATCAGCTAAAACCATACTTTCACTTTTTAATACTTTAGAATCAAAATTATCTTTATTTATTTCTACAAGTGCCATTTAATTTTCCTCCTTTTCAATATTAATTAAAACTTTATAAATAAGAGAATATAACATCTCTATTTCTTTTTCTTCTAAATTTATACAATGTGACATTTGGGTAGGAACACTTAAAGCCTTATCTCTTAATTTTAAACCTTTATCAGTAATTGTTATATCTAAATTTCTTTCATCAAGAGTTGATCTTACTCTCGTTATGTACCCTTTAACTTCCAACTTTTTTAAAAGGGGTGTTAAAGTACTAGAATCAAGTAATAAAACTTTACCTATATCTTTAACATTACCTGTTTTCTTTTCCCAAAGATACATCATTACTATATACTGAGTATATGTTAAATTAAGTTCGTTTAAAATAGGTGTATATTTCCGAATAATTTCTTTAGAACATAAATAAATTGGAAAACATAATTGATTTTTTAAAGTTAAAGAATCATATTTAGATTCCATTTATTATCCCTCCTTATAAAAGTTCTATTAAATCTTTTTCTATTTCACTTGGATTAAATGTTGGATCATATCTTTTAACAGCATTTCCATCTTTATCAACTAAAAACTTTGTAAAATTCCAAACAATATCACCCTTTTTAGTGCAAGTTGTACTTATTTTTTTAATTGCCTTCATTGATATTTTATTTTTCATACCAACTACCGTTTCTTCAGGTTGTTGTTCTTTTAAAGCAGTAAATACAGGACTTTCATTTTCTCCGTTTACATCTATTTTAGCAAATTGGTCAAACTGAGTTTTATACTTAGCTGTACAAAATTCATGTATTTCATCATTACTTCCAGGTGCTTGATGTCCAAATTGGTCGCATGGAAAATCTAATACTTCAAAACCCTTATCATGATATTTCTCATAAAGATTCTCGATTGCTTCATATTGAGGTGTAAATCCACATCCTGTTGCTGTATTAACTACTAATGAAACTTTTCCTTTCAAAGAACTTAAATCAAATTCTTCTCCCCCTCTTGTTTTAACTTTTAAATCATAAATACTCATAAAATTATTCCTCCTTTTAATTTAATTTGTATACAAACTAATTGTACCAAAACAATTTTTAAAAGTCAATAATAATATAATCCAAAATATGAAAAAGATACTTTTTCAAGTACCTTATTTATAAACTTTAATTCTTACTTACTTTTATTAAAAATATCATCATATAATTCTTGATTACTTTTTTGTAATAATTTTACTTGCATCAAATAATTACAATATTCCTTTAAAGATGTTAAAGTTACTTTTTCATCAAGTTCATTACATAATTTATTAATAATAGAAATTACTTCACTTTCAGAAACACTTGCATACTCTGTGTATTTATTTGAACTATTTTCAACTGGAACAGAAACAACTTCAATATCATTTTTAATATCCATACTATCAAGTTCTTCTTTATTTAAGTTAGTTCTTACAATATCTAAATTAAGTAAATTTTCATAATAGTTAAAACTTCTTCTTAAAACTTCTTTTTCTGCGCCTGTTAAATTTAAATTATCTAAATTACTTCTTAATTCTCTTATTTTCAAAATATCTTCTAATCTTTTTTTATTATCCATATATACCTCACTTACTTTGCATCATACCAATTATCTCCTATTTCATAGGATACGTCAAGAGGAACATTTAATTTATAAGTATTTTTCATTACTCGTTCAACCATTTCTTTTAACTTATCTTCTTCTCCACTTTCCACTTCAAATATCAATTCATCGTGAACTTGAACAAGTAATTTACTTTTTAATTTCATCTGTTCCATATTTAAATCTATTTCAACCATAGCTTTCTTTAAAATATCAGCAGCGGTTCCTTGAATTGGAGTATTAAGAGCCATTCTTTCTCCACTTTGCCTTATAATATAATTTTTATTATATATTTCATCAATTACTCTTTTTCTGTTCATTAAAGTTTTAACATAACCATTTTTATAAGCATTATTAACAATCGAATTCATATATTCACTGATACCTGGAAAAGAATTTAAATAAGAATCAATAAAGTTTTTAGCTTCATTTATATCTATTCTTAAATCTTCTGATAACCCAAAACTTGATATTCCATATATTATTCCAAAGTTAACTGCTTTAGCACGACGTCTCATATCTTTAGTTACTTCTGTAAGCGGAACATGAAAAATTTGACTAGCTGTTTTAGTATGTATATCAACTCCATGAGTAAATGCATCAATCATATCAGTTGCACCCGCCATCGATGCAAATACTCGTAGTTCAATTTGAGAGTAATCAAAAGATGCTATTTTATTTTCCTTCTTCTCCGGAATAAAGGCTTTTCTTATTAGTTTACCAAGTTCATCTCTTATAGGTATATTTTGTAAATTTGGTCTTTCACTAGAAAGTCTTCCTGTTTTCGTTAATGTTTGATTGTAAATTGTTCGTATTTTAGAATCTTCTCCTACTTCATTTATTAATCCTACAACATAATTAGATTTCATCTTCGAAACTGCTCTGTAATCTAAAATTAAATTAACTATCTCATATCGATCCTTTAATTTCATTAAAATATCTTTACTAGTTGACATATCTTTCTTATTTCTTTTTGGATATGGAATATTTAGTTCTTCAAACAAGACATGTGATAACTGCTTAGGTGATAATATACTAAACTCACAACCTGCTAAATTATAAATATTTTTCTCTAATTCTTTTAATTTAACATCCAACTCACTTCCAAAATGATTTAAATAGTCTACATCAATTAAAAATCCATTTTCTTCCATCTTAACTAACACATAAGTTAAGGGAAGTTCTATATTATAATACAAATCTTTCATTTCTTCTTTATCAAGTTCATCAAAGAAACTTTGATACTCATTAAATAAAAACTGTGATTTTAAAATAATATCTTTAATATATTCAGAATCCTTTGGCATTTTAAGGGTAATCTCAGTTCCATATATTTTTTCATAAAATCTTATACCATAAAGAAATGTATTAGCAAGATGGGCTATATCATTTTTTATATTTTTATTAAGTAGGTAAGATACTAACATCACGTCATCTATATTTTTATCTATTCCAACATTATACTTCCTAAACACATATAAAAGTTTTTTCAAATCATAAGTATACTTTTTCTTATTATCAACAAATATGTTTGAGTTTTTAAGCATTTCAAAATCTATATAATAACTTCCAAACTTATCTGTAATACTCACTCCAAGTACTTCGTCATTATGATAATTATATCCAAGTGTTTCAACATAAATACTATAAGTATCATCAAGTTTTAATTCGCTTAAGTCATTTATTTTAGTATAAGTTACATCATGACTTTCTGGTATATCAGATTCTAATTTTTTTAAAAGAGAAAAGAATTCTAATTCTTCTAACATTTCTTTATATTGACTTAAATTTGGTCCTTTATATTTTAGTTTTTCTATATCAAGTTCAATTGGTACTTCTTTATAAATAGTTGCTAGATTATAACTCATATAGGCATTTTCTTTATCTTGAATTAATTTTTTTGCAACACCTGGGGACACAGAATCAATGTTTTCATAGACTAAATCAAGACTACCATACTTTCCGATTAAAGAAATAGCTATTTTCTCACCTATTCCCTTAACACCTGGAATATTATCACTCGCATCTCCCATCAAAGCCTTTAAATCAATCATCTTTTTAGGATCATCTATTCCATATACTTCTTTAAATTTATCCTTATCCATCATGATATAATCATTACTTTTTAGTAATTTCATTATTACTTTATCACTTATTAATTGAATTAAATCTTTATCACTACTAACAATTAATCCTTCTAAATCAGGAGTATTATCTATATAATTTGCAAATGTTCCTATAATATCATCTGCTTCATAATTATCTATTTCCATATAATTAATACCCATAGCAGTTACTAATTCTTTAGCCTTACTAAATTGCATTTTAAGTTCATCCGGTGTCTCACTTCTTCCAGCTTTATATTCTGGATAACTATCATGTCTAAAAGTCTTCCCTTTATCAAAGGCTATCATCATATGAGTAGGATTTTCCTCTTTAATTATTTTATTTAACATATTAATAAGACCATATAAAGCATTAGTTGGATATCCTTTAGAATTTTTCATCAAACTACCACTATAAGCAGTTGCATAATAACTTCTAAATACTAAGTTATTTCCATCTATTAATATTATTTTATCCATCTATATCTCCTATTTCTAAAGTTACTTTAAATTCTGATAAAAGAGGATTTATATCTTTTTCATAATTTATTAAATCATAATTAATTTCTATAAATTCTTTTTTACTATTTGTTTTAACAGTTATTTTATTAATAAGTTCTAAACTCGTAATACTATTATTTAAAATATTATCTAAATTACTATTGGTTATATCATAATTATAAATAATTTCACCAGTCTCACTTAATTTAGTTTCCGATATAAGTTTTCCTGATTTAATTATTCTTTTTATCTCATATATATCAAATAATTCTTTATATAAAATATTATAATCCCCTATAAGCACTCCATTTTTATAACTAAATAAATGCTCTCCAGCATCATCTATTATTGTAATAGAATTACTATTTTTAATTCCTTTATATAGTAACTCATCTAAATTAGACTTAACTATGTATTTAAAATTATAACTATTTTGTTCTAAAAGCTTGGTATTAAATGGTAAACTATATTCTTCACCACTAGTAGTTTCAACAGTACTATTTAAATGATTGGCATTAATAAATATAAATAAAAATCCAAAGAAAAATATATAAAAAATTATAAATGAATATCTTCTACCTTTTTCAGAACGAAGCATTTTCCAGATTGTTTTAATATTTAAATCATTATTTTTCTTATTATTCTTACTCACGATTTTCTCCTTTATTAAGTACTATTCCAACTAAATCTTCTTTGTTTCCATTTATAAAATCTTTAACTTTCATTTTCTTTTTACCTTCAAGTTTTATTTCTATTGCAACTATTATTCCATCTTTAACTTTTATAAACAATCCATCTTTATTAAGTTTTACAATTGTACCATTTTCTTTATCAGAATATGACATATCATCAAGAGTTTTAGTTTCATAAAATTTAATTGTTTTATTATTTAAAATAGCATAAGCACCAGGCACAGGATTTAATCCTCTTATCTTATTAAATATTTCTCTTTTATTTTTAGAAAAATCAATTAGTTCTTCTTCCCTTTTAATGTTAAAGCCGTATGTAACTAATTTTTCATCTTGTTTTATTCTTTTATTCGTTCCATCTATTATACTAGGAAGTGTTTTTATAAGTAACTCTGCTCCCATTCTACTTAATCTATCATGAAGAGTTTCTAAATTATCTGATTCTTCTATTTTCGTTTCCATAGTACTAATTATATCTCCAGAGTCCATACCCTTATCCATATACATAATAGTAACTCCAGTTTTCGTGTAACCATCTATTAAAGCATGATGAATAGGTGCTCCTCCCCTTAAATTTGGAAGAAGTGATGCATGAACATTTATACATTTATACTTAGGAAAATCAAGTAATACTTGAGGTATAATTTGACCATAAGCACAGGTAACTATCATATCAGGTTTTAAATCAATTACTTCTTGATACTCTACTTTAATCTGGTTTGGTTGTAAAACTAATATATTATGTTCCATTGCAACTTTTTTAATAGGTGTAAAGCTAATACTTTTATCTCTTCCGACTATTTTATCAGGTTGAGTAACAACTCCAATTACATTGCAATTTTCTATTAAAACTTCCAAAATAGGTATACTAAAATCAGGTGTTCCCATAAATACAACTTTTAAATCTTTCATTTAATCACCATTCTTTCAATTATATTTTTTTAAAGTTATTCACAATTTAATTTTATCAAAAACAAGAACATAAGTAAATTAATTATTTAATTTTAATACAAGAAAAAGCTATTGAAATTAATCAATAACTCTTATTTCATTCTTTTACAGTAAGTTCTACTCTTAACCTACTATCATCAGCTCTATTGAATATATATTTACTAGTATTTATTTTAGAAAAATCAGTATAAGCAACATCTACAAGTTCTCCATAATATGTTTTATTATTAGATGTTGTTTTAATATAAAGTGCATAGTTACCTGGTGTAAGATTTGATAAATCAATTGTCTTTTTAAACCATGCTCTTGTTTTATCTTTACCATCACTTACAGGTAATTCTACTTTATATGGTCCATCTTCTATATAAGATAAATCATAACTTATTCTTTCAAAATTATCTGTATTTTCAAATATTAGTTCACGTTTTATATCGTCATTTTTAGAATAACTAACATAAGCACTGTGACTTGTTCCTGTAATACTTAAGTTATTATTATCCAAACTTAATTCATTAAAGAAATTATAAGTTGGATCAAATGAAGTTGGTTCAGTATAACTAATTAAACCTCTATCACGAATACTTACAAGCATTGGACTGCCAGACGTACTATAATCGATATCAAATGATATTCCTCTTGTATTTGCTTTTACTCTTCTTGGCATATCAATATAGGCAATATTAGTAAAGTTATCTATTGTAAAATAACCAGTATCAAAATCATAGGCACTTACAAAAACATAATAATTTCCTTCAGGAATATTTTCTTTGTTTAAATCGACTGTACCTTTAAACCACCCCTTAGAGTAATTATATTTTGTTGTATCATCTAAACTAGACATTTCAAATGGATAATCAGAGTAATCTTCTAATTCAAATTCATATATATCAGTTATATCTTGTTCATTAATGAAGGCAATCGTATGATATGTATTTGTATTATTCATTCCTTTAACACCAATAAATCCTTTAACTTCAAATTTAGTGTCACTTACATGCTTTAATGATTCAAAGTAGAATAAAGGGTCTCCATAATTAAAATCAACAACATATACTTTTATAGTTTTGGAAATATTATGATTTTTAGAATCAGTTACTTGATATGTTACTTCATATGTTCCAATTTTAGATGTATTCACATTATTGCTAATAACTTTTACATTAGATGTTATATCTCCATCTTCTTCATCATTTGCTTTGACATTTTCTACAGGATTAAATTCCGAATTTATAAGTAAAGTAATATCTGATGCATTAATAACGGGCTCTTTATCTCCTATATTATTTAGAGTATATTCTAATGAACCAACCGATGTTGAAACATTAGTATTAACCCAAGTTTTATTATTACTTAAAGAATAATCAATTTGAATCCACAATTCATTATTATATGTTTTAGAATCTATAATAACGGCATATGTTTGATCATATAAACTTCCAACACTACTTCCACCAGGTGTATTAAATGTACTTATTGATGAACCAATATTAGTTACATTTACTTTTAATAAATCTTTTTCTTTAAACGTTAAAGAACTTGCTTCAACCCAACCTTTTTGATTTTTACTAAAATCTGTTTCAATTAAATAAGCAACTACCCTTCCATCAAGACTTGCTTCCATAAATACAGGAACTAAAACATTTTCTTTTGCAGTAATTCCAGTTTTAACACTTAAAGTTGCTGTATCATATACTTCTGTACTTTTATTTATCAAAGCTGTTTTAGGTTTATAAACTGCTCCACTTGAATATTCCTGATATTTAATATCTTTATCATTTAAATTACTATTTGTGTTATATTGTCCATTACTAGAGGTGTTTATTTTATTAATAAATGACGAATGAACATAAACATATGAATTATAGTTATAGTAATTTGTATAACTACATGATTGAATACTTGTTCTATCAACTGTTAAATTAGCATCACTTACTATTTTATACCATTTAGTACTTCCATTAACATTTGTTCCATTGACCTCTCCAAGTATTATAACTGGAACATTTTTATATTTTAAATTAAATGGGATACTACTGGTTAAATTTGGTTCGCTTCGAACATTAACACTATCAATATTTGTAATTCCAAGTTGATAATAATTATAATCTAAAAAGCCATTATCTTTATCAAATAAATAGTAATAATTAGCAGCTTTTTCTCCCCAATATGGATCACTTGCGTACATAATATTCATACCACTTGATTTATCACCCATATTAGAACCACGATATCTTGAATCATTAGGATTTGCATAGCCACAATTAATATAACTTTTTGCATGTCCTAAAATACTTTGATAAGGATTTAAATAACCAGTTGCTGAATCATAGGCACTTGAATCATAAGCTGCATGACCAAATAAATTATTTTTATCTATTGCAATTCGACTTTGCCCAAGAGCACTTTCATTTGTTGCTAAAGACATCATCAAAATAGCATTTCCACCATACAATGTTTCACTTGACTTAAAGAATATTCCACTAGCCCACATATTAGAATATCTACTAACATACTGTCTTCCATAGATGGTACCAATTAAATTCTTGGTATTTTTTAAATAAGCATCAATATCATCAGCTGTATAATTACTTCTTCCTCTATGAGGTAAATACATATAATAATTATAATATGGATTATCTTTATTACTACTATTATTGTAATTACCATTTTTATAATCAGTTATTAATTTTTTTAAATCTGAATAAAAGTAAATTCCATCATAACTATAATATTTTCCAGTATTTAACATACTTGGCTTTTTATCAAGACTTCTTGAATAACTGGAATAAGTTGTTTGAATATCTTTGGCATAAAAATGATTTAGACTATCATCTGTTACTTGATAATATGACGTTGTACCTAAAAAATTAAGGGGTACAATTTTATAATTACCATCTCTAGTCCATCCAACAACTCCATTTATTTTAACTTTAATAGCATGATTTGAATAATTAAGTTCTAAAAATACTCCATCTGTTGCACCATAGTTTGCTGAATGATTCATATACGTTATATAACCAGTTAAATTATTATAACTATAATAGTATGTTAACTCTTCTCCAATATCCATATAAACTAAAGCATATTTAGCATCTATTATTCTTGTTACGTTATTACTTCTTTCAAGAATTACTAAATCATCATTATTAGTACTATTCATGGCATTTTTAGCTTCATCATAGGTATTAAAACATTGTTTATGATTTAAACTTTTATCACTTCTAGCCTCTGCAAGTTCAAAATTTGCACAAGTGGTTCTTGATTTTATTTCATTATAAGTTAAAGCATGAGTGTCAATTATTAATAAAAAGAATAATAAATTGAATATTACAAAATATCTTTTCATTTTTAACACCTCTACTTTAGAATAAGTATACCAAAAAAATATTAATAAGTAAAATGTCAAATCAAGCATTTTGTAAAAAAATGTCAACTAAAAATTAAAGAAAAAAATAGATATTTCTATCTATTAGTTTATAAAATTAATTGCCATCAACTTCTATTTGTAATTTCTCATCTTCATATGTTGCTAAAATATACTTACCAGATGCGTCATAGGCATTAAACCTTAATTCATTATTATCTTCACCTAAATCAACATTCCATCCATGTTCAGTTAAAGAACTAATATATGCTTTAGCTTGCTCTTCGGTTATATTTTTAACAGTAATATAAATTGAACCATCATAATAATCATAATAAGAACTATCACCAAATTCTGGTTCAGGAACATTCTCGACAAGTTCTGAATTAGGAAACCCAGTACTAAAATTAAATTTATAACCATCATTTTTATTTTTTCCACATCCAAATAATGTCAAACAAATAATTAAAATAAATATAATCTTAAAATTTTTATGCATCTTATTCTCCTTTTGAAACCAAATAATAACTTAATTGTAAAACAATTCTAACATAATTTAGTAAGTGTGTAAATTAATTTTTTAAATTTTTTTTAAGCACTTTTACATTTTCTTTAAACTTATTTTTTTCTCTTTCAACGTCAATTATATTACTTAATTTTAAATAATCAGCAGCATTTTCAAAATCTTCAACTAAATTTCTTCCATATATATCCATTTCTCTTGGTTGATCAAAATATAAATCATCTTTTTTTAATTTTAAAACTTTTTTAGTAAAATTTCTGCCACATGTAGAACCATACCCATGTTCCCAATCTTCTTTTACATCCGAAGTTTCTAGTACTCTAAAACATAGTCTTCTTAAAAATTCTACTCTACATAATGATTTATACATGGCTTGATAATTTATCTTTTCTCCAAAATGTTTTATTTCAAAAATCATTTTAAATAACTCATTAGATTCACTACTTAATTCAAAAGCATTTATATTAACACTATAACCTGCTTTTTCTAAAGCCTTGACAATATTAGTAATTATGATTGCACGATTAAATACTTGACTTTTAGAAGTTCCCCAAAAATAAGATAAAGCAATATTTACTGTTATAAATTTTGGTTTATTAATTACTCGACTTGCTTCATATATAAAAGGACTTCCTGACGCGTACAAAGGAACATTAACATGACCTCCGGCAACTGTTCTTATCTTTTCATACTTATGAACTCTTCCAAGATTAGCATTGACTTTATTTTCTACTTTCAGAAATTCTTGATAACCAGGATCAACATCTCCAAGCAAAGATTTTAAAGCATCTTCATATGCATCACCTGCAAAACTAAATTCACCATTAATGCTTGCTAAATTATTTTTACTCCATACTTCATAATTTATTTTAGGATTGGAATTTAGATAATTATATAAATCATATAATCCACGAAAACGAAAAGGATAAACTATGTATTTATTATCATCAACATTTATAACTTGTATTTCTAAAACATTCTCTGGAAATCTTTCATGGTTATTTGTAATATATTTCATTAGATATTTCCTTTTTTACTTTTACACTTATAAATGAATTTTTTAGCAATCGTTTGTTCAGAAAATGACTCTAAAGTATGATTATTGGTATTTGGATTTTTAACTTCACTTACATTAATGTCATATGAACGACCAATAAACTTTGCAAGTGATGATAAATAATCCATATCTTTAGTCTGAGTAAATTTTTCTTCTAATAATTCATCTAATGTTTTACTATCATGTTTTATATATTTTACAATAGCAGCTGCATCTCTTGTTGTTCCAATCCCTTGAGCAGACTCCATATTATTATTTAAAGCATAGTTATCACAGGCTTCACGGAACTTAACAAAGAAATTATACCAATTTTTATGTTGACCAAAGATTTGTTCTTCGACACGATTATCATATCCAACTCGAATAGGTGTCATTCTCTCTTGAACTGATTCATCTAATTTTCCACGTGATGAGAACAAAGCATTTTCACCACCACCCGTTGTATTACCAGCACTTATCATTCGAAAATTTGGATTTATTTCAGCTGGTACATCTTCGGCAAAAGTTACATAATGTTTTCCTTTTATGTCATCCAATTTATCTAATAATTTAGAATATATTTCATTTATTACAACATGAGTATCGGGATTTCCATTATCAAATTCATCATATCCAAGTAATTTTCCATATACAAGAGCAATATAAGTTTGAGTTGCTCTAAACTTACCTTGAGGGTCTGTATATCCCATAACTGTATAAGGTTCTGTAATTTTTCCACTTTTAACAAGTTCAATTCCTAGAAGTTCTGCAACTTGACTCATCAAATAACTTTTTCCACAACCACTTGGTCCTAATAAATAAGGCCAATCTCCTTCCATAAGACATTTTACAATTTGAATCGTTTTTTCATGATAAATTTTTCCTTTTTTTTCATTAGCTTCTTTTAATGCTAAAATTCTATCTAAACGAAGAGAAAAAGGTATTTTTTCATCAAAAGCACTTAAAATTCTCTGACTTTGTTGTGATTGCGGAATAATAACTTGAGGTGTTGCTGGTACTATAACTTTCTCCATTCCTGGAATTAGACCAGATTCATTAGAAGTAACCAATTTTTTTTCTTGTTCTACTAATTGAACTATTTTTTCTCGTACTTCATTACTTTCATTTGCTTTAGTTAATACTTCTTTCAAATGATCATCGTTTTGAACATAATTTTTCAACTCTTGTAAAGAATCTTCTGCTGCTTTTTGTATTCTTATTAAATCCTCACTTGTTGCACGTGAATACCCTTGGAACATTGTATGCATTTCACGAATTTGTTTTTGGTAATTAGCAAGTATTTCTTTAAAAACATCATCACTTTTTTCTTTTAATGAGACTTCCAAATCTAATAAATATTCATCTAACTTCTTTAATAATTCTTCTTTTTCTTTTTGAATTTCTTTTCTAAAAATTTGAATTGATGACGCTCTCATCTTTTTTATTTCTTCTTTTTCACTTCGAAGCATTTCCCCAATAGAAGTTTTAGTATTTTCTAAAGACTCCTCATATACTTTCATTTGGTCTAAATAGCCTTCTACTCTTTCCACATTAGAATTACAAAGAGCCAGTTTTTTTTCATCAATTGCATAAACGCCTACTCTTTTTTTTGCAATCTCTAAACAAGCATTTGCATATGCTACATATTCATTGTTAACAACATCTTCCATTCCAGCTAAAAAAGCAATCATATCACTATAAAACATATCTTTAGTTATAGAATAACGACTAACTTTACATGCATATTTAATAATTAAAGACATTTGATTTCTTAACTTTTTGCTATTTAAAATAATATTCATACAATTTAAATAAAGTGTTTTATTATCAAATAATGAATAAAAATTCATATCAAATAAATTATAAGCAAGATATCCATCTTTAGATACAAAGTTATTAATAATCATTTCTTTTATAAATGTATAATTAGAAGTTTTTATTCCAGCTGGTAATAAATCTCGAATAATAAGAATAATTTTATCTAATTGATTTTGCATTTTCTCTTCTGTACCAAATTCTTGATCAATTAATTGTAAAAAGACTCTTACTAAAAAATCTAATTCAAAAAAATCATTTTTTCTTTTATTACTTTTTACTTCCATAATATAACTAGTTAATACTTTATAAGCATCTTCTTTTAAAATATCTGAATAAATTATTGCTTTCTCTAATGTTGTTAATTGTTTTTTCTCTTCTTCCCTTTTCTTTTCTTCTTCTGTTTTATCAAAAAATTTCATTTATTTATTATTTCTCCTTTATCAATTTTTTTATTTTTTCTGTTCTTAGTAAATCGGTTTTATCATATATTCCATTCATTTGATTAAGTGCTATAAAATCATTTTTAGAGACACTTTTTAATTCTTTATTTGCAATATGATAAAAATATTTTCCAGCTAAATGCTGTTTAAAATATCCAAGTGTTCCTAATTTGTTAAAACTTGTTTCTATATATGTAACTTTATCTTGTTCATAGCCAATTGATGTTGATTCCATATTGTCTAAAATAAATCTTTTATTATCAATCACAACCGGCGAACTTTTTTGATACTGTTTTGAATAGTTTTCTTTTATAAAAAACATCTTTGGTTCTATATCAAAATAAATTGTTTGATAAGAATTAATTTTTTCATCTTCTGTAATTTGAATTTCTTCTTTCTTCCCACCATAATAAGCATTCCAAGGAAGTAAATACCAATGAGTTTCAGTACCATTTAAATACATCAAATCATTTTTAGGTGCTAGAGTTGGTTTTAATTCTTCACTTTTAAATATCTTCATATCTTGGTTTAAATAAACTGTCCTTTTAGCTATAACTTTATTGTCTGAAAACTTATAACTTTCATGATTAGAAAATGCTAAATCTTCTATTTTAGTATCCACCACTACTTCTTTTTCTTTAAAAGATATATTCATACTAATTGGCATACTTTTATCAAATAATCCACCAATTTCTAAATAATAAGTATTGTAATCATTTTTTAAATAAAACATAGGTATAAAACAAGGAATTCCGTTTTTTCTTCCTTTTAAATAATATAATCCTTGATATCCTTTAGGTGAGTTTTCTACTTCAAGTGAAATAGAAAATAAAGACAAAGTATTTTCCAAATGATATTTTACAATCGGCAATATTCCTTTTACTTCCTCTTCTTTAAAAAACAAAGATTCATTGTATCCTTCTTTTTCACTCAAGAATGAATACATTTCTTCAATTTTATCTAATTCGCCTTCAAGCAAAAGTTTTTTAGTAATATCATCTATTTCGATTGAATATTTATTTCCAAAGAAATCTTTTTTCACGATATTATCTTTTTCTTTTAAATATACTTCTCTTAATTTTTTCACAAATTCTAAAAAGTATTCATCTTTAGAGGTTAAAAATAGATAGTCAAGTCCGTTATAAAAAACCATAAATCCGGGAATAATTGTATACTTATCATTATTTGTTGACGATAAATCCACAAATTTAATAAACGTAATATTTTTTAATTTTTCTATTTTTCTCAAGTTGTCATTCATTGTTTTAAGTTGCATATTCTCTCCTTAATTTGAGACTTATTATACCACAAAATGGTCAAAAAGTAAATATACACAGAGGTCACAAAAAAGATAAAAAATGTATTCTTTCCATAGCAATCACCTCACAAGACTAGGATAACTAATTTTCAATTTTAAGTAAACTAGACTATATAACAACAACATTAATTTTCAAACAAGTAAGCTATAAAAAGATAATAATTTCACTATCTATTTTGCTTCTAAGTTTTATAGTGTATGTGATATAATATACATGAATATTTATTTTAAAAGAGGTGATAAATTGGCAATAATGAAGGTAATTAATAAAGAATGTTCTAAAGAAAATTTAAATAATAATATGTACTATATTGCATATAATATTCTAGCTGATGCTATTAAATCTTTTGATATTTATAATGGCTTAAATAAATCACTTGAAATAATAAAAAAATCCCTTAAATGCAGTAATGTATTTTTATTTAAAAGTACCAAAAATCACGATTACATAAATTACAATTCACATATAAAAAACAAAAATTTATCAATTCTTATAAAGAATAACAAAAAATTAATTGAACATGAAAAAATTCTCAACATGGAATATTTGGATAATAAAAATCTAAACAAAGTAACATTTATTTATATTAAAGAAAAAAACACAAAATATATAATTGCACTGGTTAATCTACCAAAGGAATTTAATACTTATAACAGCCGATATTTAGATATTATAAAAGATACTATTTGTATTATTCTAAAAAAAATCGATCAAGTCGAACATATAAAAAAATTAAGTACAACTGATAGATTAACTGGACTGAAAAATCGTGATTCATATGAAAGTTACATTAAAAAATTAAATAAATCAAACAAGCAATTTTATTATATATTGTTCGATTTATTTAGATTAAAATATGTAAATGATAATTTTAGTCATGATCATGGTGATAGATATATCATAGAAGTAGCTAAAATTCTATCAAAATATTTTCCCACAAGTAATATATATCGTATAGGAGGAGATGAATTTGTTCTAATTACTAAAAGTCAAAATATAGAAAAAATTGAATCCACACTTAAACTTATCAAAGAAGAAGTTCAAGCAATTGTTCTAGATGCAAATAATCATATCCCCTTATTTATTAATTATGGCGTATCTCACCACAAAAATAATGAAACCATTAGAGATTTATATATTATAGCTGATAAATTACTCCAACAAGATAAAAAAAGATTGTATAAGAAACTTGGTATCGAAAGAAGAAAATAATTATATATTAAAAGATATAGCTAATGTAACTATATCTTCTTTATTTATATTCAATTTTTTTTCTCTCTACCCTATCCCAAACATATTTTTGTTTATTATAGCCGATAAAAGCTGAAAATCTTGCTGTTAAGATAATAAAACGTAAAATTGTTATTTCAAATATTGATAATAAGAGTGCTTTCCAAAAATCATAAACAGATAATTTAATATTTTCAACATGTAATCTTGATAAGAAAATAGAGAACGATAAGAAACTATTAAATACAATATATATTCCCATAAACATAAGCATAAATTTAATATTTAAAAGATTTAATAAGAATGATATGATAACTGTAATTATTCCAATCAATTCAATAAATGGTGAAAAAAGTTCATATACTAAAAAATATAAAAAAGAAACAAAACTAACCATTCCATATTTTGGATTTAAAAATAATTCTTTGTATTTTATCATTCCTTGTAATAAACCTTTATTCCACCTTTTTCTTTGTCTAAAAAGATTAGCAAATGAATCGGGCGCTTGAGACCAACAAACAGCATCTGACACATACTTAATACTATATTTTATCTTATGCATTCTGCAAAACACATGTAGTTTAATTACTAATTCAAAATCTTCACCCACTGTGCTTGCATCATATCCACCTGCAGCTATAACTATATTTTTCTTAAACAGACCAAAAGCACCTGATATTATTAAATTTCCATTAAATTGGTCAAATAATATTCTTGAGGCAAGGAATGATCTATCATATTCAAGCACTTGCATACTATCAAGTATCTTATTTGGAAGATGATAATCAACGACTTTTCCATTTTTCAGTTTTACTCCATTAGAAATACGTACATTTCCACCACAAGCAATTACATTAGAATCTTCTAAAACTGGTTTAACAATTTTTTCTAAAGCATCTACTTGTAACATAGAATCTGCATCCATGCACGTAAAATAAGGATAACTTGCAATATTTATTCCAGCATTTAAAGAATCTGCCTTGCCACCATTTTCCTTAATTATCAATACTATTTTTATATTATTTACTATTTTTTCATAAACTTTTAAAATATTTTTACATTCTATTTCCTTTTTTATTGGTATTTTTATTTCTATCATAGAATAATAATCGATTAATTTTTTTGAGGTATCATCACGACTGCCATCATCAACTACTACTATTTCAAATAATTTGTAATGTAAATTCAGAAGTGATTTAACTGTTTCAATAATTGTTAATTCTTCGTTATATGCAGGCACAATTATACTAACAGGAACATAATAATCGTCTTTTAATTCATTTCGAAGTTTTCGATAATTACTATTTCTATATAATATTAAACTTCCAATAATAGATGAAAGGAATAAAAAAGTAGAATATACTATCAAATAAACTAGAAAAAATGAATTAAAAACAAATAAAATACTTTTCAGAAGATCGACTATATTCATTTTACTACCTCTTTTTCTTCCATTATAAAATCCAACATTTCTTTGGCATATCTATCACTATTAATTTCTCTTAAATCATCATCACTTAATTCAAAATTAGCAAGAGATAAAGCAGCATTTTTTCTAACAAACCAATTTTTATCTTTTAATGCATTAATAAGGGCGTTTTTTACAACATCACTTTGATAAATTTTAAGAGATGATGCAGAAACTAACCTATATTCAAATAATTCGTCGCCCTTTAAATTAAGTGATTCAAGTAAATATTTAAGAGCATTTTCTTCTTTGTATTTACCAAATAATCTAAGAAGTGCTAAATAAACTTCTTTATTTATGTTTCTATTTTCAAGTTTAGTTAGAAAAAATTGCAAATAATCATTACTTTTTGAGAATCTAAAATAGTTAATAATTGATATTTTAAATTCATCACTAAAATTATCATAGTTTAGTAATAATTTATCTTTTAATCTTTTTTCATTACCACGAAATTTTAATAAATCATTTGCTAAAAGAATTTGATTATAATATAAATTATTCTTACATATAATTTTCAAAGCATCTACTACCAATTCTTCGCATCCATTAGTGTATAAAAATAACATGGCATTCTCTCTTGCATAAATTGATTTATCCTTAATAATACTAAAAATAAAATCAATTACCTGTCCACTTGCAACTTCTTTTTTAAAATAACACGTTCTAATTACATAAGCAAAATAAGCTTTCTTCATTGATTCATATTTAATATAATGATAAGAAAGTCTATTAAATATAACAGCATACTTATTAAAATATTCATCCATTTTTTTACTTTTAGTTTTTATTAATTCTGTTATAACAGAATTATAAGCTCTTAAATTATTAATATTTTTTAATTTACGAGAAAAATAATCAATACTATTTTGATTAATTTTTTTATGTTTTAAGTCATTAAGAATTATTTTTTTATATTTTGAAGTATTATTACTAATTTTTTTATTAATTATTTTTTCATAAATAATATAACCTAAATTAAATAGTATTAATAAAATTATTATAGCTAAATAAATATAAATTACATTTATTATTCTAAGCATTATTTATCACTTCCTACCCACATATTTTGAACGATATAGTAGGATTTTTTTAATCTTTCATGATAAGTTACAGTGTTATACCATTTATTCAATTTTAAAGGGTTCATTTCAATTGTATCACCATCTACTCCAATTCCAACATACATTTTATCAATATTAATATTTTCTACTCCAAAGTTTTCATAGTAATCATCATGAATAGTCATTAAAGATGGATCAGAAAAATTAAGTAATTCCCAAGGAAGTCTTATTTCAATAAAATCTCCATTTATATAAAAATCTGAATTTGAAATAAACTCATCACTTTCTGGATTTCCATTTCCATATTTTAATTTACCGGTTTCATACACTTCAGCATGCTCACTTTTATTATTGGTTAAAAGAGGGGTTGCAGTTTGTAGCATTAAGTTAATTTTTTGAAATTTAGAACTATCACTTGCTGGTGGATTTAAATAGCTATTTACTTCATTAATTTCATAACCATATAAAGCAAACAAAGTGTTGTATCTTTCTTGCACGAGAATATGACTATTACTCTTTCCATCAATTACAATTAAAAAATCGGTTGGTCTATTAAATTTAATATTATAACTATCACTCGAATAGGCTCCACTTTTAGGCGTTGTATCAATTGCAATATATATTTTTTCTCCTTGATAATTATTTTTATTAATATAAAAATAGACATATTTTTCATCATATTTTACTGAAAGTGATGCATTGTCTGTTTTAGATATCACATCACTATTTTTCCATTCAGAAACATTTCCATCATTGTAACTAATACTTGTGTTATTACCCGAATCAAAAGATAATAAACCAAAATATTGTTCATTAGTTTGATAATCACTCCAATAAGGAGTTCTCTGTAAATTCACATTTTGCATTGTATTCCAAGTTCTTTTAAACCATTCATCTTGCCATGTAAAGATAATTGCATTTTCTATTCCAACACTTAACATATCTTGATAACATTTAACAATTGCTTCTCCTTGTTCATCTTCACTCATTCCACCTTGATTTCTCATTGTATTTTGATCTTTTTGAGCCATTCCACGAGAAGATGGTACTCCAAACTCGCTTATCACAACAGGCATAGTGTGGTAATCATTTATTTTTTTTAAATAAGCTTGATATGTATTTTTTACACCATTTTGATCCTTATAATCATTATATTCTTTTTCATAGTTTAAATAATCAGGATAATATGGATAAATATGATATGATACAAATTGACCTGATAAAAATTTATCAGTTGCTTTAATATGTTCAACATCAACCTTGGCCATTTTTTTAAAATAATTTGTAATATTCTCACTATAATCAAAAGGATCAGTCGTTGGCCAATTAGAAAATGCTACTAATCTTTGTTCTTTATATCTTGTTGATTCATATTCAATTATTTTATCACCTACTTCAGTAAGCATTACTTCAAAAGGAGTTGCATCACTAGTTGATTTTATATATTTTCCTTGATAAGAAGTTTTATCTTCTTGCATATGATTAGTATAAACAACAGTTGCATCTTCCCATTCAACACCCAAAATATATCCTAAAACCCAATCTGATATATCATGATAATAAAATCCAGTTCCATGATTTGTTCCAAGTGAAATTAATCTTTTTCCATGAATAATATCAACTATTTTTTTACTATCATTTAAAAATTCACCTAAAAATTTGCTATCATATGCATCAAGTCTAGAATTTTGAACATAGTCATTAATCCAAAGACCATGAATCAAATATAAAGGATTATCATTGTCTTTATTATATTCATAAAAAGCATTATAAAAATTGTCTCCTAAAATTGTGTATATTCTAATTGTATTAGCTCCCATTTCTTGAATATATTTAAACCATCTCTTATAGGTATTTTTATCAATTGCATAATCTGTTGCAAATTCTCCAGGAATACCTGCTCCAAGATCAACACCTTTAATAACAAACTTTTCGTATTTCTTATCTTTCTTTAAATAAATTTCTTTTTCTTGTGTTTTAACGAATGTTGTTACTTCTTTTTGAGGATTAAAATTAATAAAGATTCCTAATTCATAATGAAAAAAAACATAACAGAAAATTATAATAATAATGGTTGTTCCAATCAATAAAAATCTTTTCATTTACATCCCCTCCATCTTTTAATGATTAAATTTTTTTACTTTCGATTCATGCGAGTATTGTTTAATTGTTTCAATATTTTTATCTAAAAAATTACCACGTAAAATAATATTTTCTTTTAATTGACTAATTGCTTCATCATATGACCTAACATTTCTCTCGCTTGGTTCAATTATATCTTCTTCCTCATTAAAAGAATATCCCCATACTTCATAATTTCTAGAAATAGCACTTCCTAAATATGAAATTATTTCATCAATATAATTTAATAAATACTCCTCATTTAAGGAATGTTTTCTCAAATATCTATATCTTGAAATAATTCTATTTGTAAACTTTTCATCCTTCATTAACATATAGTACCAAACATTCCATTGAAATTGAAAATCATCTATTTTCATAGGTTTATCATAGTAATCATTTGCACTGTTAAAATCCCAAACATACATGTTTAGTTTTCCTTTAGCATCTTTATATAAATAAGTAGACATATTACCAGCATCAAAGTTTAAAGTAAACTCATTAATAATATAATAATTGATGAATGAATCTACATCAATATAGCTTTGATATCCATACTTTTCGCTTCTATAATCATATGAATATAAAGATTTTTCAAATTTACTAAAATCTTTTTCAATAAACTTCAGAATTTCAGGAGTTAATTTACTTTTTCCAGGATAAACTACTTCCAAATTCATTTGATTATTATAAGAATATTTCGTAAAAGGATATATATCATTAGTCTCATCTTTGTCCTTTTTATCTAATTTTACAATATAACTAGTATATGGTCTATCATTTTTATATTTAGAAATTGGCATTCTCGCCTTTTCTCCTCTTGTTGGAGCTTCAATCATTACATATAATCCTTGATATTTTCCATCCACAATTAATTCACAAAACCTTGAATTTGGCGCACTGTCCATAATTTCAGATGCAATATGATACCATAAGTAATTTCGCATTAAAGTTTTATCAAGAAATGGTCCATGTAATACCCATTCATCATTTTTTTCCATCCCCATAACTTTTAATTTATTTTCATCGCCTTCAGCATCTACAAATTTCAAAAGATATCCCTTTTTATCAAAATACATAGAAGAATTTCCTCGATAATGAATATTTGCTTTCGTTTCAAGTGTTGGAGCATCTTCCTTATGATTACCAGAATTTTGATTATCAATAATAGAAATGTTAGTAAGTATAGTACTTCCATCTTTTGCAACTCCTGGAATATCCTGATTATTTGTATCAATTATAACTAAAGGTAAATGAGTACAAAAATCAGCACTTTCTTGACATACTTCTTCAGTTTGAGCAACAATATGTTGTTTACTCTTATATTCTATTCCTCCTAAAGTATTACTTCCTGCTATATAACAAATGATTATAGCAAAAAGTCCTGTTCCAATAATTATAAGTTTGTTTTTCATATTTATCCACTTATTTCATCATTTTGAACAACAATATTTACATATTCAACATTTGGAACTTTATATAACTTATCTATAATACTTTCGTTTTCTAATAATGATTTATGATATATTTTTTTTGTTAATTCATAAATATATTCAACATTTTCTCTAGTTGTATTTTTTACTTTTAAATCCGCTTTATGATTGAAGTAACTAAAAACTATTCCTTCAATTTTTAAATCATCAACACGCCCACCTCTAATAACAAGAAGGATACGATTATCATTTTTAATTCTTCCGAAGAACAACATAATTATAAATACAACTGTTGTACCAATTCCGGCAACTAAATAATCACCTACTCCACAACAAATACCAACGATAATAGTCCAAAAAATATAAGCTGTATCTCTAGAATCCTTTATAGCTGTTCTAAAACGTACAATTGATAGTGCACCAACCATTCCTAAAGAAAGTGCCACATTATTTCCAATAACAGTCATAACCATAGAAGTTAGAACTGTTAACATGATTAAAGATACATTAAACTTTTTACTATAAATTGTTCCTGTATGACTAAAATAATAAGATATATAAATACATAATCCTATTCCTGCTGCAACCACTAAATTTAAAATAATTTGATTTAAAGTTAAAGAACCTGTTTGTTCTAATATTTCTAATAAAGCTTTTTTCATTTTTTACTACTCCTAACTATATACAAAATTCATACTTATTTGTCTTGCTAAACAATATTTACTTACTGATAATTCACTTTTGTTTACAATATCAAGTAAAGACTTTATATAACTTAGTAAAAATCCATTATATTTTACTTCCAAAACCACACCATCAATTGGAAATACTGGATATAATGCCAAGTGATTATCAAAAATATTAAAATTTGTTTCACTTGCAACTATATGTCCATCAAAAGTAATTCGTATACTATTCTCCTTTGCAATATATGCTTTACGATTGTATTCAACTACTGTCTTTGGTATGTATTTTTGAGAAGTCATAATCGCATGACATTCATTTGCAAACTCATTATCATATTTAAGCAAAATATCATAATTTAAATTGATAAGTTCAAGTGCATCTTCTTTTGATAATTTCAATGATCTTTTCATCTGATACTTATCCTCTTTTTGTTTTATCTCTAGGTAAGCAAAATTATCTTTTGGTGAATAAACTCTGAGTCTTATCTTTCTTCTTATAGAGAGTCCATCCATTTTACCTTCATAATCTCTATCATATAAAGTATCAAAATATAAGGACCTAACAGTATATCCAAAATAACCATTGTGTTCATCTGGTATCATTACACTTTCAAGATATAAACTATATTTTATAAATTCATCATATTTTAATAAAAATTTCTTTTCTTCTCTTAATACTTTTCTCATATTAATCTGAAATATTTCACTCCTTAGCTTCTTGATATTTTATCAAATATGGAATAAAAAGTAAATAAAATTTCATTAAATTAATTGACGATTTGCGATTTTTAAATTTAAAAGTCTAACACATAAAATTTTATTATCAATCATTTTATCATTCTTCTTCATTTTTATTTTTCTAAGTAAAAATGAAAAAGAAAAACATATTATAATAATACGTTAGATTGTATAAAAATAATCTATAAACAAAATTATTATTTAAATTTAATTTTAACTAATTGAGTCAAATTAACTTAAATAAACTTAATAAATTTGGACCACAAATGGACAACACTCAACAGTTGGGTAAAAAAAAATCCCCATTTGGGATTAAATCTATCCAAAACTCATATAGAGCAAGAATTTAAACTGGTGGCTCCGAGTGGAATCGAACCACCGACACAGGGATTTTCAGTCCCTTGCTCTACCGACTGAGCTACAGAGCCACAAAATGGCGGTCTCGACGGGAATTGAACCCGCGATCTTCTGCGTGACAGGCAGACGTGGTAACCCCTGCACTACGAGACCACTTATTGGTTGCGGGAGTAGGATTTGAACCTACGACCTTCGGGTTATGAGCCCAACGAGCTACCAGGCTGCTCTATCCCGCGATAACAAATTGGCGGAGGAAAAGGGATTCGAACCCCTGCGCCGCTTGCACGACCTCTCGGTTTTCAAGACCGATCCCTTCAACCGGACTTGGGTATTCCTCCAAAAAATGGTGCCTAAGGTCGGACTTGAACCGACACGAGTGATTAAGCTCGCAGGATTTTAAGTCCTGTGCGTCTACCTATTCCGCCACTCAGGCACATATAAATGGTGTCCCGTGCGAGATTCGAACTCACGACCCTTTGATTAAAAGTCAAATGCTCTACCTACTGAGCTAACGGGACATATATGTGGTTGCCTCGGCTAGATTCGAACTAGCGCATGCGAGAGTCAAAGTCTCGTGCCTTACCACTTGGCTACGAGGCACTATCGTGGTGGAGAGAGATGGATTCGAACCATCGAACCCGAAGGAACAGATTTACAGTCTGTCGCGTTTAGCCACTTCGCTATCTCTCCAAAAATGGTGCCGAAAACAGGAATCGAACCCGTAACCTATTGATTACAAATCAATTGCTCTACCAATTGAGCTATTTCGGCATTATGGTGGGCGATATAGGACTCGAACCTATGACCCCTTGCTTGTAAGGCAAGTGCTCTAACCAACTGAGCTAATCGCCCATAATGCACAAGACGCTATTAAATATAACATTTAATTAAAAACTTGTCAATAAATTTTTACAAGGTTTTGTCATTTTTTTGATTTTTTCTTATCTTTATCCATTTTTCTAATTGATATTCTAAAGTATTATAACCATTTTTAGTTTCAACAATACCTGATTTATTCTTATTATCTAATTTATAATTTAAATCTTTGATGCTAAGTCTAACATGAAAAGAATCATCATCCGAATCTATTACCCTAACACGTATAGTCTCACCAATATTAACATAATTATTTATGTCTTTGACAAAACCATCAGTTATTTCAGATATATGAATTAATCCACTATAATATTCGTCTAAACTAACAAAAATACCATATTTCTCTATTCCTGTTACACAACCATTTATTATCTCATCTTTATAAAATCTTGCCATAATATCAATCGAATAACAATTCGCCTTTCCTCTCAATCATTTTTCAACACTATTTTATCAAAAAATTAGCAAAATATCAAATAATTTGACCAAATATGTAAATAAAATTCTTAATAAGAAATAACAATCAAACACATATTGTTAAAAAATGTAATATCAAATCAGAATAATTTTAATATTGATTAATTTTTTATTATTTTTTTTTGTCACATTTTTCTAAATTTATGATATAATTTTCCAAAGCAATATGAGAATATGTTTTGAAAAATAATAAAGGAGGTAATGGATGAATACAGATAAAACAAAATTAGCATTATTTGAAGAAAAGGAAATTAGAAGAAAATGGAAGGATAATGATTGGTTTTTCAGTGTTATAGATGTTGTTGCTGCATTAACTGATAGCGCTAATCCTAACGATTATTGGTATAAAATCAAAAAAAGAGCAAATGAAGAAGAAAAAATTGAGTTATCGACAATTTGTCGACAACTCAAATTAACATCTAAAGATGGAAAAAATTATTTAACTGATTGCGCTAACACAAAAGGAATATTAAGAATTATACAATCAATTCCATCAAAGAAAGCAGAACCATTTAAATTATGGTTAGCACAAGTTGGATCAGAAAGAATCGAAGAAATAAATAATCCAGAACTTGCAGTCAATCGTGCTAGAGATTATTATAAACTCAAAGGATATAATGAACAATGGATTAATCAAAGAATGTTTGGAATAGAAGCAAGAAATAAATTAACTGATGAATGGCAATTTAGAGGATTAAAGACAAGTAAAGATTATGCTATATTAACAAATCAAATATATAAATCAACATTTAACTATTCTACAAAGGAACTAAAGGCATTAAAACAAGTTACTCCTCAAAATAAATTTAATTTAAGAGATAGAATGAACCCACTAGAATTAAATATTACATCACTTGCCGAATTGACAAGTCAATAATTACATGAAAAGAATAACAGTTATGGCAAAGATGAACTAATGAATGATGTTAAAATTGCTGAAACAATTGCTTCTAATACTAGAAAGCAAGTTGAAGAACAATTAGGACACTCTATTGTTACTAAAATTCATGATAATAAAATTGAATAATTTTATACAAAAAAACGCTTAATTACAAGCGTTTTCTTTGATTACATAAATATATTATTAAAGCAAAGACACTTTAATCAGTTCTTTGCTTTTATTTCAAATTGGTGGAGCATAGCGGGATCGAACCGCTGACCTTCACGGTGCAAACGTGACGCTCTCCCAGCTGAGCTAATGCCCCAAATAAACTCTATAAGTCCGAAGACATATAGAATTATATTATAAATTTTACTTAATTGTCAATATCATTTTGTAAAAAATTGACTAAATTTTCAATTTTTACTTCATATTCTTCTTTTTTTACCATATTTTTGATTTTTAAAGTTTGGGATTCTATTTCATTGCTACCTATAATACTAATATATTTTATCCCCGTATGTTCAGCATATTCAAAACACTTACCTACTTTTTTCTTATTCATTTCAATTAAAACTTTTATATTATTCTCTCGAAGAAGAGTCGCAAGACGAAGTGTTTCAACATTAGTATCAAGTGGTACTAAATAAATATCTATTAAACTTTTTTCGTTTTCAGTGTCTTTTAAAATAGCATAAATTGGTTCAAGGCCAAAAGATAATCCAATAGCAGGATAAACTTCACCATTATTCATAAAATCTGTAATTATCTTATTATATCTTCCACCAGCACCAAGTGCGGATGTGATTCTTAATGACTTATCGTAAAACTCAAAGACTACTCCAGTATAAATAGTAAGACCACGAGCAAGAGTTGGTGTAAATTTACAAGACTCAATTATTCCAAGTTCTTTTAAATAAGTATTTAATTCTTCTAGTTCTGCTAATCCCTCTTTAATATCATGATTACTACTCTCGCGATACTTATTTAGATAATCATCAAAATCTAATTCAAAAGAATTTAATAACGCATTTGTTTTATCACTTGTAATACCAATTTTTAAGAACATATCAACAAGTTCATCTTTAGATACTTTTTCCATTTTATCTAGTATTCCAATAACAGATGCCATTAATTCATCACTAATACCTATTTCTTTAATTAAGCCACTCATAAGTTTTCGATTATTATACTTAACAACTATGTCAATTCCTAGTTCTTTATAAGTATTAATTGCAAGTAAAATTTGTTCGGCTTCAATTAGACGATTATCTATTCCTACAACATCAACATCACATTGATAAAATTCTCTGGTTCTGCCTAGTTTAACAGGTCCATTTCGAAATACTCTTCCTATTTCGTATCTTCGAAAAGGCATTCTTAAATCTTTATTTAACCCAATTACTTTACAAAATGGTACAGTTAAATCATAACGAAGTCCAAGTTTTCTATCTCCTTGATCTGTTAATTTATAAATTTCACTTAATATTTCAGAATCATCTTCATATTTATAGGCAAGTAAATCATAATAATTCAAAATAGGTGTTTCAATAGGCAAATATCCATAACGTTCAAAATTACTTCTTAAAGTATTAATAATTTTATTTCTTAAAATCTGACTTTCAGGTAAAAAGTCATCTGTTCCTTTTAAATTTGCAAGTTTCATAATTCCTCCTATTTATCTCTTAGTAAGCAACCTAACTTAGTTGTAACATCATCAATGATTTTATTAAATACAACCATTACTTCATCATCAGTTAAAGTTTTATTCATATCTAAAAACTCTAAATTAAAGGCAATTGCTTTTTTATCTTTATCGATTTTTTCACCAACATATATATCAAATATCTTAATGTTACTAAGTAATTTTCCACCAGATTTTTTAATTATTGCCATTATACTATTTGCATCAAGTGATTTATCAACAATAAATGATACATCTTTACTAATACTTGGGAACTTTGGAATATCTTTATAAGTCATACGACTTGGTTTAATATCATCCAATTTATCTAAATTGATTTCACATAAATAAACATCATTTTTTAATTCACTTGGATGAATTTTTCCTAGTACTCCAACACATTTTCCTTGAACAATTATACTTGCACTTTGATGTGGATGAAATTCACTTGCAATATTACTATCAACTACAAAACTATAACGATTTACATATCCTAAATAATCAAGTAATTCTTCTACTATTCCCTTTAAAGTATAAAAATCTGCATCTTTATTTGGAATATCTAAATAATATTCACCAGACAAAAGTATACCTAGCTTCTTCTCTTCTTTATATTCATCATTTTCTTTATAAAAACATGCACCTATTTCAAATATGTTAATATTAGTATTATTATGAGCTTTATTGTACTTATAGACATTAACTAAACTTGGTAATAAGCTATATCTTAAAGTATTTCTATCTTCACTCATTGGATCATTTAACATGATATATTCAGGGCTCTCTTTTGTATATTTTAATGCGTCAGTTTCAGATATTAATGTGTAACTAAGAGTTTCATTTAATCCAAGATCTGCTAATTTATGTTTAATATCACGTGTTTTTTTATCATATTTTCCAACAACAACATCAAGAGCTGGAAGTTTTCCAACAATTTTATCCATTCCATACATTCTTCCAACTTCTTCGATTAGGTCTTCTTCAATTGAAATGTCAAGTCTTCGAGTTGGAACTGTAACTTTCAAGTTGTCCTTTTCTTCTACTTTAAAACCTAGAGACTCTAAAATATCTTTTACTTCTTTCAAAGGAACATCTATTCCTAAAACATTACGTATTTTTTCTAAACGAAGTTCAATTACTTTATCTGCTACTTCTAGCTTATTGTACTCTATTATTCCTTTACAAACTTTTCCACTTGCATACTTCTCTAGTAAATTACAACATCTTTCAATAGCCATTTTAGTTCTTTTTGGATCAAGTCCTTTTTCAAAACGATTAGATGCTTCACTTCGAAGTATTTTTTTAGATGTTTTTCTAATACTAGTCGCATCAAATATAGCTGATTCGATAATAATATTTTTTGTAGTATCACGAACTTCAGTAGAAAGTCCTCCCATAACACCTGCAAGGCCTATGGCTTTTTCTTTATCAGCAATTACAATATCACTTTCTGATAAAGTTCTTTCAATATTATCAAGTGTTGTTAATTTTTCAGAATATGAAGCTTGTCTTACTATTAAAGTATCACCTAAACTATCAGCATCATAAAAATGAAGTGGTTGACCAGTTTCAAGCATAACAAAATTAGAAATATCAACTACATTATTAATAGGTCGTATACCACTAGCAATTAATCTTTCCTTAATAAAACTTGGGCTTTCATCTATTACAACATCTTGAACTTTTTTAGCATAAAATAATTTACAATTATCAGTTTTAATTTCTAAATTAAAACTATCTTTAATATCATTCTTACTTTCTTTATAACTTAAATCTATTCCTTTAACTGATTTTTTATAAATTGCTCCAAGTTCATAAGCCATCCCCATGATTGATAATAAATCGCCTCTGTTACTAGTTAATTCAAAATCAATTACTTCGTCATTTAACCCCAAGGCATCAAGTGCATTTATTCCAATTTCAGTATCCTCAGGAAATTCATGAATTCCTTCTTTATCACGTTTATCTAAAAACTTATTATCAAGACCAAGTTCTGCTAAACTACAAAGCATTCCATTTGATGTAAATCCTCGAATTGTACTTTTTTTGATTTCACCACCTGGAAGGTGCGCACCAGGAAGAGCTACTATGACTTTTAACCCTTCCCTAACGTTTGGAGCCCCACATACAATATCTAAAATATCTTCACCTACATCCACTTTACAATTATGTAAATGGGTATCAGGAATATTCTCGCATTCTAATATTTCACCAACAACTAAATTAGTAGCCTCAATAAGTGGTCCTGCATAGTCATATTCATTTCCAACATTAGTCATGTCTGAAGCAATTTGCTGGATACTTAAATCTTCATCTATATCAATATAATCATTTAGAAATTTACGACTAACTAACATATTATTCGACATCCTTTCTATCAAATTCTTGTAAAAATCTTATATCATTTCCATAAATAGTTCTAATATCTGGAATCGCATATTTAAACATAGCAAATCTATCTATTCCTGTTCCAAAAGCAAATCCTTGATATACTTTAGAGTCATATCCTCCCATTTCTAAAACATTTGGATGAACCATACCCGCTCCAAGTACTTCTATCCAACCTGTTTGTTTACATAATGAACATCCATTACCATTACATTTAAAACAAGTTACATCGACTTCTACAGATGGTTCTGTAAATGGGAAAAATGATGGACGAAAACGAACTTTTGTCTTTTCTCCTAATATCTTTTTACAAAATAATTCAAGTGTTCCTTTTAAATCAGCCATTGAAACATTTTTATCAATAACTAATCCTTCTATTTGCATAAATTGATGTGAATGCGTTGCATCTTCATCTCTTCTATAAACTTTACCTGGGCAAACAATTCTAATTGGACCTTTCTCCTTATTTTCTTCCATAGCTCTAGCTTGAGCTGTTGATGTTTGACTACGAAGTAAAAATCTTTCAAATTCATCTTTTAAATAAAAAGTATCTTGAGAGTCACGGGCTGGATGACCTTTTGGAATATTTAGTTTTTGAAAACAATTTTCATCACTTTCAACTTCTGGACCAGAGTAAACAGTATACCCCATTGAAACAAATAAATCTTCAAATTCTTCAGTTACTCTTGTCATTGGATGAAGTGAACCAGTTTTTATCTTTCTACCTGGAAGGGTTATATCTATCTTTTCGCTTAATAATTTTTCATTTAATTCTCTTTCGGTAATGGAATTTAATAATAAATTTATCTTCTCTTCCACCTCATTTTTTATCTCATTTAAAAATTTTCCATATTCCTTTTTCTCTTCATTTGGAATTTCTTTCATTTTCGCACTCAAAGATGTAACTATTCCATTTTTTCCAAGATACATAGACTTTACTTGTAATAAATCATTTTTAGTTTTAATTTCACTTAAATCACTTTCTAATTTTTTAATTATATCTTCTCTTTCCATGTTTTTCTCCATGACTTTCCTCCTCTTAAAAATAATCTTATATACTCTGCTATTTCTTTTTTTCTTTCTATATTATCTGTATTTCCTTCAAATACTCCATGTCTTTCTTTATCTAGATAAGTTAAATATTTATTACATTTTAAATTATCAATTATATTTATACCATTTTCAATTGGCACGACTTGATCTTCATTACTTTGTAACACAAGTACTTCTTTATTAGTACTAATTTTATCTAAACAATTACTATACTCTTTAACAAGTTTGGTAAACTCCAAAAAGAATGGAATAGTTGTATGTATTACTCTTGTTAACACTTCTAAATAATCTTTATAATCTTTATTTTCTATAATATCTATTTTATTTTGTTTTAAATTTAAATATTTAAAAGCTGCATTTATAAATATTACTTTTTTTACCTCAGCGTATTTACTACCTAAATATCCTGCAAGTATTCCACCCATACTATGACCTATAACGTAAATATTTTTATAACCATATCCTATAATTTCTTGAATCCATTTATCAGCAAACTCTATCCATTCCATAAATCCTACATGCTGATAATTATCATTCGTGTGATGTCCTGGTAAAGTTCTTGCAAATACTTTAAACCGATTATCAAGTTCTAAATAATTCATTAGATATTCATTATCATATAAACTACCAACAAAACCATGTATAACTAAAATTGCCTTTTTCATATCTACCTCTTAATCATAATCATATTTTACCATAAATTAAAAAGAATGGAAAGAAGTCAAAAGACGGTACCATTCTTAATTTAACTCTTTGTTTTAACGCATCTACCTGCGATTTATCTCTGAAACTGAATTCATCTACCTTTATTATAGTTTTGCACCTCTCAACTACTCTCTTTAAATAAATTAGTAAATTACTACTTTTTCTTCCTTGATAAATTTCTCGTCTATTATAACAAATAATATAAAGATTTGCAATAAAATACTACAAAATTTTCCAAATTATAAACTCTAATTATCGTAATTTTTTACAATAACTACTCTTTATCAACAAATATTTAACATAATAAGTGTAAAGTATGTAAAAAACTTATAAATATTATTTAAAAAGTCCATTTTTTCATATATAATTATATTGAAAGTAGGTATATATATGAAAAAGAATAATAAAAATATATCTTATGAAAAAGAAATAATGGAAATGAAAGAAAAAAAGAAAAGTCAGAAAGCAAAAAAAATTGAAACATTCGATGATAATAAAATGTCTGATGATTTTGCTTTTTTAAATGATAAAGAAGAAAAGAAAACTAGTATTGTTAAAGATAAGATACAAGAAGAAATTGAATCTAAAGAAAAATCAATTCTTAGTATTGAAAAAGAAACTAATAAAAAGAAGAAAGATAATGTTATTGAATTTCGAGGAGAAGAATTTACTATAAAAGATGAAACAATTGAACATGATGATGAAGAAGTTAATGTAGATAACAAATATAAAAAAAGTAAATTATGTATTTTCTTTTTAGTTCTTGCTCTTATAGTGATACTTGGATATGGTTATTATTTATCTAGAACTCTTGATTTTAAAAATTTAGAACTTTTAGATATTGTCAAATCTTTAAGTTTTGTTCTAATTAGTTTAATTGTTATCTTAATCTTATTTAAAGTTAATACTAAAAAAAGTGCCCCTTATGTAATTTTACTTACTTTAATACTAATGGGATACTCTGTATTTTCAGTTAGCTATGCTAGACCTGATATCTTATATGTTTCAGATTTTGTTAACAAATCATATGAAGAAGTACTTACTTGGGCAAGTAGTCATGATATAGAACTTATTACATTACATGAATATAGTGACACAATTCCAATTAACTATGTAATAATGCAAGAATATGGTATTACTAAACCACTATCTGAAATAAAGACTTTTACAGTTACAATATCAGATGGTCCAAGTCCTTATAAAGAAATTGTTGTTCCAAATTTCATTGGATTTAAATATGATGATGTAATGAAATATATAAAAGAAAACTATTTAAGTAATGTAGAAATAGATTTCATAATTTCAGATAAAGAGAAAGATACAGTTATAGAACAAATCGGAAGTGGTACAATGCTTCGAAATGATAAAATTAAATTTACTTTCTCATACGGAAGTGAAATTGAAACAGAAGCCGTAAAAGATTTAAAAGGATTAAGTTTGTTTGAAGCCACTAGTTATTT
Organism: Bacilli bacterium; assembly: GCA_017460745.1. Lineage (GTDB taxonomy): Bacteria > Bacillota_I > Bacilli_A > RF39 > UBA660 > RUG591. The sequence continues at coordinate 1,535 of JAFUAL010000042.1, read as the reverse complement.
AAAAAGAATCGGTGTTAAATATGAATTAAGTTATGAATTCAATGAAAAAATAAAAAAAGACTATATTATAAGTCAAGACAAAATAAATGAAGTTGTTGAATCATTAAAACTAGTTGTATCCAAAGGACACGAAATCGTTGTTCCTGATTTATCTAAGATGAGTTCAACCGAAATATCAAAATGGGCAACTAGTAATAACATCAAAATAAAATATGAAAGTGTTTATAATACAGAAGTTGATGCTGGAAAAATTATTCAAGTATCTAAAAATGAATCTGATAAAATTGAAGAAGGAGAAACTATTACAGTTACTATCTCTCTTGGAAGTATTATAATGCCTGAAGTTACTAGTATAAGTGAATTTAAACTATGGGCAACAAGTAATAATATTCCATTCCAAGAAAACTATGAATTTTCAACTACAGTAAAAAATGGAGATTTAATTAAAGTTACTCCTGATAAAGGTACTAAAATAACTGAAAATGATACAATTGTTCTTACAATCTCTAAGGGAAAAAGTGTTACAGTACCAAACTTTGTTGGTCTTACTAAAACAGAAGTTACTAATAAATGTAAAAATGCATCCCTTAGTTGTACATTTAAATATGGTGGATTAACTGAAAATACAAAAAAAGATATTGTTACTCTTCAATCTAAAAAATCCGGAATAACTGTTGCTGAAGGTACAAATGTAACAATTACCCTATCAAGCGGTATAATTGAAAAAGTAACAGTTCCATCATTCAATGGAAAAACGAAATCTGAAATTACAAATTCTTGTTCAAGTCTTGGTATTACATGTAATTTTAGTTATAGTAGTAATTTTTCTGAAACCCCAAAAGATACAGCTATTAGTCAAGATAAAACAGGAACTATGAATAAAGGAAGTACAATTAATATTACCTTAAGTAAAGGAAGTGCTCAAACTTATACAATTGTTATTGATGGAAGCATGTTATCACTTGGAAATCCTGAACAAACTAAAAATACTTTAAGCAGCAAATTAAAAAATGCTTGTCCTGGTGTAAACTTTAATTTTTCTTTCAAATCAGTTAATTCAGGAATTGGTTACTTAAATCCTGATAGTCAAGTAAAAGTTGGTTCTAATACATTTACAGAAGGTAAAACTTATAACGTTATAATAAATAGTAATTAAGTCACTTTATAAAGTGACTTTTTTATATATAATATTTATATATCGTAAATTGATGGACCATTAATAACTTTACCATCTATTGTAAATCTTGAACCATGACAAGGACAATCCCAAGTTAATTCTTTTTCATTAAAAATTAATTTACACTTCATATGTGGACAAATTCTTTTTACAGTGTGAACACATCCCCCGTCATCCATATAAAGAGCTTCATTTTTATTATAATAAATCTTCTTACTGATGTGAACCCCATTTGGTAGACATCAGAAAAAACCTGGGTTTTAAAAAATCAAGGGCGAACTTTAGTGAGTTCATCTAGACCCTTGATTTTTATTATGTAATTATAATAATAATTCAAATAAAGCTTGTCTTTATTTGT